>CAZCWK010000005.1:0-87968 GCA_964502355.1 uncultured Bacteroidales bacterium
AGGTTTACAGTTTTGGTTTCAACAGATCTGAAGATTTCCCGCTGAATACGGCGGGGACATTCAATAAATATTTAAAGAGTATCAGTAATATTTATTTTAATAGTCTTGCTATCGCTCTTTCTCAAAACGGTTAGTGAGATAGATTTGCCGTTTTTACCTTCAAATATTCTTCTGATTTCGTTTATATCAGCTTTGAAACCACTTTGACCATTTATATCCAATATAAGATCACCAGCCATGATGCCTGCTTTTTCAGCTGGTGAGTTTTCCCACACATAAAATATCTCAGGCAAAAATGGGATAAAACTTTGTTTGACAGCCTCAATACCGGCAGCATTATAAACGAAGTCCTTCTTATAGTTTCTGTTAGGTTTGATGTATAACATTTCATTGGGCTCATCAAAAATCAGGTTAAACCTGCTTAAAATCTGACTACCGATGGTTCCCTCACGATTAGAATCTTTAATGGCTTCAGATATTGATACGGAATCAGGAAACGAGACGATAGGATTATGTAAAACATGCCCTCCGAAATATACTCTTGGCAATCTTCCAACATATCCTTTAATCTCTCCATTCAGCCCCTGACCAATATATCCGTGTATATTTTTATCAGGCAATTTTACAGCATTTGAACCATAAGTCCGAAACCATGCCGCAAGTTCCGCTCCTGAATCAATCAGCATGTTTACTTCCCGTGGTTTGCCTTTACCATCTGCTACAAGTACTTTTGCATACATTTTGTCGTTAACAATAGTAAGAGGCACAGCGACATATCCTTTAGGAATCTGAAACGAGCTGCTTTCATAAAAAGTGATTCTTTGTAAATCATAATCGACCTTTACCACATGATCCTGAAAAAAATCAGAGCCCAAGAGACCATTGATTTTGCGGCCGGTGTAAGCAGAAAGGTTAAAGATATCCTGCTCCAGCATGTTTACCATCTGGTTTACAAATTTCATTCTGCCTACCTGAAGCGAGTTTCCTTCGCTTATAAGAGCTGAAATCTCTTTGCCTGTGCCCAGTCCGTTAAGAATAGTTTTACGATAAGACTTAAGCGACAGACTGTCTTCAGAAGTCAGTTCAGTTACAATTGTCCTGCCAAGTCCCGAATCCAGGATGAAACTTAAAGGAGAAGACTCGTTTATTTGAACCTTGAGGACAACATAAGTACCGACAACTTCAAAAGGTACAGAAGTTATCCTTGATCTGTTTTCAGATGCAACTGCATGGCAAACAAAGACAAAGGTCAAAGCAGCAAGAACTGTGAGCCTCATGGTTGTGACTTGATGTTCAAATATACAGAAATATTGTGATTATCTGATTCAATTATTAATTCTTAACATTAAATGTTTCATTCAAATGGGTTTAATTATTAGATTTGATTGTAATTTAATATTCATACATGTTAAGTTTATTATTTTTAATATCTGCGATTATTTAACTCAAATAGTTTCAATAAGTAATTAACAAAAACTATCGACTATGAAACGAGCATGCTTAGATAAAACGTCCGGGTTAATGATAGTTTTAAGAAGCGAGAGCAGAGACGAAGTTTACTTCGGATTTGCCGAGTCTCGCAAAACTACTGTTCAGAATGGACAATTTTTTTGGCATGCGGCGTTCCATATGCCCTTAGTGTAAAAAATCAAAATAACATATGAAAAAACTGGTTTTAGCAATACTGCTTTTTTTTATTGTATCCCCAATTGTTTTATCTCAGGATGATATATTATTAAAAGACAAAAAAGACAGAATCATTTTACCTCAAAAAGGTGATTTTGCAATTGGTATTTCTGCGAATCCTTTTATTGACTTAGTTGGAAATATTTTTAAGGATGATGTCCCTGTTTCATTTAATCTTAATTTACTTAACGGGAATAGTCTCTATGGTAAATACTTCCTGAATTCAAATACTGCAGTTCGTGCAAAGCTGGCAATTTCTGCAATTAATAAAAAGTATGAAGATAATGTACCCGACGATTTCAATTCCGGTAAAGAGGTTACAGATGTATTGAATGAATATCATAACAATACTGATTTTTCATTTGGTATAGAAAAAAGGAGGGGCAAATCCCGTTTACAGTTTTCTTACGGTGCAGAATTAAGATTGAATTTTTCTAATGAGAAATATGACTACAATTGGGGTAATATTATGTCTTCAACAAACACAACTCCTACATCTTCCAACTTTAACAATCATAATGTAGATAACATAATCAGAACTATTATGCTTTCAAATTATAGTGGTACCGGCATTGGTTTGCGTGGTTTTACCGGGGTAGAGTATTTTATTTTCCCAAAGGTTTCGCTTGGGGGAGAAGCCGGACTTAGTTATTTGAAATATATTGACGGCAGATATGTAAAAGATACTGAAAACTGGGATAATAATTTACGGAAAGTAAAGTTTACCAGGAATGAATCAATTAAAAATACTTATACTGTTGCTTCAGATATACTTAACGGTCAATTGTACGTATTGTTCTACTTTTAAAAATCTTATTATAGTCTGTGTTTGTATTCATTTTTTTTTTAAATTTACTGTTAGTTTAAAAGAATAAATCTCCACAATATTTTTGGTCAAAGGAATCTTTTTTTATCGATTTCTGATTTGGAATTTGATATTTTCTGTTTTGCCTTTATACTTTAAAAACAGGCTGCTATGGAAATAGATATTCTTAAATTTATTGACTTTAAGAGAGTTAATTCTCTGCTTGAAGGTTTTAACCGCACTACAGGCTTTGTAACCGCTATTCTGGATCTCGACGGCAACATTTTATCTAATTCTGGTTGGAGGAGGATTTGCACTGATTTTCATCGTGTTCATCCTGAATGTTCTAAAAGGTGTACGATTAGCGACACAATACTTGCCGGAAAATTGGAGAGCGGTGAAAGATGCAACTTTTATAAATGTCTGAATGGTCTGGTTGATGTTGCTGTCCCAATTATTATTAATGATCAACATGTTGCCAATCTTTTTTCAGGACAGTTTTTTTATGAGGAACCTGATCGTGATTTTTTCAGAAAACAGGCTGCTCTATTTGGTTTTGATGAAACTGAATATTTGAAAGCTCTTGATGAGGTGCCTGTGGTTTCAGAAGAAAAAGTAATTGTTGCGATTGACTTTCTGCTGGATATGACTCAGCTTATTAGCGAAATTACATTTAAAAATCTTGAACAGTTTGAATTAAATGATGCATTATCGAAGAGCGAGGAGCGTTACAGGAAGGTTCTTGATAATATGATGGAAGGCTGTCAGATAATCGGCTTTGACTGGAGATATATTTATCTGAATCCGGCGGTTGAGCTTCATAGTCATAGACCTAACTCAGAACTTTTAGGCAATCGTTTTATGGATATGTGGCCTGGTATTGAAAATACTCAAACTTATAAAATAATTGCTCAGGTATTTGAAACCGGTATTGCTAAACATTTAGAAAATGAGTTCGTTTTTGATGACGGTAGTTTGGGATGGTTCGATTTAAGTATTCAGCCTGTACCTGAAGGAGTATTTATACTTTCTATTGATATTACTGAACGTAAAAGGGCCGAAGAAGAAACCAGAAAACTTAACGAAACTCTTGAACAGCGGGTAATTGAACGTACATCTCAACTTGAGGCAGCCAACAGAGAGCTGGAATCGTTTAGCTATTCGGTTTCACATGATTTAAGAGCGCCATTGAGACACATAAATGGTTATGTAGATTTGCTTAACAGCCGGTTTAAGGATCAGCTACCGGAAAAAGCTCAACATTATCTTGATACTATTACCGATGCCTCTAAACAAATGGGGCAGTTGATAGATGATTTACTTCATTTCTCGAGGACAGGAAAACAGGAAATGCGCAGGGAATTCTTTGAAATGAATGCGCTTGTAGATGAAGTTATTGAAAAAGTAAAACCTGATATTGAGAACCGAAAGGTTAACTGGCAGATTATGAAATTACCTGAAGTCAACGGTGATTACCCGTTGCTTAAACAGGTCTGGATTAATCTGATAAGTAATGCCTTAAAGTTTTCGAGGGACAGGGATATAACAAAGATTTCAATTGGTTATAAAGAAGAAAAAGACAACTACATTTTTTATATTAAGGATAACGGAGTTGGTTTCGACATGAAATATGTCAGTAAACTATTTGGTGTATTTGAACGTTTACATTCTCAGAATGAGTATGAAGGGACAGGTATAGGGCTTGCAAATGTGCAGCGTATAATTCACAAACATAACGGCATGGTATGGGCTGAAGGCGTACTTAATGAGGGAGCAACTTTTTATTTTTACTTACCGAAAATAAACAGAACTTAAGATGATTGACATAAAGACATTATTACTTGTTGACGATAATCCTCAGGATATTGAGCTTACAATTGAAGCTTTGAGTGAACATAATCTGGCTAACAACGTATTTGTTGCCAATGACGGTGTTGAGGCTATGGAGTTTCTCAATTGTACCGGAAAATTTTTGAATCGTAAAAATGGGAATCCTGCAGTGATCTTACTTGATATTAAGATGCCCAGGATGAATGGTATTGAAGTTCTTACAGCTATCAGAAATGATGACAGATTTAAATCTATACCAGTTGTGATGCTGACCTCTTCAAGAGAGGAACCTGATCTTAAAAAATGCTATGAAATCGGTGTAAATGCATATGTGGTGAAACCAGTGGATTTTAACGATTTCATGGATGCGGTAAAAAGTATAGGTTTCTTTTGGGCTTTGTTAAATGAGCAACCTTAATAAACATTATATATGGATGCAAAAAACGGTACAAAGGGTTTTAATCTGAAACTTCTGGTACTTGAAGATTCCAGACGTGATTTTGAATTGGTCAAGGAGCAGCTGATTAAAGCAGGCTACGTGCTTGATCTTACTCATGTTGAAAAGGAATCCGATTTTACTGCTTCTTTAAAAACTGATAAATTTGACATAATCCTGTCAGATTTCAATCTGCCCGGCTTTGATGCTTTTGGAGCACTCAGGATTGCTAATGATATTTGTCCTGAAGTTCCTTTTGTTTGTGTTTCCGGATCAATTGGTGAAGAGATTGCTACTGATTTACTTAAACAGGGAGCAGTAGATTATGTTTTAAAAGACAGACCGGACAGGCTTCCGTTTGCTGTAAAACGTGCATTGGATGAGGCTTTTGAAAAGCAAGCATACAAGAAAGCCGTAAAAGCTTTGCAGGAAAGTGAAAATCGTTTTAAACAGGTCGCTGAGAATGCTAAGGAGTGGATATGGGAAGTTGATAAAAACGGATTGTTCGCATATTCCAGTCCTGTTGTAAAATCTATTATAGGTTATTCAGAAGATGAAATAGTTGGTAAAAAATATTTTTATGATTTTTATGTACCTGAAGAAAGGGAAAAGTTAAAAACTGCTGTTTTTAAAGTAATGTCTGAAGGGGGCTTATTAAATAATCTTGAAAATCAAAATGTACATAAAGATGGTCATGTATTAATGCTGACTACAAGTGGAAGTCCAATATATGATAATGATGGTAATATCGTAGGTTATTGTGGTGTTGATACCGATATTACCGAAAGGGCTAAAATGATGAGCGAACTGTTGCTGGCAAAAGAAAAAGCTGAAGAAAGTGACAAATTGAAAACAGCATTTATAAATAATATTTCACATGAGATAAGAACTCCTCTTAATGGTATTGTTGGCTTTGGCCAGTTTCTCGCTGAAGAAGATTTATCTGCAGAACAAAGAAGTCATTATTTCAAACTGATACAAAAATCGAGTAATCGTTTGGTCAATACTGTATCCGATTATATAGATATGGCCAGAATTGTTTCGGGTACTATGGAAGTCAACTATAAAGAGTTTGACTTATTACAATTTATGAATGAGATATCTCAAAAAACCTGTAGTTTGTGTGAAGAGAAAAATATTGATTTCAAGGTTTTTACTCCAATGGCTTTGGATAAACTGATTCTTAATTCTGATGCTGAAATAATTGATAAGGTTTTTTATATTATGTTGGAAAATGCATTGAAGTTTACAAATCATGGGTGTATAAGCTGCGGTTTCAACGTGATGAATGGTTTTATTAATTTTTATGTTAAGGATACAGGTAAAGGTATAGCAAAAGACAAACTTGAAAAAATATTTATAATGTTTTCTCAGGAAGATACTTCAAATACAAGAGGATACGAGGGAAGTGGTTTGGGGTTGACAATTGCCCGGGGACTTGTGAAACTTCTGGGTGGCGCAATCAATGTGGAGTCTGAGAAAGGAGTCGGGTCAACTTTTTCATTTACCGTACCTAATAAGGCTTCTGATATTAAATTAAATAATTCATCGGTTACAAATGTCTCAAATACGAATAATTTTAAACCTTTTATTCTGATTGTTGAAGATGATGATTTGAATTTTTTGTATATTGAAGCCGTGATAAAAATGATAAATTGTGATTATTTACATGCAAGAAACGGGGTTGAAGCAGTAGAAATTTGCAAGCAGAATGATCAGATAACTTTAGTTCTGATGGATATTAAAATGCCTGTCATGAATGGGGTAGAGGCGACTCAGATTATTCACTTATTCAGGCCTGAGCTCCCGATTATTGCTACTACTGCTTATGCTCAGACAGGAGATGAATATCGTTTCATATCTGCAGGTTGCAACGGCTATATTACTAAACCAATTAAAAGAGACAAACTTTTAGAATTAATCGAAAAACATATACCAAATTCACTTTTTGCTAATGAATCGTGCTGAAGAAATAATTAGATTACTTGATTTGAAACCACATCCCGAAGGTGGTTATTACAGAGAGATTTACAGGTCTGAAGAATCAATACCTAAGGATGGCTTACCTGAAAGGTATTCCGGACCAAGAAATTTTGGGACGGGTATATATTATTTGCTTACTCCGGGTGATATGTCTGCGATGCATAAAGTTGCATCTGATGAGATTTTCCATTTTTACATGGGTGATCCGACTGAATTATTAAAGTTATATCCTGATGGTACCGGTGAACTTCTTGAAATAGGTACAGATCTTGCAAAAGGTATGAAACCCTGTGCAATCATAGAAAAAGGTGTCTGGCAGGGTCAAAGACTTAAAGAAGGAGGTCAGTTTGTTTTATTCGGCACAACTGTTTGTCCCGGTTTCGACTTTGCTGATTTTGTTATGGGAAACCGTGAAGAGCTGATTGCAGAATATCCCGATTTCAAGAAAGAAATCGGGAATTTGACAAAATAACATTTGATTCAATTCCGGTAAGTGCATTTCCCCGCAGTTCTTGCAGGGAAATCAGATAATTCAGTTAAGTTCCCGGATTTTGCCTTTATTTTTCCAGCTCGCTTTTCTTATACAAATCATTCCACCACCTGTCATCTCCTTTAAGGTATTTGGCAAACCATGCCATTTGTGTTCTGTACCAGTCACGTCTGTGTGAAAACTTCCTGATAGAATGGTTTTCATCTTCAACACGTACAAATTCAACGTCTTTGCCTAATACTTTCAGGGCAGTGTATAACTGAATACTTTCTCCGATAGGGACATTCGTATCAGCTGTGCCATGGAGCAGAAGTATAGGAGTATTGATTTTATCGGCATAAAACAGAGGACTGTGCTCGGTATAAAGTTTTGGATTGTTCCATGGCCAGCTTCCTGTTGAGGCCCCTGCGCTATAGGAATACCCCCAGTAGCCTTCTCCCCAATAACTTGTTATAGAGCTGATACCTGCATGAGAAATGGCAGCCTTGTAGATGTCGGTTTTAGTCTGCAGATACATTGTCATAAAACCGCCATAAGATGCCCCGAAACATCCGATTTTTGTTGAGTCAACAAAATTATGAGACCTGCAGAATAGTTTTGTGCCAAGTATAATTTCATCAGCTGTATAATCTCCCCATGCGTTTACGTGTCTGGCTGAAAATTTCTGTCCGAAACCGGTCGTACCTGAAGGTTGCAGTGTATAAACCACATAACCCTGCGCTGCATAGAAGTTAAGTGGGTAATTGCTTTCAAAACTGCGGCTTATCGGAGAAGTTCCGCCATAGTAATAAACAAGCAGCGGGTACTTCTTTGATTCGTCAAAGTTAGGAGGAAGATAGTAGCGACCCGAAATCTGCGTACCATCAGAAGATTTAAAGTCCCAGTCACCTGTCTTGCTGAAGCTTACATTGCTTAATCTTTCGGCTCCCGGATTGCACAGTAAAGTTTCTTTCCTGCCTTTCAGGTCAAAAGCATAAGCTTTACCTGTATAAGTATTTGTAGATCCGTAATAAACAGCGCGGGAAGCACCTACGGCAAGATCGAATCCTCTCACTACATCAGGAGATATTTTGAGTTTTTCAAATGTTTTCTTTAGCGGATCATAGATATAAATCCTTTCGTAATCCATATCCTCAGCATCAAAATATATCTTGTTGTCATATTTGCTCCATATGGCATTGCTTATACTTGGATTGAATTCTTTTGTTATTGCCTCAATTTTCCTTGTATTCAAATCCATGATGAAACCCTGAATATCAAAAAGATTTGCTTTTTGTCCGGCTTCAATATTAAGACCGATTCCTTTGAAAGATTCAGGACCACCCTGTATCAATATCTGCTTTGCATCTGGTGAAAACAAAGCATTAGTCGCAAATTTTTCATGCTGCCAGATTGTATCCACCAGCATGGTTTCAACATTAAGCATATACATATCAGTTTCCGAATATGGCTCAACTGTCAGGATATTTCTGGTAATGCTGAACAAAATATACTTCTCGTCTTTACTTATATCGCTCAGCCAGGTGTTTTCTTTTCCGTAAGTTAAACGGGTTAAAAGGCCGCTGGAAATGTCGTATTTATATAGTGAAGAACGGCTTCTGTAGCCCGGCTGTCTGTCTTCGGGTGAAATGAATCTTTTTAATTCGCCCTTGTCTTCTTCAGCTGATTCACTAATGGAATAAACCAGGTAGTTGCCTTTTGGTGACCATGTAAAACTGCCTTCAGGAAGATTTTTAACTAAAACTTTTTCTTCCTGAGTTAAAGGATCGACTGTCCTTAATTCTTTACCTGAAGCACCTTTGATAGTATAATATAAAAGACTTGCATGATTGGCCCATGTGAGACCTCTGGGGTCTTTTTCAATATTCCATAGTGTGCGGTTATTGTTCAAATCCTTTAATTCTGTCGATGAAGATGTCGTTCCATCATTATATGTCGAGATGTAGTTAATTAAAGCATATCTTCCGTCACATGAGATTGTTGTACCACTTACTTTTTTGCCTGTGTTGAAATCCTCGAAATACAGGTTTCTTGATGGAGATGAACTTAAGTTTAAACTTACCAGCGAGTCTCTGTCTTCCGTTTTTACTTCGGCAAACAAAACGGTTTCACACGAATCATCAGAAGATGTCAGCATTTTGACAATGAATGTGTATTGCTTTGGCTCTGCGTCCAGGGTTACAGTTGCTTTTTTAGCATTGCCGACTTTAGCCTCAAATGTCTTTTTATCAGTTTTTTTCTCACCGTCCAGATATACGATAAACGGATTGGCTGATTTGATTTCAACTTTCAGAGGTAAGTACCTGTCGGTATTCAGGTAAAACTTCCACAATGAGATTTGATGACCTTTTTCAGGTTTATCTATTCTGTAAACTGAATCTGCTGATGGTGTGATTTTTTTCCATCCGGATTTTCCTGAAATATTGTTTTCAGGTTCTGTCACACGACTGTCAAGTAATGTCAACTTTTCGTATTTGTCACCTTTGGCATTTGAAGAATCATTGATAATGGGTTGAGATACGTTTACCGAATAATACAAAATATCCTTTACCGGAGTGTATCTGGCAAACGCTGTTGTACTGAATAGTATTATAAACAAAAGAACTGCCTTTGACTTCATATGTTATTTTTTATTTTTTACACTAAGGTCATATGGTACGCCGCATGCCAAAAGTATTATTGTTTTGGATGTTTTGTTTAAGCATGCTCGTTTCATGTTAAATAATGTTAGTTGACCCAAAAGTAAGTAAAACAAACCATCAGATAAAGCCTGAAAAACATAAAACTGATTTAAAAATTATATATTTGCATATCAGCCTTAATTTATAAGACATGAATAGAACATTAATGTTTTTTTTCCTTCTGTTTCCGGTACTGGCTTTTGCTCAGGAACAGGAAGTTATCTGGCTTGATTCAGACTTTAAAAAAGTGCCGTCTCAGGATCAGGCGACTTATTACAGAGTGACAACTTTAGATAATATTACTAATCATTTTACAGTTGAAGATTATCAGGTTGATGGTAAGCTTATCAGAAAAGGTCAGTTTATTACGTTGAAACCTGAAGTCAGGGATGGAGAATTTACCTGGTATTTTAAAAACGGCAAAAAGAACAAGTATATTCTTTACGAAAAAAATAAGGTAAAACACTGGACTGTCTGGAACGAAAAAAATAAAGTTGTCCTTTCTGTTATTCTGAGTTTTAAAGGCCCCGGTGGAGAAGATCTTTATGAGGCCTGTAAAGTTGATAAGGAGCCTCAGTTCCCGGGTGGTGTTAAAGCAATGAGAGCTTTTATTGCTAAAAATCAGGTATATCCTCCTTCGACAACTTTAGATCCTATCGAAGGTACCGTTGTCGTTTATGCAGTTGTTGATGAAAACGGCAAGTTAAACGATGCCCGCGTAGTAAGGCCGGTTCATCCGGATGTTGACGCCGAAACCCTGAGAATCGTCAGCCTTATGCCTGACTGGATACCCGGGGAATTGAATGGTAAGAAAGTTGCCGTACCATGTGCGATACCTGTTACTTTCAGAAATAAAAGTGCCCAGGGTTTCTCACGAACAAGAACAACAAATCCTAACAGATAAAAAATAATTGTTTTGTAATGTTACAAAATGACGTTAAATAAGTCTTTATTATAAATCATATACTGAATTAAAAAATACTACGATGAAAAAGTTCCTGATGTTATTTGTCCTGACTATTGTTTTAGGCTCCTGTAATAACGATTATTACGAAACCAAGTGGGAAGTTGTTTACCTTGATGTAAAAAGTTCTGACTGGAAAATCAGCAGGGATGATCAGGGCATGAATGCATATTATTACTGTACATTTAATGTGCCGCAGGTTACGAAATACGTTTGTGATAATGGTAATGTACAGGCATATTACCAGTCAGGTCAGGTACAACAGGTTTTACCTTATGTGCGTCACTATGAAAATAATGAAGGCGCTTTATGGACTCAGACTGTAGATTATGATTATTCCCCCGGTGCTATTAATGTCTATGTAACCAACTCGGATTTCTTTGAGGAAACGCCTCCGGCAATGAAATTTCGTGTAGTACTTATGTGGTAAGAGGGTTTCTTTATTTCTGATTAATCTGGCAATTTTATAATCTTATAGTTCAGGACAATCTGGTTTATATCGGTTGTCCTGAAAAAGTATGTGCCGGTTTTAAGCTCCGATAAATCTATTATGTCATTTGATCCTGTTGTATTACCCTTTGTAAGGCTGTGGCCGTTAAGGTCATAGATGCTGTATTTGAGGTTTTCAGGACAGCCGGTAATGTAAATATGATTTTTGAAAGGATTTGGATAGACGATTAAGCTGTTAATTTCTGCAGACTTCGAAGACTGTACAGTAACCTCTGAAATAACAATATTATCTATAAATATATCATCGGTACTTTTACCGATATCGAATGAAACTCTGGCTGCATTATCTGTAACATTATTCATTCTGAACATATGGCTAAAGGATTGCTTTTGTTTAGCTAATATTGCCTGAAAACTGCTGTATCCTGTCCATGGACTCTTATTCATGGCAGCACCTACTGTTATTGATCTGTCATTTTCAGACCATGCATCATACTCTATCAGGTATGTTTTGCCTTTTTCAAACTTGATATTAACAATATTGGCCTGAACGTGCCAGCTTTCTGTTCCGGGTGCAGTAATGCTGACTCTGTATGCTCCGTTTTCAATTTTTGCAGTTCCGGCTCCACCTTGTTGGGTGGAAAGTGAAATTCCTGCTGTGCCACCTGAAAAATTGTTTGAATATATCTGCTTTTTAGTTACAGGATTAGCCGGTGGCATGCTGTTTTTTAGTAAGGCTCTTACCAGTTTATCATTGAGAATCTTCTTCACAGGATCATAAAAACCAAAGCCTGAACAAAATTCCCAGTAATTCCAGCTGTAACCGGACTCTTCAAAGAATCTTGAGCAAAAGGTGGTCCAACGTTCCCGCGAATCAATATCAGCAGGGTTATATGATCCAAACTCTCCGATATTCACAGGTATATTTTTATTGTCGGAGAACTCTTTTACAGCTTTAAACTCATTAATTATAACATTTCTTTCAGCTTCTGAATTATCCCAGGTAGTGCCAAGCCAACTCTGAGTATCACTTCCCGTCCATGTGGCTCCCTGATGCGTGAACTGGAATGGATTGTAATAATGTATGGTAAGTATAAGATTACCTGAATCCGGCCAGCTCAAATCTGAAAGTCCGTTTATTCCACCCCAGTTTGGAGTACCGATTTCAATAGTCCTGCCGGGGTTGATTTCCCTGACTGTTTTAATACCTTCTCTTAGAAATGTATTCCATTTCTCAGCTGTAAGGTTTCCGTTTGGTTCGTTAAGCAATTCGAATACAAGCGAATCAGAATAGTTTTTGTAGTGTGTTGCAATCTGCCTCCACATGCTTTTGAATCTTTCAAGGTTTGCATCAGGATTTTTGAAAAGTTCATCATGATGATGCATGTTGATTATAATCATAAGCTTATTTTTGAGGGCGGAGTTAACTATCTGATCCAGGCGGTTGAAAAAGTTAGTTGTAATAGTGTAAGGAGCAGTTGCAGAACTTCTTGAAGCCGGTTCCCATCTGACAGGTACTCTCACCGAGTTGAAACCAAGTCCTGAAATTATCTCAAAATATTCAGGTTTCCATGTAACTCCCCATTCTCCTTCATTTGGTGCTTCAAAGCAATTGCCTATGTTGACTCCTCTGCCTAATTTCTGGTTTATTTCATGAGCTTTAGTCTGACTTCTTATTGTTAATGGAGTCAGGATAAATATCAGGATTATTATAATAATACCGGTTTTTGGTTTCATGATTAGATTATTTGTATTGATTGGAGACTGTTTATTCAGGCCTTTTTTGATTTTGCTTTTTTATTGAATACCATTACGCTCCATTCTGTCAGGCCTCTGTTCATGCCCAGTTCTTCGCGTAATTTAACAGCTGTTTCCACCTCGTTTTTCAGTTCCGGATAAATCTCGATATACTGAACAAGTTTTCTGACAGAGTAATTTATTAGTCCCGGCTGACTGTCAGCTTTGGCAAGATTCTCAAAAAGCCAGTCAAGCAGCTCCCCGTCTTTGTATTCTTTTAAACCAAAACACAGCAGTACTCCAAGAAGGTTTCGTTTTAAAGAAGTGTTCGCAGTAACTAATATACAGTCAAGCACTTCATTATAATGTGCTTCTAAAGTCTGTGGATTCAGCCTTGCGATGTGTAACAGCAAGTGTGATGCATATTGAGGAAAAGGATACTTATCGTCCGATGAAACCAGTTCGACAAGTCCTGAAACATTATCAGGGTTTCCCGCAAAGGTTTCGGTCAGTTTAAGAAATTCGGTCGAACGTTGATACTGTTCAATTTTTTTTCTAACCTCAAGAGCTTTATCACTAAGTTGCATTATTGTTGATATTTAAAAATCAAAGTTAAAAAGTTTTACAGTGATTGACGGACTTCTTTAAGAAACTTTTTACTATTATTGTTTATTACATTAGAGAGTATATTTCAATTTGATTGCAGATAATTTAACTCTTTAAATTTTAAGATGTTATTCTCCGGCAATACATTTTTTAAAAATATCCCTTAATGTTTGTCATAATGTCAAACAAACAATGTATTTTTAGCCTCAAATCTAATAAAACACTTACTATATGATAATCGGAATACCAAAAGAAATCAAAGATTCGGAGAATCGGGTTTCATTGACACCAGGTGGGGCAAGAGAGTTGGTTAAATCAGGACATATTGTTTATGTTCAGCATTTGGCCGGAGAGAACAGTGGTTTCCCGGATGAGGAATATCTGCATGCAGGAGCACAAATACTTCCTGATATCGAAAGCATTTATGATATAGCAGAAATGATCGTTAAGGTCAAGGAACCGATTAAATCTGAATATTCTCTCATTAAGCCCGGACAGGTCCTTTTTACCTATTTTCATTTTGCATCAGATAAGGATTTGACAATGGCAATGATCAAAAGCAATTCTATTTGTATTGCTTATGAAACCGTGGAAAAAAAGGACAAGTCTTTACCATTGCTGATACCGATGTCTGAAGTTGCAGGCAGAATGGCTGTCCAGGAAGGTGCTCGTTTTCTTGAGAGGCCTCAGGGTGGGAGAGGTTTGCTTATGAGTGGCGTTCCCGGTGTTAAACCGGCAAAAGTCCTTATACTCGGAGGTGGAGTGGTCGGCTATAATGCCGCCATTTTAGCCGGAAGGATAGGTGCTGACGTTACAATTGCAGATATTTCTCTTCCAAGACTAAGATATCTGAGTGAAATCCTTCCGATAAATGTCAAGACTCTCTATTCTTCACCATATAATATTGAAGCCGAACTTTCCTCAACAGACCTGGTGATTGGTGCTGTTTTGATACCCGGAGCAAAAGCTCCTTGTGTAATTACAAGACCTATGCTTAAACTGATGAAGAAGGGTAGCCTGTTAGTTGATGTTGCTATTGATCAGGGTGGATGCTTTGAGACTTCACAACCGACAAAACATACTGATCCTGTTTATTCTGTGGACGGAGTTTTACATTATTGTGTGGCAAACATTCCTGGTGCAGTACCATATACTTCTACGCTGGCTTTAACTAATGCAACATTCCCATATGTTATGATGCTTGCAAACAAAGGATGGAAAAAGGCTTGTAGTGAAGATGACAGTCTTTCTGCAGGTTTGAATATAATAGAAGGCAAAGTAACTTACAAGGCTGTTGCTGAAGCCTTTGATTTGAAGTTTGAACCTTTTAAATAACAAAGAGTACATTCTCCGTAACTCAGGGTCGGGGTTAACAAACAATAACTTTCTTACTAACCTTAATCGAAGATTCCCCGCTGTTACGGCGGGGAATTTTTGATTAATATTGAGGAGGATTATTATATTTGTCCTTATGTTTAAATGAAGTAAAATATGTATGAAACGAGCATGCTTAAACGGAACGTCTGAGCTAATTATATTTTTGGCATGCGGCGTTCCATACGGCCTTAGCGTAAAAAATAAAAAATGACGTATGAAAAATATACTAAAGCTGGTTTCTTCACTACTGATGTTGTTGTTTTTATCGTGTGACAAAAATCCTGAGCCTGATAAACCTGTCCTTGCAGGCTATGCAAAAGGGGCAGATATTAGTTGGCTTACAGAAATGGAGAATGCCGGTAAAAAGTTTTACGACTCACAAGGTCGTGAAAAGGATTGTTTTGTCTTGTTAAAAGAGTTGGGTGTTAATGCCATAAGGCTAAGGGTTTGGGTTAATCCGGCTGACGGTTGGTGTAATACGCAGGATTTGATAAATAAGGCAAAAAGAGCGAATGATCTGGGTTTGAGAATAATGATAAATTTTCATTACAGCGATTCCTGGGCTGATCCCTCCAAACAAAACAAACCAACTGCCTGGTCAGCAATGACTTTTGATAATCTTAAAAAGGCTGTCTCCAAACATACGATTGATGTTCTTCAGGCACTGAAGCAATCAAATATTAAGCCTGAATGGATTCAAATCGGTAATGAAACCGGGAATGGCATGCTTTGGGAAGAAGGTAAGGCTTCAGTTAATATGTCTCAGTATGTTGCTCTGAATAATGCAGGATATGATGCCGCTAAGTCAGTTTTTCCCGAAGCAAAAATTGTGGTTCACATTCAGGAAGGGAATAACAATTCATTATTCAGATGGATTTTTGACGGTTTCGTCCAGTATGGAGGCAAGTGGGATGTGATAGGTATGTCTCTGTATCCTGAGCCCTCAAACTGGCAACAGATGGTTTCTGTATGTGTTAACAATATGAAGGACATGATAAGACGTTACAATAAAGATGTTATGATTTGTGAAGTAGGTATGAGCTGGGATCAGTCTGCTGCATGTAATTCATTTCTTACACAATTTATTTCAGAGACAAAAGCTATTTCCGATAACAGATGTCTTGGCTTGTTTTACTGGGAGCCTGAATGTTACGGGGGCTGGAAAGGATACACTAAGGGTGCTTTTGATAATTCGGGGAAACCAACTGCAGCTATGGATGCATTTAAATAACTTTTCGATTACGATAGAAATTTACATTTAATTAAAAAATATTCAATAAAAATTATAATTAAATAATTCTTTATCTTATTTTTGTGCGGAAATTTCATTGATCAATTTTTTCAGGCTTTTTATATATAACCAAAGATAACAACTAAAAAAACCAAAAACCAAAAAAATGAAAACTCTCGTTGCCGCTTTGTTATTTTTAATGATGGGTATCGTTTCATTTGCCCAGTCCCCTGTCGCTATTAAACTTAATCTGCAAAAAGACAAAACTTATGCTGTAAACACCATAAGTAATCAGACTATGCAACAATCTGCACAAGGTCAGCAGGTATCGATTGATATTAAATCTCAGAGGTTTTCCAGTTTCAAAGTACTGAATCAGGAAAAGGATGTAATGGATATCGAATTTACTTTTGATACAATAGCTTCTAAGGTCAGCAATCCTATGTTTGCAAGGGAATCTAATTCGGCTAAACCCGGTAAGGAACCAATTGAAAAAATCATGAACAAGTTTAGCAGGGCTAAACTAATCGTAAAGATTTCTACGGCCGGTAAATTCATAGGTTTCGTCAACTATTCAAAATTCAGGGATGAAGTATTGATATTCCTGGATTCTGTACCTGCTTCCAGCAGGGATGATGTGAAAAAACAGGCTGAGCAACTTGTAAAAGAATCAGCTTTAAAAAGTATGATTGAACCTATATTCGCTTATTTACCTGAGACAGCAGTCAAAACCGGTGATAAATGGGAAACATCATATATCAGTACATCAAATGACATCTCTTCTGTTATGATGAACAGTTTTATTCTTAATTCTGTACAAAACGGCATTGGTGCATTTTCAGGAAAGTCAGAGCTTGAGTCTCTTCCTTCAGCTGACCCGAATGCACAGGTTAAGCAGGATCTCAAGGGAACATCTACATCTGATGGTACAATAGACATTGCTACCGGATTGGCATTAAAGAAAACTGAAAAAGGTCATTTTGAGGGAACCATGACTGTAAAGACTGGTGGTCAGGAAATGGTTGTACCTTTGAAAATTGACTCGAATTCAGAAACGACTTTTTTTAAATAATTCAAATAATTAAAATATAAACAAATGTATCGCAGGATCATTCTTGTGCTGGTGTGTTTTGTAGCCATAAATGTAAGTGCCAGACAAGTAATCACCGGGTTGGTGACAGATAAAGAAACTACAAAACCTGTAGAAGGCGCAAGTGTGGAATTGTTACAGTTACCTGACAGCATTTCTGTTGAAACAACATTGACAAATGCTGAGGGACTATTTATATTCTATAAGGCTGACACGACATATAATTATTGTCTTCGTATTAAACAATTGATTTATAAAAATCTGATTGTCAGTGTTCCTCCAAAAAAATCGGGGATGATTAATAATGTTGGTTCTTTAAGTTTCGAACCAAAAACTTTTAATCTTAAAGAAATCGTGGTTAATGGTTTCAAGGTAGATGTAACAGAGCTGGGTGACAGGACTGTTTATGGCATTCCGGAAGGTATTCAGAAAACCTCAAGTGACGGACTTGATGTTTTGCGTAAGGTTCCGGCTGTGCAGGTCGATTACTTAAATGAAGATATAAAGGTAAATGGTCGGTCAAACATTAAGATTGAGGTTGATGGCATAACAAGAGATAAAGGTTATTTAAAAAGATTACATCCTTCTCAAATCAGCAAAATGGAGGTTATTACAAATCCTTCGGGTAAATATGATGCTGAAATTGATGCTGTTATTAATGTGGTGACAAATCCTGCGATGAGATATGGCCTGAAAGGAATGTTATATGCCGGCGCATTTCCAATATCAACCGACTCTTATCTGGGTCTTGTAAATGGTAGTCTTGATTACGGGCTTGAAAAAATATCCTATTATATTGCAGCAAATGGTATCTATCAGAATATTGGAATGAATTCTGATATGCATCGTGTATCCGGTCTTACCAGTATCAATCAATTAAGTACACAGACAGTAAAAGCGACTGTAGGTAGCTTTAATGCCGGTTTTATTTATGATCCCGATGAGTTTAATGACATAAACTTCAATGTTTCATATAACAATACCAGTTACGGTGTTTCAGGTGATACCTGGAACTACAACAAAACAAGTAACGTAAATAGTATTTATAAGACTTCGACTGACACTAAAGCTAAGGAAGGCGGATTGACCACATCTCTGTTTTATAAACATAAATTTGATAAAACTTCGAAGCATGGTCTTGAAGTCGAGCTGAATTATTATAATAGTCTTGGAAATCATACCAATAATGAGTTTTGGAATACTTACTATAATCCGGTTGATACCACAGAACTTTTCAAACTTGATCCACAAACTGAGCTTTCTGATGCCAAAGTGAAGAACCTTTACGGGCAATCAAACTACACTTTGCCAATAGACAGCCTCTGGTTTATCAATGCCGGTGTTAGCGGTAACTATAACAGATACATAACTGATAATACCAGCTCTGTAATGGTCGCCAATGATCTGGATTATTCAGATTTGAGATTGGGTGGTTATGCTGAAATTTCAAGAGACTTTTCTAAAGGTAATGTAAGACTCGGGACAAGATTTGAAAGTTCCAGAGTCTCTTTTAACAGCTCTGATCCTCATACTTATAATTCAATATTACCTTATGCAAATGCATTATATAAATTCAATCCTGATAACAGTCTTAAGCTTACTTACTCAAGGAGAGTAATAAGACCAAGTTCAAGTCAGTTGAATCCTCTGATAAGTGTTGTTGACAGTCAGACTATAAGTACGGGTAATATGGATTTGAAACCTGCTTACAGGGATAATTTCCAGCTTATTTACAATTGGAGACTTACTCTTAAAAATCAGGTGTTTAATTTATCACCTCAGCTTTATTATGAGTACAAAACAGGCTTGATATACAATATTTTAAGTCTGAATACTGAAACAAACAGGTTTGAAAGCAAACCGGTTAATATCTCAAACGGATATGAATATGGTACGGCTTTGTCTGTAAGCTCTCAGATCGGAAAAGTTATGTTTAATTCTGATTTCAGGTATACATTCTACCATGTAAACAGCTATCTTGATCAAATCTCAGAAATGAGCAGACATGGCTGGAATTGGAACTCATTTGCTATGTGCCCGCTACCAAAGAATTTTCAGTTTATGGCTGTGCTGAGTCTTACCGGTCCTTCGCTTGACGGTCAGACTGAAACCAGATCTTCCGGAATGTATCTTTTAGGTTTAGGCAAACAGTTTAAAAACAATAGTGTTTTGCGACTTATGGCTTATAATCCATTTTCCAAAAATTTCTTCAGCTCAAAATCAACTATAGATAATGGTTCAATTTATCAGGTTCAAAATAGTTATTTGAAGAAAAACATGGGTTTCATGCTGATGTATGTTTATAATTTCAAAGTAGGAAAGACGATTGAAAGGGAAAAACGTACTGTTGAACAACAATCTTCAAGCAGTCTGCTTAATTTGCCGATTAATTTCTGATAGAAAAATTATATCTTGCTGATCATTTGTAACTGCAGTTAAACAGATAATTATGATTGAAGATATGACATTTAACAAGGTCAACTTCATTGAAGTTGACCTTGATTCTTATTATGCAGATTGTGAGTTTGTCAGTTGTGATTTTTCTGAACTGGCATTCGGGAAAATAGTTTTTGAACGTTGCATATTCAGGCAATGTAATCTTAGTTTGTGCAGGATGTCGGTTACAAGCTGGGTTGAAGTCAGCTTTATAGATAGTAAAATGACCGGCATTGAGTTTACTAATTGCAATAATTTTACTTTGTCGGTTTCGTTCTTCAAATGTAATCTGCAATATTCTTTGTTTATCGGGAATAATCTTAAACGAGCAAAATTTATTTCCTGCCAGTTACAAGGTTCTGATTTTACTGAATCTGACCTGAAAGAGGCTGTTTTTGAAGAAAGCGATCTTACGTCTGCTACCTTTCAATCTACTAATCTGGAAAAGGCAGATTTTTCCGGAGCTTATAACTACAACATAAATCCGGTTTACAATAAGATTAAAAATGCAAAATTCTCCAGAAGCGGTCTGGATGGATTGTTGAGTAATTTCGGGATTGATATTGTTGATTGAAATCCGGTGCGCGCATTCCCCGCTTCTCTGCGGATGGGTTAGCGCAAAATGTTT
Organism: uncultured Bacteroidales bacterium; assembly: GCA_964502355.1. Taxonomy (GTDB): domain Bacteria; phylum Bacteroidota; class Bacteroidia; order Bacteroidales; family UBA1402; genus UBA8389. The sequence goes on from CAZCWK010000005.1 coordinate 20,431, forward strand.
TATTCCTATACGGAATCAAAGATTCCTGGCTGCTTGCGGTGAGGAGATTCAATATTATTTAAACAAATTTGCTGTATGTCCTTAATTGAGAACCCGATTTTATAACTGATATTTATGAAGAACTTTCTTAAAAATATTATTTTATTCACTTTACTTTTTTGTTTTCCTGAAGCCAATGCTTCAGTTAATGCAAACGTTATCAATATTCTACAAGCCAAAGGCTGGCTTGAATCTGCATATGTTAAATGGAGCAATTCCGGGACAGCAGACAGTTATAATGTTTATTATATCGGATCTGATTCGAAAGAAATAAAATTAGATGATCAGCTAATAAGAAATTACGGCTCATATTTCAGGGCTGATGCTATTGGTTTGATTCCCGGTGAATATAAACTTAAAATTGTTCCTGTGGTAGGAGGTAAGGAAGCTGACGGTTTGATGACAGAAAAGTTGCAGGTTTACGGACATGACAGAGCCGGTTATGCATTTAAAGACAATAAAGTACCGGGAGCTTATAAACAGGATGGAAGTCTAAAAGATAATGCAAGAGTAGTTTATATAACTGAAAATAATAAAAACAAAATTCAACTTGAAGTTTCAGGTGCTTCAACAAACCCTTGTACAGGACTTCAGGCAATTTTGGATGGTTATAAAAAGGGTAAGGAAGCAAGACCGCTTGCGGTTCGATTGATAGGTCAGATAAAAGACCCTGCACTACTTTATAATGGTGATATTGTCATTGAAAACAACAATAACACTACTTCTTACATTACAGTAGAAGGCGTTGGAGATGATGCGGTCGCGGATGGCTGGGGTATAAGAATCAAGAACGCTTCAAATATTGAAGTAAGGAATATTGCAACGATGAATTGCAATAGTGATGAAGGTGATAATATCGGGTTACAACAAAATAATGACCATATCTGGGTTCATAATTGTGATTTTTTCTATGGTGAAGCTGGTAGTGATGCCGATCAGATCAAGGGTGACGGAGCGCTTGATTGTAAGAAATCCACTTACGTTACTTTTTCATATAACCATTTCTGGGACACCGGTAAATCCAATCTCCTGGGTTTAAGCGAAGGTACAACTTCAGGACTTTTCATTACTTATCATCATAACTGGTATGATCATTCAGACTCCAGGCATCCAAGAATCAGATATTACACTGTACATGTTTACAACAATTATTACGATGGCGTTTCTAAATATGGTGTTGGGGCCACAACTGCATCATCAGCATTCGTGGAATCCAATTACTTCAGAAACTGTAAATACCCTATGCTAATATCTATGCAGGGTTCAGATGTTTATGATGAAACCAAACAGGCAAATGATTATTCATCAATGCCCACATTCTCCAAAGAGAATGGTGGAATGATTAAAGCTTATAATAACTTCATGACAGGACAAAAAAGATTTGTTCCTTGCGGAGCCTCCGGTTTCCCCAAGTCAAATGTGGATTTTGATGCTTATGTTGCCTCGACAAGAATTGAAAAAGTGGACAAAAGTATAGTGACTTATCAGGGGAAAACCAGCTATAATAATTTTGATACAGATTCAACCATGATATATCAATATACTCCTGATGATCCTGAGACGGCAAAAGCAAATGTTACCGGGTTTGCAGGACGAGTTGACGGAGGAGATTTTAAATGGGCATTTAATAATGCTGTTGATGATATATCTTATGATGTAAACGCTGCCTTAAAATCTGCTTTAAAAGCATATAAAACCAAATTGGTTTCAGTACAGGGTGAAACCGCTACGAGCATATTGAAAGCTACTAAAGATACTGCTAATTTGATATATCCGAATCCGGCTAAGGATATTATATTAATCGATAAAAACCTATCAGTTAAAAGCGTAAAAGTTTACAATCTTAAAGGTCATGAAGTATTATCCGCACCTGCCGGTACCCACGAAATGAATATTTCAACAATAAATCCTGGCATTTATCTGGTTAAAGTCAATACCGGTGAAAAGGTAGTTGAAGAAGTGGTTATAAAGAAATGAATAATAATTGTATTCAGAACAAATGGAGTGGGAATAATCAGAAGAATAAACTCCATTCAAAGGAAGGAACGATTGGAAAAATGCTGAGTTGCTTCCATCCGCCGTTTTCATAAAATATGAGGTATGGATTTTTTCTGTTTAACATGTTGTAAACACCAATCGTAAATTCACGTGTAAATTTCCGGCCAATTCGTCGAAATGTATATCCAGCATCCATGCGAAAATAGTCCGGCATCTGGTATGCATTCACACCAGACATAAGTTGCCGATAATGTGCATTTTTGTTCATGGAGGCATTCAGGGAACCCTGATAAATCAAATCCCAGTATGGTGGCGTTTCGCCTTTATAGATACCGGTTTGCAATGTTTCATTATGCCCTGAATAATATGCAGCTGAAAAATTTATTATTTGTTCTTTATTGTTTTTCTTGTTTATCAGCCATTGCCCCTGAGCGTTTAAAATATGTCGCCGGTCAAACTTGAAGGGGAAAAACTTCCCGTCATTTATTTCGTCAAATTGGCGGGTCGTTTTAGATAAAGTATAGGAGCAGGCCGCATTCCAGATAGTTCCTCTCCGTTCCATCCTGACTTCCAGACCATAACTATTACCATTTCCCACAGCAACCTCATCTTTCCAGCTAGTATTCTGAACACCAAATACGTTTGATGCATTTTTGTAACTAACAAGATTAGAAAGAGTTTTGTAATAAATACCCGATGATAGGGTAATTCTGCCCGTCCTCCAGTATCCGCCGGCATACCATTGGTCAGATTGTTCCGGACGAAAGTCGCCATCGGCCGGAATCAACAAATCCAAAGACCAACCAGTAGGCAAACCCTCAAGTGAATGATGGGTCTGATTCATCCTGTCAAAGCTACCTTCAATGCCAATACCATCTCTGATTCGCCAGGAAATACTTACATGAAGGTCCAGTGGAAATGAGGCAGAGCTCTCTGTAAAATATAAGCTACTCCTTAGTCCAATCGAAGCAAGAATATGGCTGTATTCAACTTTTGCCTCACCAAATATCGCATACAATTCAGAGGAAGGATTACTCACGAAAGAGGTTGTATATCCGGATTCTGCGGTTACTTTTTCCGAAGCCGGATTATAGAGGCTTTTTTTTGCAGATATTCCTCCATTTAATGTAAAAGCATGGTTTGTATAATAAAGATTTGACTGAACAACCATTTCCTGTAGTTTGGTTTCCATTTTCAGTTCACTGGAAAGAGACCCATCATTGAAGTAACGTTGTTGCTGACGAGAAAAAAAGCGGTTAACATATGCCGATGTCTGTAACTTTGTATGTTCGGATAGCTTCCAGTCCCATCCTGCCTGTAGAAAGTTATTTCCCCAGTTCAAAGCAAATTCAGAAATATTAGTATACTTCAAATAATCATTACTGTAAAATCCACTGATTAAAATCTTATGATTATTGCTAAGATCGCCATGTAGTTTTAGATACATATCTCCAACCTGAGGATTTATATCTGCAGAAACCCCGGTCATTTTTTTTAAAAGCAGGTACTCCGGTCGCATTACTGACAATCGCCCTGCTGTGACAAGCCCCCAATGTTTGCTTACGGGTCCGTTAACCGACAATCCCGCAAAAAAAGGGGACAGCGTTGCTTTGGCATGATACATTGAATCAGGTTTCAGACTAATTATACGTGTTAATGAAGCCAGGAAATCTCCGGATGAAGCAGATAATGAACCTGTTTTAAAGTTGACGGAACCTACCATGTCAGGATGATAGACAGAAAACAATCCAAACAGATGTGTTGTGCCATAAACAGGAACATTATCGAGTTCTATACGATTGTTGGAATTATTTGCTCCTCTTACATAAAATCCCAGTCCACCATCCATACCCTGAGAGACACCCGGAAGAGTTCCAATATATCGTATAACATCCGTACCCCCAAGTAAACTTACCATCGACTTTGCTTCTATAGTCCCAAATTCGTATTCGTTGTTCCTGGCAACTGGTTGATTACCAAATATTGTTACGGTTTTCAATCTTATGGAACGTTTTATATCCAGTGAATCCTCATGGTTGTTATCGGCATAAACGTTTTGATTAGCAATATGAAGTACTAAACCACAACATACTACAATCAGCCTTAAGTATTGTAAATGTTTACCAACCATTGCAGCGTATAATCTGGTCGGAATATGCAGCAAAAATGCCTACTCCGTGGTTTATATTCGAGAAAACAACAGACTCATCAAACCATTGACCCGGATCTGTTTCATCCATACTTACCCATATTTTCTGAAGGCTCGTTTTAAGATACCGGTCATACTCTTCAGATGCCGTCCTGAAGAAAACAAAAGAATGATCACTGTATGTTGTTTCCAATATAAAAGGAAGACTGTCATTCCTGACAGAAGGCAGAGAATCAGACTGAAACCGGATATAATAGTTGAAGGGTGGAGTTATAGCATCAGGCAACAGTCCGGAGAATTCACCAAACTGGTTGAATCGATCTGCAAGAGGATGATTTGTGCCAATCATTTCGTTCATTTTATCATCATTTGCCGGTAAATCACCTTTTAGCAAAAATCGTTTTGAATCGATAATAAAGACCCACACTGGCTGATGAACCTTAATCTGAAGAAAATGCCTTATTGGATAGGTGTCAGCTTCTTTCCCCTTAGAAAATGAAATCGACGATGGAGGCATTGTGGTCGTTGATGTCAGAACCGTACTGTCGGGTAATACAATCTTAAGTATATACTGAACTCTTTCGGAAGGTCTGAACCGGAGTTTCCAAGTACTATAACCTGTTTTATAAAAGGATCCGATCAGAGAATCGGCTACAGATAATGTTATGTTTGCTTCAGGGATTTCCTTGAAAATATAGCCACTCCCTACCGAAACACTGCGGGTTAATGTCAATGATTGAATAGAGTCGTCATGAAGCAGGCAATTTACCACCGGTACATTTTTAGCCGTATCGTCTAAATTGAAATCGGAAACGCAACCTGACAGACACAATGCTTCAATAATTGTGATAATAACCAAAATGTGTAGTTTGTTCATTCGTTAAAGAACTTCTTTACGGTTTCAGCGGGTTAAAGTAACAGAAGTGGTGGTATCTCTGAGTACTAGTCCCGTAGATGTTTCTACTTCTACGATAAAACATGTGCTAAGTGGAGTCTCGTCAGGAACTGTATTTAAAAGTAAGTACATACCTGGTTGGGCCATAGGGGAAAGACTAAGCCATTCGGAAATCTCAGTTGGTTTCTTTGATCTAAAACCATATACCAGTGAACGGGTCTCATAAGATGCGATAAAATCCGGTTCGTATAAAAAAATATTGAAATAATCGTTCAGAGACACACCAGGTGATTTTCCGAACAATGTCGCATCCTTAGCATAGATGTTCAATTTGAGGATTCCGGTGGTCCGGTAATTCATATCAATAGAAGCCATACTTTCTCCTCCACTTTCTCCGTATGATTTGTTATCCCCTTTGTAATCCAGCTCGATTTCCTTTTCCAGCGACGGTATCGGTGCATCATAATCATATGCGCCACCATTGTTTCCAGTACAAAATAGCAGTACAAAATTTTCGGCGTTTACAGACTCGCTTTCTTCCGTTTTCTGGTATTCATAGTATTTTGTTTCTTTATATGTCTGCTCCACTCTTTTCATAGGCAGACAGCCGATTAGAGAGCAAACGCGTGGATAAAAAAGAAGTATTGGCCCCTGTTGATTGGAAGTCGTAGTATCGCAGCCGGTCTGGAGAATTAAAATAATCAATCCGAAAAATAGTGCTTTTTTCATGATGAGGGTATTTATTTTTTTATCTTCAAAGTTAAACATACGAATTGTAAAATTGGTTGTATGATTCTAATTAATTTGCGGAAAAGCCATATAACATTTTACGATTGTATTGAAAATTATAATTATTAACATCCCAGTCTCCCGAATAGGTATAGCGGCCAGAATTTCCTGAACCACTTCCCCCCCAATTCATTAAGAAATAATAATTATTTGAAGTAGAAGTTTCTGTCTTGGTTCCTCTGATTATACCGGGTGAATTATTACCCTCGGTACCATACCATTCGTATGTATAAGTGTATGTTATGGGTTGAGTTTCACGACCATCAATAATCCAACTATGTCCATCAGAATACGTATAATACAAAGGAACTCCTAGAAAGTTATGTTCTGTTCTTGTAGCATCTGCGCGTACAATCACGGGTATGCCATTTGTTATGCTTGATTCCACTATACTTGAGTTGTAATCTCCGAAGCTACTGGAAATGCCATAGTTACTAAATAATGATCCAAGATCTTCTGTATTTGCTGTTGATCCAGAAACAGTATAATTCATACCAATAGTATTTCCTACAAAACCCATTAAAATTGCTACATAGTTGGTTCCCGTGGTAATAGAATAGGTAAGTTCTGGATAAATAGTCTCAATTTCTCTTTGTAAAGCCATATTATCCCATACTGTTGAGTTTGGATTGCTGAAATTAAAATTATAGTTTTTTGAATTAGATGTAGAGTATCCTGTGCAACTGCCGGTACTGTAAGAATTTGTTGGTACACCAAAATTATGATGAAAAAAGTACAGCATTTGTGCACCGGAAACAGCTACACAACCCGTCACACATCGCGATGTGAAGTTTTCATTATACGGAACGCAAGTATTCCATGGCGAATCCTGACCCCATTGAGTGGAAAGTAACGGGCCTATGGTGACTGGAGTAAAGGTTGTTGAAGTTATATTAACTAATTCCCAATACCCATCCTCAGGTTCTGGGTCAACTATAATTAATGAATCCATATTGCCCGGATCAACAATTCCTAAAGGTTTTAAACCTGATAAATGCCGTTGAAATTTTTCCATGTTTTCCCATAATTCTATGTCAGGGCCTGCAGAGGGGGTGTCTTCTGCCGTTTTTAGAGCATAAATACGATTAGCCAAATCATCCAACCAGGTAGCTACACCTTGGGCTAATTTGTCTATATGAAAAGTTCCGGTGTGATCGAGTGCTAAAATGCAAGGGGTGCGTTTATCACCTGAAATAATCTTCCATCCTTTAGCTTTACCAAAATTTACAATATACAAAAGAGTATCGTTGTGATATACAATTGGATCAATGGTATAAGAAGATTGACTAGAATCACTCTTCGCCCAAACACCGAGCAATGTGTTTACGTCTTCTAACTCAACATAATAGTCCTGGTTATCAGTGGGTTGCTCAATTTGTTTAATAAATGAGTCTTCGTTGAAATCCAGTTGAGTACATGAGGATAAAAAAATAGTAAGACAAATAAATAACTTACAGACTTTTTCATTGCATGATTTATTTTAGTTAAACTTAAATAATATTTGCAATAATAAATGATATATATCATATATGCAACAAATAGAATAATTTTCTTAAAAAATAATAATTATTGATTACATTTTTAAGTAATGTCAAAATCTAGCGCGATTTAATCGCTTTGGATGTGAAAGGCTTTTCTGTTAGCTATATCAGCTAATTTTTTTTTTAACAGAAAAGGTGGCTTTATTTGTTCAATTTAGTTTATTATTTCGTTATTTCCAGGCATAAGGACTGTCTCTTAATGGATCAGTCAGTCTGATTTCTTCAAAATCTTTTGAAGTATTATTATACCACCAGTTATAGTACAGGTTGTAAACCTCACTTAATTGTGAGTCATTTAAATATTGACTATTTATATCATTTTTCAATTTTAATTCGGGGACAAATGAAGGGAATGAGATTTTCTGATAATTACCATAGTTCTGTCTGATATTTTCGATTGTCCACAAGAGACATTCTCCTATGGTTAATTTAGCCGGGTAATATGATGAAAGTGGATTAACTGGAAAATAGGTGATTTTATCAAAATTATCTGCTGACTCCAATAAAACAGGTATGGCATCAGAACTAAACCAAGGTAAAGTATCATTGATATACTTGTTTTCCTTAACCTGATTTACAAACTGATTAACGGTTTTTTCTTCATTATCTTCGGAACACGATACAAATGCACCAACGCACAACAAAAGTAATAATATCACTTTATTTGCAATTGTTGTTTTACATGATTTGAAATGGTTCAGGCAATTCTCATTTTTATACTCCCTGATTAAAACGTTTGAGTTTTTCATTTTTTCAATAGTTTTGTGTTTTTATTCTTTTAGTTTTACTAGCCCACTTGCATATACTGTAAACCAGACATGACTACTATCATCAACTACAATATGCTCAACAGAAGTATTGGTAAGAGGTGAGTTTTCTGTGTTAAAAATTTTCCATGATCCGTCAGCGTCTAATTTAGCTACCCCTCCGGAGTACATGGCAATCCATTTATTGTTTTTGCCATCTATAGCGATATCTACGACAGAATTACTTGGAAGTTCAGAGTTGTAAATAGTATAATTTTCAATATCGTTATTATTATTATTCTGTGTTGTATCCATCCTGAGAAGATTCTGGTAGCTCATTTTTTTACTTTTAATGTTGATTCCACTGTATTTATATAGACCGTCTCCCGACTCAGGTGCGACATTACTCCTTGACAAAACCCCAAACCATAAATTGTTTTCATTGTCAAAGTGCATACAAGGCACCCATTTTGCCTTTCCTGAACAAATTATAACAGTGTCCCATACGCTATAATTATACCTCATTATGACTCCAGGTTCATCAAAATCTGGCAATGTGCTGGCATATAAATTACCGTTTAAGTCAAAACATAAAGTATAAAAGGTTGAACCTTTAAAGTAGGTAGTCCAGGTACCCCTGACGTATTTTTGTATGCCATCATCTGATGCTTTCCACGCATTTGATGCAACCCATATATCCCCATATCTATCAGTTTGACCTCTTGAAGAATGTAATTTATTTTTAAGGTTAGATACAGACCACTTGCAGCCAATATTTTCATATTTATCATAAATAAATAGAATTTTATCATTTATAAATATGTTCTTTTCAGTTATATTATTTTTCAATGATATTGAAACATAATTAGAAAAAAAGCAGACGAGTCAATGGGTATAATTTTCTTATCATGTAATTGATATACCCAGGTACTATCTGTCGAGAAATTATTTCTACGGATAAATGCCGAAAAAAAAATATCGTTATTCGAATCAGCAGTAAGTGAATTTATAGTATAATGAGTTTCAAAGTTGTCTTTATCATAATAGTTTGTCCACTCAGAATATATTTTAATTTGAGGTGGATCGATTGTCGGATTTTCTTTACAGCAGGTGAATAGTGTGGTAAAGCATATAGTAATTATAGCTACAATTATAGGTTTCATTTTTTTAAGGTATAAAAACGGGCAAGGGATATTTTGATATTCAAATCTATTCATCAATCATTGATTTAAAAAAAATATTTTTGAATAAAATTGATCTGAGTCACAAGATATTTTTAAGATATAGACCTGATTACAATGTATTCCATTCGGGCGTTTATAATGAACAATTGAGCTGCTCTGATTTATTTTTTGACTAGGCAAAGAGCTTATTATTTTGCCGTTTAAATCATAAATCCTGGCATTGACATTTTTTTCGACAGTTGTTTTGATTTTTATATTTATAATATCCTTTACCGGATTGGGAAATATCGTTAAAGTCTTCAAACAGTTGTCTATGTTCTCAGTAGATAATTGAAATGAATCAGGGTTAAAAACTGATATACCAGCATCAATATGGCCCATCCATAGATAGCCCGATTTGTCCTGTTTTATCCATTGAACGATATTGTTTGCAATTCCGGAATTGGTAACATTATAGGATAACCACTTATCTTTTCTGTCAAAACTCATTAAACCTCCTCCGTATGTGCCAAGCCAAACCAATCCTTTTGTATCAACTAATACATCAAAAATAGTGTTCGTTAATAAACCGGAGTTGTCAGTTTTGAATGTTTTCATAGTTTGACCGTCAAAACATGTAAGACCGCCACCATAATCTCCTCCGATTATCCTATATTCGTCCATACACGAAAGCCATAGTTTATTTTCAGAGTCAAAATCCAAACCAACAACAACATTAGTTGGTATATTAGAGTTTGTCCGGTTCCAAACAGACCAGGTTTTACCATCAAATTTAAATAAGCCATATGATGAACCTCCCCAGATGTTATCGTATTTATCAATTTTTAATATACCTAGTTGATTGGATGGTATTGCACTATTGGACGTATTGTAATTTGTAAAACTTGTCCCATCATATTTGTAAAGTCCGTTTTTTGAGGAGGAAATCCAAAGATTATCTTTATTATCAACTGCCATTCTGCATAAACCGGTTTTATTAAGATTTAAAGGCGAATTCAAGGAATCAAAAATTATTTTTTCCGATTTATCTATTTTTAGCAATGCTGTATCTCCATGACTAAAAGCCAGCCATATTGCACCATTATTAGACTGAGTTAATGTGGAGACAGGTTTGTCAATAACCGTATAAAACTGATCTTTTGTTTTTTTTACAAGGTTTTTTGTGGTTGCGATCCATTTGTGATTTTCGTTATCGATCAGAATATCACTAATATAATTGCCTTTTAATGGCGAATTAGATAAATCAATGGAAGAAAAATTACTGCCATCAAAACATAAAAGGCTACCATTATATGTACCGCACCAGATATTTTCATTGTTGTCGGCTTTTAGGCGTAGCAAAGCTGTGTCAGGTGTGGCCGGTTTATAAAGTTGACAACCAAAAATATTAAATTTCACCAATCCTTTATCAGTTGCCAACCACATATTGTCATTAGAGTCAAAAGATATTGAGAAAATATTATCTGTGGGTAAAGTGGAATTTGAGGTATTGTAACTAGTAAATATTGAACCATCATATTTGTATAAACCTATTCCTTCAATACCTATCCAAATATTCTTATTATTATCCATTCCTATACATTGGTTGGTGCCTCCGTTGATACCTGAAATTATGGAATATTTATCATTTTCTATTTTTCCAAAACCATCCGTTGAACAAATCCATACCACCCCATTTGCATCAATTAAAAAGTCTGAAATTATAGGAAATGGAGAAAGATCGCTACCTGTTATCCATGTTTTCCAATTGCTTCCATCAAATTTTGCCATCCAACGAAAAGAAGCTATCCAAACATTTCCTTTCTTATCTACTTTAATTTTAGAATTGTATTGATCGAATGGCAAACCAGAATTTGCCTGATTGTAAATAGTACATTGTTCTCCATTAAACTTTCCTATTCCATAATATTTACCACCCATCCAAACATTTCCACTGGCATCACAATATAAGCTTAACAAGTTATTATCAGGCAAGTTCGCATTGGCATGGTTAAAATATGTTTTTTCCCCGTTTTTTTTATTGTATTTTACCAAACCTCCTTGAGTACTAATCCAAATGTTATTATTATTATCAATGTCAATATCAGTTACCCTTTGACTAAAAGTGTAGTCTTCCCATGATATATAAGATTGCGATAGCATATTAGTCAAACTTAAAAATGTTGTAATTATAATAATGAACAATTTTTTCATAGCGGCAGATGTATAATAAAAGCCTTTTTGATTCCTAAACTTTAGAATTTTTTTTATTTGAGGTTGATTCCTTAAAGGTATAAGTAAAAAGAGGACATTTCAAAATTGATTTGCCCTCTTTTACTATTTATCGAACAACTATAAGATGTACATTTACATTGCTGTTTACCAATAATTTTACGAGGCAAGTTCCTTTAAAATTTTCAGGTATATTTAGGTTAAAGATTTGGTGACCAGATGTTATCGCTTGTTTATTTAATACATCAGATAAAACCCTACCATTTAAATCGATAATTTGTATTGATACTTTTGAATCTGTTTGCAGATTGAATGATATCTGGCTTGTTGTATTTGCAGGGTTAGGATATACATTAAAATCATATGAATTGCTGTATATAATGCCTTTATTATCAGTTGAGTTATCTACAGTATATGGTTTTAATAATTCTTTAATGTATTTCATTGCATAGGTTTGAGGCGATCTTACAATCACAGCTCCTGTTTCAGTTGTGGTTTTTAGACTACATTGTTTCTTTATTTTTTCAAGTATATCTTGATTTTCAATTAAAGTCAAATCTTCAAGCATATTGATAGCAAAGAAATCACCCTGTTGAAACTTTTCGAAAATCATCGGCCATATTGTTTTGCCTTGATCTTTACAATAAACAATAAGTTCTTGGTATTCGTTACTCTTTGCATACATTCTAGGGTCGCTTTGTATAGCTATCTCTGGGTTTTTCCATGTTTGTTTCCATGCCGAGTATTTATTCTCGAATTCCGATTGCTGATTGCTTGTTAACGAATTTATTCTTTTAGAAATGATGCTTTTTTCGGCTTCCGTAAGCTCAATATTTTCAATAACTGAATGCCCCCTTGCTATAGATTCATCAAGTAACATGGCTGACCTTAAGGGTGAAGTTAGCCTGTAATATTGGCTTACATAGCCATAACCTCTTATCTGTGTATTGTTTAAAGAATTTCTTGGATGAAATGATCGCATCATATTACCAGGTTTACTTTCCCAATCATAACCATGAGGTTGGTTATTCCCTGGTTTAGTGACAGAACCGTGAGTATAACTACCGTTACCTATATCATAGTAGTTAGGATTATACCATAAATCAACAGCACTATTTGAAGATGTAGCCCCTGTACGGGAATATGTCATTGCTTCACCATCAAATCCATATCTAGGATTAGCTGCATAAAAATTGTCAAATGAAGCTAATGGATTTCCAACCACATAATACATTGAAAATGTATTAAGAGGCCATTCCCAGTAATCTGTAATACCTCCAGACCAACTGATACAATTATATGTATTGGATGACGGTGCAGATTGTATCGCATCATCGGCATTTAGATTAGGGAATACTGACATGATATCACTATTCTGGCACATTATATACAAGTCACAGGTATCAATAGGGTGTGCTGAGCTATTGGCCGAAACCAAGACACTACCTATAGTTGTAGAAAAATCTTTTTTAACCCTTGAGTCTGAACCCCAGGAGAAGTCACCCCCACCATTAGAATAATCGTCATTAAATGCACGGATTATCCCTGGTATACCGCTATTATCTTCAATCCATATACGACTATCACCGGTTGATTTACAAGTAAAATAGTTGTAAGTTGTCGGAGTATCATGAACATGTCTAAAACCAGAGCCTGAAACTGCGCAATCTGTGAAATAGTATTGCCCGTTAATATTTAGATTAACCAATCCCTCTGTTTCCTGATGATACGCTCTTACTCTAGCGTAATAAAAACCATTTGCTGGGATACTAACATTTATGGAAGCTAAACCGTTAGAGTTAGATAAAGCTGACCATGAATATGTTTCAGAATCGGACGATTTGAAAAATTCCAAAACATGTTCATATCCATCGGAGGCATTTGTGGTAATAAAGACTTGGGAACCTGACCTGAAGTAATACAATCTCCACGTAGTATATTTGAAAGTGATACCAATATGATGATAATAGTTTCCTTCTGGATTAGATAAAACAACTCCACTTCTAAGTGCCGAAGTCAAAGTGTCCTTTTTTACTATTGGATTATTAATCCTGTCCTGAATATCTGTTTTTATTTGATTAATAAAAAGGTTATAGCTATTCTCGGATATTTCGGCTTTAAGCTTATCTTTGGAAAGTCTTACAAACTCAATTTCCGGAGTTTCGGGAATATCACATGAAAAAATAATCTGATTTAAACCTTTTTTAAGAAGTACAAATTTTTTCTCTTTAGATTTACTATCTATAAAAGGTGCATTGTGCCAGTCCCTTTTTATAGGTTTAAACTTTTCTGTTTGTTCTTCATTATTTACTACTAAATCATATTCAAGGAGTTTTCCACTACCGAAGTTTTCAAGCTCGCTTCCCATCATCCAGGCATTTAGATAATAGTCTCCATTGTCAGGAGCTTCAATCTCAAAAATTTTATACGCTTTAGATCCTTCAACTTTTATTATAGATTTTAAAACGACAACATCACCACCAAGCTCTTTTTGGTTATTAAAAAATCTTTTTTCGATTATTTCCTGTGAAATAGCATTAAATGTGACAAATAATGCTAAAATTACTGTTGTTATATACTTTTTTTAAGCATTTTCGTTTCTTTAAAAGTTAAACTTTGTGTTTGACTGCCTCATCCCAATGTTGATTTTGCGATTATTCTGAGGGATGGGGCTTTTTTGTTACTATCAGATTTTATTAAGAGAGATAACCTTTTGTAACGTGTAACTCCCCTGAAAAAGAGTATCACAGTATTCTTTTTCGGATCTACCATTTTTGATAGATGTTAATTACTAATTATTCTATCATAGGCAAAAAGGATAAAAATTTACATTCTATATGGCTATTGACAAATTTAATATTTTATTTAATTTATAATTTGTGTTTTATTTGTTAATTATTAGCCGTATTGCTTGTTTTAATATTATTTAACACATTATTGATTGATTAATTATATTTATCAGTGTTGGTTACTTTAACATAGGATATATCTAGAGATATGTTGATTGTAAATCTGTTTTTATTCACTTTCATTAATGTTGAAGGTGCAACTCTGGACACTCTTTCGATAAGTCCTGAGCATAATATTTTTTTAAAGAGTTGATACTGCGATATTCAGACAAATTTGCCCGGTTATCGACAAAGTGATACTATCCTTGCGGGTCAGGCAGTAGGACTGGGTGGAAGAACCGGAAGGGCGACTCATTTTTTGGTTTCCTAAAAATGCGTATTTACGCAAAATAATTAACTGTATTATTGCATATCTAAAAGATAATGCTTATTCTTGCTGCACAAAAAAGCGTAAAAAACGCAAAAATAGCAATCAGGAATGGAAATAAATCGTGACATACATCTTAAAAAGATTATCGCAAGCAAGCATAACGGAATGATAAAAATCATAACGGGAGTCAGGCGTTGCGGTAAGTCATATCTTTTGTTCAACTTGTTTTATAATCATCTAAAAGAGTGTGGAGTGGCAAGTGATCACATTGTAAAAGTGGATTTGGAAGACCGCAGAAACAAAGATTTGCGTGACCCCGATGCATTGCTGAACTATATCGACAGAAAAATGACAGACAAAGAGATGTACTATATCCTTCTGGATGAGGTTCAGCACGTAAATGAATTTGAGGATGTTCTAAACAGTTATTTGAAGATTGAGAATGCGGATATATACGTAACAGGAAGTAATTCTAAATTCTTGTCGAAAGATGTAATTACTGAATTTCGCGGGCGAGGTTATGAAATAAAGATAGCTCCGCTTTGTTTCCGTGAGTTTATATCCGTATTTAACGGAACCCGTGAGCAGGCATTGGAAGAATACCTTACTTTCGGTGGTCTTCCAAAAATTGTTACGTTTGCGGACGACAGGCAAAAGATTGAATATCTGAAAGGCTTGTTTGCAAAGACGTATATCACAGATATTAAAGAACGGTATAAAATCAAGAATGATGCGGAATTGGAAGAACTCATTGATATTGTGGCATCTTCCATCGGTGGGCTTACAAATCCGACCAAATTGGAGAATACGTTTAAAAGTGTAAAGAACATCTCCATCTCGAAACATACCATAAAATCATATCTTAACATTCTTGAAGACGTGTTTCTGGTGGAGAAGTCCATTCGCTACGACATCAAGGGAAAAAGGTATATAGATACCCCTGCCAAATATTATTTTTCGGATGCAGGACTACGTAATGCACGCATCAATTTTCGCCAGTATGAGGTGACACATTTGATGGAGAATATGATATACAACGAACTGCGTTTGCGTGATATGTCGGTTGACGTTGGTGTCGTTGTCCTAAACACGAAAGATGAAAAAGGTTTGAGCCAGCGAAAGCAACTTGAGGTTGATTTTGTTTGTAATCAGGGAAGCAAACGGTGCTATATACAGTCTGCCCTCAGGCTTCCGAATGAAGAAAAACGTGAACAGGAGTTGCGCTCATTGAAAAACATAGACGACAATTTTTTGAAATTCGTGATTACAGAAGATCCCATAAAGAAGTATCAGGACAATAATGGTGTTGTATTCATGAATATATATGATTTTTTGCTTGATGAAAATAGCCTGGTGATATAAAATCAAAACAAGTCAATTTTTTATTTTGCAGACTTTACGGGTTTTCTTTATATTTGTCTTTAGCAAAAAAACGGCATTTTTTCGATAACGATTTCTTTTGCAGATTTTCTTTGCTTTAGTCGCGTCAAGTCGGATAACTGTCAATAATTGACTGATTATTATCGCCGGAAAAATATAGAGGAAAATAAAGTCTTTATCATGACAAGAAAACACTTGTTCAGGAATATTCTGATTGTAAATCTGTTTTTATTCACTTTCATTACAGTTGAAGGTGCAACTCTGGACACTCTTTCGATAAGTCCGGAGCATAATAGTATCTTTTTAAGAGTTGACACTTCGATATGCAGACAAATTTGCCCGGTTATCGGCAAGGTGATAAGTCCGTTTGGTTACAGAGGGCGGCACAGACATACAGGTGCGGATATTAAACTACACAGAGGAGATACTGTGGTTTCGACATTAAATGGTACTGTTACGATGTCATGCCGATATTATGGCTATGGAAATCTCATTATTATAAAACATGATGAAGGTGTTGAAACATATTATTCTCACCTGAGCAAATGTCTGGTCGAAAAAGGTGATAAAGTCTTTGCTGGTCAGGCAATAGGATTAGGCGGAAGAACAGGTAGAGCTTCAACAGACCATCTGCATTTTGAAGTCAGGAAGAATAAGAAACCCCTTAATCCTGAAAGCTTTTTTAATTTTTCATGCAATACTATAAAGAAACCATTGCTTGGTAAGGCAACTGAATTATTTTTCAGCTCAAATATCAAGAGTGAAACAAAAGAACAAAAATTAAAAGACGAACTAACTGATAATATTATAAATGCTGAAGGTGATTCAGGTAGTTCTGATAATATTATTACTGTTCAAAAAGGAGACACTCTTTATGCATTGGCAAAACGACACGGAACTACAATAAAACAGCTACAGGAAATAAACGGATTAAAAGGTTCTGCATTAAAAATCGGACTTAAACTTAAAATCAAATAATATATTTGGTTATGGCAGGAATTAATAAAAGCTCAAATCAACTTTTTAGAGTAATTATTTTACTCATTTTGATTTTTTCAACAAATCTTTTGTCGCTTTCCGCACAGTCATTACCAACTGACACATTCAAAACAAAGAGTGGAAAAAACGTACAGATATCATTTATAAAGCATTCCAGTCTTATGATTACTTACGACAAAAAGATCATTATGATTGATCCGGTTTCAAGATATGCAGATTTTAAAACATACCCCAAGGCTGACTTTATACTGGTTACTCATGAACACGGAGATCATCTGGATAATTCTGCGATAGATTTGTTAAGCAAAAATGAGACTATGATAGTTGCAAACGAGGCAAGTATCAAAAAATCAGGTAAAGGTAAATCTGTTAAGAACGGCGAAACCATAAAATTATCTGATAGGATTTCTGTAGAAGCTGTACCGGCATACAACACGACTCCGGAAAACCAGAAATTTCACCCACAAGGAAGAGACAACGGATATATATTAAACATTGATGGTTTGAAAATATATATTGCCGGAGACACGGAGTTTTACCCTGAGATGAAAAATATTAAAAATATAGATATTGCTTTCCTGCCAATTAATCTTCCATACACGATGTCGGTTGATCAGGCTATTACTGCCGCAAAAACTATTTCCCCGAAAGTATTTTACCCCTATCATTTCAGTAATACTGATCTGAAACCACTCATAAAAGGTTTGGAAAACACGGGGATTGATATTAGAATCAGAAAAATGGAGTAAATCCACACAGATTATTAATCACTTGCCCGGGATACGGATACAAAGATTACTTTTCAATCTTTAAGTAATCTCATTTGTGTTTTTTATAAGGATGTTTATCATTATTTTTGTCTGAAATCGTCTAAACGCATATATAAACACAAACATATGAAGAAGATCCTGTTTTTACTTTTTACAGCCTTGCTTTGTCAGGTTGCTGTATCACAAAAGAATACATTCAAAGTTGCTGTTGCTACCAATATTGACACTACATTTTCATTAGTAGGGAATTTTTCAGTAAGAGATATTGATGTAAATCTATCCAAAGGTATATTCAATTATCTTAATGATTTTATTGATACTGCAACCTATCAGCTTTCTGAAGTTAAACTGCCTGAAGAATTCAGAATGAATGGCTCTGCAATGGTAAAAATGCCTGGCATTATGACTTTGAAACCGTGGTTGTCTAAACTTAAAAATAACGGCTATGATTTGCTGGTTTTTATATACAAACCGATACTTGATGATAAGGCAAACGCAGGTGTTATGGGTTTCTCTTACGGCATGACGGTATCTGAAAATAAGGTGTTTTCTATAAATGATGCTTACATAGTTGATTTAAAGACACCTGAAATCCTGTCCAATATCAATATGAATTCTGAATCCGATTACATTTTCAGACAGGATCCAAAGAGCAAGATTGTAAAGTCGATAAGAAAGTATGACTTAAAGGATATTTCTAAAGCCTGTGACATAATCAACGAACTAAACAGGAATTTCGCTTTGAGGATTTGTCAGAAGCTGGTGATTATAAATAAGTAGTAGTTTTCCTGAAAAATAATTATATGAAATCCAAATTGCTGATAATATTTTCATTGGTACTTATGTCCTTTAGCGTGAAGGATAGTAAGTATTCGGATTACCCTATTGAGGCAATCGGTGTTAAAGATGTAAAACTGTCTGATGGTTTCTGGCTACAGAAAATTAAGACCATAAAGGATTCCACAATAAGCTATTCTTTTAAAAAGTGTGAGGAAGAAGGGCGAATGGACAATTTCCTGATTGCAGGAGGTAAGTTGCCAGGTAAAACCAAAGGTAAAATGCCTTTTGATGATACTGATTTGTATAAGATTATTGAAGGTGCATCTTTGTCATTAATAAGTGATCCTGATCCTGAACTGGATGCATATATTGATTCGATTATTGAAATTATTAAGGTAGGGCAGGAGCCCGATGGTTACATTACGACCTGGTTTACGATAGACAGGACAACTCCTCCGGCTGAATGGGTGAAACCGTCAAAGGAAAGATGGGAAAATGAAATTTCAAGTCATGAGCTTTATAACAGTGGACATCTTTTTGAAGCCGCTGCTACTCATTTTCTGGCAACAGGCAAAAGAAACCTTCTGGATATAGCTTTAAAAAATGCCGATTTATTGGTTTCAAAATTTGGTTCCGGGAAGCTTCAGGTGCCTCCGGGTCATGAAATAATCGAAACCGGATTGGTTAAATTGTACAGGATTACACACAAACCGGAATATCTTGAATTATCTAAATTTTTTCTTGATATAAGGGGTGATGCATCGACTCATAAACTTTACGGAGCATACAATCAGGATCATTTAAAAGTAACTGAGCAGTCTGAAGCTGTTGGGCATGCCGTAAGAGCTGTTTATATGTACGCAGGAATGACTGATATAGCAGCTTTATATAAGGATAGCAATTACCTTGATGCCGTAAAAAGAATTTGGGATAATGTGGTAAACGCTAAAACTTATATCACAGGCGGACTTGGAGCAAGACATGACGGAGAATCTTTCGGTGATGATTATGAGCTGCCAAATCTCACGGCATATAGTGAAACCTGCGCGGCAATCGGTAGTGTTGGCTGGAATCAAAGACTCTTTCAGTTAACGGGAGACTCAAAGTTTTATGATGTGATTGAAAGAACTCTTTACAACGGGCTTATTTCCGGCATCTCACAGGACGGTAAGACTTTCTTTTATCCGAATCCTCTGGAATCAGATGGCAAGTATAAATTCAATATGGGTGCAGCGACCCGTAAGCCCTGGTTTGATTGCTCATGTTGCCCGACAAATCTGATAAGGTTTATACCTTCTGTTCCCGGTCTGATTTACGCAAAAAGGGCTGACAGTGTTTATGTCAATCTTTTTATTGGCAGTAATGTCAATATGAAAATCGGGAAAAAGGATCTGAATATTGTCCAAAAGACAGATTATCCCTGGAAGGGTATAGTCTCTTTGGTTGTAAATCCCAAAAAGAAGCTAAAATGTACTCTTAAGATACGTGTCCCCGGTTGGGTGATGAATAAACCATTGCCCGGAAATCTGTATAGTTATCAGGAACCGGTTTCAGAAAAGTATTATCTCGGAGTCAACGGGAGCGAAGTCAGTGCTGATATGAAAAACGGTTATCTGGAAATTTCCAGAGAATGGAATAAGGGTGATGAAGTTGAAATACACTTTCCGATGAGCGTGCGCAGAGTCATAACCAGCGATAAAGTCAAGATTGCAATAGAGTATGGTCCTGTCGTTTATTGTGCTGAGTCGGTTGATAATGGCAAGCTTTCGGGCCTGATTGTTTCGCCTGCTACCAAATTTGAACCTGTAAATGAAAAGTTGCTATCAGATGACGTAGTGGTTCTGAAAAATAAATTCAGAGGGCATGAGATAACTCTTATACCTTATTATCTTTGGTCAAATCGTGGTGTCGGAGAGATGAAAGTCTGGTTCAATAAGGGTAAATAATCATTTCATATTCATAAATATCAAACAGACGGGTGATCCCACATTAATCTGCATTCCTGTATTTGTCATTTTGCCTGTTTCAGCGTCACGTGTGAAAATCGTGATGTTATCAGAGAACTGATGACCGATGAAAATGTATTTACCGTCAGGAGTGATTGCAAAATTACGCGGGCCGTCACCTTCGGTTTTTGTCTGACTTACAAAATCTATCTTCCCGTTTTTTGAGACCCTGAAGCATGTAATATCGTTGGCTGGTGCTCTGTTGGTTACGTACAAATATTTGTTGTCAGGTGAGAGGTGTATGTCTGCAACCCATGGCTTCGGGTTATTATCTCTGATAACAGTATTTTCCAGTATAAGTTTTATAATGCCATTCTTATAACTGAAAGCTGAAACCGTTCCGTCAAGTTCATGCGCCAGATAAAAGTACTTTCCGTTTTTGCTGAATACAGAATGCCTTGGTCCGCTTCCTTTCTTAACATCAGAAGCTTTTCCATCGTAAAGGACATTATCTATTGAAGCAGGATTATACTTATAAATCCATACTTTGTCAGTACCCAGATCGTTCGTTACAATATGCTTGTGGTCAGGTGCAATTACTACCTGATGTATATGCGATACGGTTTTGGAAGACTTATCATTATCCGAAGGTGTGAAACCTATTGTTTGTTTGGTTTCCGTCAGTGAACCATCTTTATTAATGCCAAAAACTGACAAAAAACCGCCATTGTAAATGGATGTAAATGCATTTTTATCATCAACGACTATGTGACATGGTCCCTTGGTGCTGGTCTTGAATTTGTTTATCAGCTTGATGCTATCATGACTGTCATTAATTGACAATGCAGCGACGGTACCCGAATTATAATTTTCACTGAATGTATAAATCCTGGTTTGGTCATTTGACAAAGCAAGAAAACTGGGATTTGCAAGGCCATCGTATAATGCTTTTTGAGAAATCATCCTGCTGTCTGTGTCTATCTCAAACAGATAAATACCCTTGCTTTTTCCTGTATTTGTGTATGTTCCGGTGAGCAGTTCGTACTTTTCTGCATTTAAAACAGATGATGACAAAACTAAAACAGACAATAAGTACAACCTTAATCGTATCAATCTCATACCTTTAAATATTAATATTTATGATCAAAAATACTAAAAAAAACAGTTTTTAACTATAATGTTTGCATTAGTATTAAATATATACATACTTTTATAGTTGTAAGATTAATATTGTATGAAGCCATTATATGTCCGGTTTTTAATAATAACCGGTTTAGCCCTGCAGTTATCTTTTGCTAACGTATCTGAAATTTTTGCAGCAGGTAAAACACAAGACGAGAAGACCTTAAGTCGTGAAAAATCAGGTAAATCATCTGAAGCATTAAGCATATTGTCCCTGAGCAAAAATGTCTCAGAGTTCTATAAATCAAATCCTCAGGAAAAGGTTTATCTGCATTTTGATAATACTGCTTACTTCCTTGGTGAAACCATTTGGTTTAAAGCATATCTCGCACAGGTTAACAGGAATTCATTAAGTCAGATAAGCAAAACTCTTTATGTCGAGTTATTAAGTCCGGAAGGAAATGTTATTGAGACAAAGAAGTTTAAAATAAATGACGGGCTTTGCCACGGCGAAATATTTTTGCGTGATTCATTGAAAAATGGTTTTTATGAAGTAAGGGCATACACAAGGCATATGCTCAACTTTGATAATGCTGCAATATTTTCAAGAGTATTCCCTGTTTATGACAAACCGCTAAAGAGTGGCCTTTATTCATCCAGGAAAATTACTGAGAAACCAAGATCACAAAGAGTTCCGGGGCCGAGAGCAGAGACTAAACCCGACAAATTTTCAATAAACTTTTTCCCTGAAGGAGGCAACATGGTTGATGGTTTAACTTCACGTATAGCTTTTCAGGCTTTCAGCAATAAAGCGGAGCATCCTGTTATTGAGGGTTTTGTTTTATCGAAAAATGGAGATACCACTGCCGTATTCAGTACTTCTCATTTTAATATGGGCTCATTCTTTATGAAACCGGATATAAAAGAATCGCCATATAAAGCTGTCGTAAATAATAATGGGTCTGCTTATAAATTTGAACTTCCTGAAATTTTGCCTGTTGGATATACTATGACGACAGATGTTTCAGATGCAGATGTACTGTCAATTTTAATAAGAAAATCTCCCGGTTTACCATCTCAGCCAATTGGTCTTAATATTGTTTCCAAAGGTCAGCTTTACGGCTCTGACAGTATTGTGGTTGGCGAAGAAAATGTGGTTTCACTATCATTTCCAAAAAGAATGATTCCATCGGGAGTTTCACAGATAACTTTGTTCGACAAAAAAGGAAATGTTCTGGCAGAAAGAAAAGTGTTTGTAAATCACATGAGTCAGATAAAGATTGTTTCGAAGTTTGACAAAAAGAACTACAAGCCAAACGAAAAAATCAAGATGGATTTTTTGATAAATGATAATAAGGGAAATCCCGTCGAAACCGGTTTCTCCGTATCTGTAAGGGATGCATCGACAACTTCTGTAGAACCTTACACTGATAATGTTCTGACCAATCTTTTGCTTTCTTCAGATCTTAAAGGTTTTGTGGAATCTCCCGGATATTATTTTAGTTCCAGTGATGTTCAGACTATGGCTGATGCCGATTTATTGATGCTTACTCAGGGTTGGAGCCGTTATGTCTGGAGGCAGATGGCAGGAGTGGAGCCGTTTGTATATAATTATCCCTATGAAAAAAGTTTGCTGATTGAGGGTAACGTATTTGCAGTTGGAGATAGCAGAAAACCGAAGAAGGATGTAGAAGTAAATATGATTTTGCTTGGAGACAGTGTTTCTCAACAGGGTAAATGTTTTACTGATGAGTCGGGAAGATTCAATTTTGCACCCAAAGATTTTTTTGGAAAGTCAAATCTGACTCTTGAAACCAAATCGGATGGCAAATATATGGAGTCCGCTGTAAGACTTGACCGTTTTTTTAGTCCTGCAGTTAAAAAATATAACTGGCTTGAAAAAAGAAAGCCTGAGATTACAGAAATTAAGGTTGAAGAAGATACCATAACAGATGAGAAACAGGATGATGTTGTAATCAAAGAAAAAGAAAAAAAACTCACAATGTCTGAAAAAGATCATATGTTGAAGCAGGTAGAAATTATTGGAAAGAACTCTGATGAAAGGATCAGGGATGGGCTTAGAAAAGCCAACGTAGTTATAGATGTTGAAAATACTGTCGATAAAATGATTGATACAGGTGATTTTGTTCCGGAATCCATGCTTGAATTTCTTTCCAGGACGAATCAGTATTTTACTTATCATACTCAGGTAATTAATAATAGAGTTAAGTTAATACCCAGATATAAATCCCAGCCGGCATTTTTTGTTATAAATAATTTTGAAGTTTTTGACCGTGGTGAGATAGAAAGCTTAATGACTAATGAGATTAGATTAATCTCAATAAGTGAGGATCCTGCTGAACATCTGAAGTTTGCGATGGCGGGAACCAAAAGTCAGTCAGCTCATCTTGACAGAGATACTGTTGTTATTTATGTCTTTACATATCAGGACAGACATTTACGTACTTCTCCTGAAGGTATACGCCAGACTTCATTGCAGGGATATTCGCTCTCAAGGGAGTTTTATAGTCCGGATTATACTGAAGGTGTATTACCCGGTTTAGTCGATGTTCGCAGAACTTTATACTGGAATCCTGATATTAATACGGGAAAAGACGGGAAGGCTTCAGCTACTTTTTTTAATAATTCGAACTGTAAATCAATGAATATCAGCGCTGAAACCGTGACGCCAAATGGAATGATCGGTGTCGGGAGCGACTGATAGATTCAAATTATTACCTTTGCAGTATTATTATTAATCGTGTAAATATGATTGGTTACTGTAAGAAGTTGTTTTTATCTCTGATTTTTGTTTTCATAGCTCACAGTACTTATTCTGAAGAACCGCATAAGAATATTTATAGTGGTGGAATGTTAATGCTTCAACCCGGTTTCACAATTACTGATAATAGTTATCAGAAGGTTTCAGACATGAGTTCCGGACTTGGCGGTATACTCAGATTGTATTTTTCTAAAAATCTGACTGCGGGCATTTATGGAGGTACTATAAATACTAATTATAAATCATCGGGATCTGATAATTCATATATGAGTGCCGGTTATGGCGGTCCTTTTTTTGGTTACAGCAAAAAATCAGGGAAAGTAAGATACACTGCTTCAGCTTTTGCCGGAATGGGTTCGATAAAAAACCTTCACATAGAAAGTCAGACTTCTGAGGTTTTAAATGAAGCCTATCTCAGGAAGTATCCGGCCTTTTTGGTTTCACCGTTATTGAGTATGGATTATGCGATGACAAGTAAAATTTCCGTTACATTGCAGGGGGTATTTATTGTGGGTAAATACGATAGCGATAAATATTTATATAATCCTATGTTACAGCTGGGAATATTGTTTAACAGATGAGAGTTAAACAAAAACGATTTGGCTTTTGATTTTGTAAATTTGTGAAATTAGATATACTAATTTTTTAAACCTTAATATAATGAAACGACCACTATTTTTACTGATGTTTGCACTTATTGCAGGCATTGTTTCTGCTGAAAACATGACTGACATACATTTGCAGTGGAAAGATTCCACTAAACTGGAATCTTCAATCTCTTCTGAAACAGGAAATCTTTATAACAAGTTAAATCATCACGGCCCTGCCATCGAAAATCAATGGATTGGTCTCAGGTATTATTTTGATTATAAATGTGCTATAGATATTTATAATAAAACGCGTCCGGGTCTTGAACTTGCCGCTGCTGCCTGGTATCCAACCAAGGAACAACAGAAAAAAGGGTGGGGGGCTGATCAATACAAAGTGGGAACCACTGTTGGTTGTGGAGGTGTCCGTCTTTGGGATGGTGAAAAAGTTGTATATCTTGATCCTGTGTCCAAAAGGACTGCAAGAGTTAAAAAAGAAGCTAATATCTCCTATCTGGAAATGTTGTCAGAGGGCATTCCTTATAAAGGTAAGAAGATCGATGTACTTGTCAGAGTTACTGTATTTTCCAGCACTCGTGAGGCTAAGGTTGAGGCTTTTGCCTTGTGTGATGAGCCTGTACAGTTTGTAACTGGTATTAATTATTTCCCTGCTACCAAAACTACTGAAGGTAAAAACTTCATTTCTACCTGGGGTATTCATCCTGAAGATGTTGCAGCTTTTCAGGTAGCTATTGGTGCTGCAATTATCTATAATCCCGATGATTATGTTTCAAAAAGCAAACTGGAAAAAGAGTTTCAGCTTATTTCAAAGCCGACTAAATATCTCTCAACATGGGTGTCATCAGCTTGTGAAAAGGAAAAGAAGCTAAAGAATAATGAAGCTTTCAATAAATATCTTGAGCAGTTAAAATTTTAGTTTTCAACTGAACTTTTAAAAAGCTGCTTTGCAGCGGGGGAGGTTTAATTCTGGTTAGCGCAATTCAGGTAGCTCTGCAACGGAGAATTTAAATAACCTGAAGCCGGTCATTGTAAATTAAAATAAAAGCGGGTGTTTCAATTAAATTTGAAACACCCGCTTCGCGTTAGAGATTGGATGATTATTTCACGATTATTTTAGTCATTTGGTTTCCCTGGTCGGAACTTATTCTGACTAACCATAAACCCTGACCCATTTCAAATTGAGTATTTTCTGATACTTTCAGTGTCTTTACTAAAGATCCATTCATGTTGTAAACACTAATAACAGAATTATCATTAATACCGTATAACGAAACAAGCTTGCCATCAACGGCAATTATTGTTTTCACTTTATCAGCACCATTAAGATCTGAGATTGTATTAGGAGATGTAAGACCACCTTTTTCAATCAAATCCTTGATCGGATCCCAGCTGTCAGCTCCCTTAGTGAAATTGAAACAGTTAATATCTGTTCCATCAGTTAGTTTTGGAGTTGTCAAAACATGTGACCATGTAGCACGGGCCGAAAGATTATTCTCACCTGATAATTCTGTTGTTCCATATTCAAAACATTTATCAGAAGCTCCTCCAAGTGTGTTTAACCATGCTAAAGGACTGATCATTGATTTATTTTCAAATCCTGTGCTGTTGGTTTTTTCAATAGTTGTATTGTAATAAACAACTTCACTTGTAACTCCCTGCCATGGTCTGCCTAAATATCCGGGTTTTGCTTTCTGTGCAGAGGCAGTTTCAATATCTGGTACAGCTGATGTTACTTTACATTCATACATCAAATATCCGCGAGCAGATGTCTGTTGAGCAGCAGTTATGTAAGCTACATCATCTTTATGATCGCTGATGTTCATTGACAAATCGCTCTTATAGGCTACAAGAGTCATGCCTCCGAAAATATAATCACAAGCACCCATCAATACACCTTTATAAGCGACTACTCTTGCACCTTCTGCTCCGTAGAATGAATCCTGACGACCAACAACCCTGCAATTGTCAAGAACAGCTTTATCTCCGCTCTTTGTAAACGCTATCGCTGCAGCTCTTTCAACAAAACTTCTACCTTGAACGGCTGTGTTACCTACATCTTTTGGTCTTGTGCCTTTACCACCTGTAGCCCATTCGACTACAACATCTTCAGATTCTTTTTTAGAAATATACTGGTTGTATGAATTTTCGAAAATTACATTCTTCGCTTCGAAACCTGAAGCTGAAACCATTACAGTAGTATTCCAGTATGAGTTGTTTGTAGTACCGCTACCTGTGTTTGAATATGTTGTATATCCGTTTTCTTTATTAACACGAAGAGCGTCTGCACTCCATTTCTGGTCAGTGCCCATACTGTAATAATTGTACCCGTGACCATAGTATGAAGTTATTCTTACGGCATTTGCATTGATATCAACACCTTTGTTAGCTAATGCTATACTTGGACTTGTTGAAGCGTTGACAAGAGAAACGTTCTTAATATCAATTGTCAGCATTTCTTCATAGTTGCCCGGATCAATCATGATTTTAACACGTTCATCATTAGGTCTGGCCATAGAACGTACAGCGTTAAGCGCATCATTTATCGTCTGATATGTTTTATTCTTCCCAACTGTTATCGTTGAGGAATAAGGTATAGTTTTATTTATGACCATATCAGTGAAGTATGTTGTACCACTACCATTAGTAATAGTTACATATCCTGCAGCATTACCCGTATATGCGTATGATGTGGTTTCAAACGTACTGGTACTACCTGATGAAGATGTTATAGCGGTACCGTTTTCAATCGTAAAGTCGGCCGAATAATAATATGTTATAGTGAGTTTTTCGCCGGCATTCATCGGAACCTTTATTGTTGCTCCACTTTTTGCAACCAAATGACTTTTAGCCTTTTCGTTGTAAATATTTCCGGTTAATAACAATCCCTTATATGAAGTTGTAGTGCCGTTTGTTATAGTAGCATCATCAAATGGCCAGTATGTACATGCTTTAAAATCTATGTTTTTTGAAACCGCAGCACCGTTAACTTTTAGATTTGAAGTTGCTCCGAGAGCCAGAGGATAATCATTAAGCCCTGCACATGAAATACTGTAAACTCCGTTTCTTAATTTGATTCCGCTAACTCCGGTGAAAGTATAAGAATAACCGGTTTCATTAAGGTTGGTGAATGTTGTTACAAGTTTTGATTTTTGCTCAGCATTTAATCCAGCAGAGTTTAATGTAATATCATATTTCGGTTTCTCGGCAAATTGAAAATCTACAGTTTTAGTTTGAGTAATATTTATACTGTCGTTTTTCAGATAATAATCATTAACTCCGGCTGCAGATATTGCATAAACCACACTTGGCTCAATTTGTACTGAATATGTGCCCTTAACGGCGTCTATCACAGGCTGTGGTACAAAAATTCTGGTTGAGACTACAGGTTTGAAAGTCAATCCTAGTTTAGAAATATTATTTCCGAGACCGGTAATTGAACCTGATAAGGTAACCAGCTGTACTTTTTGTACTTTAACTGAAACCGAAGTGTCAGTAGATATGCTGATATCAGTTGAACTTGATATTATAAATCCGTTTGCATTTGAGAGGCTGAGTTTGTATAAGTTGTTTGCAGGTACAACAAGTCTTTGAGCTCCGTTTGTTAGTGTTGAACTCCATGATTTCCCTGCTTCATTTGTAAATACAACTTTGTAGTTATCAGGTATGCCTGATGCAGCTGCAAGATCCATTGCACAACTTACTGTGACATATTTTGCATCTTTTCTGGTAACTCTGAAATATGAAGGTTTGTCTGCAGAGTCAAAAATATGATAAGAACCTGCATATTTTGCAACAAACTTAGTTACTACACCTGTTGAATTAAGGTTAGCAATATCTGTCTGGTCAGCAGGAGAGGGGACATACTGGAAGTTGAGTTTCCCGCTTCCGTTTTGAGATTTGGCATAAATGACAACTTCGTCGTCTTCGCTGAGAGTTAATCCAATATATCTGTTTGTTGCAGCACTTCCATTGACATATAGTGAACCGTTTAATGTGTCAGTACCAATTATACCGGTACCGTTAGCATCATAACGGGTAAGATTAGTGTTAGAAGTTCTTAATCTGTCGTTTGATCCGCCAACCCAGTTAAGAACACCGGCTGTAAAAGTCTTTGGCAATACATTACCGGATGAAGCGACAGTTATTGATGCATCATACCATGCATTTATTGAAGAAACCGTAAGCTGATTATTGTATAATGTTGTATCCAGTGTTGCGGCTCCGAAATCCCAGACATCAGTTTTGCTGGTTTTAATAACTTTAGCCGCATTTTCTACTGATACACTGTGAATATATACTTCTGCTGTTGGATATTCGACACTTTTAAGTGTGGCAGTGATAATGCCTGCTCCGCCGAAAAATGAAAAACTTCCTGTTCCGCATGCACCTGTTCCAATATTTTGAGCAGTACAAGTTCCAAGCAATTTTCCTTCTGCATTAGTAAACTCAAAAACAGCATCTTTGGCACTTCCATACTGACAGGTACCGAATGTAATTGTGGAATTACCGGCTACATTAATATTGAATGAGTTTCCGGGGAAGCAAACTAACCCGTGTGCTGTATCATGAAATCCAAATTGCTTTGAGGTAGTCTCGGTGTTGCTGTTTATCGTTATAAGTCCATCAGGGGTTATGTATGTGGCATATCTAAGGGCGCTATATGATGTTTGTGGCAAAATACTTCCGTTTGCAAAATCATATGAATAGGATTTACCGGGTTCGGCACTATAAACTTTACTGTCATCAGCAATCAGGAATTTGTAATTGTATGGTTTGGAATTTTTATCATTATATCTGATAAACATAGTGTCATATAATACCCAACCGCATTCTACATCACCTGAAGTGACTATGGCTGTTGTTCCCAGTATTTTACCTTGCAGATTAAGCCTTACTGAAGCAATTTCAGGAGTTGCACTGATTACAGTGCCTTTTTCTACCGTTACTACAGGATTCGCTGTCGCGTTTTCTCCTGCAGTTAAGTTTATACCTACACCATTAAGCATGATTTTACCGGACTTTTTAACCCAGGGTGTCAGTTCAATATCATAAGGGACTGGTAATATCTGTATGTTTGGAATATAATTTGTACCTGTAAAATTAAATGTAACCGTACCTGCTCCACCCGCGTAAATGAAGTCAACAGTTGAGTTATCCTGATGATAGCATTTTGCTGTTTTTGATGATTGGGAAGCTTTGTCAAAAGACCCTGTTGTACTTGTTGCTGCAATTGTTCCGTTGGAGTACTGACATCCTCCAAATCTAATTGTTGAGTTGCCGGCAACTTTTAATGTAATTGAATTACCCGTTTTTAAAATTGATCCATGTGTAGCTCCGTTATACCCGTAAGCGTTTGCATTACCAACTGCCAGACTGAATAATCCCAGGTTAATAGCTGTCTTACCTGTTGTGTTTGTTGGAATTATACTGCCGTCTGTCAAATCAAAATTATATATCACATTATTTACAGGAGATTCAGTTACTGCACCATTTTTAGGTGCAATTACATTTATAGATGGTACATAAGTTTTGTTTTCTTTAAATTCAATTTTAAGAGTGGTGGCAGCTCCGCTATAAACAAAATCAAGGGTTTCAGTACATGATTTTGTCTTTGAGTTTTTTGTGAGAGTATAGGATCCGTTTTTGTCAGATACTGTAATTTTTGAAGTGCTTGCAGAATACTGACATCCGCCAATTTTTAATGTTACACTGCCGGCAACATCGATTTCAATATAGTTCCCGACTTTAAATTCCATGCCGTGTTGAGCATCATTCCAGCGATAAGCATTAGAAGGGCCAACAAAGAGGCGAAAGATACCATAGTCAAGATTTGACTTACCGTCAGTCGTAGTTGGTATTATACTACCGTCTGCGAGGTTGAAGCTGTAGTCTGTACCTGTTACAGGCACACTGACTTTATCTGCTCTTGTTGCAAAAATACAAGAGAAATAAAGAAATAATAAGAATAAGATTTTTTTTGGCATTGGTATTAATGTTTAAGGTTTTAAAATGTTTTAGCAACAAATATATCTGTGAAGTAATAGTTGCTTGTGTAAAAAATGATAGATTTTGTAAAAAAAATGACGTTTTATAATGATTTAGTAAAGCTTTAATTTTGTAGTGTATATTAACCGTTGGTTGCGGCAGTGATCTTTAAGACTGACAATAAAATGCTGTGTTTTCTTTTAAAAATCAATTAAAACCTTTATATTTGCAGTAATTTATTTGTATCACAATTACACTATGCTGTATTTCAATTACATGCGAACTACCACGACCCCTTGGGGGGTATAATTTTCACCTTTTCACGCAGGGGTTATCGGAGTGTATCCTTTGCTTATTCTTTTCAAAGTTGATTTTTCACTAATAATTTTATAGATTTTGACAGAAATTGTGCGATGCACTAGGGATGTTGTATGTCCGACGTTTTTGTCAGAGTTAATTAATAACAAAACCTGATTTGATTTATTAATCAGGCCTAAAAATAATAACACATGAAAGTAATGAAATTCGGCGGAACATCCGTAGGTTCCGTGAACAGCATTCTGACAATCAAACAAATCGTAAGTTCTGTTGAGGAACCTGTAGTTGTAGTTGTCTCAGCTGTAGGTGGTGTAACAGATTTGTTGATTAAAACATCAAAATTAGCATCGGAAGGTAATAGTGAGTATATCAAAAGTTTCCAGCAAATCAGGGAAATTCATGAGAAACTGTTGAATGGTTTATTCTCTGACACAGAGCTTGAGGCCGTCCAGTTCTCCGTTGATCAATTACTGGATGAACTGGGGAATATACTTAAGGGGATTTATCTCTTACAGGATTGTTCGACAAAGACACATGATGCCGTATTAAGCTATGGTGAGAGGATTTCTTCATTTTTTATTTCAAAAGTGCTGAATGCCGGGCATCTTGATTCAAGGGAATTTATAAAGACCGACGAGCAATTCGGAAAGCATATAGTTAATTTTAAAGTAACCGCTGAAAAAATCAAAGAAAAATTCGCGGATGCCCCTAAGGTTACTGTAGTTGGTGGTTTCATCTCAAGCAGTGCTAAAACGGGTGAAACTACAAATTTAGGACGTGGTGGCTCTGACTATTCTGCTGCTATTATTTCAGCAGATCTCAATGCCTCGATTCTCGAAATATGGACTGATGTTGATGGTTTCATGACTGCCGACCCCAAGGTCATAGATAACGCATATGTAATAAATAATCTTACATATGTTGAGGCAATGGAATTGTGCAATTTTGGCGCAAAAGTCATTTATCCTCCCACGATTTTCCCGGTTTTTCATAAGAATATTCCTATAAAAATTAAAAATACTTTTAATCCTGATTATCCCGGAACTTTAATTACTAAAGAGAAATCACCTAATGGTGAGAACAAGTCCATTAAGGGAATATCTTCTATTAATGATACAAGCCTGATTACCATCGAAGGTTTGGGTATGGTTGGCGTTATTGGTGTTAATTACAGGATATTCAAAGCTTTGGCAAAAGCCGGAATTTCTGTGTTTATGGTTTCTCAGGCATCTTCTGAAAATACAACTTCGATTGGTGTCAGATCTGCTGATGCTGACGATGCTGTAGAGGTTTTACTTGAAGAATTCAGCAAAGAAATAGAGATGGGTGAAATCAATCATATTTTTGCTGAAAACGATCTTGCAACAGTGGCAATCGTTGGAGAAAATATGAAAAGAACCCCGGGTATCGCAGGTAAACTTTTTGGAACATTAGGACGAAATGGTATTAATGTGATTGCTTGTGCTCAGGGTGCTTCTGAAACAAATATATCTTTTGTTACCAATAACTCTTCACTGCGTAAAGCATTGAATGTTATTCATGATTCTTTCTTCCTTTCAGATTATCAGGTTCTCAATATTTTCCTAACCGGGATTGGCACTGTAGGTGGAAGTTTACTTGATCAGATAAAGCAGCAACAGCCGCTTTTGATGAAACAAAATGCATTAAAACTCAATGTTGTTGGTATAGCTGATATTGATAAAGCCATTTTCAACAGAGAAGGGATTGATCTTGAAAATTATAAAGAAAAACTTTATAGTGAAGGTATTAATACATCTCCTGAATTATTGAGAGATGAAATACTGAAAATGAATATTTTCAATTCGGTATTTGTCGATTGTACAGCAAGCGGCAAGATTGCTGATCTTTATAAAGAACTATTGGAAAACAACGTATCTGTTGTTGCCGCAAATAAGATTGCGGCTTCTTCTGATTATAACAATTATCAGTCATTAAAAAATATTGCCAGAAAGAAAGGTATTAAGTTCTTGTTTGAAACTAATGTAGGTGCCGGACTCCCGATTATAAATACAATGAATAATCTGATTAACTCCGGTGACAGGATTTTAAAACTGGAAGCGGTACTTTCAGGTACACTGAATTTTATATTTAATACTATAAGTTCTGAAATACCTTTAAGCAAAGCTATTAAAATGGCGCAGGAAGCCAGATATTCAGAACCTGATCCGAGAATTGACCTTAGTGGTAAGGATGTAATCAGAAAGCTTGTCATATTGGCAAGGGAAGCAGGTTACAAGGTTGAACAGGATGATGTTGTCAAGAATCTTTTCGTACCGGATAAATATTTCCAGGGTACTCTTGAAGATTTCTGGTCAACGATTTCTGAAATGGACAATGATTTTGAAAATAAGAGAAAGATTCTTGAAGATCAGTCTAAACGCTGGAGATTTGTTGCAACCATGGATAATGGTGCATGTTCAGTTGGTTTGAAAGAGGTTTCATCATCACATCCTTTTTATGATTTGGAGGGAAGCAATAATCTTATCATGATTACTACCGAACGATATTTACAATATCCGATGATGATAAAAGGATATGGTGCAGGTGCAAGTGTAACTGCTGCCGGTGTATTTGCCGATATTATAAGTATTGCCAATATTCGCTAAATTGATCAGTATGATTTTCCGTACACATTAACAGTTGCTTGTGGTCAGAAGATTTTATCCTGACCACAAAGCTGTATTGAAGAAAGGATTCATACTAAAAAATTAAAGACATGAAGTATATTATAATACTTGGCGATGGAATGGCAGATGAGCCAATAATTTCATTAGGAGGCAGAACTCCTCTGCAGGTTGCATTAACACCCTATATGGATAAGCTGGCTAAAATGGGACGTAGTGGTATGTTATCAACTGTTCCTGATGGTTTTGCTCCCGGCAGTGAAATCGCAAACATGAGTCTGCTGGGATATGATGTAAAAACTGATTATGAAGGTCGTGGTTCTCTGGAGGCAGCAAGCATAGGAGTCGATATTTTGCCCGGAGAAATGGCGATGAGATGCAATTTAATATGCATTGAAAATGAAAAAATCAAGAACCATTCAGCGGGTCATATTTCAAATGAAGAAGCATCTGAATTAATCGCAGCTTTACAGGAAAAGCTTGGCTCTGAAAAGGTGAGGTTTCACGAAGGTATATCTTACAGGCATCTTCTGGTAATTAAGGGAGGTAATAAGCATATTTCCTGCACACCACCACATGATGTGCCTGGAACGCCGTTTATGGATGTACTGATAAAATCAGATTCTTTAATTGAGTTTTCAAAAACAGAGCTGAGTCCTGTAGAAACTGCTCAGTTCCTGAATAAACTTATCCTGGATTCACAGAAAATTCTTTCTGATCATCCTGTAAATATTAAAAGGGTAGCTGAAGGTAAAGACCCTGCCAATAGTATCTGGCCATGGTCGCCTGGTTATAAACCTGTTATGAAGACTTTGATGCAAAGGTTTCCTCAGATTAAAAACGGAAGCGTCATCTCTGCTGTTGATCTTATAAAGGGCATCGGAAAGTATGCAGGTTTAAAGTCCATTAATGTTGAAGGGGCTACAGGACTTTATGATACTAATTATGAAGGTAAAGCACAAGCAGCTATAGATGAGCTTAAAAATAATGATTTTGTTTTTTTGCATGTTGAAGCATCTGATGAAGCCGGTCATGAAGGAAATGTTGATTTGAAAATCAGGACAATTGAGTATCTTGACAGCAGGATTATTGGTCCGCTATTTGAAGCTGTTAAAGACTGGGAAGAGCCTGTGGCATTTGCTGTCCTGCCTGACCATCCGACTTATTGCAGAACTAAAACTCATGTTTCGGAGCCGGTTCCTTTTCTGATTTATAAGCCGGGTACTGAGCCTGATTCCGTTGATAGTTTTGATGAGTCTGAGGCGGCCAAAGGAATGTACGGATTAATGAAAGAAGATGATTTCATCGTTGAATTTTTAAATAGTGTTAATTGAATGGTTCATAAGGTGCGAATCATTTAAACATAAACTTTATAATTATACTTTAAAATGCAATATTACAGTACAAATAAAAGTGTTGAACATGCTTCTTTACAGGAAGCTGTTGTCAAAGGTCTTGCAGGAGATAAAGGTTTGTTTATGCCTTTAAACGTACCTGTACTGCCAAAATCTTTCTTCGATGAAATCGGGAATCTTGACTTTAAGGAAATGTCATATCGTGTTGCTGATGCTTTTTTTGGAGAAGATATTGATGCTGAAACCCTGAAAAATATAGTATATGAAACCCTGAACTTTGATGTGCCTTTAGTCCATGTTAAAGATGATATTTATAGTCTTGAACTGTTTCATGGACCGACTTGTGCTTTTAAGGATGTAGGTGCCCGTTTTATGGCAAGACTTCTTTCTTATTTCATCAAAAAACAAGGTCAGGAAAAAGTCAATGTTCTGGTAGCAACATCAGGAGATACCGGCTCTGCTGTTGCAAACGGTTTCCTCGGAGTAGAGGGTATTCATGTTTATGTGCTTTATCCTAAAGGACTTGTAAGCGATATTCAGGAAATGCAGTTTACAACATTGGGTCAAAATATTACAGCTGTTGAAGTTGACGGTACATTTGATGATTGTCAGGCTCTGGTAAAATCCTCGTTTATGGATAAGGAGTTAAATGCTCATATGAATCTGACATCAGCCAATTCAATAAACGTAGCAAGGTTTCTGCCACAGGCTTTCTACTATTTTAATGCTTATGCTCAGGCTAAAAAGGCCGGAAAATCAGATAAAATAGTTTTTTGTGTGCCAAGCGGAAACTTTGGAAATATTACAGCAGGTCTGTTTGCATGGCAGATGGGTTTGCCTGTTAAGCGCTTCATCGCCTCAAACAATCGTAATGATATTTTCTATAATTATCTTAAAACAGGCAAATACAATCCCAAACCTTCGGTAGCAACAATAGCCAATGCTATGGATGTTGGTGATCCGAGTAACTTTGCCCGTATTCTGGAGCTTTACGGAAATTCACACGAAACTATTTCAGCTCATATTAGTGGTGCTACCTATAATGATGAGCAGATTGCTGAAACAATTAAGAAAGTATTCGATGAAACCGGATATTTGTGTG
This sequence comes from uncultured Bacteroidales bacterium, assembly GCA_964502355.1. Classification (GTDB taxonomy): domain Bacteria; phylum Bacteroidota; class Bacteroidia; order Bacteroidales; family UBA1402; genus UBA8389. The sequence continues at coordinate 56,994 of CAZCWK010000005.1, forward strand.
ATCCCCACGGAGCTTGCGGATACCGTGCTCTTGAAGAAAAAATTCAACCCGGTGAAACCGGAATTTTCCTTGAAACTGCACATCCGGCAAAATTTAAGGATACAGTTGAAAAAATAATTAAAGCTGAGGTTGCTGTACCGGAAACTCTTAAAGCATTTATGGGAAAGGAGAAACAATCAGTTCCTATGCAAAAAGATTTTGCATCATTCAAAAGCTATTTACTTTCGGAATGATGCAATAATCAGTTATTTGAAGTTCACCGCCGCAAGCAGCGGGGATTGAGTGAACTGGATTAAAAAAAAGCGGATATTATCGGTGAAATGGTAATATCCGCTTTTTTTATTCAATATTCTCACGAACTGCTTTCAGGAAGGATTGCATCCTTTCAGCATCTTTTTCTTTGATTATATCGAGCAAATCTCCCAATTTTCCCATTATTCTCTCTATTTGTTCGGGTGCAAAAGGGTTGAATAGTATTTCCTGGAGCAGATAATCATCTTCTGACATTAGACCCTGAGCTATGGACATATGTTTTTTAAAAGTAGTACCCGGTGCTTCCTGATGCTCCATAACAGATCCGAAAACCAGGGTTGAGGCAAATGGTATTGACAGCGAGTATGCAGTGGTTTGGTCATGCTTTTCAAAGCTGTATTCGAATATTCTCAAATGTAGTGAATTGTAAACATCTTTGAAAAAAGCTTTTCCCAAAAAATCGGATTCCTCAATTATTATGGCACTTTGTGTGCTGAGATCACTCAGACTGGCAAAAGTCGGACCAAACATCGGGTGAGTGGAAACAAACCTGAAACCACTTTTCTCGTAAAAATCTTTAAGTCCGGTCTTGACAGAAGCTATATCTGAGAGAATGCAACTGGCAGGAAGATAAGGAATTACTTTTTGGAAGGCTTCAATAGTATATTTTATTGTGACAGCATTTATCATCAGTTCAGGTTTAAATGACCTGACTTCTTCCAGATCATCTGTTCTGATGGCATTATAAACATATCTAAGCTGTTTTGGATTAGTATCATATAAGCAGACTTCATGATGAAAGCTTAACGCATCAGCAAAAAATCTGCCCATTTTACCGGCACCCATTATAAGTATCTTCATTTTTTTACAATTTTCAGATGTCTGTATTATTTTTGTTCATTACTTCCATCTGCTGTCTGATAGATTCTTCGTGAATGGCTTCAAGTATTTTCTGCATGCAATCTCCGTCAATTCCAAAACTAACAGCCTGCTTAATCCTGTCTTCTAGAATCTCGCTGTATCTTGCCGTCTGTAAAATCTGCATATTATGTTCTTTTTTGAAAGTTCCGATTTCACGGGATATTCTCATACGTTTGGACAGTATTGAGAGCATTTCATCATCTATTTCATCAATTTGCTTTCTCAATTCACTTAAACTTTCAGTAGTTTGGTTCATATCTCTGATTACAAGCAGATTGAGTATATAGTCAAGGATATCAGGTGTTACCTGTTGGTCCTTGTCGCTCCATGCGTTGTCAGGGTCACAGTGAGATTCAATAATCAAACCATCAAAATTCAGATCCATTGCTTGCTGGGAAATCGATGAAATCAGTTCTCTTTTACCTCCTATATGACTTGGGTCACAGAACATGGGAATATTTTCAAATCTTCTTCTTAGTTCAATTGGTATATGCCACATAGGTAGATTCCTGTAAATCTTTTTATCTGAAGAGCTGAATCCTCTGTGTATAACACCAAGTTTTCTTATTCCGGCCAGATAAAGTCTTTCAATACCTCCAATCCACAAGTCAAGATCCGGATTTACAGGATTTTTTATAAGCACCGGCATGTCTGATCCTTCAAGAGCATCTGCTATCTCCTGAACGGCAAAAGGATTTGCAGATGTGCGTGCTCCAATCCAAAGAATGTCAACGCCATATTTTATTGCTTCAGCGACATGTTTAGCAGTTGCTACTTCTGTCGCTGTGTACATTCCCAGTTCATTTTTTACTCTTTTAAGCCAAACCAATCCTGGGGTACCAATACCTTCAAATGCTCCCGGTCTTGTCCTTGGTTTCCATATGCCTGCTCTGAATATTTTAACTCCCCTGTCATGAAGTTGCTTAGCAGTAGTCATTACCTGTTCTTCTGTTTCAGCACTACATGGTCCTGAGATTACTATCGGTCTTTTTGGATCAATACCCGGCAGGAGTATCGATTCGAATTGCATTTTTTCCATATATATGATTTTTATCAATTAGTATTCGTTTTTTTTAAAGTATCGCTTTAATTCTTTCCAAAGCTTTGTTCAGATTATCTTCTTTACAGCATAATGAAAGTCTTATATACCGGTTTCCATTACTTCCAAAAATAAATCCGGGTGTGATAAATACTTTCGCGTCATATAAGATTTTATCGGCTACTTCGCCGGCATCATTGTATTTATCGGGTATTTTACCCCACAGGAACATTCCTGATTGTTTAGGATCCCATGTACAGCCAAGCGCAATAAAGATTTCTTCGGCAATTTTTCTCCTTTTTGAATAAACTTCATTCATTTTCTGAAACCAGGATTCATCAGCTTTCAAAGCTTCCACTGCAGCAACCATCATAGGCCTGAACTGACCTGAATCAACATTACTTTTAACTTTTACTATCCATTGCAGGAATTCAGGATTAGTAGCAACCATTCCCAACCTCCAGCCCGGCATATTATGAGACTTACTCATTGAGTTTAGTTCAATACAAATATCTTTAGCTCCGGGAACGCTTAATATGCTGAGATATTCATTACTTAAGATGAAACTGTATGGATTATCATTACAAATAACAATGCCATTTTGCTTACCAAAATCAACCAGTTTCTTAAATAAATCCAATGTAGCCCTGCCGCCTGTCGGCATATTAGGATAATTTACCCACATAAGTTTTACATTGCTCAAATCCAACTTCTCAAGCGCGTCAAAATCAGGTTGCCACCCTTTTTTTTCATCAAGATCGTATGAAACAATATTTGCCTGAACCAGATTGCTTACTGATGTATAGGTCGGATATCCGGGATTAGGTACAAGTACTCCATCCCCGGGATTAAGGAAGGCCATGGAAATGTGGAGTATTCCTTCTTTTGAGCCTATTAATGGCTGAATTTCTTTTTCAGGATCAAGTATAACATCAAACCATCTTTTATACCACTCAGCATATGATTTTCTTAATTGAGGCAAACCCTGAAATGGTTGATAACCATGAGCGTCATGTTTAGCGGCATCTTCATTTAAAGCTTTAATTGTCTCTTCAGAAGGAGGGAGGTCGGGACTGCCTATACCGAGACTAATTACATTCAGGCCCGCAGAGTTCATTTCTGCGACTTCCTTGAGTTTCTTTGAGAAATAGTATTCAGAGACATTGTTTAGTCTTTCTGATGGTCTTATTTGCTTCATTTTGTAGTGTAATCAGAGTTTATTATTGCCGGGTAATATTTAGGAATCAAACTAGTTGCTGACCTATTTTGTATTCTCCAAGTATCCTCAGATTTTTGGTAAGAGGTCGTATAGCATCAAGACTTTGTCTGTATTTCATATAATCCAGATATGAAAGATCTATAAAAAATAAGTATTCCCATTCATGACCTATTATTGGCATTGATTGAATTTTTGTCAGATTATCATGGTAGAATGAGAGAACAGACAATACCTGTGATAATGTCCCTTCTTCGTGTTTCGTCATGAAAACTATTGATGACTTGTTTGTATCGGTTGGCTCGATGTACTGATCGGCAGTCCATCTGTCAGCTATAATCAGAAATCTGGTGAAATTTCTTTTGTTGGTTTCTATGCCGGCCTCAAGTATTTCAAGTCCGTATATTTCAGCAGCTAGTTTACTGCATATGGCAGCTCTCCCCGTAATGTTACCTTCAGAAATTGCTTTAGCGCTTAATGCTGTATCTTCACTTTCTTCTATTTTTATCCATGAATGATCCTTCAGATAATCTTCGCATTGCATCAATGCAATGGGGTGAGAATGAACCTCTGTAATATCTTCTATCTTTTGACCCGGCAATACAGCTATAACATGACTTATCCTTAGTTTTATTTCTCCGATAATACAGGTTTCACTCTCGCGCAGAAGGTTGTGGTTGGCTAAAAGATTTCCTGCAATCGTGTTTTCTATAGCAATAATACCCAGTATGTTGTTGTCTTTTCTCATAGTGGAAAAGACGTCTTTAAAAGTATGACATGCCACAATTTCTACTTCTTCACCGTTGAAATACTTTCTGGCAGCAATATCATGATATGCTCCTGCTACTCCCTGGATTGCTATTCGTTTCATACATTAATTTTTAAAAAAAAGTCCCGCCTTTTTCCGGGCGGGACTTTCTGTCAATATTTTTATTTATAAATTTTGCATACTAAATCCCGCTCTTACTGTTGGTAGTAAAAGTAAAAATAAAAGAATGCAAAACTGTTTTTTCTCATTGTTTAATAATTTGGCTACAAAAGTATGTATTTTTTTGTAAATTGTTACAATTTCCCCTTATTTATTTATAAAAAATACATTTTTCCTGATTATAATGAATCTGCCCTTCATCACAAAGATACCTGATTACCTTGATTATCTTTTTTTTATCTCCTTCAATAGCATCTATCAGACCTGTATTTGTGAACTCTCCATTTTCAAGTTTACTTAAAACAGTTTCTTTAATTGAGTTAAATTCATATCTTTTTAATCCGGTTTCATTCTTTGACAGGCAAACATCGCAATGTCCGCAATCATGCGTTTCTTTTTGACCGAAATAATTCAGAAGAATTCGGCTTCTGCATATATTATTTTCATTTGCATAAGATATAACTGATTCAATCCTTTTTTTTGAACGATCAAACCTTTCTTCATAAATACTTCTGGAAATTATAATTCTTTCGGTTTCCTCCCGGTTGACTTTGAAAATGATATACGGAGTTTTTTTACGGGGTATATAACTTATTACATTCATTCTGGATAATCCCAGAAGAATGTTGTATACATTATCAACTGTCAAACCAATTCTTGCTGAAATTATTTCTTCCTGAATTGGGGTATAATCATTGAAAAGTCCGGTGTATGAACGCAACAGGATTTGCAGCACTTCATCGCTATACTTGTCGTCTGTCTTTAGTTTGTATAATTCATCTCTGTTTAGTTGAAACCATATTCTCGAAGGATTGTCAATTTCGTCAGTCAGTTCCAGATATCCGGCCTGTTCAAGAATTTTCAGAGAGTTGAAAGCCTGCAGGTAATTAAATTTGTACTTACCACAGAAATCATTTAAGTCAAATGCAAACATTGCACCTTTACCACTACCGGATCCTATCTGATAGTAATAAGCCAGTGATTCATAGACTCTTCTGATTACATCTTTTTGTGGGAAGCTATCGCTTAAGTGTTTTTTTAGTCTGCTTGAATCAGATTTGTGATAAAGTAAAACTGCAAAAGCCTTTTCTCCGTCTCGTCCGGCTCTGCCGGCTTCCTGGAAATATGCTTCTATGGAATCAGGTATGGCCATATGTATAACCAACCTTACATCTGCTTTATCAATTCCCATACCAAAAGCATTGGTGGCTACTATGACCCTGCATTCGCCTTTTTTCCACGCCAGTTGTTTGGAGTCTTTTGATTCATTTGTGAGTCCGGCATGAAAATAATCTGATGAAATATCATTTTTCCTCAAAAATGATGATATTTCTCTTGCATCCTTTCTGCTGCTGACATATACTACTGCTGAACCCGGTGTTTTCTCAAGAATATGCAGGAGCTCTTTATCTTTATCTTCCGTATTCCTGACAACATATGCAAGATTTTTTCTCTCAAAGCTTTTTACAAAGACATTTTTTGTTTTAAAACTGAGTTTGTTCTGAATATCATCAACTACGGCAGGAGTAGCAGTTGCTGTCAGGGCGAGCACCGGAACATCAGGTAAAAGAACTCTGACATCTGAGATGTTTAAATAAGAAGGTCTGAAATCATATCCCCATTGTGAAATACAATGTGCTTCATCAACCGCGATCAGGTTAATGTTCATATTTATTATTCTTTCTCTGAATAGTTGAGTAGCCAGTCTTTCAGGAGAGATATAAAGGAATTTAAAATCACCATAATGACAATTGTCCAGAGTCAATACTATTTCCTGTCTTGTCATTCCTGAGTAAATGGCTGCAGCACGTATACCGGTCTTTTTCAGGTTGGAGACCTGGTCTTTCATTAAAGCAACCAAAGGTGTAATAACCAGGCACAATCCATCCATAACCAGTGAAGGAATCTGAAAAGTCAAAGACTTTCCTCCTCCGGTCGGCATTAAGGCAAGTGTATCTTTACCTTCACAAACCGAAGCGATTATTTCTTCCTGGAGTTCCCGGAAATTTTCATACCCCCAGTACTTTTTAAGTATTTCCTGGTATGTATTCATTCACTTCCTCTTCCTCAATCTTTATATCTTTGATAAATAATTGAATAGAACTGCCCCCGTTGTAATTATTTTCCTCAATTGTATAAACAATATCAAACGGGTAAAGTGCCTTTATATGATCATTATGTTCATATTGACCAAAAGCAATACCATTCATTATACTTTCAGAATGGCTGTCAACAAGTTCCAGCTTGAGGTGTTCCTGTTCCCTTCCGACCAGACGGCTTGTACCGTAATCAAAAACATGACGTGTCCTGAATACCGGTTTATTATTGTCGGGTCCAAATGGATTGAATTGTTTCAAAACCCTGAAAAATTTTGGGGTTATATCCTGAAATCTTATTTCGGCATCAATATCAATAGTAGGGATAAGTTGCTCAGGCAAAATATTGTCGGCAACATATTTTTCAAAACGTTTAGTGAATTCAGGTACATTTTCGACTTTCATGGATAAACCTGCTGCATACGTATGTCCTCCGAAATTTTCAAGAAGATCACGGCAATTATCAATAGCTTTATAAATATCAAAACCGGGAACAGAACGGGCTGAACCTGTAGCAAGATTGTCTGCTCTTGTAAGCACTATTGCCGGTCTGTAATACTCTTCCGTAAGTCTTGAAGCTACTATACCAATGACCCCCTTATGCCATTCTTCATTGTAAATTACAATCCCTTTTTTGTCTTTAAGATTTGTAAGGGCTTTTATGGCATTATTGGCTTCTTCAGTAATATTTTTGTCAAGATCTTTTCTTGTTTGATTATACTGGTTGATATCTTCGCTTTTTTTCTTTGCAAAATCCAGGTCTCTGGCAATCAGCAATTCAACAGATTCATTTCCTGTCTGTATTCTCCCGGAAGCATTGATACGCGGGCCAATCTTGAATACTATATCACTTATCGTAATTTCCTTGTCCGCAAGTCCGCAAATATTTATGATACCTTTTAAACCAATACTTGGATTTGAATTAAGTTGTTTTAATCCGTGATATGCCAATATTCTGTTTTCACCACTGATAGGGACAATATCAGAAGCTATGCTCACGGCAACCAAATCAAGCAAAGGCATTAAAGTTGAAAAATCAATACTGTTACTGATAGCGAATGCCTGCATCAACTTGAAACCTACTCCACAACCTGATAACTGATTATATGGGTATGTGGAATCAACACGTTTGGCATCAAGAACAGCTACGGCATCCGGGAGCTTATCATCCGGCACGTGATGGTCACAAATAATAAAATCAACACCCTTTTGTTTCGCATATTTGATTTTTTCAACGGCCTTAATCCCGCAATCAAGAGCTATTACTAAAGTGTAATTGTTTTCAGCTGCAAAATCGATTCCGGTATAAGAAATGCCATATCCTTCGCTGTAACGATCAGGTATGTAACAACCAACATTCGTTGAATATTGATGTAAAAACTTGTAAACCAAAGCTACAGCAGTGGTTCCGTCAACATCATAATCACCGTAAATAAGGATATGCTCCTTTTTACCAAGAGCTTTGTTAATACGTGCAATAGCCAGATCCATGTCTTTCATTAAGAAAGGATCATGCAAATCTGACAATTGTGGTCTGAAGAATTTTTTTGCTTCTTTAGATTCTGTTATCCCTCTCTTTATCAGAAGTTGGGCCAATATCGGGCTGATCCCCAGCTGTTCCGCCAGGGCTTCCTTCTTTGATTCTTCTTCCGGTGTAAGGGTTAACAATTGCCATTTGTTAGTCATTTATTTAGGTTTTTTTCTTTCTTTCAGAAGGCCATGAAGGCCTGTATATCTGATTTAGGGCAGAAGCTTTGTTGCGCTCATCTTTGAAATCCGGTATAACCGGAAAAGGCTTCAACTTCGTATCGTTGTTTAAACGATTAAATCAGAAATAGTAGATTAATTGTAATATATTACATTTGACTCTACAATTTATAAAACGTAAAGGTAAGTCATTTTTCCATCAAAGCCGTAAAGTCCTGTAAAGTTTTTTATTTTTTTCGGATTACCTTTGCACATTAACTATTTGAAAATGGAAGAAGATATTAAAGCTGCAATCAACGTTCTCAGGGATGGTGGAATAATTTTATATCCTACCGATACTATTTGGGGTATTGGCTGTGATGCGACTAATGAGGATGCTGTAAAAAGAGTTTATGAGTTGAAAAAAAGAATTGACAGTAAAGCTATGTTGGTGCTTGTAGACAGTGCTGTTAAAGTTGATTTTTATGTCAGCGATATTCCGGAAACTGCATGGGATTTAATAGAATTATCCGATAAACCTTTGACAATTATTTATTCAAATGCAAGAAATCTGGCTTCAAACCTGTTGAGTGAAGATGGGAGTATAGGTATCAGAGTAACAAAAGAACATTTTTCCAAAAGACTATGTGAAAGGTTTAGAAAGGCCATAGTCTCAACATCTGCGAATATAAGCGGATCCCCGTCGCCGGCTTTTTTTGATGAAATATCCGATGAAATCAGAGATGGAGTGGATTATATTGTTAATTATGGAAGAGATGATAAGACCAGAAAAAGTCCTTCTTCAATTATAAAACTTGACACCAATGGTCTGGTGAAGATAGTGAGACCGTAATTTGCCTGATATCTGTTTTGATTTATAACAAATAAACATTTATTTCGTTATAAATTATGAGGACAGAATATTGATTTACCTTTGTTAAAACTATTAATTTCCGTATGCAGGATAAGAAAAGAATACTTTCATACTTTTGTTTGGACTATTTGTCAGCATTATTATCCTGGCAACTTTTCAGTATTCTGCGATTTTACGTTTTTAAAAATACTACCGGTTTTTTTGATTTAAACGATTTTCTTTTTAACGAGAAGGCAATTTTACTGGGAATTTTGGTTCCTGTATTCTGGACTGCTGAATATTTTTTCTCAGGTTATTATTCAATGCCAAGGAGAAAGACAGTTTTGGGAGATTTACAACATTCGGCAGTAAACACGTTGATAGGGGTATTATTATTATTTTTCCTTATTATTATCAATGACTATCCTGAATCACCTGAGCTTTATTATGAGATTGTTTTAGGATTCTATATAATCCATTTTTTTGTAACGTTGGTTTTTCGTTTATCGATGACTGCGCCATTAATCAGGAAACAATCCAGGGGCGAGCTTAATGTACCGATTATTGTACTTGGTACTGGAGAAAATGCCATCAGAGTATTAGGTGAATTTAATTTAAACAGGACGAATCTGTCATATAAGCTTATTGGATTTGTGAGGACAGGTAAAGAAAAAGACCTGTTGCCAAATGAAGAAATAATCGGAGATTTAAATGATCTGCACAATCTGATAAAAATAAATAAAGTAGAAGAATTAATCATCGCAATTGATAGTCTAAATCCGGACCATAAACAATCATTGTTGAACAAGCTTTATATTCATAAATTGCCGATTAAATCAGTCGCTTCTAAAAATGATATGATTTCTGGTAACGTTTCACTTTTTTCGTTATTTGGTATTCCAATGGTCAGAATGACTCCTTTGTTAATGCCGGTCTGGCAAAAAAATCTTAAGACGATTTTTGATGTTTTTTGTTCTTTTATTATGATGATTTTGCTTATACCTGTTTATATTTATCTTGGTATAAGGGTAAAGTCGGATTCTCCCGGTAAAATCATATATTCACAGGAACGCGTTGGCAAGAATGGTAAGAAATTCAGGATGTACAAGTTCAGAACTATGTATATAGGCTCTGAACCTGACGGGCCTTTGCTTTCTTCGTCTGAAGACGCAAGGGTAACACCTTACGGGAAAATCATGAGAAAATACAGATTGGATGAACTTCCTCAGTTTTTCAATGTTTTCAAAGGTGATATGTCTTTGGTTGGTCCAAGACCTGAAAGAGAATTTTTTGTAGAAAAAATTGTTAAGGTTGCACCACATTATTATCTGACTCAAAGTGTATTACCCGGTATCACATCATGGGGAATGGTTAAATACGGATACGCAAATTCAGTTGAAAAGATGATAAAAAGACTTGAATATGATGTGCTTTATCTTGAAAATCAAAGCATTTTAATAGATTTTAAAATTCTTGTCTTTACATTGAAACCTCTTTTAAAGGGTAAAGGAGTTTGATTATTTTTCTTGTATCAATTATTAAGAATTGAGATATTGTTCTTCTCAATATAGATTTACATTTATGAGTTTTGACGATCGTTACATAAAATTGATTCTTTGGCGTGAAAAGCATATTAAAGAGTCCAATTTCATCCTTATTCTGAGTTTTGTTGTCGGCTTGCTTACTGCAGCTGCAGCATTGATACTGAAGTGGATGATTCATGCGATACAATTATTGCTTACATCGACATTTTCGGTAGATAAAGCCAATTATCTTTATTTATTGTATCCGGCTATCGGTATTTTCCTGGCTTCCATGTTTGTGAGATATGTTGTAAAAGATGATATAGGTCATGGGGTCACTCATATACTTTATGCCATATCAAGAAGACAGGGGAGGCTTAAAAAACACAATATGTGGTCTTCTATTGTTGCCAGTTCAGTAACAATTGGTATGGGAGGTTCTGTTGGAGCTGAAGCTCCGATTGTTCTTACGGGATCTGCTATAGGCTCCAATCTTGGAAGCTTTTTTAAGATGGACCATAAGACTTTGATGTTGCTTATGGGTTGCGGTGCTGCTGGTGCTATCTCCGGTATTTTTAAAGCACCTATTGCCGGGATGTTGTTTACTATTGAGGTTCTGATGCTTGACTTCACGGCAGCTTCGGTTTTGCCATTATTGATAAGTTCAATTACAGCTGCGACGGTTTCATATTTGTTTACAGGAACCGGATCTATTATAAAATTTTCAATGGATGAGGTTTTTCTTCTGAACCGTATTCCATGGGTAATAATACTTGGTATAACTTGTGGTATGGTTTCACTTTATATTATCAGAGGGATGAATAAAGTGGAGGGGCTATATAAGAAAGTAAAGAATCCATATGTTAAGATTTTAGTGGGAGCCATGGTTTTAGGCTCACTAATTGTGTTATTCCCTGCACTTTATGGAGAGGGATATGATACAATTACCAGTATTGCAACGGGAGATTTTGATGCTTTGACAAAAGGAGGGCTTTTTTATTCTCACAGGAGCAGCACATGGTTGCTTTTAGGTTATGTGAGTTTAATGATTATGTTTAAGGTTATTGCGTCAGCATCTACAAATGGAGCCGGTGGTGTGGGAGGGGTGTTTGCACCCAGTTTATTTATCGGGTCTTTGGTAGGTTTCGTTGTGGGAACTGTAATTAATAAAACTGGTATTGCTGAGGTTTCAGTTGCGAATTTTTCTCTTATGGGTATGGCAGGTGTAATGTCTGCAGTAATGCATGCTCCTTTAACCGGGGTATTCCTTATCGCCGAAATCACAGGTGGCTATGGACTGTTTCTTCCATTGATGATTGCATCGGCAATATCTTTCCTTACGATTTATCTCTTTGAAAAACATAGTATTTATTCCATGAGACTTGCACAGAAGGGAGAGTTGGTTACACATCATAAAGATAAGGCTGTTCTGACCCTGATGAAAGTTGAGAATGTTATTGAAACCGATTTTGAAGTGGTTTCTCCTAATTTTTATTTGGGAAATCTGGTTAAAACAATCTCTTCAGCTAAGCGTAATATTTTTCCGGTTGTAGATGAGAATAATATATTGTTAGGTATAGTAAGACTTGACGATATCAGAAATATTATGTTTAGAACAGACTTGTATTACAGGTTTAAGGTCGGTAAACTTATGGTTTCACCTCCTGCCAAGATCTGCATTTCTGATTCTATGGATAAAGTTATGAAGACTTTTGATGATACGAATGCATGGAATCTTCCTGTAGTTGACGAAACAGGTCGTTATCTGGGATTTGTTTCGAAATCAAAGATTTTTAATTCGTACAGGAAGGTTCTTGTACACTTTTCTGATGAATAGTGATCTCTAAAGAAAAGAGGCTATTTTAAAATTTCTCTTAAAACAGCCTCTTTTGCGAACAAATGCTTAATTATCATGAAAACCATTATTCTGTCTGATGTACATTGATTTCTCCAATTCCTCCGTTGATATCAATGTATAAAGTGTTGTCTGTCTTGCCGTATAAATCGTTTGTATACGTCCTCCCATTTTTGTTATAAAAAGGGATATTAATTTCTCCCAGAAGCCCCGATACTGTTATTCTGACTCCAACTTTATAGGGAACATATAAATTTAGTTCTCCAACTCCGCCTTTAATATTGGCAACTAAATCGTTTTTCCATTTTCCGGAAAGATTTATTTTTGCTTCTCCGGCAGACATGCTGAAATATAAAGATGGAACAGAAGTGTTTCTAAGATTAATGTTTGACTCTCCTGCGAGCATGCGATATTCAAACCTGCTTAAATTGAAACCTTCAAGATCTATATCGGATTTACCTGCTTTGAGTTCGATAGCAACCGAATTCTGAACATTATCATTTAAATATAGATTCCAGATATTCTTTTCTCCAATGTCATCAATATCTTTGTTTCTGATGGATTCGGATTCTATCTTCAAATATCCGGTTTTACCAACTTCATGGTAGTTTATCATAGGACGAATAAACTCGTTTTTGTAACCATAGAAACATTCGGTTAATTCTTTGGTTGAGCCCTTTATATTCAGTTCTCCTGCCAGAAATGAAATATCTGTTTTTACAGAATTGGCCTTACCTACTCCAATTGCTTTTTTGAAAACAGTTTTATCATTATCTGCAAAGAGATTTGTAGAAAAAAGTAATCCTGCAACTAATAGCCAGATCGCATTTCGTTTCATAATTAGTTTTTTTGAGTGATTTCGGTTTCAGATTAATTAAAGACAATCAAATATATGACGTACAAGGAAAAATTATGTTACATCTGCAGAATTTTTTTTTGCAGTATCTTTGTACTCATTATCATTTACCATTTTTGTATTGGTAAAACAGGTGAACATAGTTGAAATCATAAATCAGAAAGCTTCAAAATAGTTATGGATAAGAAGTCGTTGAGAATTATTTATATGGGGACTCCTGAATTTGCGGTTGAGCCTCTCAGAGCCCTGGTTGATGGGGGATATAACGTAGTTGCTGTGATTACTATGCCTGATAAGCCTGCAGGAAGGGGTATGAAAATCCAGTCATCTCCTGTGAAGGTTTTTGCGGTTTCATGCAATATACCTGTTTTACAACCTGAAAAATTGAAAGATGATGGATTTATTGAAGAGTTACGATCATATAAGGCGGATTTACAAATAGTTGTGGCTTTCAGAATGTTACCGGAAGTGGTTTGGTCAATGCCTCCGAAAGGGACTTTTAATCTCCATGCATCTTTGCTTCCACAGTACAGAGGTGCTGCTCCTATACATTGGGCTGTTATTAACGGAGATAAAGAAACCGGTGTTACAACATTCTTTTTAAAACATGAAATAGATACGGGAGATATTATTTATCAGGAAAAACTTCAAATCGGACCTGATGAAAATACCGGATCTGTACATGACAGGATGATGTTGCTTGGCTCAGAGCTTGTGGTTAAAACTGTTGATGCCGTAATTGAAGACAGGGTTTCGCCATTACCTCAGGATAAATTATTCCCCGGATTAATATTGAAACCGGCACCAAAGCTCACGAAAGATAATACCAGGATAGACTGGTCTTCTGATGGAGCAAGCATTGTCAATTTTGTCAGAGGATTAACTCCTTATCCGACATCATGGACAGAATTGGCTTACCCTGATGGCTCTGCATCTACCATGAAAATACTAAAAGCCAGTTTCAGGCAAGAAAAGCATGGACTTAAATCAGGCCTGGTTTTACTGGATGGAAAAAATTATTTTTTCATTGTTGTAAAAGATGGCTTTATTAAAGTTGAACGCTTGCAACTGGCAGGAGGTAAGGCTCTTAACTCAGAGGATTTTTTAAGGGGACACAGCTTTCCTGAAGGAACAAAAGCTGTCTGAACGTTAAAATCTCACTATTATTTTGTTTTTTTTGAAAATTGTTATTTTATTTGCAGGAAATAACCTTTTAAAACCATTTGCCTATAGATCAACATCTACTCTTTGAATTCCAAAAATAAGAGAAATGGATATGATCAAGTCTTTGACTGACGAACAGTTGATAAGTCAGTTTGCAAATGGTAACAATCAAGCTTTTGATGTATTGTTAAGCCGTCACAAGAATCGTATTTTTACGTATATTTTATATATTGTACGTAATCGTGATCTTGCTGAAGATATTTTTCAGGAATCTTTCATGAAAGTCATAATGACTATCAAGCAAGGCAGATATACCGAAAATGGCAAGTTTTATGCATTTGTAACCAGAGTTGCCCATAATTTGATTATAGATTATTACAGACGGGAAAGAAATGAAAATACTATAAGTAATGAGGAATTTAGTGAGGTTGATCTTTTCAATAACTCAAAGCTCTGTGATGAAAATATTGAAGATTTGCTGGTGAAGAATCAGGTTTATGATGATGTAACGAAACTTGTCAGACATTTACCTGAGAATCAGCAGGAAGTAGTAAAAATGCGCTTTTATGACGATTTGAGTTTCAAAGAAATTGCTGATCTTACAGGAGTCAGCATAAATACTGCTCTCGGAAGAATGCGTTATGCCGTTTTAAATATGAGAAGAATGGCAGAAGAAAATAATATCTCACTTGCTATCTGATACTTTATTTTGAGTTTGTGCAGATAAAGAGTTGGAATCTCTACGCCCAAAGCGGATAGGACTCTTCGATGCAGTATAGGGATAAGGCTTTTTCACTAATCCAGCTGCAAAACAGCCGGGATTGCCCGCACCGGAATTTAAGAATATAAAATATAGGGAGGATTATATACGATTTTTAATGTTTAATCGTTTTATAATAAACCCAATATTTTGCCTATGAATCAAACTTCTACACTCAAAAAAAAGCCGTCAGGAAAGATGAAAAGATTTTATGCGAAACCATCAGAATCCACAATTGATTTTCTGATGAAATTTGCCAGGGAATACGTTTCGGATGATGTATCCGCAAAAAAGAATCTTTTGTTCAATTGATTTTTAATCTATTTTATAAACAGGGCTGTCAAAAATGACAGCCTTATGTTTTATGTAATCCCTTTTTTTATTTCCTTTGTAAAAAAAATGTTATGCGTCTCGTAGCACCTTCACTTTTATCTGCTAATTTTAAAAATCTTCAGAATGACATTTCATTAATTAATGATAGTCAGGCTGATTGGTTGCATCTTGATGTTATGGATGGAGTCTTTGTCCCGAACATCTCTTTTGGCTTTCCTGTCCTTGAACATGTCGCATCTATATGTAAAAAGCCACTTGATGTACATTTAATGATTGTAGAGCCTCAGAAATTTGTAAAGGAAGTAAAAGCTCTTAATGCCGCATATATGAATGTGCATTATGAAGCATGCGCTCATTTGCATCGTACAGTACACGAGATAATTGAAAATGGTATGAAACCGGGAGTAACACTCAATCCTCATACTTCTGTAAAACTGCTTCAGGATATTCTTCCTGATTTGGATCTTGTTTTACTTATGTCTGTCAATCCCGGATTTGGAGGTCAGGTTTTTATTGAAAACACTTACAGAAAAATCCATGATCTGAAAGAGATGATACTTAAATATAACAGTAAAGCCTTGATACAGATTGATGGTGGGGTTACTGATAAAAATTCTGAGCAACTATATGAAGCAGGTGCTGATGTGCTTGTTTCAGGAAGTTATATTTTTGGAGCATCCGATCCTGCTGAAGCTGTCAGAAAATTAAAAAAATATAAATAAATATTAAATAAATGTATATATTTGTGATTGATAATTCAATCACATGTGGCTGCGTCTGTTTAATAAAATTCCATCTTTAAGACTTATTATTCCATATATTTCCGGAATAATCCTGATAGGAGAGGATAGAAAGCTGATTTTTTTTGCAGCTCTTTTATCTGTATGGTGTTTTATATCATATCGTTTTTTTTCTGAAAAGCTGGATACAACATGGCATCTGAGATGGTTGAACGGGATGTTTTTTGCCAGTTTATGGTTTGCGACAGGTTGTGTTTCGGGATTACATGCTATGTCGAAATCCGCTTTTCCTGAATACCATGCAGGAAATGTTATCGCCGAAGTATGTATAAAAAAAGAGCCCGTAAAAAAGAAAAAGTCTTTTCAGATATATGCTGAAACTATAAGAGTTATACCGGAAAACCTCAAAGGGAAATTGTTTATTTTTTATTTTCAGCAATCTGAAAAGATTGAATCACTTCGTATTGGGGACAAGTTAATTGTCAGATTTAATCCGGAAAAACCAAAAAATAATTCTGCCGGTCTTTCATTTGATTACAAAAAATGGTTGAGACAAAAAGGTGTTTGCGCTACTGCTTATGTTCGTACTTCTGACTGGTTTTATTTAAAAGGACCAGAAAAGACAGATTTAATTGCCCTGGCCAATAATATATCAGGTAAGATTGTAAATATTTTCAAAGAAAGTGGTCTGGCTGGTAACAACCTTGGTCTTGCTTCAGCAATGTCTATCGGATACAGGAGTGATATTGATAAAAAGGTAGAATCTTATTTCAGGACTGCAGGTATAACACATGTGCTTTCTGTCAGTGGTCTGCACGTGGGTGTAATATATTCATTAATTTGTTTCTGCCTTTTTTTTCTGAAATATGGTAAGACTCAAAAGGTTTTAAGGAATATAATCATCATCATATGTCTCTGGGTGTATGCATTTATAGCAGGTTTATGCCCTTCAGTTTGTCGTTCAGCACTTATGCTTTCAATGGTTTCAATCGGAGATTGTCTGGGAAGAAAGTCACAGACATTAAATACTGTGATTTTTTCAGCATTCATATTATTACTGGTCAATCCTTTGAATATTTATGATATTGGGTTTCAACTAAGCTATGTAGCTGTTACAGGTATAGTTGTATTATACCCTGAATTAAGAATGCTGTTTGAACCTAAATCAAACACTTTAAAATATATAAGAGACCTTATGCTGATTTCAATTGTGGCTCAGTTAGCAACATTTCCGCTTTCCGTGCATTATTTCGGGCAATTCCCCAATTATTTTTTATTGGCCAATCTTTATGCGGTTCCATTATCCGGATTATTGATATTTGTTTCAGCAGGATGTATTGCTACCCATGAAGTGCCTTTTTTAAGTAATTTTTTTTCTTCATTACTTGATATTTTATCAACTTGTTTTCTTAAAATCTCTGCTTTTATCGGAAACCTTCCATATTCTGTTTGTGATAACATATCCATTAATTTTTTTCAGGTTGTGCTAATATATCTGCTTATTTATTTTTTGTATGGTTTTTTCTTCCTGAAAAAGAGAGTTTATTCATGGAGTATGCTTGCTACAATAATTTTTTTACAAATTTCTGTTCTTTTTAATCAATTGACAAATGCGTCTTAATCTGTATATTTGCGAAAAAAAATAAATGCTTACAAAGATCATTGATGAGAAGCTTGTACAAAAAGCTAAACATCTGTTATTAAATTCTGAGAATATCGTCATAATCTCACATATGGGTCCTGATGGTGATGCTGTGGGATCTACATTGGCATTATCTGATTTTTTGAAACAAATCGGAAAAAATGTTCATGTAATGTATCCTGATTCATTCCCTGAATTTCTAAACTGGTTACCGGGAGCAAATGACTGTCTGACTTATCAGGATGAAAAAGATAAATGTGAGACTTTACTTCACGAGTCAGATTTGATTGTAATGATTGATTTTAATCAGCTGAAAAGGATAGGACAGCTTGGCGAAATTGCAGGTGGACTAAAAAGCAAAAAGCTTTTACTTGACCATCATCCATATCCTGATGACTTTGCTGATGTAACCATATCTTATCCTCAGATATCATCATCCTGCGAAATTGTTTTCAGACTGATTTGCAGAGGTGGTTTCTTTGATTATATAACAAAAGAATGCGCTGAATGCATTTATACAGGAATGATGACCGATACCGGTTCATTTACTTTCAACTCCAATAATGTTGAAATGTATTTCATAATATCGCAGCTTATTAGTAAGGGTGTTGATAAAGATGCGATATATGACAAGGTTTTTAATACTTATTCAAAGGAGAGAATGAGATTGATGGGCTTCGTTTTGCATGAAAGACTGGAAATTATTGAGAATGATTCTACAGCAGTGATTGCTTTGTCTAAAGAGGATTTGAAAAAGTTTAAATATAAAGTTGGTGATACTGAAGGTTTTGTTAATATGCCGTTGAGTATTCAAGGTATAAAAATGTCAATATTTTTCAGGGAAGAACAGGATGGAATTAAAGTTTCTGTCCGTTCAAAAGGTGAAATTCCGGCAAATAAATTTGCATCTGAACTATTCGGTGGTGGTGGTCATTTAAATGCTGCCGGAGGAGAATTCAGTGGTACCCTTGAAGAAGCTGTTAAAAAGGTGAAAAAAAATATATCTGACTATATATATTAATCGTTTACCTGTAAAATTTGTTAAGTTTGAGTTATTAGTGACAGAATTTACTATTTTTGTCAATCATTTTATTCTTCTGTAATTTATGTCGAACCGAATAGTTTTTTTTCTGCTTTTTTTTATTGTAGCCGTTTCTGCAGCATTTACTTCTTGTGATGATACACCTACTTATGCTGAACTTTTGTCTGATGAAAAAGACAGCATTAAATCATTTATGGACAAAAATGGGTATATTGTAACAACTAAGTATCCGGACTCAATACCTTTTCCTGATAAGGTCTTTTATCAGACTGAGTCAGGTTTATATGTTCATGTGATAGACACTGGTTTGTGTGTTGACGACTCGATTCCAAAAAATACAGTGTTTACTGTAAGATTTCTTGAAGTTAATATGAGTGGGGATACAACGTATTCTAATATGTTTGGTACCGGTGATCCATATGAGATACTTTATAATAACGTTCAGTCTTCCACAACTTATGGAGATTGTAAGGCCTGGCATGAAGCATTGGATTATGTGGGTGATGGTGGTCACGTGTGGCTAATTGTTCCTTCAAAACTTGGAATGTCAATGTACGCATCATCGAGTTCTTCTCTGACGCCGTGTTTTTATGAATTGAGATACAAAATCTGGAAATAATATAAAATCCATTTGTTATGACATTAATTAAATCCATCTCGGGTATCAGGGGTACTATAGGTGGGAAACCGGGTGATGGCCTAAGCCCTCTTGATATAGTTAAATTTACTTCAGCATATGCAAAATGGGTTCGTGAGAACTCAACCAAAAAATCACAAAAAGTTGTAGTTGGAAGAGACGCCAGAATTTCCGGTGAAATGGTTTTCCAGATTGTCTCCGGTACATTGACTGGAATGGGCTTTGATGTTATTAATATCGGTCTTGCTACTACTCCTACAACAGAACTTGCCGTAACAATGAACGGAGCTGACGGCGGTATAATAATTACTGCCAGTCATAATCCGAAACAGTGGAATGCATTGAAATTGCTTGATGAAAACGGAGAATTCCTGAATAAGGATCAGGGTAATCTGGTTTTGGAATATGCAGAAAACGAACAGTTTGATTATAAAGAAGTTGATTTGCTGGGTAATCTTATTCAGGATGATTCAATGACTGACAAGCATATTAAATCTGTTCTTAATCTTAAGCTTGTTGATGTTGATGCAATCAAAAAAGCAGGATTTAAAGTTGCTATTGATTGCGTTAATTCTGTGGGAGGTATTGTGTTACCCAGGCTTCTAAATGCTCTGGGTGTTACTGAGATTTTAGAATTGAATACCAAACCAGACGGAAAATTCAGTCATAATCCTGAGCCTCTGCCTGAAAATCTTTATGAGATTTCAGACCTTATGAAAAGCGGTAAGGCCGATGTTGGTTTTGTTGTTGATCCTGACGTTGACAGACTGGCTATTGTTTGTGAAAATGGTGAGATGTTTGGTGAAGAATATACATTAGTATCTGTGGCTGATTATGTCCTGAGTCATACAAAGGGTAATACTGTTTCTAATTTAAGTTCCACAAGGGCTTTAAGCGATGTAACATTAAAACATGGTGGAAATTATACTGCTGCTGCCGTAGGTGAAGTTAATGTTGTAAATACAATGAAACTTACCGGTGCAGTTATAGGCGGAGAAGGTAATGGCGGAGTTATTTATCCTGAAAGCCATTACGGCAGAGATGCATTGGTAGGTATTGCCCTCTTCCTGTCACATCTTGCTCATAGTGGACTTAAAGTGTCTGAGTTAAGGAAAAAGTATCCTGATTACTACATCGATAAACAAAAAATGCAATTGACAGGTATGGATGTGGATAAAATTTTGGCTGCTGTTATTAAAAAGTATTCAGATCAAAAGGTTAATGATATTGATGGCGTCAAAATAGATTTTCCTGACAAATGGGTTCAACTCAGAAAATCAAATACGGAGCCTATTATCAGAATTTATTCTGAGGCGTCAACAAAAGCGGTAGCGGAGGCTTTGACAGCTGAAATTAAGGATGTTATAATTTCTGTAGCAAAATTTTAAAATAAAAATTAACGTATGAAATCATTTCTTTTGAAATTCTTAGTTTTGTCCCTGTTTTTTGTGCAGCTAAACGCTATTCAGGCTCAGGGTCTTAAAGGTGCTTTTAATAAAGTTAAAAGTACCGTAGGAGAAGCTGCCAATAAGGTAATTTCATCAACGACTTCTTCATCTACTTCTCCTTCTGAAGGTCCTGCAAAACCTCTTGCTCCTGAAGTTAAAAACTCTGTTTCACAGTTAAGGGCATATACAGGTTTGACTAAAGCTGCTTTTGAAACGAAAGTAAAAAGTTTAGGTTTCGCTGAAGGTGTAGATGATATTGGACTTGGTGGTGTTGTGTATAAGTCAAAAAAATCAAGTTATGTCTTATCTGTAATTTATGGTACCCGTAATGGAGAAATGGTCGTGAGAGATATTACAAAAGGATTTATGTCTAAAAAACCTGTCATCTCTGCATTGAAAACCGAATTTCTTGGTTACAGTAAGCAGTGTGCTGATCTTAAGACGAAATTTGATGAAGCTTTTGTAAGACCTAATGACAGAAAAAGCTTAAATAAAGCTAATGCCAGAAATCAGGAAAACAGAGAAGCAAAGTTTATTCCTGCTTTAAATAAATTTGTCAGTGCAAATGAAGATGGCAGCATTTTTGAAAGATATTCCGAACCGGACTATGATTACAATGTAGGGTTAATGTACAGTAAATTAGGATCTATGTCTCTTTTGACTGTACGTATTATTGATAAAACCATAGAGACAGGCGGAGAAGTCTGATTTATACGGTTTCGCCTTTTTTATCAAAAACTTTAAAACATAAAATTAAGTCCAAACTGAACTTTGTAAATTGAATTGCTGACGGGTAATAATTCGGCTGTATATTCAAGTGGAATGTAATCGGCTGCCAGGAAAAGATTGAACATCAATAGTTTCATATTTATGGCAGCGCCGATTGCATTATTTTGTCCGTGAAGCATAGAATATGTCAGTGCTGCCTGTAGTATACTTCCCGGTTTAAAATTGGCAGAAACCATGAGGTCATTGTAATTTTTATTATTTGAAAAACCTGTTTGAGACAGGATACCGAAGGTTATATGATTGTTCAATAATCCAAGTTCAGCCGCGAGATTGAGTTTTGTTGCAAGTTGACTTTTATAAGATTCAACATCTTCAGATTTTTCAAAACGAACCAGCTTCTCCAGGCTTTCTTTTAAGTCAATTTTGCTGTTCTCAGACGTCTGACCTCCGGTAATGTCAAATTCTGCTCCATCATAAGTAAATGAACCATCTGATCTGGCTTTTTGAACACAGTCCTTATTCCAGGTAATTGAGCCCAAATCAACCAGTGATGCAGATAGTTTAAGAAATCTCACAGGCTTAATAGTAACTCCCAAATCAAAAGATAAGCCTGAACCTACCCTGGTCATGGAATTGAATGCAGAATTGTAATCAGCAGAGGAATTTAAAGAATTATTACTTTGAATACCATTCAAATAGCCATTTTCAGAATATCTTAGCTTAAAATCATCAGGTCCGGAAACCATAAGACAGCCTTTAGATACTATATCCCATTGCGAATCAGATGCTTTTATTGATAACTCATCGAAATTCATTTTTGCATTTACTAGTCCCTGTAAATAATTCACTCCGATACCTATGGACACCTTTTCACCTATATTTGTTTTAAAGCCTACACCGGTCTTTGAGTAAACCATAGTTTCCAGATTAAGACTTGACATATCAAATGTATTAGATGAAGCCTGATCATCCATACCAATCATTACAAATCTGAACAAGTCTTTTGGTATACCGAGGCCCGCATCAAAATTTATGCCGGTATGAAGTGAGAAATATGTGTTTCTACTTGTTCTTATACCCAGACTGAAAAAATCAATGTTGGCACCTGTGTTAATGGACGAAATATCTTTAAGATTTTCGATAAATGCATTTTTGTCGACATCAGGATGCATGAACGTATAGAGCTCACCGTTTTCGCCGGGATAAAAAATGTCATTATATGCAAGGTCTGACTGCAGGTAATACGAAAAGTTACTTATACCTAATCCGAATCCTGAGTATTTAGGAGACATGGCAGGATTAATTCTTGAATTAATAGGAGTATTCTCCAGAAAATATAATGAGTTAACACTCTGAGAGTTTGCGATAAATGATAAAAATAACAATCCTGTCAGAAAATAAAGACCGATGTGTTTTTCAAATTTATAATTTTTTGAAAATCTTATCTTTATGCAGGTAAATGACTGTTTAATATATGGTTTCATTTTATTTTTTTTATATTCAGGATTGGATTAGAATCCATATTTTTTTGAAATAATCATTAAAAATCATTTTTATCAAAGTCAAGTATAACTCCATCCTTCAATTTAAGACTCATTTTTACACTAATATAGTCTGAAGGTTGGATTGTTACAAATGCATTATTTGTCAGATCAGGTAAAAACTGAAATGTAAATTTAAATCTTTTTGTTTTCGACAGTAATCCTACCTTATTGGAATTTAACAGAAAACTTGTTTTAGTGTTTTTCGCCGCAATGGCAAAACCATTTTCAGGGTCAATCTGACTGGCAGCTCCAATTGGCTCCGTTTGTAATGAGAAAATTTCCACGCTGTCTTTGTCAAGAGCATAAATAGTAATTCCGATATTAACCGGCAGTCTGTTATGCACATCAAGATTTAATAATGCGGACATATCTTCTTGATTATCAAACTCGTTTTTGCCAAATAATGGATTGTCAATTAACTTGAATAAATTAAGATATGTACCCTCTCCAAACTGTAGAGGCAGCTCGATTTTCCAGTCCAGTCGGAAGTTGCTGTCATCAGTTATGAAGTGAGGCTTTGATGAGCTATTATCAGGTTGTAGTTTGTAATTAATGATAAACTTGTCAGGTCTGTTGTAAAAAAGGTCAGCAGTACCGTTGGCTCTTGTTATCATAAATTCATTATTCTCAGTTGAACCCGGAATAAGAGGTGGTGTTATTTTGTAATTTGTATTCTGAAGAAATATTTTCTCACCGGTTTCAGAATTCTCTGATTTTATATCCAGTATAAGGTCAAAAGGAACACCAACATTAGAACCGGTCTTTATTTTAACTTTAGGGTTGTATATCGAAAATCCACTCTGATATTCATTCATTTTTTCTATGAAATCCAGATTTACAGGATTCAAACTGCCTAATACAGAATAATTAACTTTTCCCCAGGCTACTTTTGAATTTATACCTTCAGGGAAATCAATAGAAAGGTCCAGAAAAGTCGGAACAGCTGAAGTAGCAGATAATCCTCCTGTATTCAGGATGTTTATATTAACAGAACGCTTGAAAAATAAAGTGTTGCCGGCAGGATCATCTGTAATCTTTTTTATTTCAACCATTTTGGTTTCGCCTTTATTAATGGTCCAGTTATTTACTTTTTGACCGTTAATATAATACTCCGCATTATTTCCAAAAGGAGTAATTACAATAGAAGCAGCTGAATTATTTTTATCCCAAACCAGATTTCTTGTATCAAAAGACATTCTGATAAAGGTGTTTTTTAGTATCAGGCTGTCAATATCCATAAATTGGTTGTCCAAAGATGGCAGGTCAAGTGAAATATCACCATCAAAAGTATGTGAGCCTGCAGGGAAATTAAAAGGTACTTGTTTACCTGACAAATCAAATAACGGTATCGCCAGTTTCTTTAAATTTATTGCGCCGGCTTTATAACCATCAAATGTATTTTTTAAATCAGACATGTCGTAAACTCCACTGTAAGTAAAAACGTACATTCCGTTTTTTATTACCAGATTTGCAGTGTCCGGAATATTTTTACTGATTAAACTGTCAAGAGTTATTGTCGTGAATCCGATTGGAATGCTCACCGAGTTTTCAAAAAGTTCGACTTTGCCGGATATCTTCGAAAAATCATAATCATTATCAGTACATGAGTTAAAACCAAGTAATATAATAATCGAAAATATGATTCCTGTCAGTTTTATTCCGTTATTCATTTTATCAGGTTTTTATTTAAATGCTACAACTTGTGCAAAAATAACTCAGATTTATCTAAAATCATCACCCGTCTATCAAAAAGAAAGCCGGATAAGTAATTATCCGGCTAATCTTTATAGTAAAAAATAAATTTTTTAATCTTCAAGAAGTATTTCCATTATCAGACAAGCTGTCTTCGCAACTGAAGTACCCGGTCCGAAAATACCTGCAACACCTGCCTTGTAAAGATAATCATAATCCTGAGCCGGGATTACACCACCGGCAATGACTATAATATCTTCACGGCCAAGTTTTTTAAGCTCTTCCATAACCTGAGGTATAAGTGTTTTATGACCTGCGGCAAGTGAAGATACTCCCAAAACATTTACATCGTTTTCTACAGCCTGTTTTGCGGCTTCTGCAGGAGTCTGGAACAGTGGTCCCATATCAACGTCAAAACCACAATCTGCATAACCTGTAGCAACAACTTTTGCTCCACGATCATGTCCGTCCTGACCCATTTTTGCAATCATGATACGAGGTTGACGACCTTCTTTTTTTGCAAAAGTCTCAACCAGCGAGCAAGCTTTCTGAAAGTCTGCATCGTTCTTTGTTTCTGATGAATACACGCCTGATATTGTTCTGATTACTGCTTTGTAACGACCTGCAATTTTTTCACATGCATATGAGATTTCTCCAAGGCTTGCGCGAACGCGAGCTGCTTCAACAGCCAGTTCAAGAAGATTTCCTTCTCCTGTTTCAACACATTTGGTTATAGCAGCTAGGGTTGCTTCAACTTCAGCTTCATTTCTGTTAGCTTTAAGTTGTTTCAATCTTTCGATCTGCTGGATTCTTACAGCTGTATTGTCAATTTCAAGGATATCAATAGGATCTTCTTTTTCAAGACGATATTTATTTACTCCGACAATTGTCTGTGAACCTGAATCAATACGAGCCTGAGCTCTGGCTGCAGCTTCTTCGATACGCATTTTTGGAATACCGGTTTCTATAGCTTTTGCCATACCGCCAAGACTTTCTACTTCTTCAATCAAAGCCCATGCCTTTTCGGCAAGTTCCTTAGTCAGGTTTTCAACATAGTATGAACCTGCCCATGGATCAACTTCGCGGCAAATATTGGTTTCTTCCTGTATGTAAATCTGTGTATTACGTGCAATACGTGCAGAAAAGTCAGTAGGTAATGCAATTGCTTCATCAAGTGCATTGGTGTGAAGTGACTGGGTATGACCAAGAGCAGCACCCATAGCTTCAATACAAGTACGACCTATATTGTTGAAAGGATCCTGTTCTGTAAGTGACCAGCCTGAAGTCTGACAGTGTGTACGAAGTGCAAGTGATTTTGGATTCTTAGGGTTGAATTTGTTTACAATTTTTGCCCAAAGCATACGTGCTGCACGCATCTTCGCAATTTCCATGAAATGATTGGTTCCGATTGCCCAGAAGAATGAAAGACGTGGAGCAAAAGTATCAATGTTCATTCCTGCATTTACACCTGCACGAAGATATTCAAGACCGTCAGCAAGAGTGTAAGCTAATTCAATATCCGCTGTCGCTCCGGCTTCCTGCATGTGGTAACCTGAAATCGAAATCGAATTGAACTTAGGCATATTTTTAGATGTGTACTCAAATATATCGGCTATAATCTTCATAGAGAATGTAGGCGGATATATATATGTGTTACGTACCATGAATTCCTTGAGAATGTCATTCTGGATTGTACCTGCCATTTCTTCAAGTTTGGCACCCTGTTCAAGACCGGCATTAATGTAAAATGCAAGGATTGGAAGTACGGCACCGTTCATTGTCATTGAAACTGACATTTTGTTTAATGGAATTCCATCAAACAATACTTTCATATCTTCAACTGAACATATTGATACACCTGCTTTACCTACATCTCCAACTACTCTTTCATGATCTGCATCATAACCTCTGTGTGTTGCAAGGTCAAATGCCACTGAAAGACCTTTCTGACCTGAAGCAAGATTACGACGGTAAAAAGCATTTGATTCTTCAGCTGTTGAAAAACCAGCATACTGGCGAATTGTCCATGGACGCATCGCGTACATAATACTATATGGGCCGCGAAGATATGGAGAAACACCGGCTGCATAGTTAAGGTGTTCCATTCCTTCAAGATCGGCTTTTGAATAAACCGGTTTCACCTGAATATGTTCAGGGGTCTTCCAGTTATTTTCAATTCCTTTTTCCCTTTCCCAGGATTTGGGATCTATACAAGGGATTCCGGGATTTTTAATATCTATTTTTTTGAAATCTGGTTTCATAATGATTCTCTTAATTAATTCCTAGCTTCTTGTTGAAATCCTGCAATGTCTGTAATACATTGGAGCGTACATTGATGAAGTTCTCTATACCAACTTTTTTAAGATCTTCAGTACATTCAGGAGCTCCGGCAACAACAAATATTTCTTTGCCGTTTCCTATAGCTTCAAAGGTTTTTGGAGCAAGTTCAACATATTCTTCATCACTTGAACATATCACAATAATGTCTGCGTTGACAGCACGAGCCGCTTTAACTCCTTCTTCAGGTGTTTCGAAACCAAGATTGTCAATAACTTCATAACCTGCACAACCAAAGAAATTGCTGGAGAATTGTGCACGAGCCAGTCTCATACTCAAAGATCCGATTGTAAGCATAAATACTTTAGGACGTTTGCCTGATTTTTCAGTTGCCAGACGAAGCGCGTCAAATTCAGAGCTTCCACGTTTGAATTTCAGAACAGGAATTGAAGAATCCTTCGCACAACAACAGCAATTTTTATCAGATGATTCGATTTTATCCAGTGAAAACTCGTTGAAGTTTGGATACTGATTTGTTCCAAGAAGTATTTCGCGTCTGCTTGATATAGCAGCAAGGCGCTTGTCATTGGTGGCATTTATTTCATTCTGGATTGTGCCATCCATTATTGATTTCAGGAATCCGCCTTTTTCATCAACTGAAAGGAATATTTTCCAGGCCTGTTCTGCTATTGATGCAGTGAGGTTTTCGATATAATAAGATCCGGCTGACGGATCGACAACTTTATCTAAATGTGATTCTTCCTTAAGTAATAACTGCTGGTTACGGGCAATTCTTTCAGAGAAATCATCCGACGTCTTATATGAATTGTCAAATGGAACGACAGTAATCGAATCAACTCCTGCTAAAGATGCAGACATGGTTTCAGTCTGGCTGCGGAGTAGATTTACATATGCGTCATAAACACTTTGATTCCATTCTGAAGTATAAGCGTTAATAACCATTTTAGCTGAGCATTTACAGTCTTCATCTGTCAGGTATGCATCAACAATAAGGGCCCAAAGCATTCTTGCTGCACGGAATTTTGCAATTTCCATGAAATAATTAGACCCTATGCCAAAATTGAATTTTATTTTTTTAGCTACAGCCTTTGCTGATAATCCGTCTTCTGAAGCTGTAGCAAGAAATTGATTTCCGTAAGCAAGACCATAACCTAACTCCTGAGCACAATATGCACCTGCATTATTGAAATAGTATGGATTAGCTCCAAAAACTCTCAATTTAGGTAATGACTCAGATGCGAGCATAACCTCTTTAATTGCGTTTGACAAATCAGCTTCAAGTTCTTTTCCTTTTAGAATAATACCTTTAAAAGGGTCAAAGTTTACAGAACCCGTGATTTTTGAAGGATCATAGTTATTTGCCTGAACGTATTGGCTAAGCAATTTAACTATTGATACGGTTTCCTTGTAACAATTACGGAAGTTGATTTCAATACAATCCAGTTTGATATCTTTGAGTAAAAGATCCAGATCTTCAGCTGTGAAGCCTTTGCCTGAAAATGAAAAACAAAGAGATGTGATACCTTTTCCTAAAACATCAAGAGCTTTTTTGTTTGCTTCTTTAACGTCTTTTACTTCAATATCCTGACGTACAAACCAGTTGTTGTCAGTTTTTGTACCCCTTATATAAGGGAATTCACCGGGAAGGGAGTCTGTATTTTTCAGTCCTTCCAGATCTTCAGCGCGGTAAAAAGGCCTTACACTGAATCCTTCGTTGGTTTTCCAAACGAGTTTTTTTTCGAAATCCGCACCTTTCAAGTCAGCTGTGACTTTTTCCATCCACTCCTGAGTGGAAACCGGTGGAAATTCCGAAAATAACTTTTCTTTGCTATCTGCCATAGTTTGAGAATAATAGGTTATTTTCTGGTTCAGATATTTCTATCTTAGAAATGATTTTTAAAAATGCATGCAAATTTACTCTATTTATTCTTATAAAGAAAAGTTTTTTAGTCTCTATATTGTCTTAAATATTATTGTAAAGATTGTCAAAAATGCAGGTTTATATACATTTTTTATCAAAGAGAGCCAAAATTAATCAAATTGTAATATATTGAATTTTAAAATTATACATTTTGATTTATTCTACATTTTCATTTTTTAGGTCAAACTTGATTGAATTTACAAATAACATCATTACTTTTGACCCGTCTAAATGACTGTGTATAGTTTTTTATTACGTGACAAGATCAAACGGATAAAATTTTTGTGAATAAATACATATATGGGGATTTTAAAAGAGAAATACAAAAGTTACACTACTCCGCAGGAACTTATTAATGCAGGAGTTTATCCTTATTTCCGTGCCATTGAATCAGATCAGCATACGGTTGTAAAAATTAAGGGTAAAGATGTGATGATGTTTGGTTCTAATAGTTATTTAGGCCTTACAAATCATCCGGAAGTTAAAGAAGCAGCGATTAAAGCTGTTGAAAAATACGGGACAGGTTGTGCAGGATCACGTTTCCTGAATGGTACACTTGATATACATATTGAGTTAGAGGAAAAACTTGCTCAATTAACCGGAAAAGAGGGTGCGCTGGTTTACAGTACTGGTTTTCAAACAAATCTTGGTGTTGTTTCAGTCCTTGGAGGCAGGAATGATTATTTGTTACTTGACGAATATGATCATGCTTCAATTATTGATGGCAGCAGACTTTCTTTTTCGAAACCAATAAAGTTTGCTCACAATGACATGGATTCTCTTGAGAAAAAGTTGAAACTTTGTGAACCTGAAAGAGGTAAGC
This sequence comes from uncultured Bacteroidales bacterium, assembly GCA_964502355.1. GTDB lineage: Bacteria > Bacteroidota > Bacteroidia > Bacteroidales > UBA1402 > UBA8389. Next base: position 86,992 of record CAZCWK010000005.1, read on the forward strand.
TCATAGTTGTTGACGGAATTTTCTCAATGGAAGGTGATATAGCAAAACTTCCTGAAATAGTTGCCCTTGCGGAAAAATATAATGCCTCAGTCATGGTGGATGATGCTCATTCATTAGGAGTTATAGGTAAAAACGGATCCGGTACTGCATCACACTTTGGACTGACTGATAGGGTTGAACTGATAATGGGAACATTCTCGAAATCATTCGCCTCTCTTGGTGGTTATATAGCTGCGGATAAGGAAGTTATTGATTTTATGAAGCATAATTCAAGGTCTTTGATTTTCAGTGCCAGCATGACACCCTCTTCAGTAGCAGCAGCATTGGCTGCATTGAATATTATGGTCCGTGAACCTGAAAGGATACAACATCTTTGGGATGTGACCAATCATGCTAAGAAGAAATTTGATGAGAATGGATTTGATACAGGTCATTCCTGTACACCAATTATACCTTTACTGGTAAGAGATGATGAAAAAGCTCTCAGAATGACAAAGATTCTGCTTGAACAGGGCGTTTTTGTGAATCCCGTAATTTCACCTGCCGTTCCTCCCGGACGGAGTTTGATCAGATTCTCGCTGATGGCGACTCATACATTCGATCAGGTTAACGAAGCAGTTGAAAAGATAACAAATGTAGCAAAAGCACTCAACGTATTATAAATATTAAAAAGCTGTCTGTTTTGACAGCTTTTTTTCATTTACGCATCTATTATGGGAAAAGTTGTATTGATTACGGGAGTTTCGTCTGGTTTTGGCAAAGAGACTTCTGCCTTGTTGGCTGAAAAAGGCCATATAGTTTACGGTACTGTAAGAAAAGATTGTGTAGTACATCCGTCTGTAAAAGTTTTGAAGATGGATTTACTTGATCCGGCTTCGATAAAAGATGCTGTTGATACTGTTATTAAAAATGAAGGCAGGATAGATGTACTCATAAACAATGCAGGAATGCATCTTGGAGGTCCTATTGAAGAAGCT
>CAZCWK010000006.1:0-67145 GCA_964502355.1 uncultured Bacteroidales bacterium
GCTCCTGAAGATATTGAGTACTACATGTGTGGTCCCGGTCCTATGGCAAATGCTGTTAAGGTAATGCTTGATAATATAGGAGTACCCATGGAGATGCTTATGTTTGACGATTTCGGATCCTGATTATTCTCTATTTACACGTATCATTTTTTTTTAATTATTGGCAACTTATTAAGAATAAAGAGCTTATCCTTATTGTTGTTTACAATGAATTATTAATGTTTTACATTTATTAAAAATATTTTATATAAGTGTTGTATATATTAATAATTAATTTAATATTTGCACTATATATTAAATAATACTATGATACACGTTAATTCATTGGAATATTCCTATAAAAAAGGAGAGAAGGTTATTGATGATTTGTCATTTGAAGTGCCTGAGGGTTCGTTCTTTGGATTTCTGGGCGCAAACGGGTCAGGTAAGACAACAACTATCAGGCTAATGCTCGGGCTTTGTAAGCCGGACAAGGGCTCAGTTAAAATTGGTGGTGAGGTAATGAACAGAAGTACGATTAAAGCTTTCAGAAGAATCGGATCGATGATCGAATCTCCCTCTTATTATGCAAACCTTACAGGTGAAGAGAACCTGATTGTTTACTCAAGATATTATGGTTTGGACAGGAAAATTGTCGATAAAACATTAAAGGATGTCGGGCTTGCTTCAGCGGCAAAAAAGAAGGCCGGCAATTATTCATTAGGCATGAAACAAAGACTGGGCTTAGCGATGTGTATAATGTATAATCCTGATTTACTTATTCTTGATGAGCCATTGAATGGTCTTGACCCTAAAGGCATATCAGAAATGAGGGACTTACTTCTGCGTTTACAAAAAGAAGAGGGGAAAACCATATTGATTTCAAGTCATTTACTTGGCGAAGTTGAAAATACCTGCGACAATATTTGTGTTATTGATAAGGGTAAAAAGTTGTTTTCCGGCAGGATTGACGATTTGAGATCATCGATTATCGGTAAAACAAGATACGCTATTGAATGTGATAAAAAAGAAAATGTATCACAAATACTCAAATCTGATTTTAATCTTAATAATGAAGTTAATTCTGAAGATATAGTCTTTTCGGTAGAAAATAAAGATGTTATACCCGATATTGTCCGCAAGTTGTATTTAAATGATGTTAGTATCTATGGAATAACCCGGATGAAAAACAGTCTTGAAGAATTATTTTTAAAACTAACTAACTCTTGATGCCATGATAATTGAAACTTTTAAATCTGAAATTACCAAAACAAAGAAGACCTTTGCATTTTGGATTACTTTACTAGGACCGGCAGTAGCTCCGGTTATTTATCTGCTGATTTATTTTTTTAGATGGAAGTCTTTTATTCCTGCAGAAGGTGCGAATATCTGGGATGGTTTCATCGGTAACAATATGTCACTTTCATCAGGGTTGTTTATGCCGATGATTGTTATTTTGATTGTTGCGCTTGATATGAACCTGGAATACAAATCAGACAGCTTTAAAAAAATGTTTGTTTTACCGGTTTCAAAAGAGGAATTATTCCTGAGCAAAGTTATGTTACTGATTTATCAAATCCTGTTTTCTCTGGTTGTCCTGTTTGTTTTAGTTTTGTTTTTTGGTTTGATACTTGGGATTACAAGACCGGAACTTGGATTTCTTAATCAGTCAATTGATCTGGTTTTCTTCGTGCAATGCCTGGTAAAACTGATGGTTAGTTTACTTGCAATTGTTGCTATTCAGTTATTTATCAGTATATTATCTAATAATATTATTGTATCGATAACTTTTGGAGTAATGTGCATTATAAGCACTCTGGTAATCGTTCAGGGGTGGAGTTATGCAATTTATGAGCCTTATTCCTTTCCAATCACGTTATCATTTGGTGATAAGCAATATGCCATACCTCAGCTCTGGGGAATAAATGTTACTTTCTTTTTGAGTTTTATTTATTTCCTGGTTTTCGGCTTGGCCGGTATGTATTGTTTTAAATACAAGAGGTTAGATCAGAAATGAGCCGATAGGATTAAAAAGACTTTTGAGACACAATCTTTTTTAATTCACTGCGATTGATTTTATTGCTGATAGTCAAAGGTATCTTATCAATATTTATGATTCTTTTAGGCTTAAACTTAATTGGGATATTATCAAATATATGATCATCATTGATATCATCCTCAGTTACCAAAACTACTATTTCACCAAATTTACTATCTGGTAGAGATGTAATCGCGTAATTGGTTTTTAAAACATCAGATAACATTGATTCGATTTCCTCAATCTGAATTTTCAAGCCTCCCGAATTAATGACATTGTCAATCCTTCCCAGGATATCAAAAGTTCCATCATAATTAATTTTAGCCAGATCGTTAGTAAATATTTTTTCCTTACAGATTTCAGGTGCATCAATTATCAGGGTTTCAGTATCAGATAATGTTACTGAAATGCCTGGTAGGAGGGTATAGCTTTTAGAAGCACCTTTTCCATTTATTTTTCTTAATCCAATATGAGATAATGTTTCAGCCATGCCATATGAGACATAAACATTATTTGGAAATGATTTTAAGTTGTTTTCAAGTGATATCTCAATGCTTTGTCCGCCAATGAGTAAGTTTTTTACTCTTTTCAGCTTTTTTGTCTCATCTTCTGATTGTAATGTATTATAAACCTGCATCGGAACCATTGAAATAAAATCAAAACCGACGTTAATCTCTTTTAGCGGATTTCCCGTTGGATCAATGGGATAAAGGTCAAGACCAGCTACCAGCGATCTTACTACGAGCATTTTTGCGGCAATATAATTCAATGATAAGCAGAGTAATACTTTATCATTTTCCTTTAGTTGAAAATAATTGCATGATAATTCTGCACTTTTTATCATGGATTTCTTTTTGACATCCATGGTTTTGGGCATTCCCGTAGAGCCGGAAGTGGAAATTGACATACAATCACTATCGTCAAACCAGTTATTCAGGAAATCATTTAATTCAACAGGAACGCCATTTTCAGTTGTCTTTCCTGACTTAATATCCTCTGAATTATATAGTATTCCATTAATTCTTATGGTTTGCTTATCTATCAAAGTCTTAAACCTCATTTTTTTGGTTTATACCATAATCTCTCTCCGATTATTTCAAGTGGCATATTAATGTTGTTTTTAAACAATTTCCCGGTTCCCAATCCATGATAAGTGTCATTATCCAGTTTAGCACACCATTGAGCAATGGCATTCAATCCGATGTTTGATTCGAGAGCTGATGTAATCCACCAGCCAATATTCCTTTTTTCAGCGATATCTATCCATTCCTCACAACCTGTGAAACCACCATGTAAGGATGGTTTCAAAACTATGTAATCAGGTTTTAAAGTATCGAGCAATTTTATTTTTTCTTCTGAGGTGTTTACACCAATCAATTCTTCATCAAGAGCGATTGGTAATGGCGATTTTTTGATTATTTCAGCTGACAATTCCCGATTACCGGATTTTATGGGTTGTTCTATAGAATGAATATCCAATTCATTTAGCCTGCTTAATTTGATTAAAGCATATTCAGGTTTGAATGCTCCGTTTGCATCAACACGGATAGTCAATTGATCAGATGAATATCTATTTCTGATTTGTTTAAGTATGTTTAGTTCCTCCTCAAAGTTTTGCGCTCCGATCTTTAGTTTGATGCATTTGAATCCAGCTTCAATTTTATCTTTAACTTGTTCAGTCATTTTTTCAATGGTGCCCATCCAGATAAGACCATTGGTTAAAATGCCTTCTTCTCCTCTGGAAAAAGGTGTATCCCATAAGGCGTAATCGTTTCTTTCGTAATGCCTTATGGCTGTTTCAATCCCGAATTTTATTGAAGGGTAGGGACGAAGCTCTTCAAAATCAAAAGAATCATCGCTTTCAATTTTTTGACAGAAGTAGTTTAGCTTCGATTCGTATTCATGATCGTAATCACAACTTAAATCAGGAAGTGGTGCGCATTCTCCAATTCCAAAATGGTAAGAATTACTTTTGTCCGTAATCGTAATCAACCATAAAGTTCTTTTATTATAAACACCTCTTGATGTTCCGGCAGGTATTTTAAAATCAAGTATTCGTTGATCAACTTTGATTCTGATATTTTGCATATGTTATTCTCTATAAATTACGAAAGAACCATATGGAATGCCGTATTCCAAAGGATTGTTCATTCAAAGTACTGGTTTATTAATACTCAATCCTCAATCAGGGGAACTTCGGGAATTTTTTAAAGTCTGGTTTCCTCTTTTCAAGAAATGCTTTTTTACCTTCCTGAGCTTCTTCAGTCATGTAATATAATAATGTGGCGTTTCCGGCCAGTTCCTGTATTCCTGCCTGCCCGTCAAGTTCGGCATTCAATCCCATTTTTATCATACGTAAAGCAAGAGGACTATGTTGCATCATGGTTTCTGCCCATTCAACCACTTCGTCTTCAAGCTTGTCAAATGGTACAACTTTATTCACAAGACCCATCTCAAGAGCTTCCTGAGCTGAATATTGCCTGCACATAAACCAAATCTCTCTTGCTTTCTTTTGTCCGACAACACTGGCAAGATATGATGATCCGAATCCTGCATCAAAACTTCCGACGCGAGGTCCTGTCTGACCAAATATTGCATTCTCAGATGCAACTGATATATCACAAACAACATGTAATACGTGACCTCCACCTATAGCGAAACCATTTACCATTGCAATGACCGGTTTAGGCAAAGATCTTATTTGTTTCTGTACATCTAGTATATTTAATCTAGGAACTCCGTTTTTGTCAATATACCCTCCCTTACCTTTATAATTCTGATCACCGCCTGAACAAAATGCTTTGTCTCCTTCACCGGTAAGAACAACTACATAAATATCAGTATTTTCACGGCATACTCTCAAAGCATCACTTATTTCAGCTGATGTCAATGGTGTGAATGCATTTCTGTATCTTGGTCTGTTTATCGTAATTTTACCAATACCATTGAAATACTCGAATTTTATTTCTTCGTACTGTTTGATTATTTCCCAGTTTCTTTCAGATGACATGATTGTTTTGTTTTAGATTATTGTAGTACTGATCTACAGCTTTTTTGTTATTAATTTTGTTTGTGAAAATTTCCAGTAAAACTCCATTATTCCGATTTTTACTAAAAAATTCAGATAGCACACTGTCAAGTTCCTCAATGTTTTCTGCTTTCAGGTAATCCAAATCTGTCGCTTCAATCCACTTGCGTGCATCTTTTGAATGACTTGCACTAACATATTTTTCAAGAGATTCTGCCTTTTCCAATCCCGGTAAAAGATGAAATATCCCGCCACCTCCGTTATTAATTAGAATAATATGCAGATTTCCCGGTACTTTGTAATTCCACAAACTATTTAAGTCATAGAAGAAACTCAGATCTCCGACTAAAAGAAAAACTTCACCTTCATGTATGGTAGAATAACCTATAGCAGTTGATAATGTTCCTTCTATGCCGTTTGTGCCTCTGTTGCAAAAAACTTTTAAAGTTTTTTTCTTTTCGTATAGTTGAATATTTCTTACAGATGAACTATTTGCAACAAATAATACTGAATCCGAAGGCATTGAGTTCATGATTTTTCCGGTAACGACAATGTCAGAAAAAGGCAAGTTGAAGTCAGGGCTTTTAACCACAGATGATTCTTTTTGCCACATCGAAATGTATTCAGAGTCAGTTTCATGACATTCCTCAATGTGTTTTTCAAGTTTACTGAAGAAAATCTCAGGAGTCGAATTTATATAATGAGTAAGACATTTATATGTATCAGGTATTTCATCTGATGTTGAAATATGCCAATGATATTCAGGTGGATTATTTCTCAGAAGATTTTTAATTCTTTTTGAGACTATATGTCCACCAAAAGTAATCAGCAATTCAGGTGCAAACTTCATTATATTATCAGAGTCACACCCCGACAGGATTGCATCAAAATTGTAGATGTCGTCGTGTAAAACAGAATTACTCAAATGCTCATCCAGTAAAACGAAATCGTTTTTATTTGATTTCAAAAGATGATCAAAAGTGTTTTCAATGCTCCTCTGACCAATCATAATGATGCGTTTACCTGACTTTTTCCAGATTTCAGCAAGTTGAGTTAAGTCTTCGTAAGATATATCATTTACTGCTTTAACCTGATTAATCTTTCTCGATTCAGGTAATTCTTCCAGGCTAAAATCAAATAATGGTTCTGATATCGGAATATTTATATGTACGGGCCCCGGACAATTCATTTGACAAGCTATCAGAGCCTCATTCAGAAGTCTGTTGCAATGCCAGTTGTCTTCTTCATTATTAATTTCAGGCAGTTGAACGGATTTTTTGACAAGACTTCTAAAAACTCCATATTGAGGTACTGTCTGTCCATCCATCTGACCAATCCATGCAGGAGATCTGTCTGCCGAAATTACAATTAAAGGTAATTTCTGATAATAGGCTTCAGCTACTGCAGGGTGATAATTTAATAATGCTGTTCCTGATGTACAGCATATTACAACTGGTTTCTTAGTCTTATAAATTATTCCTATTGCATAAAAAGAGGCACTTCTTTCATCAACAACCGAATGGCATCTGAAAAAAGGATCTATAGCAAAGCCCTGAAGCAGAGGTGCATTTCTTGACCCCGGTGACATAACCACATCATTGATCCCAAAAGCTTTCAATAATGCAATTGTCTGAACTACATTTTTTTTTGATGAAAACATTTTTTTCATTTATCAATTATGGAAAGCATCGTATTAAACTTAGCTTCAGTTTCTTCCCATTCATTCTCAATCTCAGAATCATCTATCAAACCACCGCCGGCATATAGTATCAAAGCATTATCAGTGATTTCCATGCATCTCAGATTTACATAAAGGCTGGTTTCTCCATTTTTGGATATAGGACCGCAAAAGCCACAATAATACTTCCTGTCGTGGCCTTCATTACTTCTTATGATTTCCATAGCGATGTCTTTAGGATATCCGCTGACTGCAGGAGTTGGGTGTAAAGAGAACAGCAAGTCACTTAAATAACTGTTAAAACGTAAATTCATTTTAAATTCCGTTTTCAGATGTTTCAATTTGCCGGCTTTTATCGTATAAGGTCCATTCATTGTAAATGTAATTTCCTTTTCAAGAAGCTTCTTTCGAATAAATGAAGTTACAATTTCCTGCTCATTTACATTTTTATTGTCCCATATGTTTTCATTACCGTTATCATCAAATTTTGTTCCTGCAAGTGAAACCGTTTGCCAGTCATCGCCTTTTCCGGAAATAATAATTTCGGGTGTTATTGTTAACCATGTACCTGAATGAATTGTTTTAAACATACATACCATAGCCTCAGGGTATGATTCAAAAGCTTTCCTGAATGTCATTCCCAACGAAAAATTTTCAGGTTTTATAATTGCTTTTTTTCTTGACAAAACGATTTTCTCACAAACTCCATCAGTCAGAAATGATTTGAATCTATCAAATGTTTTACAATATCTCCCGTATTCATCTGTACTGAGTAAAGGTCCATAATCATTTTTGCAGACATTTTGATTAATATCAAAACCTTGTTCTTCGATCCAGCTGAATATCTGATATTCATTCTCGAACTTCAGATCATTTCTAATAAGCATAATCGGATTTTCTGAACTTATATCAAAAGGAGAGATGACGAAACCTTCGGCAGGATCGACGTCTGAATAACTATATAAACATTTGGCATGATCGTTAATCTGAACAATCATATTCAGTTGTTCAGAACCGGGTAAACTGTATATCGCAAAGTCAAGCCCTGATCCCAGCAAACCGTCCAAAAGAGAGTAATCTAAATATTTGGTTTCACCAACTAACATAAAAGAAAAACATTTAAGCAAAAATAAGACTAATTATTTAATTACGGTGCGCTAACCCGGCTGCTTTGCGGAGATGTCAGAAAAAATGATTTATATCCGGGATAAATGAAACAAAAAGTTACAATACTTTGTTCAGAAACTTAACTGAGTAATCGACAGCTGTTTCAACCCATGGTGAAAACAGCCAATAGGAGTGTGGTGCATCTTTGATCATATACTCTTCATTAACAATGCCGTATTTATCAAGGAGTTTCATCATGTCTTTTTGTCCCGCACTAAAACGAGGCTGGATGCTGTTAACATATAAAAAATTCGCACTTTTTTTATTTACATGAGTCAATGCCGATGCTTCATACCATAATTCAGGTTTATCATTAAATGAACTTCCAAGCCATGCTGTTGCAGCAGAAGGTTTCCCCGGAATATCTTTACCTTCACCGGAATCAGGGTGGATAAATGCAAGTACTCCGTCAAAGTCAATCACAGCAAATACATCATCCGTATATTTATAGTATTTATCTGACCTGTAAGGGGATTTTTTTTTATTAATACTCCCCAATAAAGAAACCATTTGTCCTCCTGAAGAACAACCCAAAAGTATAACCCGTTTTTTGTCGAAACCATACTTATCGGCATTTGCTTTAGTCCATCTTATAGCAGTAACAATGTCTTTCAGACCTTCAGGGTATCCTGACTCCATTGACAATCTGTATTCTACAGAAATTGCAGCGAATCCTTTACCGGCAAACAGGTTTGCCATATAGTGGTTCATGTTTTTATCGCCTGACCGCCAACCACCTCCATGTATTAGTAAAACGACGGGAATTTCTTTATTGTTATTTTTTGGTTTGAAAATATCAAGATGAAGTTCTCTTTTGTCAAACTGTTCATAAACAACATTATAATGATACTCAATATCGTTGTTTTCGCTAAAAAAAGGTAAACTTATATAAGGATATTTTTTTTGATGTTTTTTTAATTCGTTTGTTGTATTGTAAGAACTGTCAAAAGGGATTTCAGGATGCATCTTGTAGTGTTGCGTATAGCCTGAAGTGCATAAAAACATAAAAAACAAGGTAAAATATATGATTTTGTTCATTTTGATTATTTGCAAATAATTTAAAGTCAAAAATATAAATAAACAAAATAAAAAAAGATATTCAAACATAATGTATTTTAATCCTATTCGTTAATGTTTACTTTTTTATATTTATATTTGTAGCTCTTTACGTCCCAAATTTTTTGATCTCCATGGATAAGCAAGACAGATTATTGTTTTTTTTAATTTGGTCGGGCTGGTTTTTAATTTAAAATATTTCTTATGGAAGACCTTAAATCGTGGTTAATAAAAACTGTTAAGAAACTATTGAAGTTTTCTCTTGAACACAGACGAATTGTTCTTTTTGTAGATTTAATTATAAGTATATTTGGTTTATCACTTTCTGTTTTTATATACAACTATACAACTGATTATACTCAGCTAAGTCTGTTACGGCTTTTTCAGGCTCAAATTGCATTCTTGATTTTTAATTTATTTACGTTCAGTTTGTTGAGGACTTATTCAAATCTGAATCGTCACACTACAATAAAAGAAATCTGGAGAGTCTTTGTATCGGTTTCAATATCCTGTATTTTGCTTTTATTTTTTTTAAAAATAATCGGATATCCGAAAATATCTGCTGAGTTTGTTGTTACATATACTTTTTTAATAACATTATTTATTTCTCTTTTTGTAAGGTTTCTGGTTATCTATACTTACGATTTTTCAAGGTCGCTGGCTAATAAAAAGAGGGAAAAAACTTTGATTTACGAGTTTGGCCCTCATAGTCTTGCTTTGGCTGGCTGGATTAAAAGAAGTGAATATTTAAATCTTAACGTTCAGGCATTTATTACCAGACAGAAAGATGCAAGAAAAACCAGAATAATGGATAAGCCTGTTTATTATATGCCCAATGATGATATAGACTATATTCTTGAAAAACACAATGTTTCTACAATTCTTTTTCCTGATTATATGAGTGTCAGCAAGGAAAAAGATTTTATTTCATCTATGGTTGACAAAGGAATGAAATTACTGGTCACTCCACCTTTGGAGGGAATCAGGAATGACGATGAAAAAAAATACCAAATAAAGAATATTCAGCTTGAAGATTTATTGGGAAGGGCAGAGATAGTTATTGATTTAGAGAAGATTAGAAATCAGACTTCAGGCAAAACTATACTAATCACAGGTGCAGCCGGATCTATTGGCAGTGAAATGGTAAGGCAATTGTCCGGATTAAGTCCCAAAATGCTTATACTTTATGATACTGCAGAAACACCAATGCATGATTTGAGAATCGAACTTGAAAGTCAGAAAAATAAAATCAATTTTGTTCCTGTTATTGGTGATATCAGGTATGAACACAGATTAAAACAGGTATTTGATACTTATCATCCTGATATCGTTTTTCATGCTGCTGCCTATAAACATGTTCCATTAATGGAAGAAAATCCCTGTGAGGCGATAAGAGTGAATGTTAAAGGCACAAAATTCCTGTGTGATATGGCGATTCAAAATAATGTTGAGTGCTTTGTAATGATTTCAACTGACAAAGCTGTAAACCCAACTAATGTAATGGGGGCATCAAAAAGAATGGCTGAAATATATGTGCAATCTGTTGCAAGAAAAATTCAGAATGAAGGTAGCAAAATGAGAATTCTGACTACCCGTTTTGGTAATGTGCTTGGATCAAACGGATCAGTTATACCTCTTTTCAGACAACAAATTGAAGCAGGTGGACCGGTAACTGTTACAGATCCTGAAATTGAAAGATATTTTATGACAATACCTGAAGCCTGCAGACTGGTTCTTGAAGCCTCTGTTTTGGGTAATAATGGAGAAATTTACGTTTTTGATATGGGTAAACCCGTAAAGATTAAGGAATTAGCCAGGAGAATGATAATCTTGTCAGGGCGTAAACCGGAAACCGATATTAAAATTGTTTATACCGGATTAAGACCCGGTGAGAAACTTTATGAAGAGCTGTTAAATGACAAAGAAAAAACCCTACCTACGACACATGAAAAAATTACTGTTGCTAAGGTAAGGCAATATGATTATCAATATGTTTTGGAGTCAATTAATAAAACCATACATTACGCTGATATAGTAGATATTGACAATACGATAATTAGTCTCAAGGAAATTATAAGTGAGTATAACAGTAATAATTCACCTTTTAAGAAATTTGATGTTTCACGAAAAATAAATCAGAATTAATATTTATAATAATATGTCAAAAGTAGCTTTAATCACAGGAATCACCGGTCAGGATGGTGCATATCTTGCAGAGTATCTTATTAAAAAAGGATACATTGTACATGGTATTAAGAGAAGATCCTCCATGTTTAATACAGACAGGATTGATCATCTTTATCAGGCTCCCTGGGAGGAAGACAGAAGGATGGTACTTCACTACGGAGATTTGACAGACAGCCTGAATCTTACCAGAATTATTGGTGAAATTAAGCCTGACGAGATTTATAACCTTGCTGCAATGAGCCATGTAAAAGTAAGCTTTGATACACCTGAATATACTGCGAATGCTGATGGTTTAGGTACTCTAAGAATACTTGAGGCTGTCAGATTACTGGAACTTACTAAAAAGACCAGGATTTATCAGGCTTCGACTTCTGAACTATATGGTATGGTTCAGGAAATACCACAAAAAGAAACCACACCATTTTATCCCAGGAGTCCTTATGCAGTAGCAAAGCTATATGCTTACTGGATTACTGTAAACTATCGGGAGGCCTACGGAATGCATGCAAGCAATGGCATACTTTTTAATCATGAATCTCCTTTAAGAGGTGAAACCTTTGTAACCAGAAAGGTCACAAGAGCAGTTTCAAGAATTGTTCTTGGTATGCAGAAAAGTGTTTATATGGGTAATTTATCTTCCAAAAGAGACTGGGGACATGCTAAAGATTATATCAGAGCAATGTACCTTATACTACAACAGGACAAACCTGATGATTACGTTATAGCAACAGGTATTACAACTACAATCCGTGATTTTATTCTGATGGCTTTTTCTGAAATTGGTGTTAGTATCGAATTCAGGGGAAATGGTCTTGATGAGAAAGGTTATCTGGTTTCTGTAGATGAAAATATTTTTACAAAGACTGTCGGTGCTGAATATCTTGAACAACTATTAAAAAGGAGAGGAGAAATCTTTGTAGGAGTAGATAAGAATTATTTCAGACCTACTGAAGTGGAACTATTGATAGGAGACGCATCCAAGGCCAGAAACATACTGGGCTGGAAACCTGAATATGATTTAAAATCATTGTGTAATGATATGATTATGAGTGATATAAAACTTATGAAAAAGGAGAACTACCTTAGAGACGGCGGATACCGCATTATGAATTATTTTGAATGATAAAATGGAAAAAGAAGCTAAGATTTATGTTGCAGGTCATTTAGGATTGGTTGGCTCTGCTATTTTGAATAATTTAAAAAAAAGAGGATATACAAATTTCGTTTTACGTTCAATTTCTGAACTTGACCTTACAAATCAAAGTGCTGTAGAAAAATTCTTTAGTGAAGAGAAACCTGAATATGTTTTTCTGGCTGCTGCTCATGTGGGTGGTATAATTGCCAATAATACTTACAGAGCTGACTTTATTTACATCAACCTTCAGATACAAAACAATATAATTATTAGTTCATGGAAATACGGAGTTAAAAAACTCCTGTTTCTAGGCAGTACATGTATATATCCAAGAGATGCTCCTCAACCTATGTCTGAGAATACGTTGTTAACTTCTCCATTGGAATACACTAACGAGCCATATGCGATTGCTAAAATTGCAGGTTTGAAGATGTGTGAGAGCTTCAATCTTCAATACGGAACCAATTTTATAGCTGTTATGCCAACGAATCTTTACGGACCAAATGATAATTTCAATCTGGAAAAAAGTCATGTGCTTCCGGCATTAATCAGAAAGGCTCATTTGGGTAAGTGCCTGATGAATGATGATTATCAAAGTTTAAGAAATGATTTCAACAGATATCCTGTAGAGGGAGTTGACGGCAATGCTGATTTATCGGAGATACTTTTCAAATTAGAAAAATACGGAGTTTCCAAAAACCAAATAGCCATTTGGGGTACCGGAGAGCCTACAAGAGAATTCCTGTGGAGTGAAGAAATGGCTGATGCCTGTGTCTTTATAATGGAAAAAGTTGATTTTAAAGATGTTAAAGGCCAGGATACTGAGGTTAAGAATTGTCATATAAATATTGGTACAGGCAAGGAAATAAGTATAAGACAACTTGCAATCCTGGTTTCAGAGATAGTCGGTTATGAAGGTGAATTATTTTTTGATTCCACAAAACCAGATGGAACAATGAGAAAATTAACTGATCCCTCTAAATTACATTCATTAGGCTGGCATCATAAAATTGAAATCAATCAGGGTATTTCGACGCTTTACAATTGGTATCTTAATAAATAGTCATATTTTTGTAGAAATTCAAAAATCTGAAGTACAAAAACAATGATTTGTAATTACCTGTTCTGAAATAGTCGTATTTAAATATCATTGTGATTAAATAGAACATATGAAAGGAATTATACTTGCGGGCGGGAGTGCAACCCGTCTTTTCCCTTTGTCTAAGGCAATTTCAAAACAAATAATGCCTGTTTATGACAAACCAATGATATATTACCCGCTCTCAACATTGATGTTAGCAGGTATCAGGGAGGTTCTTATTATATCAACCCCAAGAGATTTGCCTATGTTCAGGGATCTGTTGGGTGATGGTAAAGAAATCGGTATGAATTTTGAGTATAAGATTCAGGAAGTACCTAATGGTTTGGCTCAGGCATTTGTTTTAGGTGCAGATTTTCTTAATGGTGAACCCGGCTGTCTGATACTTGGTGATAATCTGTTTTATGGACAGGGTTTCTCTGAAATGCTTAAAAGAGCTGCTTCAAATCAAAACGGAGCTACGATATTCGGTTATTATGTAAAGGATCCAAGTGCATATGGTGTGGTTGAATTTGATAATAACGGAAGTGTGGTTTCACTTGAAGAGAAACCGTTAGTGCCAAAATCACATTATGCTGTACCGGGTTTGTATTTTTATGATTCTAAGGTCGTTGAATATGCAAAAGCTCTGAAACCATCTCCCCGTGGTGAATATGAGATAACTGATTTGAATAAAGTATATCTTGAAAATAATAATCTCAAAGTGGAATTGTTTGGCAGGGGATTCGCGTGGCTTGATACAGGAAACTGTGACAGCTTACTTGAAGCTTCAAATTTTGTGGCAACTATTCAAAACAGACAAGGATTTTATGTCTCCTGTATTGAAGAGATTTCATGGAGAAATGGCTGGATAGATAATGACCGTTTAAAAAGCCTTGGAGAAAAACTTTCAAAGACCTCATATGGACAATATTTATTGTCACTGTTATAAACATTAATAATTATGCTGAAAACTTTTATCGTTACAGGTGGTGCCGGTTTTATAGGTGCCAATTTCGTAAAATACATGTTGTCAAGCTATAAGGATATTAAAATTATTATTCTTGATAGTCTTACTTACGCCGGTAATCTGGGTACTATTGCCGGTGATATCGATGGCGAAAGGTGTATTTTCGTAAAAGGTAATATATGTGATTTTGATTTAGTCAATAAAATATTTGAAGACTATCCTGTAGATGTGATTGTCAATTTTGCTGCTGAAAGTCATGTTGACAGGAGTATTGAAAATCCCCGTCTGTTTCTTGAGACAAATATACTCGGAACACAAAATCTTATGGATGTTGCCAGAAAACACTGGTCAACCGGTAAAGATGAAAACGGTTACCCTACATGGAAACCTGAAGTAAGGTTTCATCAGGTTTCTACTGATGAAGTTTACGGTTCTTTAGGAGATGAAGGATATTTTACCGAAGATACTCCGCTTGACCCAAGGAGTCCGTATTCAGCTTCCAAGACTTCTGCAGACCTTATTGTTAAAGCATACATGGAAACCTTTAAGTTTCCTGCTACAATAACCAGATGTTCAAATAATTACGGTCCATATCAGTTCCCTGAAAAACTTATACCGTTAATTATTAAAAACATTCTTGAAGGTAAAAAACTACCTGTCTATGGTGACGGTACAAATGTTCGCGACTGGTTGTATGTGGAAGATCATTGTAAAGCGATTGACAGAGTTGTCAGAGATGGCAAGGATGGTGAAATATACAATGTAGGAGGACATAATGAAAAACAAAATATTGAAATAGTAAAGCTTACTATTGATACAATTATTGATTTGATGAATTCTAATTCTGAATATAAAAAAGTTTTGAAGACTGATTTATCAAATATCAATTATGATTTAATCACTTATGTTCAGGACAGGCTTGGTCATGACAAACGCTACGCTATAGATCCTACAAAAATGAAAGAGTTATTGAATTGGGCACCCGAGACAAGTTTTGAGGTTGGTATAAAGAAAACTATAAAATGGTATCTTGAAAACCAGTCATGGGTAGATGAGGTAACATCAGGAGATTATCAGAAATATTACGAAAAAATGTATTCAAATCGTTGAAATGCAGTTTATTGAACAATTTATAAAAGGAGTTTTCATCATAGAACCTAAGGTTTATTATGACCAGAGAGGTTATTTTATGGAAAGTTTTAAGGAGGCTGATTTTGAAAAAAACATTGGCAAAATCCATTTCCTTCAGGATAATGAATCAAAGTCTTCATATGGTGTATTAAGAGGATTGCACGCTCAGTCCGGTAATTCTGCACAAGCCAAATTGGTAAGAGTAATTAAGGGATCTGTCCTTGATGTCGTAGTGGATATGCGTAAAGGCTCATCTACTTTCGGAAAATACGTAGCTGTGGAATTATCTGAAGAAAACAAGCGTCAGCTTTTTGTTCCCCGTGGATTTTATCATGGTTTTTTGGTTACCAGTAATGAAACCATTTTCTCATATAAGGTAGATAATGTTTATGATCCTTCTTCTGAAGTATCATTAAATTATGCAGATCCGACTATAGGTATTAAATGGCCTGTTTCAGAGAATGAGTTAATACTATCAGATAAAGATAAAGTAGCTCCGTTATTGTCAGAAGCTGTTATTTTTTAATATTGTTAAATTATAAGTGTTACTTTATATATTTGATCGTAAGTAGTTGAAATATAGAGGTAAATTATATTCAAATGAGAAAGAAAGTATTTGTATCAGGCTGTTATGACATGCTACACAGTGGGCATATTGCCTTCTTTAAAGAAGCAGCAAGTTATGGCGATTTATATGTTGGCTTAGGATCTGATTCAACCATACATGACTTGAAAGGACGGGATACCATAAATTCTGAGCAGGAAAGGTTGTATATGGTAAAGTCAATCAAATATGTCACTGATGCCTGGATAAATACCGGTTCCGGAATACTGGATTTCGAAGATGATTTAAGACGTTTTAAACCTGATTTGTTCATTGTTAATGAAGATGGTCATTCACCTGCAAAAGAGAAAATCTGTACTGAACTTGAAATTAATTATCTGATTTTAAAAAGAATACCTGAAGCAGGCTTACCTGCCAGATCTACTACTTCAATCAGAAGCGAAGTTCACTGTCAGTTGCCGTTCAGAATTGATCTTGCAGGTACATGGATTGATCAGCCATACGTTTCAAAATATGGTTCAGGCTGGGCATTAACTATCTCTGTTGAACCTACTATCGAGTTTATGGAGAGGTGTGGTATGTCTACTTCTACACGAAATGCGGCAAGAAAGCTATGGCCATATCAGTTGCCGCTTGATCGTCCTGAAAAATTAGCTGAAATGCTTTTCAGATTTGAAAATGAACCTGGCAGAACTGAAATATCCGGTGCCCAGGATTCTATTGGCATTTGCATGCCGGGATTAAACAGACACTTTTATGATGGTAATTACTGGCCGGCAAAAATTGAGTCCTGCCATGATGAGAGTATCTTGACATGGCTTGAAGACCATTTGTATATGGTTTTACTTTGGCCCAGAGAGCCTGGTCTGAATTTGCTGAAGGAAACTTACATAAATGAAGAAAATGTAAAAGCTTTGACATCTGCGGCTGAAAGATGCTGGGATGCAATAATGAAAAAAGATTTAGAAGCTTTTGCTCAATCTTATAAGGACTCTTTTGAAGCACAGATACGAATGTTTCCTGCTATGATGAATCCTGCTGTTGCTGAAGTAATTGATAGCTACAAGGATAAAGCTCTTGCCTGGAAAATGCCGGGAGCAGGAGGTGGCGGTTATCTTGTTTTTATTTGTGAGAAACCGTTGGAAAACAGCATAAGGCCTAAAATTAGAAGGAGAGGCATGTGATTATTTGGTTTATCCAAATAACTTATTTATAAGGTCTTGTCTGTTCATTTTTCTTAGTTTTTTGATAATAATATCACGGTAATTTTTGTCATACCAGAAGAAATAATCTTTTTGCCCGGTTTTTTCCTGTTTGCTCTTTGCTGAGAATACGGGTTTAAGGGTATAAGGATCAAGGCCTGTATAAAACATTTCTGTAGCCAGGGTCATAGGTGTAGGCGTAAAATCCTGTACTTGTTCTAGTCTGAAGTTAAGTCTGCGTGTTTCAACAGCCAGCTCAGCCATATCTTCTTCAGTACATCCGGGATGTGATGATATGAAATAGGGTATAAGTTGTTGTCTTCCGGTTTCAGCATGTTTTAATCTGCGATCTTCAAACTCATTAAACTTTTCTGTGAATTTTTTGAACTGATTAAAATCTGGTTTCCTCATAAGTCTGAGAACATTCTGGCTGGTATGTTCAGGAGCAACTTTTAATCTTCCGGATACGTGATTCTTCACAACTTCTTCCAGATATTCATAAGAATAGTTCTTGTCATTTTCTTTAGCGAATGATTTTTCGTTTTTATTGTCAGATATTTTTTCTCCTACAATCAGATCATAACGTATTCCGCTTCCTATGAAGGATTTTTTTATGCTGGGAACCGCATCGGCTGCTTTATATAAGTCTATTAATGGTTTGTGATTTGTATTAAGATTCCTGCATATTTTTGGATAAATACATGAAGGTCTTTTACAATTTCTGCATAAGCCCAAATCAAATCCCTGCATTTGATACATATTAGCTGACGGTCCACCCAAATCACTAAGATATCCTTTGAAATCCTCCATCTCCGATAGTTTCTTTATTTCATCAATAATGGATTCTTTACTTCTGCTTGTAATAAATTTGCCCTGATGAGCAGAAATAGTACAAAATGAACAGCCTCCGAAACATCCTCTGTGAATATTAACTGAGAATTTTATCATTTCATAAGCCGGGATGGTTTTGCCTTTATATTTTGGATGTGGAAGTCTGGTAAATGGTAAAGAATGCACTTTGTCAAGCTCTTCACCTTCCATTGGAGGGAAAGTGCCATTCACAACAATTTCAAGGTTTCCACATGATTGTATTATTCTGCTTGATTGATATTTGTTGGATTCCTCTTCAATTATTTTGAAGTTTTCAGCCTGATAAATCTTGTTTTTCAGGCATTCTTCATGTGAATGTAAATAAACCCATTCGTTTTGTCTTATTATTCCTTTCTGGTTATTGCCTTCATTTACACCAATATAAGCTGTCTGAGGGATGTCTTTCATTGATGAAATAGTTTCACCTTCCATAAATCTTTTGCATAACTCAGCAAGCGGTTTTTCCCCCATACCATATACCAGCATATCTGCCTTGCTGTCAATGAGAATACCGGGCATTAATTTATCTGACCAGTAATCGTAATGAGTCAACCTTCTGAGAGATGCTTCTATACCTCCGATGATTACAGGAGTATCAGGAAATAATTTTTTTAATATCCCTGAATAAGTTATTGTGGCGTAATCCGGTCTCGAACCTGCTTTTCCACCGGCAGTGTATGCGTCATCCGAACGTAATCTTTTATTTGCGGTATAATGATTCACCATAGAATCCATACAGCCGGCAGTAATGGCAAAGAAGTATTTTGGTTTGCCTAATTTGGTGAAATCTCTGTAATCACCTCTCCAGTCAGGTTGTGGAACCAATGCGACTTTTAGCCCAAATGATTCCATCAATCTTCCGATAACAGCAGCACCAAACGAAGGGTGATCAACATATGCATCACCTGAAAAGATTATAACATCAACTTCATTCCAACCCCTGATTTCCAGTTCTTTTTTTGTGGTTGGCAACCAATCTGTTAGTCTGTAATTTTCTGCCATTTATTCTAAATCTACGATTGTTATACCTGCACCACCAAACTGAACATGTTCGTCGTGATAATCTTTAACTCCATTAACTGTACCGAGGTATTGTCTGATTAGTTGCCTGAGTACTCCGGTTCCTGTGCCGTGGAGTATCCTTACACGGCTGACACCTGTCATTATAGCATCATCAATGAAATATGTAATTGTCTGCAAGGCTTCATCACCTCTCATTCCTCTTACATCTATTTCTTGTTTAAATTGTAATTTTTTTTCTCTGATTTCGTCAGATGTTCGTCTGCCAATGGTTGTATATGGGTTGAGATTTTCTTTTTTGACAGTAGCATGTTCGATTTCGTCTATTTTGACTTTTGTTTTAATCGAACCAAAGATTACCATTGCCTTGCCTTCTTTTATTGACAAGATTGAGCCTACAGCCTGTTGCCCTTTAATTCTTACAGTATCTTTTATTTTGAATTCCGGTTTAAGGATAGGCTTTACAGTAAGCGAAGGATTAACATCCTTTTCTTTATGTTTTGGATTGAGTTTTCTTTCGTCTTTTCTTTTGATCTTATCAATTTTTCTTTTAATAAAATCGATTTCGTCGGTATTATCTGTGGATATAGTTTCTTTAAAATCCTGGATGTTTTTTCTGAGTAATTTGGTTTTTTCCTTTTCTGCCTGAGTCTCACGGATTTCCCTGACAGTGTTTTCAATTATTGAATTGGAATTTTCCAGAATTTTTTTTGCTTCATTCTTCGCATTCAGAATTATTTCTTTTTTCTTCTGACTTACATCATTTAGTTCATTTTCAATCTTTTCATACAATTCCTCAGACTTTTTCTCCTGTATCCTGATTTGTTGTCTTTTGTTTTCCCAATATCGTTTATCCCTTACAATGTCCTGCAAATATTTGTCTATATCAATATACTCTGAACCAACTATCTGTGAAGCCTTTTCAATCACTTCTTCAGGTAGTCCGATCTTTCTGGCAATTTCAACAGCAAAAGAACTTCCGGGTCTTCCGGTTTCTAACAAAAAAAGAGGTTTCATCTCATTCCTGTCGTAAAGCATTGCCCCGTTAAATATGCCTTCGTGGTCATCAGCGTAATGTTTAAGATTGCTGTAATGAGTTGTAATAATGCCGAATGATTTTTGTTTATTAAACTTTTCAAGACATGCTTCAGCTATAGCTCCTCCGATTTTTGGTTCAGTGCCACTTCCGAATTCATCAATTAATATAAGTGTTTTTCCGTTACCATTTTTCAGGAAATACTTCATGTTCAAAAGATGTGAACTATATGTACTTAAATCATTTTCAATGGATTGTTCATCGCCAATATCAACAAAAATACTCTCAAAACATCCTGTCAATGAACTTTCATGAACAGGTATCAACAAACCGCACTGTAGCATGTATTGCAGTAAGCCGACTGTTTTCAAGCAAACCGATTTACCACCTGCATTAGGACCTGAAATTATGAGAATTCTGTTTTTGTCATTGAGCTTTACTGATAATGGTACTATTTTTCTTTGTTGTTTTTTAAGTGAAATGTCAAGCAGGGGATGTATGGCTTTATTATATTCAATACATGGTTCATTTATAAAATCTGGTTTAATTGCTCCTATGGTTTTCGAAAAAATCGATTTTGCTCTGAGGAAATCTATTTCAGCAAGTAACTCATATGAACTAATCATCTCAATTGCAAATGGTCTGATCTTATCTGTAATCTGTATCAAAATCTTAATAATCTCACGTCTCTCTTCATTCTGAAGCTCTCTTATTCGGTTGTTGATTTCAACAAGTTCTTCAGGCTCAATGAAAATAGTTTTTCCTGTAGCGGATTCATCATGTACAATACCCTTAATCTTTCTTTTATACATCGGTGAAACCGGTAAAACCAACCGGCCTTCTCTCATACCGGGAACAGTATCTTTATCCACAAATCCATCCAATTGAGCCTTTCTCAGGATTTGACTCATCTTTCTTGAAACACTGTTGCTGGTAGATGATAATTCTTTCCTGATATTTGAAAGTTCAGGTGATGCATTATCTTTAATTTCACCTTCAGGTGTTAAAATCGTATCAACCTTTTTAATGATTTCAGGAAATACAGGCGTTTCAGAAGCAAGCAGACTTAAACAAGGATATTTATTTGTTTTATCTTCATTTTTAAAGAATACTACAATTTTCCTGATTGATTCCAATGATTGTCTTAATGCCAAAAGCTCTGATTCATCAAGCCAGATGCCTTCAATTCTGATTTTTTTTAGCGAAGGTTTTAAATCGTAAAAGTGACAATCCGGGAAAGTATCTTCTTCGTTTGATATATTCTGGTATTCCTGAGCTCTTCTCAGATACTCAAGTATGGTTTCATATTTGCTTGAAAATGAGATTTTATCAACTTTTTCTGAACCAAGAGTACTTAAACATTCATTTTTTAAGTACTGCCTGATCTGGTCAAATCCTATTTTTTGTTCGAAATGTATTGGATAAATCATAAAGCCCCGACCGAAATTTATATTTACAAATATAATACTAATAACTGAGCTGTATTGTTCTGAAAAAAACAATTAAATCTTATATATGTACTTAGTATTCACGTTCTAATCGGCATAGCAATAATGATATTTAATTGCTTTTAATCAATTAATGTTTATTTTTGTTATACCATAAACACACAAACATCATTGTTTTTATCATGAAGAACTTTAAATCTGCAGTAGTTTTAATAAATATATTGTTTTTAACTTTCTTATTTTCCTGTAATAAGCAAAGTGATCAGACCAGATCAAGGATTGATTTATCAGGGGATTGGTCGGTTTCATTGATAAGTGATTCGACATCTTCTAAAACATCCTCAATATATTTGCCCGGCACAACAGACATTGCAAAAATTGGGCACCTCAATAAAGATACTTCTTTAAGCCATTTGAACAGAGAGTATTATTACAATGACAAGGCGTTTTACAAAAAAGAAGTGGATATACCTCAGGAATGGGATGGCAAACATATTGTTTTGTACATGGAAAGAACCAAATCATCAGGTTTATGGATTGATGATAAACTGGTCGGTAAATCTGATATACTTGAATCCCCGCAAATCTACGATATTACATCTTTTGTGAAACCGGGAAAACATCTGTTGACTATAATGGTGGACAATAATTTGAAAAATACTCCTTATGGGAATGTCCACATTTATTCAGATGATACTCAGACAAACTGGAATGGAATACTGGGAGATTTTTATCTTGAAGCTTCAAGTATGACTTATATTAAGGATTTACAGGTGTTTCCTGATATCAACGATAAAAAAATTAAAGTTAAAATGACTGTAGGCAATTCCATAAATAAAAAGATAAAGACCGAGCTTACAGTGACTAAAAGGAGAGGGGATGTAAAAGTAAAATTAGCACCTGAAAGTTTTGTTATAGATTGCGATTCCGTCATTGAGCTTTCTTATAATTTAAAAGGAAACACCCATTACTGGGATGAATATCATCAAAGTTTCTATGATATAAATATTAAGATCGGATCTACAGATGAATCCTGGTCTGATAGTAAAAGTGTAACTTTTGGTATGCGTAAATTTTCTACCAAAGACAATCATTTTACTATCAATGACAGAATTACATTCTTAAGAGGTAAGAATGATGCATGCATTTTTCCAAATACGGGCCATACCCCAATGGATGAAGAAACCTGGATGAAGGTGATGAGTGTAGCAAAAGAGTATGGTATCAATCATTATCGTTTTCATTCATGGTGTCCTCCCGATGCTGCATTCAGAGCCGCTGACAAACTGGGTATCTATATGCAGGTTGAATTACCTTATTGGGGCAATATTGATTCTTTGTATTCTAAAATGTATGATGAGGGTATTCATTTATTGGAGAATTATGCTAATCATCCTTCGTTTGTAATGTTTTCAATGGGTAATGAGTTATGGGGAGATTTTCAAAAAGCCGGTCAATTAATGACTAATCTTAAAAAAGCTGACGGCAGACCATTATATGCGATTGGTTCGAATATAAATATCGGCTATACCTGGCCTTTTGAAGGTGCGGACTTTTATGTTGGAGCAAGAACACCTTCAGATGGTGATAACCATTTAACACACTTAAGATTAACTCATGCTTTTGCTGATTCATATCAGGCGGGATTACTTAACTCTAATGTGCCATCAACAAGAATTAATTTCGATAATGCTGTTTCGCAGATAAAAATACCTGTAGTAAGTCACGAAGTTGGTCAATACCAAATATATCCTGATTTCAAAGAAATAAAAAAATACAAAGGTGTTTTGAAACCATGGAACCTTGAAAAATTCAGCAACAGATTAAAAAAATCAGGAATGTTTGACCAAAATACTGATTTTCAAAAAGCTTCAGGTGCGTTATCCGCAATTTGTTATCGGGCAGAAATAGAAGCTGCATTAAAGACAGATAAGCTTGCTGGTTATCAATTACTTGATCTTCAAGACTATTCTGGCCAGGGAACAGCATTAGTTGGCATTTTGGATGCATTTATGGAGAGTAAAGGAGTAATTGATGTTGAAGATTGGAAAAGTTTTTCAAATGATGTTGTGCCTCTTTTAGGTTTTGATAAATATTGCTGGACAAATAAAGAAAGATTTTCAGCTGATATACAAATTGCAAATTTCTCAGATAAGAAATTTGATAATAAGATTGTTTATAAAATAACTGACGAGAGTGGTAAAAAAATAAAGGACGGTTTCATTAAAAACAAGATTATCGATAACCAGGGTGTAAATCATTATGGTAAAATCATGTGTGATTTGTCAACAGTAAAAAAAGCTTCTAAGCTTACAATATCCATCAGCATAGATAGCACAAATTATAAAAATGATTATTCTGTTTGGGTATATCCTGTCAACCAGCAAATCGAAACCCCTAAAGATCTGATTGTAAGTAATAAGCTTAATAAGGCCTTACTTATTCATCTAGCTAAAGGTGGCAAAGCTTTATTGTTGCCTGAAACTTATACTGTTTCTCATAATAGTCTGCCGGGGATGTTTATCCCGGATTTCTGGAATTACGGCATGTTTAAACAAATAAGTATATCCAATGGGAAACCGGTTTCTCCCGGCACTTTAGGATTACTTATGGATCCTGAACATCCGATATTCAATGATTTCCCGACAGAATTTCACACTAACTGGCAATGGTGGAATATTATAAAAAACAGCAATTCAATGATACTGAATAATTTGAAGAGCGATTACAAACCTATCGTTCAGGTGATTGACAATATGGAAAGAGATTATAAACTCGGTCTAATTTTTGAGTTTAAAGTAAACAAAGGCAAATTATTGATTTGTATGTCACAATTACATAGAAACCTTGAAAAACCTGAAGTTTATCAACTTTATAAAAGCATTATTAATTATATGTCTTCCGAAAAATTTAATCCTGCTTACAGAATTACTCCGGAAGAATTGACGCAAATGGTAAAATATACAGTTACCAAGTTTTGATATTTATTCAACAGTCATCATATAACCCGTTCCACGCATAGTCTTAATTTGAACCCGTGGATCGGGAGCAAGATATTTTCTTAACGTATAAATAAATGCATCAAGCCTTTGTTGTGTGTAAAACTTAATGCCTCCCCAGATAAGTTCGGCTATTTCTTCTTTAGAAACCAGCTGGTTCATTTTTTTACACAAAAGTTCTAATAAATATGCTTCACGCATAGATAAATGAACATCACCATTAGATGAATGAAGTACCTGTAATTTAGCATCAAAGCCCATATTTCCCAAATGATATATGTTTTCTGATTTATCCTCAGATTTTATACCTGTCCTTTTTATAAGTCCCTGTAGATAAGCATGAAGCTCATCAGGTAAAAAAGGTTTTTTAATATAATTATCAATGCCGATTTTATATGCTTCCAGTATTATTTTACTGGAAGTTACGCATGTTTCAAGTATGATTGGAATATCGGCATCCTTTTCTCTGATCTTTCTTGCAAAATCAAGACCACTCATTATAGGCATTTCAACATCAGATACAATTACGTCGGGTTGGAACTCTTCATACGCTCTCAATCCTTCAACAGGATTAACAGACCACTGAACATCATATTCGCCTATAAGTTCCATTCCTTCTTTTATAATGAAGCCCAAAACTTCATCATCTTCAACCAACAATAACTTGATCATATAATCAATTTTTATATAAATCTATTATAAATTCACTGCCAACGCCTTCTGTACTATCTACCATAATAGAGCCCTTATGGGCTTTAATAACTTTCTGGACGTAATTTAATCCTATACCAAAACCATCAATACCTTTTATATCTACTTTATTACCTCTTTCAAAATTGTCAAATATGTGTTTGATTTCTTTTTCTGAAATTCCAAACCCATTATCCTTGATATGAATCTTGAGTTTATCTGATTGACATTCACATATAATCTGAATTTTTATAGTTGATTCTGAGTATTTTATCGCATTATCTATGAGATTACTCAAAACATTTTCCATTAATGTCGGATCAAAATTCCAGACTATATTTTCCTGATTGTAACTGGTAGTAATTTCAAGATTTTTTTGTCTGTAATTATTCAATCTATAACTCTCTGCAATTTTCTCAATATATGGTTGTAATGTTACTACTTCATAGTCCGGAATAATTGCTGAATGTTCTGCTTTTGCAACCAATAGTATCCTTTCAACAGTTTTCAATAATTTTGAACTTTGATCTTTACATATTTGATAATGTTTTTGTCTTGACTCCAGGTTACCTTCAAGCTTTCCGGAAGTCAGCATGGATGAAGACATGTATATACCACTTATAGGAGTTTTTAATTCATGAGTAAGAGCATGTGTGTATTCTTTAAGAAATGTTACAAACTTACTTTCTCTAAGCATTCCCTGTAACTGAATGATTAAAATTACACCAATCAATACAGCCAGAAACAAAGATATTATCAATATTAACTGTGCTTCCCGCAATACTGAACGAATAGGTGAAATGAGAGTTACTTTTAAATATTGATCTTCTGTAATCTTATTATATAAGGTGTATTTAGAATAAGTGCTTTTAATTCTGGTAGAATCATCAACCATCTTTACTGTATAATTCAACTTTTCATTCAAACTATTATCAAGGTTCTGGCTAATTAATGTATCCAGGCGTGAAACTGAACAGGGGAGACCCAGCATTTTTGATAGTTCTTGCAGGCTAGTGTTTATGTCGATTGATTTACTGACTTGATTATCTGTAAGAACCACGTCATCATTATCTAAAATATTTTTTTCTTGAACATTTAAATTAATAGATTTTTTTTCAAGTCTTTCATATAACTCAGATTCAACAGCTTTATCAATGCTTTCTTTGCATTTTACCAAAAGATTATGCTCCATAAGGTCAAAAGAATTTTTAAACCAGATATATTGCAGTACCAGTAACAGCAGTATGCCAACGATTGATACGATTCTGATAGATTTAGTCTTGAACATTATAATTTCATATTGAGGTGTATGCAAATATAAATGATTATTTAAAAACTTGCTCAGGTTAAATAAGGTTTTACTCAGATTAACTAAGATTTCTTTTTAGGATAGACGCAATCTTATATCTTATTTTTGTAAAAAATAAGATACAGCATTAAAAACTATAAAACACCCTGTTATGAAAACAATTTTTAATTCAACCAAAAGCAACAAGAAAAATTTTGAAGTTATCTCAAGTGAAGAAATGAAACAGGTTCAAGGTGGTGTTCGCGTGATTGCTATCAGAGATGGTGAAGGAAATATAAGAGTAGTTATCATACCTTAAGATTATTAAATATAATTAATATGGGAACAATAAATTTCCACGCAGAACGCCTGTTCTTTAATCCAATTTTAGATCCTATTTCTAATTTCAGGTCTCTCTACGGCATTGAAATTGAAGAAAATAGTCAGAATCTGTTAAACAGGTATATTTCACGTTCTGTAAATGATGCAAAGACTTACAAAGTAGTCATATTGTGATTTAGATGTATCGGTATTTTAACCTTTATTCGTTTTGTATTCCTGTTAAGGGGATAAAAAGGGCGGTCGTCTGCGATTTGCAGCGTAATATTATTCAACCTATACCTCTGTTGCTCTTTGAATATCTCGAGAAACTTAAAACAGTTGATGAACCTTTGGAAATGTTAGATACTTATACTAACATTGAGAGGAATACAATCAATGAGTATATCAACTTCTTATATTATAATCAGTTC
Source organism: uncultured Bacteroidales bacterium (assembly GCA_964502355.1). Classification (GTDB taxonomy): domain Bacteria; phylum Bacteroidota; class Bacteroidia; order Bacteroidales; family UBA1402; genus UBA8389. Next base: position 27,318 of record CAZCWK010000006.1, read on the forward strand.
GGTTTTTTTACAACAAATAAGCCGATTGCTCCTGACATCCCGACAATTGAATATTCTGATGATAGTCAAATTACAAATGCAATTGTGGACTTTAACAGAAATTCGGAACATTCTTTAGAAAATATTCTTGGTCAGTTATCTGAATTGGGATGTAAGGCTATTGAAATAAGATATTTTTATCCAATACCTTTTACTCATTTTTTAGATTCATTAATCGTTGCAAATAATTGCCAGGTTGAAAAAATCGAATTTTTACTCCAGAAAAATGAGGAAATTAACTGGAACAAAATTCTTCAGTTAAATATTCAATTTCCAAAACTAAAAAAAGTTACTATAAGTAATTCTGCAGACAATATTATCTACAAACATGAGGACCTTGTAGTAATATATACTACTGAGATAATCAGGAATGAGACAAAATGCGGTGTTACAGGTGAGCTTTATTGTATAGCTGATAACAGATTATTCTGGGAATCTCAGAATTTTAATAATTGTCTTTACAAAAAAATATCAATTGACAAATCCGGATTAATAAAGAATTGTCCTTCCATGCAGGAAAGCTTCGGAAATATACAATTCACTAAGCTATCTGATGTAATTTCAGATGAATCTTTTAAAAAATTCTGGACCATAACTAAGGATTCGATTGAGATTTGCTCAGAATGCGAACTAAGATATGTTTGTCAGGATTGCAGAGCTTATACAATAAATATGAACAATCCTTTTTCCAAACCTCTGAAATGCAGATATAATCCTAAAGAATAGCTGCAAATTTATATAAAATGTAATTGTTTGTTTAAATTTGAAATATTATACAATTGCATTAAGAATCTAAACCCTTGTAATGAAAAGCTTTCATTTTATTTCACAGTTGGATGCCATGGATTGCGGACCAACCTGCCTATTGATGATATCAAAATTTTATGGGAAATCTTTTGATTTACAGGATTTAAGACAAAGAGCATCAATAAATAAACTTGGAACTAATCTGCTTGGCCTCAGTGAAGCTGCTGATTCATTAGGTTTTGAAGCAACCGGAGTTAAAGTTTCAGAAGATCAATTGATTGAGGATGTCCCACTGCCATGTATTCTTCACTGGAAACAAAATCATTTTGTTGTATGTTACGACATTAAAAGGAAAAGGAATGGATCAGTGATTTTTTTAATTGCTGATCCTGCTACCGGATTAGTAAAGTATGATAAAAATGAAATCAGAAATAACTGGATAAGTTCCGGAAATTCAAATGAAAATGGAAATAAGGGAGTTGCATTGATTCTTCAACCTACAAATGTCTTTTTTGATATTGCAGAAGAAAAACCAAATGGAAAAAACAAGATAATCCCTTTTATTAATTATTTAAAACCGTATAAGAAGCATATTTTACAGATCATTGTAGGTATGGTAGCTATCAGCATTTTACAGTTGATTTTACCGTTTCTTACTCAGGTTTTGGTCGATATTGGTATAAAAGATGGCAATTTAAATTTCATAAAAATCATCCTCATTACCCAGCTTTTAATTTTTATTGCGAGATTATCTGTGGAATTTATCAGAGGATGGTTATTGTTACATATTAATACAAGGATAAGCATATCTCTTATTTCAGATTTTCTGATTAAAATCATGAAAATGCCTCTGAAATTTTTTGATACTAAAACAATAGGGGATATATTACAAAGGATAAGCGATCACAAAAGGATAGAATCTTTTTTAACAGGCAATTCGGTTACCTTACTATTTTCACTCATTAATTTTTTTGTATTTTCCTTAGTGCTTGGTTATTATAAATTTAGCCTGCTGGCTTTATTTTTATTAGGAAATACAATTTACGTTGTGTATGTTCTGTTTTTTATGAAATACCGCAAAAACCTCGACAATAAAAAATTTGAACTTTCTGCTGAAGAACAAGGTAATTTGATACAGATGGTTTCCGGTATGCAGGATATAAAACTAGGTAACTGTGAAAATCAAAAAAGATGGAAGTGGGAGCAAATTCAGGTAAGATTATTTAATATTAATGTCAAAAATCTTGCATTAGGACAAATTCAACAAATCGGTTCAGTCTTTTTTAGTCAGCTTACCAACATTCTGATTACGTTTATTGCTGCTAAATCTGTGGTAGATGGCGAAATAACTTTGGGTATGTTGATGTCAGTAAGTTTTATACTGGGTCAGTTAAGTGCTCCTATTGATCAGTTTCTTGGATTTTTTCAGACATTCCAGGATGCAAAACTTAGTCTGGAACGGTTGAATGAGATTCACGGCAAAAATGATGAGGAACAGGATTCTATGAAAAAGCTTGAAGAGATATCCGGTAAAAGGAACATTATAATTTCGAATCTTAGTTTTGGATATGAACATGCTGAAAGAGATTTTATTTTAAGGGATCTGAATCTTGTGATTGAAGAAAATAAAGTTACTGCGATCGTTGGTTCCAGCGGAAGTGGTAAAACTACATTGATAAAATTATTACTCGGTTTTTACGAACCTCAAAAAGGTAGTATATGTATTGGTGATACTAATCTGAATAATATTAATCCTCACTACTGGAGGAATTGTACAGGCTCGGTATTGCAGGATGGTTATATTTTTTCTGAAACAATAGCCGAAAATATTGCATTAGGTGATACTGAGATTAATAACGAAAAACTGAATAAAGCTGTAAATATTTCAAATATTAAAGATTTTATTTACTCTTTACCTCTAAAGTTCAATACAAAAATCGGTACTGATGGGCATGGTTTAAGTCAGGGACAGAAGCAAAGAATTTTAATAGCCAGGTCTGTTTACAAAAATCCGGATTTTTTGTTTTTTGATGAAGCAACAAATGCACTTGATGCTTCAAATGAAAAGGAAATAATGGAAAATCTTGATTCTTTCTACAATGGAAAAACTGTAATCATTGTAGCACACAGGCTAAGTACAGTCAGAAATGCAGATAAAATTGTTTTTATTGAAAATGGTCAGATTATTGAAGAGGGTAATCATGAGGAACTGACTTCGCTTCGGGGAAAATATTACAATCTTGTAAAGAATCAGTTGGAGCTTGGTAATTAATAAAAAATGTTCGAATGAATCAAAATGATATAGAAAAAAGGTCAGGGGAAGTACAAAAACTGATGAATCAAATACCCGGTAAAATACTCATATGGGGAAATACGATAATTCTTTTTATAGTAATTAGTTTAATAATAATTGCCTGTTTTTTTAATTATTCAGAAGTAGTAAAATCTGATATCATAATTAATACTACCAGAACCGGTCATAATACATATGTGAATAAAGGGTTATTATTATTGAATTTTGAAGGATCAGATAAAATCAGAAAAGGTTATCCTGTAGAAGTCCGTATTGATAACTATCTTGGACATAAACAAGGTCATATTAAAGGTGTTATAACAGCAATATGTACTAATAATTTAAATAGTGAGTTTGGAGAAGCTCATATAAATTTCTCCCGGACTGTGGTAGCTGATAACCATAAATATTTACCGGACTCTATTGTGTTTCGTGGCAATGCGAAAATAATAGTTGGAAAAACCAGGTTTTTAACAAAAATAAAGCTGGCTTTGAAAAAGAAATCATAATAAAGGTATTAAGCTATAGGTATCTTAATAAGAAATTCAGTTCCAACATGTTCTTTGCTTGTAACCAGAATATCGCCTTTATGAGCCTTCACAACTTTTTTTACAAAACTTAAACCAATACCGTATCCCATAATACTGCTTCTTTCAACTTTGCTACCCCGGTTGAAATTTTTAAAAATTTCATCCAAATCCTGAGCTGAAATTCCCATACCATTATCGGATATTTTAATATTGAGGTTATTATTATCCTGCCGGCATTCAATATCAATATTTAGTGATTCATATGAATATTTGATAGAATTATCTATCATGTTGTAAAAAACTATCTCAAATTTGTCTTTGTCTATACAGGCTTGCAGATTTTCCGGATTACATATAAAACTAAACTTCACTTCTTTGTTTTGCACTGAGACAGACTCTTTGTAATAACAGATTATTTCATTAACAAATTCGTTAATTTTTACAAATTTCTTTGTTAAAACAAGTTCACCTCGTTCTTCTTTTGCCAAAAGAAGTAGTCTGTGAATACTCCGGATTTGTTTTTCGCATTGTTCTTTGAATAGTTTATAATACTTGCTGCGTAACTCTTCGCTTTTATCAAAATTACCCATTTTCAACATATCAGAAACGTACATTATATTGTTTAACGGAGTCTGCATATCGTGAGTTACTGCGCTGGTATATTCCTTTAAAAATTGAATTTTAAGATGCTCTTTATTTAATGATCTTATTTGAAGAATGATAATCAGTATAACAAACATTACAATAAAAAGAGAAGTAAAGAATAAGCGTCGTATTTCTTTGTAGTGTATTACAGATTTAAGATCAAGATTCATTTCAATTACCTGTACACTGTTTAACCTGATAAGAATATGGTTACCTTGTATGCTATCATATACCAGATTTGTATTAGAGCTAACTTCAGAAGTTGTTTTTTTGGTATTTCTACCCTTAGTAGAATCACTGATTAAACCTGAAATCTGAAAGTTTTTTAATTGAACAGAATCATTTTTGATTGAAATATTATATTCCGGTAAAAAGCCAATTTTATTTGTAATAATACTTTTATATATAGAATCAATTTTAGATATATCAGGTTTAATACCCATAAGATATGATGATTCATATAAAAATATTATCATATCTCCGGTTTTAGACGCCATACCACTAGCAATAACTTCTCCGTCAGTAACAAATGTATCTTTGACTAAACTTATTTTACTGTCAGCTAAAACATCTGTTCTTTCAATCAATTCAATATCTGCCGCTTCCCTAAGGCTCGTTTTGCATTTCTCCATCATATCTTTTGATGTGGATTCAAATGCTTGTAAAAACCAGTTATACTGCAGTATTAATAGTAATAAAACGCACAATATGGGTAATACATGCATTGATATGTAAACCAGTTTGTTCTTATTTATTTTCATAGCATTAAATTAACGATGCGAAAATACAAAAAAAATTAATAAAAAAAATCCTGATTCAAAAAAAGAAACAGGATTTTCGTAAAAAAAAGTATAAAAAAATTATTTCATCTTTTTTGTAAGTTTCTGAATATCTTCCATAGTCATGTTTCCATTCATTTGTATGATGACAAATTCGTCAGGTTCATCAACCAACATTACAAGTTCAGAAATCAGAGTTTCAGATTTTTTCTTGACATAAAAATTTACATTGGATCCATCATCTTTGATTTTCATAAGTATTTCATATGCCGGATTGTTATGAAAGTGGGAAGTTTCCGTACGCATCATTTTTGCTATTCCGGGATTTTCAGAAGTCAGTATTAAAATACCTGATAGTTTTCCTGCAAAATCTCCTATGTCCATTCCATTTTGGATTTTCATACCAGGCATCATTTGAAGCATTGATTTTGAAATAAATACAGAAGTAACTCCTTCCATCTCAGAAAACTTATCAAACAATTTATTTTGGGCAAAGCAATTGCCTGTAATCAGAACCATCAGTAAAGCAATTATTATATTCTTTGTTTTCATATAGTTATTATTATTTGTTATTAGTAATCTTTTTAATTTGTTTGTCTAATATCTTATTGGATTTTTCAATTTTATTTGTTGCATTCTCCATTTGTTCAAATCCTGTATTTAAGTTCTCAGCGACCAAAGCAAGAGCTTTTTGAGTTTCAACGTAAGCTTTAGCCGGATCATTAAAAGTATCAGCATAGTTTTGAGTATCATTTTTCTTAACTACGGCAAATGTTATTGCAAATATTATTAGGGCACATGCTGCGATTGTTGACATAATTGTCCATGGCGAATACAGAAATACATTTTTTCTTTTTGGAGGCTTTATATCAGGATTTATTCTTTCTGATATTGCTTTTTCACTATAGCTGGAATTGTTATTTTCGGAATTTTCAGAAAGTTTATCAATCATAGAGTTTAAATCAAACTCCAGGGATTCAGGTACGTTTATCACTTCGTTTTCATAACAAGCTAAAAATATTTTCTTGTCATCCATCAGTTCATCTGGTACATTATCCTTACTGAAGAATTCATACAATTCTTTTTCTTGTTCGTTTGTGGTATTCCCATCATAAAACTCTGAAATTAGCTTTTTTATATGTTGAGTTCTCATTGTTTTATAGTGTAATGTTTAGACAATATTCATTATTATTTTCTACTTTATAATTCAATTCTCTGTTATAGAATGAATTATAATTTTCTTTAATAAACTTTCTACTTCTTGACAGAATAACTCTGATATTGACAGCGCTTAATCCTGTAATCGCTTCAATTTCTTCAAAACTGTAATCATCATAGTGTCTTAATTTAAATACAAGCTTACTTTGCTCAGGCATTTTTTCGACAATCTTGTTAATAATACTTAGTGACTCATTGGTTTCAAAATCAGTAATTATTGACGAACTGTCAGACTTTTCCACATTTTGCAAATCAAGCGAGTTCATTTTGTTTCTTGATGATCTCAAAATATCCATGCAGAGATTTCTAACCATTACTATGCAAAAGGATTCAGGATTTCTGAGTAATTCAAGCTCATCTCTTTTTTCCCACAACTTAACGTAAGTTTCCTGAACTACATCCTCTGCATCTGATGAATCTTCAAGAAGGCGATAGGCCATTCTGTAAAGTTTCTTATGTAAAGGAATAAATACTCCTTTGAAAGTAGTTGCATCCATTTATCAATTGTTACATGCAAATTTTTGAACATCAGTTAAAGAAAAGCTGCCTTTAATTCTGATATAAGCTGAATCATCACCGGTTACTAAAATGACGATTTCGTTAAAATGATCATTATAGTTTTTGGCCATAATCTTTACAAACTCGTCATCTTCTTTCACCTGAATAAGAGTTTCGTACAATTCATCATCAACATATCTGACTCTGTCACCATATTCTTCTTTTACATGCCTGTCACATTCACTCAAATCCAGAACCTGTAATGATTTTATTTTCAGGCCACTAAATTCTTTTTGTGATATGAATGGTCTTATCACTGACATGACAAAACGATTAAGATTTACTTTTTCAACATTCCGGGCATATGAAAAATCCTTAAAAATATCACTCACAGATTCTGCCTGAATATTGAGGACGCTGATAAAAATTGTTGCTATAAATAAAATACGTTTCATACGATATTGTTTTTTTATTTTTTAGTCTTTAATAGGTAGACGATATCGAATAAATCTTGTTACAAATAAAAATAAAAAATTGTTTCTTTGTACTAATAACATATCACTAGCTGGTTTATTGAATAAATATATGAAGAGTTTTGCGTCAGATAACAATTCCGGTGTACATAGTTCTGTAATGGATGCAATTATTAATGCCAATCAGGGTCATGCGATTGGTTACGGTGATGATCTGTGGACTAAAGAAGCTGAAGCATTGTTTAAATTTAATTTTGGAAATCAAAGTGAAACATATTTCGTTTTTAACGGGACAGGAAGTAACATAATATCGCTTCAGTTGATTACAAGGCCTTATAATTCAATAATATGTGCAGAAACCGCACATATCAATGTAGATGAATGCGGAGCACCTGTTAAAAGTACCGGATGTCAGATTATTTCAATACCGGTTTCAAATGGAAAATTGACACCAGAATTGATTATGCCATATTTGCATGGGTTTGGTATAGAACACCATTCTCAACCCGGTGCAATTTATATATCGCAATGTACAGAACTTGGAACCGTATATACCATAGATGAGATTAAAGCCATTACAAAACTGGCTCATGAAAATGGAATGTATGTTCATATGGATGGTGCAAGACTGGCAAACGCTGCTGTTTTTTTAAATGCTTCATTTAAAGAAATGACTACTGATTGTGGCATTGATGTCCTGAGTTTTGGAGGCACTAAAAACGGTTTAATGGGGGGAGAAAGTGTTGTGGTGTTGAACCCTCAACTATTTAATAAGGCAAAATATATCCGTAAACAATCAGCTCAATTATCTTCAAAAATGAGGTATATATCAGCTCAGTTTGTAGCATATTTAACTGACGATTTATGGAAGAAAAATGCAGTTCATTCAAACAGGATGGCCGGATTGTTATTTGATAATTTAAAAAAATACCCCGAAATATCATTTACTCAAAACGTTGAGACTAATGCAATTTTTCTGAAATTGCCAAAACAGGTGTCAAAGGCACTATTAGAAAAATGGTTTTTTTATTATTGGAATGAAAACGAAGGCGAGATTCGTCTGGTAACATCTTTTGATACTGATGAAAGTGATATAGATGAGTTTATAAGTGATTTAGATAACATTATTAATAACAGATAATAAAAACTTCATACTTAAAAAAACCAAAACAATGAAAAGAGTTTTAATTGTAGCTTCATTGCTATGTTTTAATATTATGCTTAATGCACAGGTTAAAAATTCTGTGCCTGCCACAAAAATTAAGGTGTCTCAAAACGCTGAAAAAAGCATGAACGATCAGCTTGTAAAAGGCAGTGTTAAAGTTGTTTTAAATGTAAAAGATTTCGAGAATGATACTATTTATATTAGTGTCAATAACTTAAGTGCTCAGAATGATGTATTTGAAGATACATTGTTTTGTCAATCAGCAAATCAGGTTATTGATTTAGATATTAAAGGTCCGGGTTTAGCCAAGATTTATTCAAAGAAATCATTTTTACTCAGGAAAAATGGTAAAAAGCTACTCGCTAACCACAGGTCAATAACGTTAGCTCTGAAACCGGGACAAAACATTGGTATTTCGGGAAAATTTGAGAATAACACATTGATATATAAAGTAGATGGTGATGATATTAACAAGACTTTCGGGGAAATGAGATTGAAATCATTAAGCGAAGATGCGTTGCTTACTACTCAAATGCTTAAAATAGATTCAATGCAATACAGCGGAGCTGATGAGAAATTAGTAGATTCACTTTGGGAAGAGTTGGATAAGAAACAGCAAAATCTTTTATCTGACAATTGGAAGTTTATCAAAGAAAATCCTGAAAATGAACTATCAGCTTTTTATATGTCATCACTTCCAATGGATTCAATACCTGTTTATATGAATCTTTTAGGTGTTAATCTTAAGAATGGAGATTATAGTAAGTTTTTAAACAATCTGAATGCCAAATACAAAAAATATGATGAAATAAACCAGGCTCAGAAAAAAGTTACTGAAGGTAAACAGGCTCCTGATTTCTCCCTGACTTCCATTGATGGTAAGCAAGTTAAATTATCTGATTTTAAGGACAAGTATATAGTAATTGATTTTTGGGGGAGCTGGTGCTACTGGTGCATAAAAGGCGTTCCACAGATGAAAGAGTATTATGCAAAATATAAGAATAAAGTAGAATTTATTGGTATAGCATGTCGCGATAAAGATGCTGCATGGAGAGAGTCAGTAGCCAAAAATGAAATGAAATGGGTTCAACTGTATAATCAGACAAAAGATGATGCATCAGTTTTATATGGAGTGACAGGCTATCCGACAAAGTTTATTCTTGATAAAGATCATAAAGTGGTTTATAAAGTAATTGGTGAAGATCCTGCTTTTTATACAAAGATGGATGAGTTGTTTAAATAATAAATGATAGAATATGAGGTTCTTAGGATTGATACCTGCGAGGTATGCTTCAAGTAGATTCCCTGGAAAACCACTGGTAAATATCGGTGGCAAATCAATGATCAGAAGAGTATATGAACAGGTTTTACCGGTTTTGGACGAAGTATGGGTTGCAACAGATGATGAAAGGATACAAAAAGAGGTAGTCAGTTTTGGAGGGAAAGTTATAATGACATCAGATACTCACAGAAGTGGTACTGACAGATGTCTGGAAGCCTCTCAGAAGATTGGAGGAGACTTTGATGTTATTATCAATATTCAGGGTGATGAACCTTTTATTCAGCCCTCTCAAATTGAAAGTCTGAAAGCCTGTTTTCTGAATTTTCCTGAGATAAAACTTGCCACACTTATTAAAAAAATAACTGAAAAAGACGGAACAGAGTCTTTAATAAATCCTAATTCGCCTAAAGTTGTTATTGACTCCAGAGGCAGGGCTTTATACTTTAGCCGTTCAGTAATTCCTTTTGTAAGAGGTTTAAAACCTGATAGCTGGCTAAAAAATGGTTTGTTTTATAAACATATTGGAATTTACGGCTATAAAAAAGAGACATTGCAGGAAATTGCTTCTTTACCACAATCTAATCTGGAAAAACTTGAATCGCTTGAACAACTCAGATGGATTGAAAATGGATATCAAATTCAAACAGCCATAACTGATATTGAAAATATTGCTGTGGATACACCTGAAGATCTTGAAAAAATTAATGAATTCCTTTTTAAAAATAGTTGATTTTGCAATAGAAAGACTATTTTGACGTTAATAATCAAGAATCAAGTGTATGGAAATCATTGAAGTATCTCAGAAGGTCTACGACTCTTATTTTAAGGATATACCATGTTTTAACAAGGCATCTTTTAATGAATTGAACTCTCAGAAATGTGAAGAAGTTCATTATCTTTTTTTTAAAGATAATAAAATCAGACTTGGCTTAATATATGGTGAAACCGGTAAGAATATCAACAGTCCGTTTTCTGCACCTTTTGGAGGATTTTCAACTAATAATTCAAAAATCAAAATTGAATATCTGGAAGAATCAATCGGATTGTTTGAGGAGTACTTAGCTGCTTCAGGTATTGAGTGTGCAAAAATTGCCTTACCTCCGTTATTTTACGATGAGTCTTTCATAACCAAAATAACTCACGTACTATACCAGAAAGAATGGATTCTGGACCAAATGGATCTTAATTATTATTATGTTCTGGATGATATCATTAAAGATTTTGGTTTCCCGGTAATGACCTATAGTGCCAGGAAAAATTTATCAGCTTCAAATAGTAATAATCTGCAATTCGCTTTTTGGAAAGACGAAGAACATTTATCAATTGCCTATGATATTATTGAAAAAAACAGGGCAATGAAGGGATATCCATTAAGTATGACCAAAGATCAGATGATTGTTACATCAAAAGTCGTACCTGTGGAATCCATGCTTGTAAGTCTTAATGATAAGTATATAGCAGGTGCGATAGTATATATGGTAACAAAAAACATACCACAGGTAGTTTATTGGGGAGATGATATTGAATATTCCGGATTGCGGACGATGAATTTTTTGTCATATAACCTTTTCTTACACTATCAGAAATGTGGTTTCACAATTATTGATGTAGGAACAGCGATGATAGGGAATAAGCCAAATTATGGTCTGTGTGAATTCAAGGAATCAATAGGTTGTAAAATTCAGCCAAGAATTACTTTCAGAAAAGACTTCTAAATCACTTATCATGAAACCATTACTATATTTATTAAATAATATCAGAATCAGGTGCTACAGGAAGATCTGGAGTAAAAGTGTAACCATCGAAGGACAACCTGTACTAAATCAGCCTTTAATGATTAATGGTAGTGGACATATAATATTTGACACAAATGTAATTATAGGTTACAGATATTCACAGCAATATCTGAACACATATACGTATTTTGATTTAAGGGGATACGGTGCTTCCATAATAATTGGTAATAATGTAATTCTTAATAATAACACCTGTTTAAATGCTGATAAAGCATCAATTACTATTGGTAATGATACAGTTGCAGGTGTAAATCTTTCAATTATGACCAGTGATGGTCACAATATAGAAGGTTCAGACAGGCATGATGCAAATTATCCCGGACAGCCTGTTGTAATAGGAAAGAACGTATTCATCGGAGATAATGTAATGATTTTAAAAGGAGTGAATATTGGAAATAATTCCGTTATTGGTGCCGGTTCCGTTGTTACTAAAGATATTCCTGAAAATGCTATAGCTGCCGGGAATCCATGCAAGATTCTAAGATTAATCAATCAGGATTGAAGTGGAAAAGGAAAATGACAATTCATATAACCAGATTGCAAAATCGACAGGTATATTTGGCGGATCTCAGTTTCTGATTATAATAATTGGAGTATTAAGGACAAAAATTCTTGCCGTTCTGCTTGGAACTTATGGTATTGGTCTGGTAGGTTTGTACCAGTCTGTGATAGATTTTTTTAAAACTTTCGCAGGAATGGGACTTAATTTTAGTCTGGTTAAAGAAATATCCCAGGCATCCGAATCGGGAAATAAAGATAAGCTTGCTTTAGCAATTTCAGTATCAAAACGTTTGCTTTGGTATACAGGAGTTTTGGGTATGTTTTTGCTGATTATTTTCAGCGTACCTGCAAGCAGGATATTCTTTGGAGATTCAAGTAAATCACTGCATTTATGCTTTCTTTCTTTTGCAGTTCTTACAGGTATATTATCTACCGGACAGGTAGCATATTTACAAGGTACCAGACAGATTTTCAAGATGGCAAAAGCGACATTATATGGTGCGATAGTTGGTTTGGTATTATCGGTTTCATTATATTATATATTTGGTATTGAGGGGATTGTGCCTGCATTGATAGGAGCATCAGTCATTAATTTATTTTTCTCATGGTTTTTTTCTCATAAAGAGATGCTTGTAAAAGTAAAAATCAGTTTCAGAGAAACCATGACGAAAGGTATGAATATGATAAAGCTGGGTTTCTTTACAATGCTTACCGGAATTATTTCTACTTTAGCAATGCTGTTTCTGAAAAGTTTTATCATTAAAGTGGACAGTCTGGAAACTCTTGGGTTATTTCAGGCGGTTTGGTCGATATCATTTACTTATATTGGTGCTTTACTGGCTTCTATGGGTGCTGATTACTATCCTAAGCTTTGTGGCCTGTCTGAAGATAATAAATCGATGGTAACATTTGCAAATCAACAAACCAGATTCGTTTTGTTGATATCTTCCCCAATACTAATAGTAGCTTTATTTTTGTCTGTTCCGATACTTAACATCCTTTATTCCAGCAAATTTATCGGAGCTGAGAATCTTATGTATTTTCAACTTTTCGGATTATTCCTGAAAGTTTTTACATGGCCTATCGGTTTCATCTTACTTGCTAAAGGAAAAGGTTTGAGATTTTTTCTGGTTGATTTTATCTGGTTTGTTATATATTGCACGGCAACATGTTTAGGATGGGAAACGTTTGGAGTTGAGTCTGCAGGTATTGCATTTGTGATTTCTTATTTGGTTTATTTACCAATGGTTTATCTTATTGTCAAACCACTCTGCGATTTAAAATATGAAAAAATAAATATTCTCTATTTCATTATATTTTTGCTCCTGATATCTACAGCTTTAGTGGTTTCATTAATATTTAATGGTTGGATTTTTATAATTTCCGCAATTGTGATAGCCATCTTATCTTTGATAATTGCAATGAATGGTTTGAACAATATTCTGCCTGCAAAAACCTGGATTAATTATATAAAAAAAGTATTGATCAAATAGTTTAATATGGAAAATAAAGGACCGTTGGTTTCGATTCTTGTAGTAACATATAATCAGGTATCTTTTATCAGGCAAACTCTTGATAGCCTGATAGAACAAGACTGTCCTTTTAATTATGAAATCCTGATTGGGGAAGATAATTCAACTGATGGAACCCGTGAAATTTGCATAGAATACGAAAAAAAATATCCTGAAAAAATCAGACTTTTTCTGAATCAAAGCAATAAAGGTTTCATTAAAAATTATTTTGGCCTTTTTGAGTACGTAAAAGGGAAATATATTGCTGAATGTGGCGGAGATGATTACTGGTGCGATAAGTTAAAATTAAAGAGACAGGTTGATATTCTTGATGCTAATCCTGAAGTAGGTTTGGTTTATGGTAATTATAAGATATTCAATGAAACCAAATCAAAATATGAAAGTTCTGCTATAAATATCGATAGTGATTGGTTTGATAAAGATTACTATGGAAAGAATGCTCTGGCAGATTATATTAACGGTTTAAAAATCCCCCGTGTTGTATTATCTACTGCCTGTTACAGAGCTGATTGGGTGAAGTGTTTTTTTGCAGAAAAAGCGCAACTGTTTGATCTGGAAGATATTGTTTGTGAAGATCTCCCTTTAACTATATGTTTTTTAGAAAGAAGTCCTTTATACATGATGAAGGATGATCTTATGGTTTATAGATTAATGGAAGAATCCGAGAGCCATTCCAGAGACGCAGATAAATATATGAGAGGTTTCGCATGGAATGTCTTTCGTCAGACTATAAATATTTCTAAAAATTTCAACATTCCTCTAAAAGAAATATCTGAATATGTTAAAAGGTTATACCCGGATTTTTGGCTTCATGCTTTTAAAACAGGTGATAGTAAATGGATACAAGAGATATATTTTTTTTCCAAAGAACACAATCTTAAAGTTGGATTTAAACAAAAAGTACTAAGATTTCTTACTGAAACATATATTCTGAAAAAAGTATCGAGGCCTCTTTATTTTGCCTTTAAAGGCATAAATAAAAGGATGTTATTTATGAAACGCTGAAAAGAGATTAGTATGGAAACCGGAAGAGTTTTGTTCGTATGTCCTTCATATCCTGCAATAGGAGGTGTGGAAACCGTCACCTCATTGTTGGTTGATTACTTTATCAGCAAAGAATATGATGTTCACATCCTGGTTTCCGGTGATAAAAAGACAGAAGAAATGGCTTCTCATAAACATTCCCGTTTAATTCATTTGATGGAAGGAGCGTTGAACTCTGAGCTAAATATCAGATTCATTGAAGATTTCATTATTAAGAATAATGTAAAATTTGTTTTTAATCAGGGTGTATTCTCAGAAATAAGAAAAGGATCGGGTCAAATTAGCAACTTTGTTTTGATAAATACTCTTCATTCATGCCCGTTTTGGGAAGTTGAAAAGTTTGGCCACAGTAGTTTGTTATCACTTTTTAAAACTGAAAAAACTGCTTTTAAAAAGTTTAAATTGATTTTCAGATACCCCTTGTACAAAATCAATCCATATATGGCTTTTCCCAATGTATTTAAAAATTACAGATTGGCGATTGATGAATCTGATTATTATGTTGTTCTAAATCAATCATATAAAAGAATACTAGAGGATAAACTGTTTAAAGGAAAATCAATCGAAAAAATAAAAGTCATACCAAATCCTTCTGTTTCCGGTGAGCACATTTCCGTAAGTGAAAAAGAAAAAATAATACTTTATACAGGAAGACTTGTAAAGGTTCCTAAAAGAGTTGACAGATTGCTAAGTATCTGGAAAAGAATAGAGGATAAATTGAATGATTGGCATTTGATAATACTTGGTGATGGTGAAGAAAAACCACATCTGGAAAAAATCTCAAATGATATGAATCTGAAAAGGGTCACATTTGAAGGCTTTAAACCTGCTGAGGACTATTACCGGAAAGCTTCAATATTATGTCTTACCTCAGATTATGAAGGTGCTCCCCTGGTAATAACTGAATCACAAAGTTATGGAGTTGTACCTGTAACTTTTGATAGTTCAGCAGGTATCAGAGAAATGATACAGGATGGGGCAGACGGAATAATCGTAAAGCAGGGTGATGTTGATTTGTTTTCAAAGGAATTACTGAAACTGGCATCTGACAATGCTTTAAGGGAAAGTATGAGTAAAAAATGCTTTGACAAATCACTCGAAAATGATTTGGAAAAAATCGGAATCAGATGGGTTGAGCTGTTTAAAACATCAGACTAAAGCAGAAACTCAGCTATCCTCCAGAAGCCTCTTCCTCCGGATCCGGTGTACAGGTAATGTAGCTTAATAACGTTTCCGGAAAAGGCTTTATTTTTTTCGGGTAGTTTATTCAGAGCGTCACCAAGAAAGGCTTCAGATAATTTTTTATGACCTTCAAGCTTAATCTGGGCCGCAACAGTACCGATTCTGAAGCATAAAGCTCTTTGTAGTTTATCCTTAAAGTGAGGATTTTCAATACTGTCAATTATTGTCTGTATTTTTTGAATTGTCCTGTTAAGTTTGTAATGGTCGTCTGTGTATGAGTTGCTGCTGATAGCGTTTTCGTGCATCAAAACTTCATATAAAGGATTTCCTTTAATAAAAACAATTTTCTCAGTATTAAGTAATATCCTGAAACCAAATTCCAAATCCTGCCACCTCGATAAAGATTTATCCCATAAGCCGGCTTTTTCAAATAGTGACCTTTTAAAAATCATTCCATGCGTAGCCAATACCGTGTCAAATAATTGGCTTTCAGGTTTTTTTGAATTTCTTTTTGGTCTTTTGGTAAGTTTTCCTTCAGGAGTTCTTATCTGGAATGGAAAAGCTAAAACTTCGGGAAAATCATATTTATACAGATTCCTGTAAATAATCTCCAGACTTCCGGGGAACATAATGTCATCAGAGTCAAAAAAGTACACGTAATCACCATCGGAATTTTTGAAACCTTTGTTTCTCGCAGCATTTGCTCCGGTTTTTGCTTCAGAAAAAACTTTAATGAATAAAGACTGGTCTTTGTTATTGTCCTTAAATTTGTTGCAAATGTCTAAGGAGCTATCATTTGAATTGTTATCAACAAGAATTAATTCAAATGGTCTGAAAGTTTGATTAATTAGTGACTGCAATGTTCTCTCAAGGATTTCCTGCCTGTTATATACAGGAACAATTACAGAAATCAAAGGATTTTCCATACTAATGAATTTTCAGGAGTTATGATTTAATAATCAGACTGATACCGGAAGTAAGGTTTTCAAACATAGAATACTATCATCATTTACCAATTGATACAAATATATATTTTAAATCACAGAGTTGTTCAAAGTATCTTAATTTCTTTATTTTTGTCATAATTAATTCTGTATAATGCAAACCGTTCAACTATTAATATCAACTTTTGGTAACCGGATTAGCCAGGTGGAAAAAATATTGTTGCCTCCTGAAGCCGGGGTTTCATATATAATTTCACATCAGATAGTTGATGGAGTTGACATCCTGATACCTGAAAGCTTATTAAGAGATGATGTATCCGTTTTTCAGATAGAGGGCAGAGGATTGGGCAGAAACAGAAATAACTGTCTGAGTCATGCCAGTGCAGATATTGTAATGATACTCGATGATGATATAAAAATTAAGTCTGAATATATACAACGGGTCAGGGACTTCTTTGAAAACGAAGATATAGATATTGCATGCAGTAAAATTAAAACTCCTGATAATCAACCTGCCTATAAAACTTATACTGATTATCCGGTTTTACTGGACAAACCCGATCAGTTTAAATCAGTAAGTTCTGTAGAATTGTCTATAAGATTGAAATCTGTAAGTGATAAATCGATTTTTTTCGATGAAAGATTTGGACTGGGTACTAAGTTGAGTAGCGGAGAAGAGTTCGTTTTTTTGGTTGAATGCTGGAGGAAGAAGCTTAAAATCAAGTATTTCCCTGTATTTACAGTTGAGCATGATTATCAAAGCTCCGGAAAAGATAAATCCTTTTTAAGTGATGAAAAACTCATGGTTGCCGGTGCGCATTCGTTTTATCTGTATGGAAACAAGGCATTTATCTATAATTTTTTGTCGGTATTCAGAAGATTTTTTGCGATTATCAAAACCGGTATTAACCCTGTACATTTCCTGAAGATGAAAAATGCTGGCTCATCCTACCTTCGTTATAGCTGATGTGTTTGTTTATATAAACACATGTAACCTAATCTGTAACAGTCAAATATAAACAAGCTTGGTCTTGAATTTATTAAATTGCTTCTCATTGAATTCCTGGATAATCTAAACAATATTGATCCGGTTTTATCGAGTTTTAAATGACATATTCTGTCAAAAACTCTGAATATCTTAATGCTTTTTAACAGAGAATCCTGTCTGAATGCAGGATTAGTAAAAAATTTAGATGCCGAAACCAGACTCTTCTCCAAAAAGATTGCGTTATCCTCCAGCCCCGTATGTATCAAAGGATTATCAATATGAAGTATTGAAATGCCAGCTTTAAGGAATTCATAACCTATTAAAGTATCTTCATGACCATAATCTGTGATTGATTCGTCAAAAGGATGATTAATCAAAATATCCTTTTTTGTCAGGAATTGAAAGGAAGAGAATGATTTATACGGTTGGATATTTTTAACCACAGGGCTGATATATTCCCGGTTTCTTCCATAATGCCATCTGAGTATTTTTTCTTTTTCAGGCCTTTTGTTGTCGTACATTACTCCACCCACGATGACATCAGATTTGTCAATGTTCTCAAGATACCTTTCAATATATTTATTATCAGTTATTTGTGCATCACAATCCATGAGTAAAATATATGGGAAGGATGCCATTAAGACCAGTTTGTTTCTGTTTTTGGCAGCACCGGAATTTTCAGCATTGATAATAAACCTGCAAAAAGGATATTCTGAAATTGCCTTATTTTCAGTTATATATTTGTTGGATGCATCATCAAGAACAATAATTTCAAAATCAATTTTGAGATCACCGCATTGTGTATATAAATCATATACAAGCTTGCTGCAATCATGATTGTATTCCGGAATTAGTATAGATAGCATTTTTTCAGGATAAGTCTAAACATAGTTAAACGATATACAAATTTAAAATTTATATCACTATTTTTGCTAATAAAAAGTTTGAAATGCAATTATTTGAAAATATATCCCTCAAGGACAAACATACATTCCACATAGATGTAAAATCACGTTATTGGATTGATTTTGAGAAAACAGAAGAACTAAGTAATATTTTTAATAATCCGTGCTTTTCAAATCTGCCTTCTTATATAATTGGCGGAGGTAGTAACATGCTTTTCGATAATGATTTTCCCGGTCTTTTAATTCATTCCTGTATTAAAGGAATCGAAGTTGTCAGTGAAGATTCAGAAAGTGTTTTAGTAAGAGTCGGATCTGGTATTAACTGGGATAATTTTGTTAATGAAGCCGTTAGCAGGGGATGGTCAGGTGCAGAAAATCTGTCCGGAATTCCCGGAGATGTTGGTGCAACCCCGGTTCAGAATATTGGTGCTTATGGAGTTGAAGCAGGCGATCTGATTTATTCAACTGAAGCCTATAGCATTGAAACCGGGGAGATTAAATGTTTCTACAATTCAGATTGTGACTTTTCATACAGAAACAGCGTTTTTAAAAAAGAATTGAAAGGAAAATATATAATTTGTTATGTTACATTCAGGCTTTCAAAAAAGTTTGTACCTGTACTAAACTATGGAGATCTGGAGTCAAGATTAATGAAAACCGGTGATATTTCTCCTTTGGCTGTTAGAAATGCGATAATTTCAATAAGATTCGAAAAATTACCTGATCCGGATGTGACAGGAAATGCAGGTAGTTTTTTTATGAATCCTGTAATAACATCAGATGAATATTTTAGAATAAAAGCCTCATTCCCGGATTTTAACGGATGGCTTCAAAAAGATGGAAAATACAAGGTTTCTGCTGCCTGGTGCATAGAAAAATCCGGTTGGAAAGGTAAAACTTATGGTAATGCCGGTGTTCATCCGAAACAAGCTCTTGTGCTTGTTAATAATGGAGAATCAACAAGTAAGGAAATAATTGAATTGTCAGAATTAATCCGCAGGGATGTTTTATCAGATTTTGGAATTAATCTGATACCTGAAGTTCTGATAATAAAATAGAGTATATCATATGAAACGAGCATGCTTAAACAAAACGTCCAAGTCAATGAAAGTTTTAAGAAGCGAGAGTAGAGACGAAGTTTACTTCGGATATACCGAGTCTCGCAAAACTACTGTTCAGAATGAACAAAATTTTTGGCATGCGGCGTACCATATGGCCTTAGTGTTAAAGATTAAAAATAATATATGAAAATAACTTTTCTTGGTACAGGTACTTCGACAGGAAATCCCCAGTTATTATGTGAGTGCAGAACCTGCAAATCAGAAGATCCAAAAGATGTCAGGTTAAGATCCTCTGTATTTATTGAAACTGATGATGCCTCAATATTGATTGATTGCGGGCCTGATTTCAGATACCAGTCACTTAGGTCGGGTATTAAAAAAATTGATTCTGTTATTTTAACTCATGAACATTATGATCATGTCGGAGGCCTGGATGACCTGAGGCCCTTTTGTAAAGTAAGGGATTTGCCTTTGTATTCATTAAACAGAGTTCTTAAAAAGGTTCAGGAATATATGCCGTACAGCTTCACTAAAAATCCTTATTCGGGAGTTCCGGTGTTTGAACTGAATGAAGTTAATGATGAAGTTTTTAAAATAAATAATACCAGTATAATTCCCGTTAAACTAATGCATTACAAACTGGAAGTATTGGGGCTTAGAATTGGTGATTTTGCCTATCTCACTGATTTTAATTATATTGATGATCGTGAACTGGGTAAACTTCATGGTTTAAAAGTACTTGTAATTGATGCATTAAGGAAGGAAAAGCATATTTCCCATAATTCACTTGATGAATCTCTTAAAATTATTGAGATGATAAAACCTGAAAAAACATTGTTAATCCATATGAGTCACGATATGGGACTTCATAAAGAAGTTAACGATGAGTTACCTGAAAATATCAGTTTATCCTGGGATAATCTTGAAATATCAATCAAATAAAAAAAAGCTTTATATTGATAAAACAGCTGCTACTTTTTTTAGTATTTTTGTAAATAAAACCATAAAAATCGACCTATGAAATTTACTGTATCAAGTTCTTCATTACAGAGTCATCTGCAGGCAATTAGCCGTGTGATAAACTCTAAGAACACCCTACCGGTTCTTGAGTGTTTCCATTTAAAAATAGAAGGTCTCAAATTGATTGCTACAGCTTCTGATACTGAGACTACCTTAGTAACATCTCTTGATTTGATTAGCTCTGATCAGGATGGTTCATTCGCGATTTCTTCAAAAACATTGCTTGATGCTCTTCGTGAATTGACTGAACAGCCTTTATCAATTGAAATAAATGAAAACAGTCTTGAGGTTACTATACTTTATCAAAACGGTAGATATAAATTTGTAGCTCAGAATGGAGATGAGTTTCCGAGATTAAAAGGTCTTAAAGAAAATCAGGGGAATATTGAAATTCCGGCTTCCACATTGCTGAGAGGTATTAATACTACATTATTTGCTTCTGCTGATGATGAGTTACGTCCTGTTATGAATGGTGTTGTACTTGATATAACAACTGAAGATGTAACTTTTGTGGCTTCAGATGCTCATAAACTTGTAAGGCTTAAAAACAGTTCAATAAAGGGTGAACAAAAATCCACTCTGATTTTACCAAAAAAACCTGCTAACCTTTTACGTGCGATTCTGCCTAAGGAAACAGGCAATGTTTTGGTTTCTTTTGATGATAATAATGTTTTATTTATACTTTCCAATTATCAGATGTTTTGCAGACTTGTTGAGGGCCGATTCCCCAATTACAATGCTGTAATTCCTCAGAATAATCCATACAGAGTTATTGTTGACAGGATTTCTTTTTTGAATACTCTCAAACGTGTAGCTATTTTCGCTAATCAGTCAACGAGTTTGGTTAAGATTTCCATTAATCAAAATAATATGGATCTTACTTCACAGGATATAGATTTCTCAACCTCAGCTGAAGAAAGCATTACGTGTCAGTATGAGGGAGAGCCGATTAATATAGGATTTAAAGCTCAGTTTATTATTGATATTGTTAATAATCTTGAAACTCAGGAAATTACTCTTGAGCTGGCAGATCCATCCAGGGCTGGTTTGTTTTTACCAATAGAAAATAATGAAAACGAAGATTTATTGATGTTATTAATGCCTATGTTGATAAATGAATAAATCAAAGATTGAGATTTTTAAGTATAAAATATAGTGATTATGAATGAGGCTGTTTTGTTAAAGCAGCCTCATGGCATCTAATAAAAAACCAATTCAATGAAGCTAAATTTAACCAACAGCCTGATTTTTTTTGATCTGGAAACCACAGGTATTAATCCCGGAACTGACAGAATTGTTGAGATTTCATGGCTTAAGGTATATCCTAATGGCAAGGAGGAAAGTAAAACAATAAGAGTTAATCCCGGTATTCCCATTCCAAAGGAAGCGTCAGATATTCACCATATTACAGAAGCGGATGTTGCTGACTGCCCAACGTTTAAAGAAGTTGGTAAGATGATAGCACGAGAGTTTGAAGGTTGCGACATTGCCGGTTTCAATTCGAACAGATATGATGTACCTCTTCTTGCTGAAGAATTTTTAAGAAATGATGTGGATATTGATTTGTCAAAACATAAGTTTATTGATGTCCAGGTTATTTTTCATAAGATGGAACAGAGAACACTAAGTGCCGCGTATAAATTTTATTGCGGTATGGATCTTGAGGGTGCACATGGAGCTGAAGCTGATACGAAGGCAACATATGAAGTCCTGAAGGCTCAGCTTGACAGGTATCAGGATCTGGAAAATAATGTTTCATTTTTATCTGAATTCTCTACACAAAACAAGAATGTTGATTTTGCAGGTAAAATCATTTATAATGACAAAGGCGTTGAGGTTTTTAATTTTGGAAAATATAAAGATGTTCCTGTAGAGGAAGTCCTTAAAAAAGATTTAGGATATTATGGTTGGATAATGAATGGTGAATTTTCGCTCCATACAAAAAAGGTTCTTACAAGAATAAGGCTTCGATCGCTTAATAAATAATGCTTATGCTTAAAGGGAAACATGTTTTGATTGGTATTTCAGGAGGTATTGCTGCATACAAGATTCCGGAATTGGTCAGGTTGTTTATTAAATCCGGAGCTGAAGTAAAGGTTATAGCTACCAAAAATGCTCTTGAATTTGTTACACCAATGACATTGGAGACATTATCACAAAACAAGTTGTATTGTGAAACCTTTGACTCTGCTAATCAATACTCCACAGACCATATTTCTCATGCCAAATGGGGTGACATATTGGTTGTGGCACCTGCCACGGCGAATATCATCGGAAAATTTGCCAATGGTATAGCTGATGATGCTTTATCAACCACTTTTATGGCTTTTGATAAATTTGTTTATGTGGCTCCGGCGATGAATGTGAATATGTATGAACATCCTGAGTTACAGGAGAACATTGTCAAAATAAAAAAAAGGGGAGTCTCTATAATTGAACCAAATGAAGGTGAATTAGCTTGTGGTGATATTGGTAAAGGAAGAATGGAAGAACCTGCAGGTATTCTTAAATATGTCGAAGAGTCTTTACTTCTTCAATCTTCATGGTCCGGGAAAAAAATCCTTATTACTGCGGGGCCTACTTTTGAAAAAATTGATCCTGTACGTTTTATTGGTAACTATTCATCCGGTAAGATGGGTTTTGCTATTGCTGAAGCATGTGCAAACAGAGGTGCTGAAGTATTTTTAATATCAGGTCCGGTCAGTTTAAAAACATTTCACCCGAATATAAAAAGGATTGATGTTGAATCTGCTGAAGAAATGTACCAGGAATCATTAAAAATATTTTCTGATATGAATGCTGCCATTTTATCTGCAGCTGTTGCTGACTTTACACCTGAAACCGTTTTTGATTCTAAAAAGAAAAGAGGAAGCGAAGATTTAATCTTAAGATTGAAACCCACAAAAGACATTGCATCTTCTTTAGGTATGATGAAAAACAATACTCAGATTCTTGTTGGCTTTGCACTGGAAACTGACAACGAAGAAGAAAATGCACTTTTGAAACTAGATAAGAAAAATCTTGATTTTATTGTGCTGAATTCTTTAAAAGAAGAAGGTGCAGGTTTTCGGCACGATACTAATAAAATAATGATTATCAATAAAGAAGGTTATAGATTTGACTTTCCTTTAAAGGATAAGAAAGATGTTGCCGAAGATATTTTAAATACATTGAATATTTGTTTTATTAATAATAAATAAATATATATCTTTGCGTTTGATTAATTTATTTATGCATATTATACATGAAATTGAAATTACTTACAGTTTTCGCATTAACGCTATTTACTGTGCTGGTACCTGCAAGTGCTCAGGAACTGGATTGTAAGGTACAGGTTAATTCTCAGCAGATGACAGGAGACAAGGCTATCTATGATAATTTCAAGACTTCTGTTGAGACATTTATGAAATCTAATCAATGGTCAAATCTGCAACTAAAAAAAAATGAAAAGATATCATGTTCGATGAATTTCATTTTTAAGAAAAGAGAAGGAGATAACCATACCTGTGAATTTCAGATGCAGTCTCAACGCCCTGTGTTTGGTTCCACATTAACTACATCTTTGCTTAATATCAGAGAGGAAATCTCATTTGAATTTTCAGAAAATCAGGTACTGACTTTTAATGAGACATTGATTGACAACAATCTGACAGCTACTCTTGCATTTTGGGCTTACGTGATTATTGGTATGGATTTTGACAGTTTTTCAAAACTGGGAGGTACACCTTTTTTTCAGAAAGCTCAGGAAATTGCAGGTATTGCTCAGGGAAGTCTCGGGGATTTATGGAAAGGACAGGAAGATAAGAATCACTGGGGCTGGATTAATGTACTGACTGATGAAAACCAGCCATCACTCAGACTTTTATCTTACGAATATCATCGTACAGGCCTGGATGAGATGTATAAAGATGTTGAAAAAGGCAGAAGCGGCATTTCTAAATCTCTCAATCAATTAAAAACCGCGAAACAGGTTAAACCAAGATCTCCTTTACTGGCGAATTTTATTGATACGAAAGCAGATGAACTGGTTAATGTTTATTCTAAAGCTCCGGCTCAGGAAAAAGTAAACGTATATAATTTGCTCACAGAGATTTATCCGGCTTCAAGCAATAGATTACAGGGTATAAAAAACAACAGATAATGCTTTGCAGACTTCATATAGAAAATTATGCTCTGATTGATAAACTTGATCTTGATTTTGAAGATGGTTTTACAGTAATCACCGGTGAAACCGGTGCCGGTAAATCTATTCTTCTGGGTGCTTTATCATTGATATTAGGGCAAAGATCAGATGCAAAAGTAATAATGGAAGGATCTTCCAAATGTATCGTTGAAGCTGAGTTTAGACTTAATGACGATTATTTTGAAAGACTGTTTCAGTTAAACGACCTGGACTATTATCCCGGGAGTTGCATTATAAGGAGAGAATTATTTGAGAATGGTAAAAACAGAGTCTTTATTAATGATTCACCGGTTTCTTTGAATATTCTTAAGGAAATATCGGGTTTGCTTATTGATATTCATTCTCAGCATCAGAATCTCTTATTGGCAAAAGAAAGCTTTCAATTGAATTTTATTGACTGTGTAAGTAAGAATAAAACTATTTTAGATGATTATAAAGCATCTTTCTCCAAATTTAAGGAACTTACTTCTGATCTGAAAAAAATCGAATCCCTGTCTGAAAAATCAAAAGAAGAAGAAGATTACATCCGGTTTCAATATAATCAACTACTTGAAGCTAAACTAAAAGATGGAGAGCTGGAATCGCTTGAATCTGAATGGAATATATTAAGTCATGGAGAGGAAATAAAGTCAGGTCTGAGTTTGATTACTGATATTTTTGAAAATGACGAGAAAGGTGTTCTGTCTAATTTAAAGAGTATTATTAATCAGATTACATCCATTGGAAAGTTAACTGATAGCTTTAATGAGATTAAAGAAAGACTTTCGGTTAATATGATTGACTTGAAAGATATTTCTGAAGAAATCAGGAATAGATTTGAAGATATTGAAATTGATCCTGAAAGGCTGTTACTAATTGAGGGAAGATTGAATTTGATAAACAGTCTTCAACAAAAGCATCATGTGAACAGTGTTAAGGAATTAATTTCTATCAGAGATAGTTATTCTGAAAAGCTTCAGAAGATAGATTCATTTGAAGAAGAAATATTGTCTCTTAAAAAAGCGATTGAAACCAGTGAATCAGAAACTTTAAAAAAAGCTGAAAATTTGTCAGAAACCAGAAAAATCGTATTTCATCCTTTAGAAAGCAAAATCGTAAGTATGTTGGTGCAATTAGGGATCCCCAATGCTAAATTTAAAATTTGCCATGAAATCAAAAAACCGGATACTGATGGATTTGATAAGATAAGTTTATTATTCTCAGCAAATAAAAACTATTCTCCAATGTCTATCGATGACATTGCCTCAGGTGGTGAAATGTCCAGAATCATGTTGTGTATAAAGTCCGTTATGGCGAGTTCAATGTCGTTATCCACTCTTTTGTTTGATGAAATTGATACCGGTGTTTCCGGTGAGATTGCTTACAGAATGGGGGAGATAATGCAGGATATGTCTGTAGACAGGCAGGTTATATGTATAACTCATTTACCACAGATAGCGGCAAAAGGTAAAACTCATTTAAAAGTAATAAAATCAGATTTAGAAGACAGGAGCAGGACAAATGTAGTAAAGTTGAACGATAAGGAGAGGCTGGTTGAGGTCGCGCAAATGCTTAGCGGTGCTAATATAACTGATGCTGCGATAATTAATGCTCAGACATTAATGGAAGATAAAAATTGAATGAAATAAATAATTACAATGCAGGAATATAACAAAGAAAGAACAGGAAGACCGGTCAAAAAGAAATCATCAGGTGATTATATTTTTGGGACTCGGGCAGTCATTGAAGCAATAAAAGCAGGTAAAGACATTGATAAAATACTTGTAAAGAAAAATATTGAATCAGAATTGGTTTCAGAATTATTTGCTGAATTAAAAGGTCTGGAAATACCAATTCAGAGAGTACCTGTTGAAAAATTGAACAGGATAACGATGAAAAATCATCAGGGAGTAATTGCCTATATTTCAGCTGTTACTTACCAGAAGATTGAAGATATTATTCCTTCTTTATATGAAGAGGGCAAAACTCCTTTTATTTTACTTCTAGATGGAATAACTGATGTTAGAAATTTTGGAGCCATTGCAAGAACCTGTGAATGTGCCGGAGTTGATGCTATCGTGATCCCTTCAACAAATTCTGCCGGAATAAACGCTGATGCTATTAAAACTTCAGCAGGTGCATTACATAAATTACCGGTATGCAGAGAAAGAAGTCTTAAAGAAGCGATAATTTATCTGAAGAATTCAGGTGTTAAAGTTATTGCAGCATCAGAAAAATCATCAAACATATATACAGGAATTGATTATAATGTACCAATAGCTATAGTAATGGGAGCTGAAGATACAGGTGTTTCAGCTGAACATTTACGAATATGTGATGATCTGGTCAAATTACCAATGCAGGGTTCTATAGCATCTCTGAACGTTTCTGTTGCAGCCGGTATATTAATATATGAGGTTTTAAGGCAAAGATTGAATTTTTGATATGCTGGAGACATTAACAGAAGTTTTTAAAAATACAGTAATGATCACATCATTCGTGATCGTTATAATGATATTTATTGAGCTTTTAAATGTTTTTACAAGTGGTACCTGGAGTCATTGGTTAAGTAAATCTAAACCATTACAGGTTTTAATTGCAACTTTACTTGGTTTGATTCCCGGTTGTTTTGGTGGTTTTGCTGTTGTCGGAATGTGGACACATGGGGCAATAAGTTTTGGTTCATTGGTTGCTGCTATGATAAGCAGTGTTGGAGATGAAGCTTTTTTTATGCTGGTGAGTATGCCTGAGAAGGCATTTTTATTGTTTTTCATACTTTTAATAATTGCCATTTTCGTAGGAATTACCATCGATAAGTTGAAAATTAATGTGAAAACTCCGGCAAATATGGGTAATCACCTTATTGTTCATGAACATGAGCGTAAAAACGTTTCAGAATATCTTAAAAACTGGAAAACCAATTTTAAACAGCTCACTTTTACACGAATTTTGTTAATTACAGGAGTATGCTTTTTTATTATTGCAGTTTTAGGAGGTTTCTTTGAGCATGAGCATGAAAGTGTAAAAAATATATCACAGGGTATATTTATCGAGGAGAAATGGTTTAACTCGATATTCATAATTATGGCTTTTGTAGTTTTGTTGACTTTTATAATTGTTGATGATCATTTCCTTGAAGAACATCTTTGGAAACACATAATCAGGCAACATGTACCTAAAATAGCGATATGGACATTCGGGGCTTTGTTATTAATTCATTTTGTTTTCAATTCAGTTAATCTGCAAACATGGGTAAGCGAAAATACTTTGTTGGTTTTGTTGATAGCTGTTTTGTTTGGACTTATACCTGAATCAGGTCCGCACCTGATTTTTATCACTATGTTTTTAAGTGGTACAATTCCTTTCAGTGTTTTGCTGGCAAATTCAATAACACAGGATGGTCATTCTTCTTTGCCTTTGTTAGCTGAATCAAAAAGGGGATTTATATTGACTAAATCAATTAATATTGTTATTGGTTTTTCAGTAGGTTTTGCTGGCTATTTATTTGGTTTCTAAATATTTATAAATTAACGCATTAATTGAACACGCGGTGTTCAATACGACCTCAGTGTAAAAAAAATAAACGTATGAAAAAGGTTATTAGTACAAAAAAAGCACCTTCAGCAATTGGTCCTTATAGTCAGGCAATTATGAGTTCGAATATGCTGTTTATATCGGGACAGATACCGGTTAATCCCCAGAATGGATTAGTAGAATCAAATGATATAAAAGGTCAGACACTACAAGTCTTTAATAACATAAAGGCCATTCTTGAAGAGGCTGATCTTTGTATCGATAATATAGTTAAGACAACTGTCTTTCTGTCTGATATGAGCCTTTTTGCTGATATGAACGAAGTTTATTCATCTCAGTTTACCGGGAATTTTCCGGCCAGAGCTGCATTTGCTGTCAGGGAACTTCCTAAAGGCGCATTGGTAGAGATAGAAGCAATTGCAATGAAGTAATCATTGCGCAATTGCTTCCATCAAAACTACATTTTCTACATGTTGAGTGTGGGGGAACAAATCTACCGGTTGAACTTTTGTTACTTTGTATTTTTCACTTAACATTAAAATATCTCTTGCCTGAGTGGCAGGATTGCAACTGACATAGACAATTTTCTTAGGAGATGCAAATAAAATAGCATCAATAACATCTGAATGCATCCCTGCCCGTGGTGGATCAGTTATTATAATATCGGGACGACCATGAGTTGTTATGAATTGTTCATTTAATATATCTTTCATATCTCCTGAGAAGAACATTGCATTTTCAATATTATTCAATTCTGCATTGATCTTTGCATCTTCAATTGCTTCAGGTACATATTCAATTCCGATTACCTTATTGCAATAACCGGAAATAAACTGGGCTATTGTTCCTGTACCTGTATATAAGTCATAAACCAATTCATTCCCGTTTAAGCCGGCAAATGAACGGGCAACTTTATAAAGCTCGTACGCCTGAGTGGAGTTGGTTTGGAAAAATGATTTTGGACCAACCTTGAAGCGAAGATTTTCCATGGTTTCGTAAATACAATCATTTCCTCTGAAAATATGTATTTCCTGATCACTGATTGTGTCATTGGCTTTTTCATTTATGACATATAACAGCGAAGTTATCTCAGGAAATTGTTTTTCGATGTGATTAAGCAGCGCTTCGATTTTCTCAGGTTCATTAGCAAAAAAGACTACTATTAACATTATTTCTCCCGAAGAGGATGTCCTGATAATGAGGTTTCTCATTAAACCTTCCTGCTGCCTTAAGTTGAAAAAAGGATAGTCATTATGATTGCAAAAATCTTTTACCGATAATCTGATTCTGTTCGAAATATCATCCTGCAACCAACAATATTTTATATCCAGCACTTTATCAAACATACCCGGAATATGAAATCCTAATCCATTTCTGTCTTTATAAATTTCTTCATTTTCCATTTCAGAAAAACTCAGCCATCTTCTGTCAGAAAAAGTGAATTCCAGTTTGTTTCTGTAAAATCTTGTTTTTTCAGAACCAATTATATTAAAAGTTCCTTCAGTTACAGCCTTGTTGTCATATTCTGTATCTAGTGAAACAGGCATTTGTATTTTACCAATTCTTTCAAGAGCATCAATGACTTGTTTGTGCTTGTATTTCAACTGATTATTATATGTCAGGTGCTGCCATTTACAGCCTCCGCAAACACTAAAATGCTCACAAAAAGGTGTTTCCCTTTCTTCAGAAAAAGTATGGTACTTCACAACATAGCCTTCAGCATAATTGTGTTTTTTCTTATTTACCTGAATATCTACAATATCACCCGGAGCTGCAAATGGCACAAAAACAACCATATCATCTATTCTTGCTAAAGCTTTACCTTCAGCAGCAACATCCGAAATCTTAACCATCTCCAGTAATGGGAGATTTTTTTTCTTTCTTCCAGCCAATCTAAAAAGAGTTAAAAAAATTCAATACTAACTGACTGCAAAAATACTAAAAAATACATATGGATTTTGATATTTCGAGTTGGCAAAAAAGCATATAATTGAATATATTTTTTTAATTTTGCACATCATTGTTAGAAATTATATTTTTATTAATCTAAATACATTTTTACGGATGAATACTAAAAGAGTCTATACCTTTGGAAATGGTAAAGCTGAAGGTAAAGCTACTATGAAAAACCTTCTTGGAGGTAAAGGAGCAAATCTTGCAGAAATGAATCTTATTGGCGTTCCAGTGCCTCCGGGTTTCACAATTACTACTGATGTTTGTTCAGAGTATTTTGAACTTGGAAAGGAAAAAGTTATTTCGCTGTTGAAGGAAGAAGTTGAAAACGCCATCAGCGGTGTTGAGATCCTTATGAAGTCCAGATTTGGAGATGTCGAAAATCCTCTTTTAGTGTCTGTTCGTTCTGGAGCAAGAGCCTCAATGCCTGGTATGATGGATACTATTCTGAACTTAGGTTTAAATGACAAGGTTGTAGAAGGTATGGCCAGAAAGACCGGTAATGCACGCTTTGCATGGGATTCATACAGAAGATTTGTGCAGATGTACGGTGATGTTGTACTTGGAATGAAGCCTGTCAATAAGAATGATATTGATCCGTTTGAAGAGATTATTGAAGAAGTAAAACACTCAAAAGGCGTTAACCTTGATACAGAACTTCAAGTTGAAGATTTGAAAGAACTTGTAAGCAAATTTAAAAATGCTGTTAAAGAAAGAACCGGCAAAGATTTCCCTGAAAACTCTTTTGAGCAGCTTTGGGGTGCTGTATGCTCAGTTTTTGACAGCTGGATGAATGATCGTGCCATTCTTTATCGTAAGATGGAAGGAATACCTTCAGAATGGGGTACCGCTGTTACTGTACAGGCTATGGTTTTTGGAAATATGGGCCTGACATCTGCAACGGGAGTTTGTTTCTCCCGCGATGCTGCGACAGGTGAAGACATGTTTATTGGAGAATATCTCATTAATGCACAAGGAGAAGATGTTGTTGCTGGTATCCGTACACCACAGCAAATCACAAAGGAAGGATCACAAAGATGGGCAAGACTGGCAAGCGTAAGTGAAGAAGATCGTATTTCAAAATATCCATCAATGGAAGAAGCCATGCCTGAGATATTTAACGAATTAAATTCGATTCAGGAAAAGGTGGAAGATCATTATAAAGACATGCAGGATATGGAATTTACCGTTCAGGAAGGAAAGCTTTGGTTTTTACAGACCAGAAACGGTAAAAGAACAGGAGCTGCTATGGTAAAGATTGCTATGGATATGTATCATCAGGGAATAATAGATGAAAAAACAGCTGTACTTCGTATAGATCCTCTAAAATTAGATGAACTTTTACATCCAATATTTGAAAAGAAAGCAATCAAAAATGCTAAAATTATTGCAAAGGGACTCGCTGCATCTCCTGGTGCTGCTACCGGTAGAATAGTTTTCAATGCAGATGATGCTTCTGAATGGGCTAAAAGAGGTGAGAAAGTGATAATGGTACGTATTGAAACCTCTCCTGAAGATTTAGCCGGAATGGCGGCAGCTCAGGGTATTTTAACAGCCAGAGGAGGTATGACATCTCATGCTGCTGTAGTTGCCAGAGGTATGGGTAAATGCTGTGTATCAGGTGCAGGCTCTTTAAAAATCGATTATGCTACCAAAACTATTGAGGTTGCTGACGTTGTACTTAAGGAAGGTGATAATTTATCATTAAATGGTTCAACCGGTGATATTTATTTGGGTGCTGTTGCTACAACTGAAGCCGAATTGGATAACGATTTTGCAGAACTGATGTCTCTTGCTGATAAGTATACGGTAATGAAGGTCAGGACTAATGCTGATACTCCTCATGATGCGGAAGTTGCCAGAAAATTTGGTGCATCAGGTATAGGTCTTTGCAGAACAGAGCATATGTTTTTTGAAGGTGAAAAAATCAAGGCTATGCGTGAGATGATTCTTGCCGATGATGCAAATGGTCGTACAAAAGCTCTTGAAAAAATATTACCATTTCAGAAGGCTGACTTTAAGGGTATTTTTAAAGTTATGCATGATCTTCCTGTTACCGTACGTTTACTGGATCCACCATTGCATGAATTTGTACCTCATGAAGAAAAAGAACAGGCAGAACTTGCTAAAGTCATGGGTATTTCACTGAAGAAAATTCAACAACGTGTGAATGAACTTCATGAAGCTAATCCGATGTTAGGACATCGTGGTTGTCGTTTAGGAAATACATATCCTGAAATTACTGAAATGCAGACCAGAGCTATCCTTGGAGCTGCACTTGAATTACAGGAAGAAGGAATTACCGCAATTCCTGAAATAATGGTTCCTTTGACAGGTATCTTATATGAATTTTTGGAACAGGAGAAAGTTATTCGTGCTACAGCAGAAAAGTTGTTTGCAGAAACCGGTAAAAGAATTGATTACAAAGTAGGAACGATGATTGAAATACCAAGAGCTGCTCTTACAGCTAATCGTATTGCATCAGCTGCAGAGTTTTTCTCATTTGGTACAAATGACCTGACACAAATGACATTTGGTTACAGCCGTGATGATATCGCTTCATTCCTTCCAATATATCTTGAAAAGAAAATCCTCAAAGCTGATCCTTTCCAGGTTCTTGATCAGAAGGGTGTTGGCCAGTTAGTTCAGATGGCGACTGAAAGAGGTCGTTCAGTACGTCCGGAATTGAAATGTGGAATTTGTGGTGAACATGGTGGAGAGCCATCATCTGTTGAGTTCTGTCATAGAACCGGCTTGAATTATGTAAGTTGTTCACCTTTCAGGGTACCTATTGCAAGAATTGCTGCAGCTCAGGCTGCTTTGAGATAATTGGTTTATCAATTACATTATAACAATGAGGCTGTAACATTGATCGTTCAGCCTCATTGTTATAAATGAGCAAAATAAATCTGTTCTGAATAATCCTGATGACTTGTTACAAGTCACATAACTTTTAAATAGATTTTACCGTTTTATTCTTGTCAATTTTAGGGAAATTAACTAATATAGCAGTTCATATAAGCAATAGCCTGATGAAATACAAGGAGTTTATAGATTCTATTTCGAAAAAGACCGGTATTGACAACACAAATACCGAATTTTTGTCGGAAAAAACATGTCAGATAATTATTGATATGTTAAGCAAAGGAGATACTTTATCCATACAAGGTTTCGGAACTTTTATTGTAAAAAAAAGGGAAGAGCGGTTATCTGTAATCCCCTCTACACAAAAAAGATTACTGATTCCACCGAAGCTTGTTCCTGGTTTTAAACCCGGACCATTATTGAAAGAAAAAATCAAAAACCTTTCGAACAATGGATAAAAAACTATTATTTCAGGATTTGGTAGATGCTCTAAGCGAATCAGGCGAAATCAGGAAGAAAGAAGCTGATGAGTTTCTTAAGGTTTTTTTTGATTTACTTGAAGATGGCTTGCTCAATGAGAAGTTAGTAAAAATAAACAATCTGGGTACTTTCAAGCTAATTGAAGCAGAAGCAAGAAATAGCGTTGATGTAAATACAGGTGAAAGTTTCCTCATTAAAGAGCATTTTAAGATTAGTTTTACTCCTGATCAGGTTTTGAAAGATGCTGTAAATAAACCTTTTTCTGCTTTTGAACCTGTAGAATCAAATATTACAGACGATAATACAGCAAATAGTGTAATTGCTGAAGACGAAGATCCAGAAATACCACAAAAGCCATCTCTGTCCCCCAAAGAAAGGATTTGCGAACATAATACCGAGCATACAATTGAGAATTTAAAGTATAATACAGTATATAGTGGTGAGGCTCAAAAAATTGAATGTGATTGTAAAATATTGCAAAATGTAGAACCAGTTTCTGATAAAAACTTAAATGGAATAAGAATTTCTGAAACTGGTATCATTTATGATTATGATTCAGATGTCCCTGATATCACATATTATAACAAGGAAGATGAGCATAAAGAGTTTAAAACTAATAATGATGTATCTGAGAACTGTATTATTAACGAAATTGATTCGGATATTCCTGATATTGAAATAGAACAAACCAATTCTCTTTTGATTAGTACTGAAGAGTACCAACTGACACCTGATATTTCTATTGAAGAGCAAAGAAGCTTCATTTCAGACACAGAAGAGCCACAATTAATATCTAAGGATAATATAAATAGAAAACAGAGATTAATAATAATCGGAAAGAGAACAAGATTTATTTTTTTCTCAATAATATGCATTATTGGTATATTAATACTTATATGGTCAATAATTTCAAATTTGGAAGTACAAAAAGACATCGATCAGAAAAATAAGATAAAAGAATTATATTTAAAGGAACAATCTGTTAAGAAGTCACCAGTATCAACTGATTCAGTTACCGGAGTACAAGAAGATAGTCTTAAGACCAAAAAGGATACTATTATTCAAAAAAAGAATAAAGAAGCAATAATCTCAGACAAGCAGGTTGAAATTGAAACCAAAAAAACAGAGTCAACTAAACAAAACATTGTAAACAAAAATATTTTACCGAAAACAATAATTATACATCCAGGTGAGAGATTGTTGGATCTATCAAAAAAATACTATGGCAATTCTGTTTTTTGGGTATACATTTATCTGGACAATAAAAATGTAATCAGTGATCCTAATAATGTTGTAGTAGGTACAAAAATATTAATATCCAAACCTGATCCTTCTAAAATAAACTCTAATGATCCGGTTTCAATTGATAAAGCGAAAAAATTGCAATCAAGCATTTTTTCTGAATTCAAAACTGTAAATTAAATTATTCCGGAAAGCTTGCATAGAATGAGCCGTATATTTTTTGATATTCATGGCACATAAAATATGGATGATATTTCATTTAAAGTGTCATACTTAAACATTTTTAACGAGAATGGTTATTTATTAAAACAAGCGTTAGTTAATTTTGCAAATCAATTTTCAAACACAATAAACTATTAAATATGAGTCAAACCGTTAACATCAGGGAATTAAATGAACTGATTGAAAGGAAAAGTGCATTTGTCGATACAATATTCCTGGGTATGGACAAAGTTATCGTTGGGCAGAAACACTTGGTTGAGTCTTTACTGATTGGTCTGCTTTCAGACGGACATCTTCTGCTTGAAGGTGTGCCGGGATTGGCAAAAACATTGGCAATCAAAAGTTTATCATCTTTGATTGATTCTAAATTTAGTAGAATCCAGTTCACGCCCGATTTATTACCTGCCGACGTAATTGGCACCATGATTTATAGTCAGAAAAAAGAAGAGTTTTTGGTAAAAAAAGGACCAATATTTGCAAATTTTATACTTGCGGATGAAATAAACAGAGCTCCGGCTAAAGTTCAGAGTGCTTTATTGGAAGCAATGCAGGAAAGACAGGTTACAATAAGTGACAAAACATTTGAACTTGACAAACCTTTCCTTGTGATGGCAACCCAAAACCCAATAGAACAGGAAGGTACTTATCAGCTACCTGAAGCCCAGGTTGACCGTTTTATGCTGAAGGTTATTGTAGGCTATCCCAAAAAAGATGAAGAAGTCCTGATTATCAGACAAAATATGTCAGGTAGTATGCCTGAAATAAAACCAGTTCTTGGTCCTAAAGATATTATGGAAGCAAGAGATGTGGTCAGACAAGTCTATATGGATGAAAAAATTGAAAAATATATTGTTGATATCGTTTTTTCAACCAGATATCCTGAAGAATATGGCTTGAATGATTTAAAAGGTATGATTTCATTCGGCGGATCTCCCCGTGCTTCAATAAATCTTGCTTTAGCTGCCCGTTCTTACGCTTTTATTAAGAGAAGAGGCTACGTAATACCTGAAGATGTCAGAGCTATCTGTCATGATGTGCTACGTCATCGTATCGGTTTAAGTTATGAAGCAGAAGCAAACAATCTTACAAGTGAAGAGATAATTAGTGAAATTCTTAATAAAGTAGAAGTACCTTAAAAATTAATGGAAACCAGCGAGCTTTTAAAAAAGGTACGAAAAATCGAGATTAAATCACGCGGATTATCCAGCAATATTTTTGCAGGACAATACCATACTGCTTTTAAAGGTCGTGGTATGGCATTTTCTGAGGTAAGAGAATATCAATACGGAGATGATATTCGCAATATTGACTGGAATGTAACCGCGAGATTTGACAAACCCTATGTCAAAATTTTTGAAGAAGAAAGAGAGCTGACAGTAATGTTGCTGATTGATGTTTCAGGAAGTCATAGTTTTGGTACAGTTAATAATTTTAAAAGAGAAATTATTACTGAAATAGCAGCAACTCTCGCTTTTTCAGCTATTCAAAACAATGATAAGATAGGTGTTATATTTTTTTCGGATAAAGTTGAAAAGTTTATTCCTCCTCAGAAAGGTAAAAAACATACTCTTTATATAATCAGAGAATTAATTAATTTTCAACCTGATAACAAAAAAACCGACATTTCATTGGCTCTTAAGTATATGACCGGGGCTATAAAGAAACGTTGTACAGCTTTCATTATTTCAGATTTTATAGACAAAATGGATTTTAAAACAGATCTTACTATAGCAAATCGAAAACATGATATAGTTGCCATTCAGGTATTTGATAAGCGAGAAGCTGAACTGCCATCTGTAGGATTAATGTATGTTCATGATGCTGAAACCGATAAACAAAGATTGATTGATACCTCCTCAAATACTGTCAGAGAGACATATAGAAGATGGTGGAAAGATCTCCAGGAAAAACTGTCGGATACTTTCAAAAAAAGTAAAGTTGATTCAATTTCGATTTCAACAGATCAGGATTATGTACGAGCATTAATGAACCTGTTTAATCTGAGATCGTAACCATATACAGAAAGCCTATATTTTATATGAGTATAAAAAAAATATTTTTGATTTTTGTCCTGATTAATTTGGCTTTTATACCTGCATATTCACAGGTATCGGTAAATGCATCCATTGACTCTACACAGTTAATGATTGGACAACAATCTGCGATGCATTTAAAAATATCCGGACCTTCATCAAAGAAATATGTTTTGCCTCAATTTCCCGGTGATACTCTGGTAAATGGGATTGAAGTCCTTTTAAAAAGTAATGTAGACACCATCAAACAGGAAAATGGTGAAATCCAGTTAAAGATAGATTATCTGGTTACTTCATTTGATACCGGTTTGTACTACATACCTCCGATAAAAGTACTTGCAGATCAGGATACATTTTTAAGTAATAATATGGCTATTAAAGTATTAACATATGAAGTTGATACTACTAAAGCTCAGTTATTTGATATTAAAGGAGTGCAACAACCCCCAATTGTCTTAAGCGATTATTATACAATTTTGATAATAATTCTGTTGGCTTATATCCTGGCTTTGATTACTATATGGTTTATACTTCGAAAAAAGTACAAAAATAAAGAAAAGCAAACCGAAGAACAGGATAAATACCTGCCACCCCATGTCAGAGCATTATTTGAGCTTGATAAGCTTAAATCAGAAAAAATGTGGAGAGCAGGTAAAAATAAAGAGTATTATACTAAACTATCTGATATTATTCGAGAGTATATACAGCGTAGATACCAGATCAATGCACTGGAAATGACAACGGGTGAAATTTTACCATTTTTCGGCAAAGACAAAATTACACAATCTGTTTATTTAAATCTGAAGCAGATACTTCAGCTTTCCGATCTTGTAAAGTTTGCCAAATATTCACCATTAGAAGATGATAATGAGCTAAGTTTAATGAATGCATTCTTATTTGTAAATCAAACGAAATTTGAAGAAGTTCAATCTATTGATGAGCAGAAAGAGGCATTTAATGAAAAGAATGAAACCAATAATAACTCAACAAATATTGTTGATGAAGATCAGGAGTATCTGAAAAAATTTCAAAGAAAATGATATTAGCAAATCCACAATACCTATTTTTAATATTGCTGTTAATACCAGCCATTGCATGGTATGTACTCAAAAGAAATAAATCACATGCAACTTTACAGGTTTCAAACAGTTATGCATTAGACACATTACGAAAATCCTGGAAAGAGCGTCTGGTCCATTTACCTTTTATCCTGAAGATGCTTGCTTTTGTTATGCTGGTACTGGTACTATCACGTCCTCAATCCACTAATAGCTGGCAAAATGTTTCTACAGAAGGTATTGATATTGTCATTACTCTTGATATATCAAGTAGTATGCTTGCCGAAGATTTAAGACCAAACAGACTTGAGGCAGCAAAGACTGTTGCGTCGAATTTTATTTCAGGCAGACCAAATGACAATATCGGATTAGTTGTTTTTTCAGCTGAAAGCTACACACAATGTCCGTTAACAACAGACCATACTGTTTTATTAAACTTATTTGGTGGAATTAAAAGTGGTATCATAGAAGATGGTACAGCAATTGGATTAGGTCTCGCAAATGCAGTAAACAGAATCAAAGATTCTAAAGCCAAATCAAAAGTTATTATTCTTCTTACAGATGGAACAAACAACAGAGGTGATATTGATCCGATAACCGCTGCAGAACTGGCTAAAACATTTGGTATCAGAGTATATACTATTGGTATTGGTACTCATGGCAAAGCTCCTTATCCATTCCAGACTGCCTATGGTGTTCAATATCAAAATATTGATGTAGTGATTGACGAACAACCTCTTAAACAGATTGCCGGCTTAACCGGGGGAGAGTATTACAGAGCAACAAATAATAATAGTCTGAAGAGTATTTATACAGAGATAGATAAACTTGAAAAAACAAAATTTAACGTAAAAGAGTATAGCAAGAAAAATGAAGAGTTCTACCTGTTTGGTTTAATTTGTTTGTCATTGTTAATTGCTGAAATTCTTTTACGAAACACATTATTAAGACGACTTCCATAAATAAGTGAATTATGTTCAGATTTTCAAATCCGGAAAACCTATATTTACTTCTTATCATTCCTGTTTTAGTGCTTTTGCTATTATCTTACAGGAAAATAAGAAAAAAAAGGCTTGTTAAATTTGGCAATCCTCTGCTGTTAAAGCAGTTAATGCCATTTTATTCAACCAGAAGACCTGTTTTTAAAAATATATTGCAACTAACAGCAATATGTTTTTGCATTTTTATGATTTCCGGGCCTCAATTTGGCTCAAAGATTGAAAAATCTAAAAGAAAGGGTGTAGAATTAATGATAGCAATGGATATTTCTAATTCAATGCTGGCTGAAGATATAGCCCCAAACAGACTTGAAAAATCCAAGCAGATAGTTTCTAAACTTGTTGATAAATTGAGTGATGACAAGATTGGAATGGTTGTTTTTGCCGGAGAGGCGTTTACTCAGCTGCCAATAACAAGTGATTTTGTCTCAGCAAAGATTTTTATGTCAACAATTTCGCCTGAATTGATAAAAACTCAGGGGACTGCAATAGGCTCTGCCATTAATCTTTGCGTCAGGTCATTTGGTCCAAAAGATGAAACCGAACGTGCTATTATAGTTATCACTGATGGTGAAAATTTTGAAGATGATGCTAAAGAAGCTGCTAAGACAGCTTTGGAACAGGGTATTAAAGTACATG
>CAZCWK010000006.1:67155-68271 GCA_964502355.1 uncultured Bacteroidales bacterium
AGTTGGAATAGGAGATAAGCAAGGTTCTCCGATTCCTGTCTCGACAGGAAGCAGAGACTTTATGAAAGATAAAGACCAGAATGTAGTTATTACTAAGCTTGACGAGAAAACTTGTCAGGATATTGCTTTGGCAGGTAATGGTGTATATATCCGATCTGATAATGCGAATTCTGCATTAAGAATTTTATCGAAGGAGATTGATAAAATGAGTAAATCAGATATAGAAACCTCTGTCTATAGTGAATATGATGAACAATTTCAATCATTGGCTTGGATAATTCTTGTACTTTTACTGCTTGACGTTATGATTCTTGAGAGAAAAAATGAACATTTCAGCAATATTAAACTGTTTTGATTATGATATCGCTTTTAAAAAGGACATTTTATATAATTCTTCTTATTATGTTATCAGTACCGGCTTTTGCACAGAAAGCTGAAAGAAAAAACATAAAAGAAGGTAATAAGTTATATGAAAAAAAGAAATATACAGAATCAGAGATTTCTTACCGTAAAGCATTAGAGATAAATAAAAAATCAAAGGAAGGTTCTTATAATCTCGGGAATGCATTATATAAGCAGAATAAAACTAAAGAAGCACTGGAACAATATCAATTAGCATTAAGCCAACAACCTGATCCAATTAAAAGATCTCAGATACTTCATAATGCAGGCAATAGTTTCATGCAGGCAAAAGATTATTCAAATGCAGTAGCATCATACAGGATGTCATTAAGATTTAATCCAAATGATGATGAAACAAGATATAATCTGGCTATTGCGCAAGCTTATCTTAAGAACCAGCAACAGCAGCAACAGCAAAATAAAGATAAAGACAAGAAGGACGATAAAAATCAGGATCAGCAAAAAGAACAACAGCAACAACAGTCACAGGACGACAAGGAGAAAAAGCAAAATAATCAGGAGAAACAGGATCAGCAACAACAGCAGGAGCAGGTATCCAAGGAGAAAGCTCAACAGTTGCTGGATGCATTGTCGCAGGATGAAAAAGATACTCAGGAGAAAGTTCGTAAACTTCAAATGCAGCAGAGTAAAGCTAAGAAAACAGAAAAGCAATGGTGATTTTTTTATTGATCAAGTTAGTTTATCATATACAAT
>CAZCWK010000006.1:68281-75108 GCA_964502355.1 uncultured Bacteroidales bacterium
CAATCTGAAATTTAAGAATATGTACTCAAGGATAAGACTTTTAATGGCAATGTTATTGATTTTTGTTTTTTGTGGGCAAAAATCTTATGCTGCTGATGCCGTAACATTTACAGCCGAGGCCCCCAGAACGGTTGTAATGGGTCAGCCATTCAATCTAAGTTACAGCTCAAATTCAGAAATTGATAATTTCAGAATACCTGAAATATCTAATTTTGAGATACTCATGGGGCCTTCAACTTCAACCATGAGTTCAACTACAATAGTTAATGGTAAATACTCGTCAACAACGACTTATACATATACTTATGTGCTGAATCCCAAGACGACAGGTACATTTACCATTTCACCTGCAACAGCAACGATAAAAAAAGACTCATATAAGTCGAACAGTATTACAATTAAGGTCTTGCCATCAGATCAGAGTTCAGGTTCAGGCTCAGGCTCATCCGGGTCCCAAAAGCAAAGTGCGGCAAGTCAAAACGTAAGTTCTGATCAAATATTTATTCGTGCAATTCCTTCAAAAACAAGTGTATATGAGGGAGAAGGATTGACAATTACTTATAAACTTTACACAAGGGTAGATATTACAGGTTTTGAGAATCCGAAATTTCCTGAATTCAAGGGTTTTATGGCTCAGGAAGTAGCGGTTTCAAATAATCAGCAATGGGATCTCGAGAATTACAATGGTACTACTAATTACAGGACAGCAGTTTTAAAGCAAACTGTATTATACCCTCAGCAATCAGGTTCATTGACTATAGATAAAGGGAGCTTTGATGTAATGATGAGATTGAGGGTGACAAATACCAGGATGAGAAGCATTTTTGATGACTTTATGGATTCATATCAGGATGTAAAGAAGACTATTTTCTCTAATCCGGTTAAGATTAGTGTTAAGCCTTTACCATCAGGGAAACCTGCCGATTTTTCCGGAGTTTCTGGTAATCTTACGATGACTTCATCAATTAGTTCTTCAAATGTAAAATCCAATGATGCTGTAACAATTAAAGTTAAGATATCCGGAAATGGTAATCTGA
Organism: uncultured Bacteroidales bacterium; assembly: GCA_964502355.1. Classification (GTDB taxonomy): domain Bacteria; phylum Bacteroidota; class Bacteroidia; order Bacteroidales; family UBA1402; genus UBA8389. Next base: position 69,319 of record CAZCWK010000006.1, read on the forward strand.
AAATGATACCGACACCCGAGTTAAAATTCCCTCAGGATTTTGAGATTTATGATCCTAAGGTCGAGAATTCATTTAATAACACGGCTAAAGGTGTAACAGGAAGCAAATACATTGAATATCTGATAATACCACGATATGCAGGAAAGTTTGATATACCATCGGTTTCATTGAGCTATTTTGATTTATCTTCAAAAACATATAAAACTATTAAAACCCAGGACTTTGTTTTGAATGTTGCTAAAGGTGAAGGTGGGGATAATCAGGTTGTTGCCGGTAATTTTACTGATAAGGAACAACTGAAAATGCTTGGTTCTGATATCAGATATATTAAAACCGGTTTCAAATTTGAAAACATTTCTGATTTTATATATAGTAAAGTCTGGTTCTGGTTATATTTTGCGCTATTGACTGTTTTCTTTGTAACATTTTTAATAATTAACAGGAAGAAAGCTAAAGAGAACTCTGATATAGTACGGATGAGGAATAAAAAAGCAAGCAAGATTGCGGTTAAGAGATTGAGAAAAGCTGCGGAGTATCTTAAAAACAACAACAGTGATGCCTTTTATGACGAAGTTTTAAAAGCATTATGGGGATATACAAGTGATAAACTAAATATTCCGATGTCTAAACTTACGAAGGAGAATATAGACAATGAGCTCTCTTCTGTGAATGTAAATGAAGATATTCGTAAGGAATACAATGATATTTTGCAGACTTGCGAGTTTGTGAAATATGCTCCGTCTTCTGATTATCAGGCTATGGATGCATTATATCACAGAACAATGGGAGTTATGAATAAAATGGAAAATACTATTAAAAGATAAGAAAATGAACCGCATAATAATTACAACACTCATATTGATTGCTTCTGCTGTTCAGACTTTTGCTGCATCTGACAGTATTTCAACAGTTCCATTTATTCCTGTTGACAGTATAAAAAACAATGAAGTTATTATTGTAAATGATAAGAATACAGATTCATTGGTGATTTCGGCAGAAAAATTATTTTCAAACAAGAAATATTCTGAAGCTTCCCTTATTTACAATAGCATATTGAAAGCCAGAGGAGAATCATTTGAAATTTTATATAATCTGGGAAATTGCTATTATAAATCCAATAGTATTCCTTCAGCTATTTTATCATATGAAAGAGCTTTACGAATAAATCCCGGAGATAAAGATGCCAGATTTAATCTGAAACTATGTCAGAATAAGATAGTTGATAAAATCGACCCTGTCGGGGTATTCCTTTTTTCAAGAATTTATGATTCGGCAGGAGATTTATTCAGTTCAAATGTCTGGTCAATTTTCAGTATGATATTTTTTGCATTGTTTATTGCAGCCTTGACAGGTTATTTCTTTTCCAGAATATCCTGGTTAAAAAAAGTCAGCTTTTATGGCGGTATACTTTCAATAATTTTAACTATATTGGCGGTTTCTTACTCGGCAAAAAATTATAATGAATCGACTTCGCATAGTCAGGCTATACTTTTTACACCTACAGTAACGATTAAAAGTTCGCCTGATCAGAGCGGTACTGATCTTTTTGTATTACATGAAGGCACAAAGGTTCATATTTTAAGTGAGATAGGAGATTGGAAAGAAATTGGCATTGACGATGGTAATGTAGGATGGATTCAATCTGAACACCTTGTCATAATATAACAATCTTAATTGTTGATGAATTTATTTGATCAAATTTTAAACTGGGACAGACAATTGTTCTTCAATCTGAACAGTCATCATTCTCCATGGATGGATAATTTTATGTGGCTGGTTTCGGATCCCATTGTTTGGATTCCTTTTTTCCTTGTTGCATTATATGCACTGTTCAAAAATAAAAAAAGCAATTCGATCGTCATACTTATCACAATTGCATTATTAATTGTGATGACTGATCAGTTATCATCCGGCGTTATTAAGCCCTTGGTGGCTCGTTTAAGGCCCACTCACGACCCTGAATTTTGTGATTGGGTAAATACTGTTAATAATTATAAGGGTGGCTTATATGGCTTTGTCTCAGGACATGCTACTAATTTTTTTGCTTTGGCACTTTTTACATCTTTGATTTTTAATTACTGGCCATATACTATTGTTAGTATGTTATGGGCATTACTAATATCATTTTCCAGAATTTATCTCGGTGTTCATTATCCTTTGGATATATTTTCCGGAATGATATTGGGTGTTTTAATGTCAGTTTTATTTTATTATATCTATATCAGAATATTTGATAGTTCATCAAAAATAAGGAAAAAAGAAAACAGATACAGGAATGCCCATTTATCATCCGGATTTGTTTCAAAAGACTTGAATCTATTGATAATCACTTTATTGCTTCTAATTGTTTCATTACTCACTGTATCCTATAGTCTTGTTTGGTAATATTGTTGAAAACTTAGTTAAAAAATACTGGTTTTTCTTCCTTTCGTTGTTTTTATTGATTATATTTAAACCATAATAAATAACAAAAGTACTAACCAAATAACTTATAAGGCCATGACAAAGACTATAACATTTAACGAACTACGCAAGATCAAAGACAGGTTGCCTTCCGGCAGTTCTCAACGAATAGCTGACAGATTAGGTATTTCTGTAGAAACTGTCCGGAATTATTTTGGTGGAGCAAATTATAAAGAAGGTAAAAGTGTCGGATTTCATATTGAGCCAGGACCTGATGGTGGTTTGGTTTCTCTGGACGATACTCTTATTTTAGATATTGCTATGGAAATATTAAACGAGAGAGAAAACTGATTTTTCTTAAATTTTTTTTAGAAGGCTGTCCGTTATGGGCGGCCTTTTTTTTGCATTAGCAAGTAATAAAAAGTATTTATTGAATAATAATAAATATTATTTAATTATATGAAATATTCAATCATTATTAGTATTGGTTGTTAATATATAAATCAAATATTTTTACAAATATATTATTTATTAACAAGCTAATATTATGAAAACTGAAAAAACATTGTACCTGGTTTATCCATTAATCGTATCTACTTTAAATCAAACAGCTATCAACTCTGCCAAACCAATATTTTTCTCTGAAAAAGAGATAGCAGAAAGCGTAATTAAGAATTTTAAAAAGCATTATGGCTTCCTGTATGATCCGGAAAATCAGGAAGAAAAAGTTTACTGTATTATAATGGAGGAATATGCTCTTGACTTTACATACAGATACCAGCTGTCAACAAGAGTTTATAATGCAAATGGAGATTTATTGAATGATTGTATGGTTCCGGATGATGGACAATTTGTTGGCAGAGTGAATACATCAGTATATCATCATGTAGGCGATTTTGTTGAAATTCCATGTGGTGATAATCTTAAAATCGGTATTGTTGCTGAGCAACCTGTTTGCATTAACGAAAGTAATGCAGAATATAATTTGAGTGCATCAGACGATTGCTATACTGTAATTGAACACCCGGATCATTTAATAAATTATGCTCATACACCATTTGTCTTTAAACCCAGCAGGCAAATCAATGAAGAAGTACAAAGAGATCTTAAAGATGCTTTATCTGACTATGCTGAAACCATAACTAATAAAGGTAATCCTTAAAATACCGGATTCATGGTTACAAAGTAGCCTGGAAAATAACATTAATTATCCCTGGCTCACTTTTTAAAAAAAGAGTCGGGGATTTTAATATAAAATAATACTACTCATTGGAATATACGTGAATGCTGTTTTTTGCAGAAGGAAGATAACTCACACCTTTCCAGGTAATCAATAACAGCACAAAAGCAATAACCAGTATCCACAATGATAGTTTTAACTTGTTATGTTGCAACCGCAAATGAATAAAAATAAGATAAGCAATACCGGTAATGAAAGCCCAGGTTTCCTTTGGATCCCAAGACCAGTAATGTCCCCAGGCTTCCTTAGCCCATACAGCACCCATAATCATGCCAGATATCAATAATCCCCAACCTATAAATACCAACTTGTCTAATGAGGGCAACAATTCTTTATGACTATACTGCTTTTTGGTAAGTATCACACAACCAATAATGGTGGCAGCTCCAAGCATTGCATATGACATGATATAAGCAACTACATGCGGGATAAACCAAAAACTTTGTAAAGCAGGCATGAGTGTTTTGGAGTGAATTTCGGGTTTAAAAATATTAATGCAGGCAAAAACGATTGCTATAATAAGGTAGAAACCAAACAGATATTCGTATTTCCATATTTTATAAACAAAATAACCTATACTGGCAATAAATAAGGCAAACCATAATCTGGTTTCTCCCATGGTCCGCATCGGAGGACGATCAACCGATTTCCAGTACAGGATGATGAAACATAAAAATATTAATGTGCCTGCCAAAGCGAAAACATCAATCCATGCGTTTCTTTTTTTTAAAAGGATGAAAATGACAGCAACCAACCATAGTACTATGGAAGGAAAAGCAAAATATTTATAGATATCCCAAAAATTCATAGTTTCACCACCTTTCGTTTCCTTTTCTGACAAAAAAGGGATATGCTCCCGGCAGCAAGTAATGCGAATGAAAAAAATACTAAATTTTTCCAGGGATCGCAGACTAGGTGAAAACTACTGAATGTTGATGCTTTACTCATTTTTTCATCATAGGAGTATTGATAAATAAACCAACTTCCTTTTTCAAAAGGATGGTTTACCTTAATAATTGCAGTGTCTGTATGACTACTGTTTTTGGTGTAAATAATCACATGCGAAGCAAAGCTTTTAGGCTCAGGTACAGTCATAATTAAAGATCTTGCGCTGTCAAGATCAATTTTGCAATACAACTGAGCATAGCTGCCACAACTAACCCATCCGGTCTTTTCAATACCATTAATGGTATTTAATAACCTGACTTTAGCAGCAGGAGCAGAGCCCGGTATTAGTTTTTCCTGATATTTATATTCCTTTTCAGGTACAGCATTTTGTAAATAAGAGTCTATCTGTATTTTCCATTCCATTAAATTGCCTATTGAATTAATGGAGTCCAATTGAAAGAAACCGGGATTTTTAACAGGTAAAACCTTTCCTGAATGACTGTTAATGACCGCCAGTTTTGGATTATACTGCTCCATTTGAAAGTCTTTTAAATAAATAGCTATTGGCAACTCCAACATTTCACCTTTATCGTTATATGCCCGCCATTCAGGATTGGTATCATTTAGCTTAACGTGCATGACATATCGTTTCAAATCGGCAAATCCCAGACCTGTGCTCATCAATACCATCCAAATGCCAAAATGATTGAGGTAAAAGGGGACATTGTTTAGCCTGAAGGGAATCATAAATCGTACCACAAGTACACCGAGAGACAGCAGTAATGTGATGTATAAAAAAGTAAATGGCCAGCTGGATGTCATCCGGTTTAATCCGTAAAGGGATATCCAGTTATCAGGTATGTATTCTAAATCACTTATTTGTGGAGTTAGTCCCATTATAAGTGTCAGCAACAAAAGTGCTCCCATTAAACAAATAGCAAACTTACTGCCTGAAAACCACAAAGCGAAACTACTCTGTTTAAATACCACGCCAAAGATGATTGAAAAGAATATAACTAACAATCCGAAACAACCATTTAACGGCCATGAAAATAAATGATAATCAATGCATCCCTTTAATAATTGGAAAGAGTAACCAACCAGCAGAATTGCTAATGTGATTAAAATGCTTTCACCATAACCCCAGGGAGATTTCCATAGTTTTTTTTTCTCTTCCAACATCTTATCAAAACATCCATTAGGATAATAATGGCAGTAAACTTAATAAAATTATCAAAACCACTAAAAAAAAGCACCTA
>CAZCWK010000006.1:75208-86658 GCA_964502355.1 uncultured Bacteroidales bacterium
CATTTCTGTAAGTGCTTGATCTTTTTTGTCGGGGTAGCGGGATTCGAACCCACGAAGCAAGCTTCGTAAGCCATCTTTTAACAATCCCTCCCGACCTCCCTTTGGAAAAGGGAGTAGTGGGGGGTCGTGGGTACTAAAATAAAAAAGCACCTACATTTCTGTAAGTGCTTGATCTTTTTTGTCGGGGTAGCGGGATTCGAACCCACGACCCCCTGCTCCCAAAGCAGGTGCGCTAACCGGACTGCGCTACACCCCGTTTCAAAGACGGGTGCAAATGTAGGGTTTTTTTTGGAATCTCCAAACAACTTTGTTGGCAAATGCAAAAAAAAGAATGATATTTGTAAAAAATAATCATAATAGGAATATGTACAGGACACATTCATGTGGAGAACTCCGCATAACCGATGAAAATAAGAAAGTGACTTTGGCCGGATGGGTTCAAAAAAGTCGAAAAATGGGAGGTATGACATTTGTTGATATCAGAGACAGGTACGGTTTATCACAGATTGTCTTTAACCAGGAAATAGATGCTGAATTATGTGAAAAGGCTAATAAGCTTGGAAGGGAATGGGTTATCCAGGTTACCGGAAACGTAAAACAGCGTTCAAATAAAAACCAAAATATTCCTACCGGAGAAATCGAGATAATAGCAGAAAGTCTTGAAATATTAAATTCTGCAGAAGTTCCTCCTTTTACGATAGAGGATGAAACCGATGGAGGAGATGATATCAGAATGAAATACAGATATCTTGATCTTCGCAGAAATTCTGTCAGAAAAAATCTTGAGTTGAGACACCGGATTGTAATGCTGGTCAGACAGTTTTTGGATAATCAAAGATTCATCGAAGTTGAAACACCAATATTAATCGGATCAACACCTGAGGGTGCAAGAGATTTTGTTGTTCCTTCCAGAATGAATCCTAATGAGTTTTATGCTTTACCACAATCACCACAGTTATTTAAGCAATTGTTGATGGTTGCCGGTTTCGACAGGTATTTCCAGATTGCAAAGTGCTTTAGAGATGAAGACCTGAGGGCGGACCGCCAACCCGAATTCACTCAGATAGACTGTGAAATGTCTTTTATTGAACAGCATGATGTCATAAATATTTTTGAAGATCTGATAAAATATTTATTCAAAAAACTTAAAGGTATTGAGTTTAACGAAAGTTTTATAAGGATGCCCTATTCTGAAGCAATGAAATATTATGGCAGTGACAAACCTGACCTAAGATTTGACATGAAGTTTTCAGAATTAAAAGACATTACAGAAACCGGTAAATTCGTAGTTTTTGATGATGCTAAATATATAGGTGGAATATGTGCAAAAGGATGTTCTGCATATACGCGTAAACAAATAGATGAGCTTACAGAATTTGTAAAACGTCCGCAGATTGGTGCAAAAGGCATGGTTTATGTTCGTTGTGAACCAGATGGAACATTTAAATCATCTGTTGATAAGTTTTATGATCAGACACAACTTGCAAAATGGGCTGATTCACTTAAAGCAGAGCCCGGAGACTTAATCCTTATATTAAGCGGTGAAAAAGATAAAACGCAAAAAGCACTTTGCGAATTAAGACTCGAAATGGGATCAAGACTTGGTTTAAGAGATAAAAACACCTTCTCACCATTATGGGTAGTTGATTTTCCAATGTTTGAATGGGATGAAGAAACACAAAGGTTTTTTGCCATGCATCATCCATTTACATCTCCAAAACCTGAAGATATAGCATTACTGGAAGTTGATCCCGGAAAGGTCAGGGCTAATGCATATGATATGGTAATTAACGGAGTAGAATTGGGCGGTGGCTCTATAAGGATACATGACAGCAAACTTCAGGCTAAAGCTTTTGAAGTAATGGGTTTCACTCCTGAAAAAGCCGAAAAGCAATTTGGTTTCCTTATGAATGCATTCAAATTTGGCGCGCCACCTCATGGAGGATTGGCTTTTGGTCTTGATAGACTGGTATCAATGTTTGCAGGACTGGATTCGATTCGCGACTGTATAGCATTTCCAAAAAACAACTCTGGAAGAGATGTTATGTGCAATGCTCCGTCTACTATTGATAGTGCTCAATTGGAAGAGTTATTTATAGAACTTATTAAACCTGAAAAATCTTGATTGTTAAAGATATAACAGATTTATTTGAAGCTTTTGCTCCGCTAAAATATCAGGAGGCATACGATAATTCAGGCTTAATAATAGGGGATTATAATGCTGAATTAAAAGGTGTGCTCATATGTCTGGATGTTACTGAAGAAGTTTTAGATGAAGCAATTGATTTGGGATTTAATATTATCGTATCTCATCATCCCTTGATATTCAGAGGTATTAAAAATATCAAAACTAAACGGAGGATAGATAGTTGCCTTGTTAAAGCAATAAAGAACGATATAAATATTTATGCATGTCATACAAATGCCGACTCTGTAATAAACGGAGTTAATGGTAAAATAGCCGAAAAGCTTTGTATGAGAGACATACAAATTTTATCTGAAGTATCAGGTAACAACGATGATGAACATTTTGGTTTAGGCATTGTTGGAAACCTTGAAACTGAAATAGATGAAGAAGAATTTTTGACAATTGTTAAGATGACATTTAATTGCAAATGTGTAAGACATTCTGTTTTTACGGGTAAAAAAGTCAAACGTTTAGCCGTATGCGGAGGGTCCGGGAGTGAATTTGTTGAGGACGCTATAAGAAATGGTGCATCTGTATTATTGACTGGTGAAGCAAAATTTCATGAGTTTTTTACGCAGGGTATGGAAATAATGCTGGTAGATGCCGGACATTATGAGACTGAACAGTTCACAAAAGAGCTTTTTTTGGATATAATTTCAAAAAAATTCCCTACATTTGCGGTTCGTATTTCGACGGTTGAAAACAATCCGGTTAAATATTACTATCAGTAAATAAATCAACAATATACAAATATGAATGGTGAAACTTCAAAAGCCGAAGCAAAAGAAATCACTGTAAAAGAAAAGTTGAAAGCTTTGTATGATCTTCAGGTTGTGGTATCTGAAATTGATAAAATCAAAACTTTAAGAGGTGAGTTACCTCTGGAAGTTCAGGATCTGGAAGATGATATAGCAGGGCTTGAAACCCGTATTGAAAACTTCAAGACAGAAATTTCAGAATGTGAAGCGATTTTATCAGGGCGTAAGCTGGACATTGATAATTCAAAAGCATTGATCCTGAAATATAAGGATCAGCAGGATAATGTCAGAAACAATCGTGAATATGATTTTCTTAGTAAAGAAATTGAGTTCCAGGGACTTGAAATAGAATTATCTGAAAAGAAGATTCGTGAGGCTTTAGCTCTGATCAAGGATAAGTCAGAAGAAATGTCAATAGCTGATGGCCAATTAGTAGAAAGACGTAAAGATCTTGAACAAAAACAAGAAGAGCTTGAGGAAATTGTTTCTGAAACCAGATCCGAAGAGGAAAATCTCAGAGAAAAATCAAAAGAGATTGAGACTCATATTGAGCCAAGGTTGTTAACTGCTTTCAAGAGAATACGTAAAAGTGCCCGCAATGGTTTGGCAGTAGTAACTGTTCAAAGAGATGCTTGCAGTGGTTGTTTTAATAAAATTCCACCTCAAAGGCAGATGGATATTCGTATGGGAAAAAAGATTATTGTATGTGAATATTGTGGCAGAATTATGATAGATTCTTCACTTACCGGTGAAGATTTGGATTAAAGATTTATTCCTGCAATTCAAAAAATAAAATAGGGTTCACTCAGGTTTGGGTGAACCTTATTTTATTATAATTCATTATAACACGGAATATCATTAAGGAAATGATATGTATTGTCCTGATAATCAATCTTACAACAATAATGATTTATACCATTGCTTACGATGAGATATTTGGCTTTAAGAATCCAGTTATAAGTGTTGATTTGCTCAAAGACCTTTTGACTGATTTCAATCTCAGGTGCCTTATATTCGATAATAACCAGAGGTGATAAGTTGATGTCAAATAACACAGAATCACAACGTTTCTTTTGTCCGTTAACATTAATGCTTGTTTCGTTCATCAACCTTTCACGGGGAAAATTCTTTTCGTGAATTAAAAATTTCACAAAGTTTTGCCTAACCCATTCTTCAGGTGTAAGAGATATCCATTTACTTCTGATTTCATCAAAAATAATTTGTTTACCATCTTTATTTTTAATTTTAAATGGATAGGCAGGTAGGTTTAATGCAAACATTTCGTAATTTTGTTTTGTAGGCTCAAATATATAAATGATAAATGAAGACCAAAAGAGAAATTGTTGAAAATTGGCTGCCAAGATATACAAAATGCCCCATAGATCAATTTGGAAAATATATTCTGCTAACTAACTTTAGTTTGTACGTGAAGATGTTTTCTGAACGATTTGATGTTCCCGTATATGGTGCTGAAGGTAATATGCCAACTGCTACGGCAAATGGTATTACAATTATTAATTTTGGAATGGGTAGTGCAAATGCCGCTACTATAATGGATTTATTGTCTGCTGTTGAACCTATAGCTGTACTTTTTTTAGGAAAATGTGGTGCCATTAAAGAAGAACTGGTTGTAGGTGATTTTGTTTTACCTATTGCAGCAATCAGAGGTGAGGGTACTTCAAATGATTATTTTCCTTCTGAAGTGCCGGCATTACCTGCATTTAGTTTACAAAGAGCGGTTTCAACAACTATAAGAGATTTTCAAAAAGACTATTATACCGGTACCGTGTATACTACAAACAGAAGAGTCTGGGAACATGATGATAGTTTCAAGACATATCTGAGAAAAATAAGGGCTATGGCTATAGATATGGAATCTGCAACATTATTTTCTGTTGGTTTTGCCAACAGTATACCTACAGGTGCATTATTATTAGTATCGGATCAGCCTATGATATCAACCGGCGTTAAAACTGATAAAAGTGATCAGAAAGTGACTCAATTGTTTGTTGAAGATCATTTAAGTATTGGTATTACTGCTTTAGATATTCTTAAAAGAAATGGACGCTCTGTAAAACACCTTCGTTTTTAGTCAATGGGTAAAGATACCGTAAATTCAAATTCGATTATTTCTGATATCAGGAATGGCATAATTAAGCCCGTATATTTTCTTATGGGTGATGAGCCGTATTATATTGATTTAATAACAGATGTTATTGTAAATAATCTTTTGAATGATACTGAAAAAGATTTCGATTTGAGTATGGTTTATGGTAAGGACTTAACTATGGGTGAAGTTATTGTCCTGGCAAGACAATATCCGATGCTAGCCAAAAGAAAGGTCGTTCTTGTAAAAGAAGCCCAGGATTTATCCGGATTTGATGACATTCTTAAATACCTGGAGAAACCACTTCTTTCAACGGTTTTGATATTCAATTATAAAAATGGAAGTCTGGATAAAAGGAAGAAGGCTTACTCAGAACTCGGAAAAGTAGGGCTGGTCTATGAATCAAAAAAGATATATGAAGATGAATTACCTGGTTGGATTGAAAATCAGGTAAGTTCAAAAGGATTTTCTATTGATCATAAATCTTCAGTTCTGATTGCGGATTTCATCGGTAGCGATCTATCCAGGATAATAAGTGAAATCGACAAGTTATTAATTACTATTCCTGAAAATGAGAAAAAGATTACTTCTGATTTAATTGAACATAATATTGGTATAAGTAAGGATTTTAATGATTTCGAGTTTCTTAATGCCATTATTCGGAAAGACATTTTAAAATCTAACAAAATTGCGGTTCACTTTTCAAAAAATCCTAAAAATAATCCTCTGATTAAAACTATTGCAACGATTTCCGGCTTTTTTTCAAATCTCATGTATTATCATTATCTGGTTGATAAATCAACTGAAAATGTAATAAGGGAATTAGGGGTGAACTACTACAGAGTAAAAGATTTTGAGTTTGCTGCAAAAAATTACAATGCCAGGAAAACTATGCAAATTATCAGATTGCTTAGAACATACGATGCGAGAAGCAAAGGCTTTGATTCGAGAGGTCTTTCAGAAAGTGAAAATCTGAGAGAGCTACTTTTCCAGATTCTACACTAATTTTTAAAACTAACCGCAGCTTATCGCCGTAAATATATAAAATCCTCAAAAAGCTCTGGTATAAATCAAAATTACATTCAATTTTTATAATTCCTGAGATTTTAATATTTCCGTACAAGTTATCAATCGTTTCAAAATATTCGATTCTCATCAATTGCAATTTTTTCGCTGGGAGAAACAACATATGGTAGATTTTTATATATATCAGATGTAGGGATGTTCTTTGTGACAAAATGTCATTAGTAGTTGTAACTAAAGAAGAACTTTAAATCCATTTTATTAGAGATGATCTGTTATTATCAGAGTCTTACTGCCCCGATTTATAAACTCCAGATAATGATTATTGACAAAAAATGTTGATAACGTGTTTATAAATAACGGGCATTGTTCACATATGTATGACATACAATTGTAAAGTGCATGATTGTTATGTAAATAATCGCTCAAACAAATGGTAACATTAACAGATATGTTTACATCTGCTTATAGTCTTTATTTTCGTGGAAAGAAGAATGTTAATTTACATATACCAACTGTGCTGAAATTAAGTTTATGTTAAAACGTATATATATTAATACACTGATAACCAACAATATATAGTACTATAATTAAACCTGAATATTAGAAATATACATAATAGGAGCGAGAAATGTTAAATTAAATGGTTTAATTCATTGGTTTAAGTAATTTAAGCAGCATTATGCCAGTAATATATATGATTTTATTAAAGCTTTTAAATTAAGCTGTAGAAGTGCTGGTTATCATGTTACATTTTGTGTTTACAAAAGCAATTCATACTTGTTTACAATATGCAATTAACATGATAACTTATGTAAAGTAAATTAGTTTACAATAAATGTTTACTTTTGTTTGTTGTTTTTAGTTTTGTTTGTTACATTTGTGTAGTTTACATAAGTATCATATCAACTTAGACTCACATGAAAGACAGAATTCAAAGGATTATTGATGAAGAAAACCTGACTCCATCCAGATTTGCAGATGAAGTTGGATTAAACAGACCTGCTGTTTCTCATATATTAAATGGCAGAAACAATCCGGGACTTGATGCACTTCAAAGAATCATTAACCGATTTCCAAACATAAATGCAAATTGGCTGATAACAGGTAAAGGCAATATGTATGACAAATCTGATTTTAATGGTGTCAGAATTCAGTCTTTATTTGATGAGAATCCCGTAAATCAGGATAATGTACCGGATAAAGCTGAAAATCTCAGGGAAAATGCGTTAAAACCTGCTCAAAACACAGTTAATAACCGTGATAATCAGGCTATTGTTACTGATTTTAAAGCTTTGATAAAAGTTAAGAAAATAGCAGTCTTTTATACGGATAATACTTATGAAGAGTTTGTACCTCTGGGAAAAGTATAAAGTATAAACATTATCTTTGCGAAGTTTTATCAAAACAAGGATATATGTGTAAAAAGGAAAAGTTCATCATGGATTGCCGGTTGGAGGAAATTAAATTCCTTAACGACCGATATTTTCTGATGATTCTTAAAATGCCAATAAAAGTTGATAATTGTGCACCCGGTCAGTTTGTACAAATTCGTGTTGACGGATCTCCAAATACTTTTTTGAGAAGACCAATATCAATTTGTCAGATTCTTGGTGATGAATTATGGTTACTGATACAAAAAGTCGGTGATGGTTCAAAACAATTATCTACAGCCATTCCTGGTGAATTAATCAACGTTATACTACCTTTAGGCAAAGGCTTTACGATACCGGATTCAATAAAAAAAGTATTATTAATAGGCGGAGGTGTAGGAATAGCTCCTATGCTAATGCTGGGTAACATATTGAATTCAAGGGGATTCTCAGTTGATTTCTTACTTGGAGGCAGAACTAAAACTGATCTTGTTTTAAAAGATGAGTTTGAGAAATATGGTAAAGTACACATAACTACAGAAGATGGAAGCCTTGGTGAAAAGGGCTTTGTTACTAATCACAGTATTTTGGCATCTGATTGTGATATGATTTATACTTGCGGCCCAAAACCTATGATGCAGGCTGTTGCAAGATATGCTGCAAGTAAATCAATAGAGTGTGAGGTTTCTCTGGAAAATTTAATGGCTTGTGGCATAGGCGCATGCTTATGCTGTGTCGAGGATACGATTAATGGTCATGTTTGCACATGTACTGAAGGTCCTGTATTTAATTTAAAACAATTGAAATGGTAGATTTGACTATAAATTTAAATGGCCTTGTACTTAAAAATCCTGTAATGACAGCCTCCGGTACTTTCGGATATGGACAAGAATTCATGGATTTCATGGATTTATCAGATATCGGGGGCATTATAGTTAAGGGTACAACATTAAACCACAGAGAAGGTAACCTTTACCCCAGAATGGCTGAAACCCCAAGTGGAATGTTGAATGCTGTAGGTTTACAAAATAAGGGCGTAAATTACTTTATTGACAACATTTATCCTCAGATAAAAGACATTGATACTAATATTCTCGTGAACGTATCAGGCTCAACTGTAGAAGATTATGTTAAAACTGCAGAACTATTACAGGAGCTTGATAATATCCCTGCTATTGAACTTAATATATCTTGTCCGAATGTAAAACAAGGTGGAATGGCTTTTGGAACAACTACTGAAGGGGCTGAATATGTTGTTTCAGAGGTAAAAAAGGTTTACAAAAAACACCTTATGGTAAAATTGTCTCCGAATGTCACTGATATTACTGAAATAGCTAAAGCTGTTGAATTTTCAGGAGCAGATTCGGTTTCACTGATAAATACATTACTTGGAATGGCTATTGATGCTGAAAAAAGGAAACCTAAGTTATCAACTATTACCGGAGGTTTATCAGGTCCGTGCGTTAAACCTATTGCTCTCAGAATGGTATGGCAGACTGCTAAAGCTGTAAAAATACCTGTAGTGGGTCTGGGTGGAATATCTAATGCAACAGATGCTATAGAGTTCATGCTTGCAGGTGCTTCTGCTATCCAGGTAGGAACCTATAATTTTATAGATCCGGCAATAACTCCGAAAATTGCGAAAGGAATTGAAGAATACTGTTTAAGAAATGGCTTTAAATCTGCTTCTGAACTGATCGGTGCTTTGGATTGTGATACTAATGGAAATAGTAAGTGTTCAGGTTAAAGTCTTACTTTAACAAATCAGGTCTTAAAACTTTTGTTCTTTCAAGAGCCTGCTCATGTTCCCATTCTTCAACCTTCCTTTGATGACCGGATAATAGTATTTCGGGCACTTTCCACCCTTTATATTCTGCAGGCCTGGTGTATACAGGTGGTGCAAGTAAATTGTCCTGAAATGAATCAGAGAGAGCTGATTGCTCGTCTGATATAGCTCCGGGCATTACTCTTATGACAGCATCTGTAATAATTGCAGCAGCCAACTCTCCGCCTGTCAGGACATAATCTCCTATAGAAATTTCTTTTGTTATAAAATGCTCACGAATCCTATGATCAATGCCTTTATAATGTCCGCAAAGAATTATAATATTTTTCATCAGGGACATACTATTGGCCATCTTCTGATTGAATAATTCTCCATCAGGCGAAGTGTATATGACTTCATCATAAGTTCTTTCAGATTTTAGTTTTGTAATTATCCTGTCAACCGGTTCAATCTGAATCACCATACCCGCTGAGAAGCCAAAAGCATAATCATCAACTCTGTGATGCCTGAGATCTGTAGAATATTCACGTAAATTATGCACATTGATTTCTGCAATACCTTTATTACAAGCTCTTTTGATTATTGAACAATCAAAAGGACCCGTTAATAGTTCAGGTAAAACTGTGATTATATCAATGTGCATAACTTATTTAATTTAGTTGATTTAAAGCTCCTTATTGACTTTTTCCATACCCTTTTTCAAAGCTGCTTCATTCATGGCCAGCAAATGATGATGTCTTTCAGGAAGCGATTTTTTTAAACCAGTTAATACAGCATCTATACTTACAATTTGTTTGACTTTAAGAAAAGCACCCAGAATTATCATATTAAATGATTTGGAATTGTTCATTTCAGCAGCTATATCCATTGCATTTACGGTGTATACTGATATATCTTTTCTGGTTGGTTTGTTTGTAATGCCCTGAGGATCATAAATGATTATTCCTCCCGGTTTCACTTTACTTTCAAACTTATCCATTGACTGCTGATTAAGTATGATAGCTGTATCAAAAAAATTAAGAACAGGTGAACTGATCCTTTGTTCGCTTATAATAACAGTGACATTTGCAGTACCACCTCTTTGTTCGGGACCGTATGCAGGCATCCATGAAACTTCTTTGTTATCCATCAAACCGGCGTATGCCAATATTTTACCCATTGAAAGCACTCCTTGTCCTCCAAAACCGGCAATTATTATTTCTTCCTTCATATTTGTCATTTATCTTTTAGATCACCAAGTGGATAAAACTCAAACATATTTTTTTCCATCCATTGATTAGCTTCATATGGTGACATTTTCCAACCTGAATTACAACTGGATACAATTTCAATAACACTTGTTCCTTTCCCTTCCATCGAGTTGTCGAAACCTTTTCTGATAGCTCTTTTTGTCTTCTTTACTGATGAAGGCGTATGAACACTTTGACGGGTAACATAACATGTTCCTTCAAGCTGAGCCAGTATTTCAGTGATTTTTAAAGGGTAACCATTAAGGGCAACATTTCTTCCATAAGGGCAGGTCGAAGTTGCCATGCCTTCAAGGGTTGTAGGTGCCATTTGTCCTCCGGTCATACCATATATACCGTTATTGATAAAAATTATAGTTATATTTTCACCTCTGTTACATGCATGAATCGTTTCAGCAGTACCAATTGCTGCCAAATCACCATCTCCCTGGTATGTGAATACCAGTTTTTCAGGATTCAACCTTTTAATTGCAGTGGCAATAGCAGGTGCTCTGCCATGAGGAGATTCAGCAAAATCAAGATCAAGATAATTATAAATAAAAACAGCACAACCAACAGGAGCTACTCCAATTGTGTTTTCCTGCATTCCCATTTCTTCAATAACTTCAGCAACAATACGATGAGCAGTACCATGACTGCAGCCCGGACAATAATGCATAGTGTTGTCAAGCAATAAACTTGATTTCTCATATACAAGATTTGCGGGATTTATAATTGGATTTGACATTATAATCAGTTTTTATATCGTTTAAATATATTTTTTCAGAGCTTCAGAAACTTCTTCAGGAGTTGGTACAACTCCACCCATTCGACCATAATGGTAGACGGGGACTTTTCCATTGACCGCAAGCCTTACATCTTCATTCATTTGTCCGGCATTCAATTCTACTGTAAGCATCATTTTGACTTTTTCAGCATATTTAGCCAATACCTTTGATGGAAAAGGCCACAATGTAATCGGTCTTAAA
>CAZCWK010000007.1:0-1157 GCA_964502355.1 uncultured Bacteroidales bacterium
ATATACAAAGATATTCTTATCTGTAGCTGTTGTATCCAAATGATTTTTCACTACCAATGAATATGACTTGCCTTCTGACAACAAAGCAGCGTTAGCAGGTCTGAGAGTAAGAACGCCTGAATTATAAGGTGCAGCTTCTTCAACTCCTATTTTTCTTCCAACAGGAGCATCAACTTTTCTTTTTGAAGTTAAAGCAACAACATTTGAAGCACATTCATAAAGACCATCAATTGTAAAGTTAGAACGTTTTACTCCAGTTGGATTAACTACATATTCGAATTTTGTTGCACCAGTTGTTATAAATGTATCAACATTAGCAACCTTTATTTTAGGAATAAAAATCAATGGATTTCCTGATTTGTTGATAAATTCAGGAACAAATACAAGACTCGATATACGTTGAGCAGCATTTGGAATAGATATCTTGTTGATTACCGCTCCATAAGGATCACTAATCTGAATTGTAGTGTATTCATCACCAACTATTGCAACAACACCATTTGTGTAAGCTTTTACATTAGTTGTATCGCCATCAATAACCCAATATCCATTATCAGATATCTTAACTCCTTCAAATTTAGCTTTATAAGGTGTAGCAGTACCGTTTATACACCAGTATCCAGCATCGTTGATAGTGATCTTGTCGCCATCAGCTCCTGGGGTTCCATTAATACCGTCAGAACCTTTTGCTTTAGTTGTTGTCTTAACACCATTCAGATACCAGTATCCATCTTCACCAATTGACCAAACATCTGCTGATGCTTTTACGTCTGCGCCATTTGAAGTTACTTTTTGACCGTTAATGTACCAGTAGCCATCTTGTACATATGGAGTCTGACCGGCAGCACCTGCGTCACCCTTGTCTCCTTTAGCACCTGAAGCAGAAACGCCAGTATCAACGCCATTAATATACCAGTGACCGTTAGCACCGATAGTAGGAGTAGCACCGGCAGCACCTGTTGCGCCTGTAGCGCCTGTAGCACCTGTAGCACCTGTAGCTCCTGTGTCACCTTTAGCACCGGCAGCCTTAATACCAGTGTTAACGCCATTGATGTACCAGAAGCCGTCAGCACCAATAACTGGAGATGAACCGTCTTTACCATTTACACCGTTTGTACCGTTAATACCGTTTGTACCGTTAACACCGTCTTTGCCTG
>CAZCWK010000007.1:1167-75823 GCA_964502355.1 uncultured Bacteroidales bacterium
GTTGCACCCGTAGCACCTGTTGCGCCTGTAGCACCTGTAGCACCTGTAGCACCTGTAGCACCTGTAGCACCTGTAGCACCCTGAGCTTTCCAGTCAGTTTTAACGCCATTGATGTACCAGTAACCGTCAACGCCAATAGTTACAGTAGGAGTAACTCCGTCTTTACCTGCTGCGCCTGTAGCACCGGTAGCACCTGTAGCACCAGTTTCTCCTCTGGCTTTTACACCTGAATTTACACCATTGATGTACCAGTTGCCGTCTGTGCCGATAGTGATAACTGTAGAAGCTCCATCTTGTCCATTTGTACCATTGTTGATACTTGAAACTGTACCATCAGAGAATGTAATCTTGATGCCGGTAGAAGTGTTTTCTACTTTTTGTACAAATTTTCCAGCCTCAACTAAGTTAAGAATGGATTCAATGTCACTGGTGTTTGCGTCAATTTGTTCCTGCAAGCGGTTAATATCGTCGTCATAATCCTTACATGAAGGGATTAAGCCGGGAATTACTGCAAACAGAAAAGCCCACTTTGCCGCATTTAAGAATCTCGTCAAAAGATTTTTCTTTTTCATAATTTTAAAAAATTAAGTGAGTAATTGGTTGTTGATAAATTTGTTTATTCAATATTCCGTCAGGTTAATAAAAAAATTTATATGAGAAACTGCACCGGGACCGGTGCGGGTTATGTCGATAATCATGATATATTTAAAAACTGTTTTCAAGCTTTTCTTTTTTTAATAAAGTGGATATATGCAAATAGGCACTATCCAACAAATTTTTGCAAACATACAATATAAAATCGCAACAACAAATAATTTTGAAACTTTTTTATAAAAAATAGTGATAAAAGGTAATCTTGCTTTGTTTTGTAATGTGCTGTGTGCGGGGAGATACACGCATATTTCTTCAAGTGACGTTTTAATTATTTCACCTAATTATCAAAAGCAAACCATACACATTTTTAATATAAAGTTTTTTTTAATTATGAATGAGGTTGCGATAACTGAATTCAGCTATTTTAACATTACAGTTTATTAGATGCTAAAAGTTACAAAATAGCTACAACATTAACATATATTAACATATATAATAGGTTTAAAAACTCCATTTAAGCCTTCCGAATAAACAGTAGGTATTTCCAAAATATGCATACTCACTTTTTTCATCGCCTGTAAGTATCTGAGCTGTAAATAATAAATCAAGATTGTCGGAAAGGGACAGGTTTACTGATGGTCCTATGTATGCTGAATTGTCTACAGGATTAAAAATTGTAGCAATATTCAGATTAATCAATGGGCTTACCGGATACGACACCTGACCGAAGGTTTCAAATTTGCCGGCTGATAGTCTTTTGGCGCTTAAAGTCTGGTTAGGATCCAGTAAAGAAAACCCTGCACCATCTTCTGTCGATCCCAAACTATTATATAAGAAAGAAAAATTAATGAAAAGCGAATTGTCAAAAGTCCTGTCTGCGGATATACTTGCTGAAACAGCCGTCTTGTTGTTCAGTGCGTCTTTTTTTAAAGGTTTGAAAATGCTGCCTTCGCCTCTGAATGAATAATCTCCAATATTACCGGACCAACCCAGACCAAAAACCAGATCATCTTTATCTTTTCCTCCGATAATCTGTATATCGTAGTCATATATATTAAAAAGGTAACGGGCTGCTGCTGTTATTTTTTTTGAGCTGTCTGTTTTGACAGCAATATCCAGACTTGAAGATGGTGAGGTATACCAGGTTAAAAGAGCAGCGTCACTTCCCGGTCTCTCTTCATAATCAAAATCCGTATAAGAAAAGGCATTAAAGAGATCATTTGGGTTCCATACAAGATTTATACCCCAGTTGATACGCTGCCTGCCAGCACGGAGTTGCATATTATGCCAGGTATATTCAGCAAAAACCCTGTCAATAGTTGTGTTCACAAACCAGCTGTTTTTTTCAGCTATATTCCATGATAAATCAACCAGACCATTGTCTTGCTTTATAAGCCCGGCGTAGCTGTTTATATCTTTTATCATTTTTCCTGAAAACAAACGATTCCTTACACCAAAATGAAATTTAAAATTTTCCGAGGGTGTCCAGTCAAGGTTTATCCTGTTATGCACGAGATTAAAAGCTGTCCATTTAAATTCGTCTTCGGGAGAAATCATAACCGGTTTCTCCAGTATATAGGCAGCCGGCATATCCTTGACGTATCCGTTTACATATAATTGTTGCGCTGTAACGATGAAACCGGGGAAAATGAATAACAATAAAAGGCAGGCTTTTTTCATTTTTTATCTGACCTCACATCACTTACTATTTTACCATCTTCAAGTACGATAATCCTGTGAGCTTTGTTCATAACTCTCTGATCATGGGTAGAAAAAATAAATGTTATTTCTTCTCTTCTGTTGAGCTCCTCCATCATTTCAAGTAGTTTTTCAGTCGATTTTGAATCCAGATTCGCTGTAGGCTCATCCGCAATTATGAATTTTGGTTTCGAGGCCATGGCTCTGGCAACAGCAACTCTTTGCTGTTGACCGCCTGATAATTGATTGGGACGACTGTTAACCCTGTCCTTTAAACCAACCTCAGCAAGAATTTCATTAGTTCTCGACTGTATAGCTTCTTTTGATGCTCCCTGCAATTCAATTATAAATGCTACGTTTTCAAAAGCTGTCAGTACAGGTATCAGATTGTATGACTGAAAGACAAATCCGATGTTGTTAAGTCTGAAATCGACAAGTTGCTTTGAATTCAGGGTTGTGATATCAGTGTTTTCAACAAAGATATTACCAGAGGTAGGGTAGTCAAGACCTCCTATCATATTAAGCAGCGTTGTCTTACCTGATCCTGATGGGCCTACGATAGCTGTAAATTCACCTTTTTCGATAATTAAATCAACATGATCCACGGCCGTTACCTGTATGGCGGTGTTGTTGTAAATCTTGACAAGGTCTTTTATTTCGATCACATTCATGTTTTTATCATTTTAATTGTCAGTACGTATGGCTTCTACCGGATTCAGACTAAGAGCTTTACGGGCAGGATATATTGAAGCAAGTATGCCGGTTACTATTACAAGCAGGGTTACACTGAAGAAAAATTCCGGAGTAATGTGTGGATATACCAGAGATGACCAGCCCATAGCTTCAAAACCTTCTTCCACTGATGAAAAATCAAGTCCTGTGTGGCCGGTTATCAGAATAATAATCCATCCTGTTAACATCCCAGCAATGGCTCCGACTAATGTAAGAAATATGGTTTCAAGCATAATCATTGCAAATACTCTCTTTTTGTTCATTCCAATTGCCATTAACATTCCAAGTTCTTTGGTTCTGTCAAGTATTGCCATCAGCATGGTGTTAATTATGCCGAATGCAAGAGCAAATAAAATGAATCCCATTATAATAAGGTAAAAAAGATTCATGTACTCAGAAATCATACCTGCATCAGGAGCCATTTCACGCCAGTTCATGACACTTACCTGAGGAAATTTCACGTGCAACAATTCCTGAAAATCGTTTTCATCAGCATCCTTATTTAATAGTATACCAATTTCATGAGAATCATCTGAATTTAAACCGGTCAAACCTGCCAGATCCTTTTTAAGAACATATGCATTCATCTGATCAAACATGGTATTATCAGTTTTGTAAATACCACAGACCCTGAAAGACTGACTTACAAGCTCGCCGTTTACGTCCGTAAAAGTGAAAACTATTTTAGATCGTATCCTGTAATGTTCTGATTTTTCCAGGATTTCTGACCCGTATTCAGTTATTTCTTTTTTGTTCAGAAGTTTGGTGAGCTCTTTTTTCATAAGATCTCCTGTATTGAATCTTATGTTAGACAAGGATGAAAGTTTTCTTATTATCTGATAAGGGGCTCCGGTTTTCTCAAGACTGTCAATATAACTAACCGGAATCCCGAAATTTTTAATTCTTAAAAGTTCAGCTGTTTTGTCACTTATAAAAATCTGATTAGAATCGGCTTCATTAAGATATTCCCCACCGTCATGAACTATTTTATTATATAAATCAGATATGGATTTCTCGTCTTTAATATTAACACCATTTAATACCAAAGCTGTATTTCCTCTGGAAGTTGAAGCCATTGCTGTAACTTTTATTCTGCTGCTTACTGCTTTAACTTCAGAAGATTTCAAAAGATAATCTTTAATGCCTGTAGCATCCTGCAATTTATTTCCGATTTCTTCATTGTTGAGGTATTCAGGGTTATGGATTTTCAGATGACCATCTTCAGTGAAAATTACAGTTTTAATCCTTTGATCTACCCAGCCAAGCATCAGTCCGGATGTAAAGACACCTGCAGTCGTACCAAGCAGCACCGCCGTCATAACTATGAGACTTCTCTTCTTGTTTCGCCAGATATTTTTCCAGGCGATACTCCAGACCATTGATGTGCGCTCCTTGCGTGTATTATCCATGTATCGCTTTGATAACGTTTAATTTAAGTATTTTCCTTACAGGTAAATAAATTGCAGCCAGTATCATTATAAAAATAACAATGCCCTGACTGAAAAAATAGCTTTCAAATAATGCCATCGGCATTACCGGATCAAATCCAAAGTCCATGTACATTTTGGCAAG
Source organism: uncultured Bacteroidales bacterium (assembly GCA_964502355.1). Classification (GTDB taxonomy): domain Bacteria; phylum Bacteroidota; class Bacteroidia; order Bacteroidales; family UBA1402; genus UBA8389. Next base: position 5,764 of record CAZCWK010000007.1, read on the forward strand.
TTCACCTGTAAATCTGAATGGATGGTAATGACCGATAATCAACACGGGTACGGTGGATAACATTCCTGAAACCGCTCCAATCATACCGAGGAACATCATTTCCATGGTAACTATGCCGGCAAGTTTCCTTCTTTTCATGCCAATAGCAACCATTACGCCAAACTCTTTCATCCTTTCTGAAATCATCATCTGCACCGTACCGTATATGCCAAAGAATATAATTACATACAATATTGCCAGAAAGAGCAAACCACTTTTATTATCGCCCTCAATCTGTTGCTTCAAAGTTGGCGTGATCTCTTCCCAGTTTCTTACATTAAAACTAACGGGGTCAAGTTTTTGGGATAATCCTGACTGCGTTGATTTCATTTCATCAGGATTTTTCAGGTTTATCGCGATTGAAGTAATTTGTCCTGAAAGACTGAGAAATTCATTCGCTCTGGCAATCGACATGTAAATGAGTTTGTTGTCAATATCAGGAGAAGGCATTCTAACTATTCCTTTAACAGGAAAAACTCCTGCAGCACTGACACCCTGATATCCTTGTCCCATTAGTACAATAGAATCTCCAATATTGATTTTAAGATATTTTGAAAGCCTGTCCGAGATCAACACGCCGTCATCAATATCATTCAGATACGAACTGTTAACGCGTGTATTTTTGTAAATCCTTTCGAGTATGTTTTTGTCTTTTTCGGTGAAACCGGTTTCAGAAATAATATTTTGTTTCGAAATGAAAGACTGGTTTTCGAGAGATTTTATTTTTTCTCTGACAGATTCGGAAACGTTTTTATCATCGATAATGTCTTTTACTGATTCCTTTGTAAAGCGATATCTGACAAGCTTCTGCTTAGGATCAGACATTTGAAGCTCTTTTTCGGGGGAAATCCCGACAAGTATAATACCTTTTGAAAGATTGCCTGTCGAAACCAAAGCAAAAGACTCAATTCTGGGTACAGCTACTTTAACATTCGGATCAGCATTGATTTTTGAAATAAGGTCCTGAGAAAGAGGGAAGACATTGTCAATACCCGGATCATCAAGATAGTCTGAATTCTGAATCTGCAGATATCCGGTAAAGGATTCTATCAACTGCTTAATCATGTGATTATATGTGCCCAGCTGAAAGGATCTCATTGTTATGGCAAAGAAAACGGCAAAATAGATGGAGGCAGCGGTAATAATGGTTCTTCTACGGTTTCTCCACAGGTTTCTCCATGATATTTTGATTATATCCTTCATCTAACGTAATTATTTGATACGTTTCATATTTTGTTGCGTAAAGAAGTCTTTACCGAATGAAATGTTAAATTTCATATCATTTATTGTGATATGAGTCTTGTTGCCCGGCTCATCTGCAGGTATAATATCGATAGTTGAGGGTATTTTTCTGTCCTGAAAGCTCTTAATGTCTGAAGCAATATGAGTCTTTACCAGGTAACTGTCTTCATCAAAATATTCACTTTTCATTTCAAAATAGTCATCTTCTGAAATCCACAGGTTTATTTTACCCCAAACAACCACAGCATTTTCAAGTGGTTTGAGTTCAATCTTATAACATTTTAAACCTCCGATTGTTTCTCTGCCAACAAGTTTGTGAGTATAATCTTTAACGAGAGAAGATTCTTTGAGAATATCATCGTTGGTGAAATCCGAACCCATCCAACCCTGAGACATCATCGATGGAGGTAATTTAATAAGTCGTTGAATCGTGGGATTCCAGCTCCAGAGATTGTTGCCGCTTTTCAAAAATGACTGACCTTTTTCTTTTGCAGGTGCCGTGACAAGTGTAAGTGCATTGCCTCCGGTTTCAGCCCATCCTTTAAATTGAATACTGCGTTTGTACTTTGGGCGTACAATCGTCATTGTCATTTCACTGTAGCTGGATTTTTCGCCATTAAACTTAGCGTCGGCTTTTTTTACGATTTCTTTAGCATCCTGGGCATTTAATCCCATTGGGCATGATATAAAAGCCATGATTATGAAAAGTGAGTAAAAAACTTTTTTTATCATCTTCATACAGAATTTTAGTCGGCGTAAAATTAAAGTATTTTTTAAGACTCGGTATCTTTTTTAGAATTTTTATATTCCATAGGGGTCATTCCGTATTTATTTTTAAAACATTCGCCAAAATACTTGGTGTCAGAGAAACCTGTCATGAATGCTACTTCCTTGATAAGTAATTGTCCTGTACCAAGTAGTTGACTGGCTCTTTTCAGTCGAATATCCCTTATAAATTCGACAGGAGAGAGTCCTGTAAGACTTTTAATCTTATTATAAAATGTCGAGCGACTCATTCCTACAGATTGCCCGAACTCTTCAACTGTAAAATTGGAGTTGTCGATATTGTCTTCTATTACTTTAACTGCACATTCCATTATCTTTTCATCTTGTGATGTGATTTGGAATGGCTTAGGGTTGAATTCCTGGTATCCGTGAGAAAGGCTGTTGCCGTATATTTCCTGCAATCTTTTTCTTTGCATCAGTAAGTTTGAAATTCTTGCCTTTATAAACTGTACACTAAATGGTTTGGTTATATAATCATCAGCACCGTATGATAGACCTTCCAGTTTGCTTTCAATATTTGCTTTTGCTGAAAGTAGTATGATTGGTATATGACTGGTTTCAACATTATCTCTTAACTGTTTTAATAGTTCTATACCATCTGTACCGGGCATCATAATATCGCTTATAATCAAATCCGGTTGTTTTTTAGTGCTTGTCCTGATACCTTCATCTCCGTTAGTTGCCTCCAGAATAGTATAATCATCTGAAAGCACTGTGCACAGGAAGTTTCTCAGTTCATCGTCGTCTTCTACAACAAGAACAGATTTTTTCTGTGTTGTACTGTTGAGATTATCTGAATCATTATTTACAGTGATAACATTTGTTTCTTCAGTCTGCGTATCAGATTTATAAATATTATTCGTTTCATTTTCAGAGGCAATCATATCTACAACTTTCAGATCAAAATGCTCAAAACCTTTTTTGAAACTGACGGTAAAAGTGCTGCCTTTGCCGGGTTCGCTATCTACCTGAACTTTTGCTGAATGCTTGTCAGCAAGATCTTTAACCATTGATAATCCTATACCGGTACTTGGCTTCGACTTGTCTTCATTTAAAGAATAAAATCTGGTGAACAGGTTCTTTTGTTTTTCTTTGGATATCCCCAACCCATTATCTGAAACCTGCAGTGATACAGATTTTTCATCTTCAAATACAATCACCTTGATGGCGCCTCCATGCGGAGTATATTTAAATGCATTGGAAATCAGATTCATTGCTATTTTCTCAAGGCAATCCCTGTCGACCCATATCTTTTGTCCGGGAGCTTTGTTGATAAACTGATAATCCGTTTTATCATTATCGGCAGTTTCAGTAAAATTAGTGAATATGTCCATTATGAAATCAGAAAATAAAGTCTCAGAAACTTTTAATCTTGAGTTTTGCATTTTACGAAAATCAAGTAGTTGATTAACTAGCCTTAAAATCCTGTTTGTGTTATGAGAAACGGTTTCAAGCTGCTTTTTAATGTCTGAAGGAGTTTTTTCATCATTTATCATGTACTCAACAGGAGCTGTAACCATCGTAAGAGGTGTGCGGATTTCATGAGAAACATCAGTAAGAAACTTTAGTTTTAATTCTGACAATTTTTTTTCAAGCTTGACATCAGACTCGAGTTTGTAAATTTTCATCAATATATATACACAAATAGTCACAAAACCTGAGAATAATATCAGATAGAGAAACCATGCCAATGGGGTTTGCCAGAATGAAGGTTTGATTTTAATTTCCAGTGTCCTTTCATTATCAGTCCAGACTCCCTCACTGTTGGTGGATTTTACACGTAAAGTATATTCCCCTTTTGGCAGGTTAGTGTAGCTCGCTATTCTTTTTTTACCTGAATAGTTCCATTCTTCATCAAATCCATCCAGTTTATATGCATAAAGGATATTCTCAGGCTCATCAAAATCCAAAGCAGAAAACTCTATGCTGAAATAATTTTGTTTGTGTTTGAGTACTATTTTACCTATTTCATCAATGTTTTTTTTCAATGGAGACTTGCTACCAATTTCCGGAGTTTTGTTAAACAACTGGAAGTTTGAGAAAGATATATACGGTTTAAAAGTATTTTTACTGATATTCTCAGGCCTGAATGACAGTAATCCTCCCGTGAAACCAAAAATCATTTCTCCGTCAGAAAGTAAACATGTTGAAGCCTCAGAGAAGTTATTGAATTTCATAAATCTGTTGATTTCTGAAAATGTTTCGAAACTTTCTTTTTCCGGGCTGAATTTAAGCAAGTTACTTTCTGAACTAATCCACAGGTATCCTTTTTTATCTTCCTGAATGGCAAGAGTAATATCTGAAGGTAATCCGTCTTTTGTTGAATAAGATTTGAATAAAAGCGGGTAGCCATCACTATCTTTTTTAATAACCTTATTCAAACCTCCTCCGAAAGTAACTATATACATTTCTCCTTTTTTAGTTGTACATATGCCATGTACGTCATTATAACTGAGACTTCCGGTTTGCCCCGGATTTCTTGTGAAATGCTTAAAAATGATGTTTTCAGGCGCATCAAAATCTATTGAGCTCATTAGAAGACCGCCGGTAGTACCAATACAGAGATGTTTTTTATTATCTTCAGTAATAAACCTGATTCTGTTACAGGACTCAACAGGATAATTTTTCAGATTGTTACGGTTATTTATAAATGTATAGTTTTTGTCATCTTTTTTCTTTAGCAGATTTATACCTCCGCCATAGGTCCCGATCCAGATTTGTCCTTTGCTATCCTGAAAAATACTGTATACTCTGTCGTCACTCAGACTATACAGATCTTCTTCGTTAAGCCTGAACGATGTTACATTCCAGTTGTAAATTTTTCCTGTATATCCCAGTCTGTATAAACCCTCTCCTTTAATACCAAGCCAGATATTTTTTTCGTTATCCTGAGTAATGCAATAGATAACGCCAGGGAAAAGACCATTATTTGAAAGTTTTCCATCCGCTGAAAAATTTCCTATCCTTTTTTTATTTTTATCAAAAATTGTAAGTCTGTTGTCCTTGGTTCCTACCCATATATATCCGTCTTTATCCTGGAATACTGAACGTACATCGTTTCCCAATGTTCCTTTAGGAGCGTCAATATCCATGGTGCTGAAAAATTTGTTATCAAAAACGATTTTTTCCAGCCCGTGAGATCTTGTACAAAGCCACAAGTTACCCTGACGATCAGAAAATGCAGAATGAACAATATTGCTGAAATAACTGGATCCTGAATCAGGATCATTGTAAAAAGGCTCCAGTTGACCTGTCTTTTCATTATAAAGGGAAAAACCACCTCCTCTTGGTTGAACCCAAAGTCTGCCTTTAATATCTTCAATAACGCAGGGTCTTGGTGGAAATACATTTGTGGATTCATCAACAGTCTTGATATGGAAATATTTAGTGACTCCGTTGTTTATGTCCAGCATGAATATGCCCAGAGTGGATGGGGAAATCCAGACTCTGTTTTTGCTGTCAGTATAAATCTCCTCAATCTTAAACTTTTTGGGATCAAAAGGTCCTGATGTTACAATTTTTTTTGTTTTGATGTTTTTAAAATCATTAACAAAGAAACCGTCATTTGAAGTTCTTATAAGTAACTGGCCATTTTTAAGATTATTAAAACCTAAGACTTCCGACTCTGAATTTAATTTTAAAAGATTAAACTTGCCCAGTGATTTTGAGTATTTCCATATTCTTCCGTCCGCAGATCCGAAAAATATTTCTTTGTCAGACTCAAAAGCAGAGTAAAAAGGTTGTCTTGATTTTTTATGAGAACCAGCCCCTTCAAAAAAATATGTATGAGTAATATCCATTTCAGGAGATATCATGAATATTCCATTATCTGTTAATAACCACGAATTTCCTGACTTATCTTCAAATACAGTGTTTATTTTTTTTGCAGCCTGAAATCCTGTGGCCTGAGTGAAAGATTTAACATTAAACATTGAGTCCGTAACACATATAGCTCCCTGAGATGAAATTATCCAAACCTTACCTGAAGGCATAATGGATATTGTACCAGACATCGATTTGTTGTTTTCATACCCCTTTATTTTTTGAATTCCCCAGAATCGTTCACTAACTATATCAAAGCAATGGGTATCTCCATCATATGAATTGAACCATATCCTGCCGTACTTGTCAAGATCAATCTGGTCTATACGATTACTGATCATCCGGTAATTATCTCCCGGTTTAACCTTAAAATTTCTGAATTTATATCCGTCAAATTTGCTCAGACCATTCCAGGTTGCAAACCACATAAAACCTTTATTATCCTGGAGAATATCCATAATGGTATATTGAGGTAATCCATCTTCAATAGAATAATGCTCAAAATGACAGGATGGTTGTGCCTTGATGGTCTGCAGAAAAATAAACAATGCAAAAAAAATCAATGGTCTTTTTAGCCAAATCATGTATTACTAATTAAAATTTGCCTAAAAATACTTTTTTTTACTCTTTAAGCCATAAAATGTATTAATCAATATTTTTAAGAAGCATTTTATCCCTTAATATTGGGTTTTTTATCCCTTTTCTCTGACTTTTATATTGTCTATCTTGCAGTAAAAAATCAGGAGATAATTGTTTTAATTAAAAAATTCAAATCATTAGAGAATAAGTATGAATCATACATTGAGAAATATCATTTTGACAATAGTTATAACATTCTCATTTGCTGCCGGTGCGAAAAAGCCATATAAATACGATTATTTATATAAGAAACTGGCTTTTAATATGGATGAAGTGGAGATGCCGGTATTTCCGCAAAGGAAAGTTTCAATTGTTAATTACGGAGCTGTAGGTGATGGTATTAAATTGAATACTGAAGCTTTTAATACAGCCATGTCAGACCTTTCAAAAAAAGGAGGAGGCACATTAGTAGTTCCAAAGGGTGTATGGTTTACGGGTCCGATAGTTTTTCAGTCAAATATTAATCTTCATCTTGAAAAAGGTGCTTTATTAATGTTCACTCCCGATTTTAAAGCATATCCTTTGATAAAAACTGTTTTTGAGGGTGTCGAAACCCGTAGATGCCAGTCTCCGGTATCAGGAAGAAATCTGGTAAATATTGCTATTACCGGAGAAGGTGCAATTAATGGTTCGGGAGAAGCCTGGAGACCACTTAAAAAGGCAAAAGTTACTGAGGCTCATTGGAAAAGCGTTGTTGCGTCGGGTGGTGTACTTATGAATTCCGGCTATTGGTTTCCTTCTGAAAGTTCTTTGAAAGGAGCAAAGTCCAGTGAATTTAATTTTAATGTGCCCAGAAAGGCCTTAACTGATTTGGAATGGGACTCGATTAAAGATTTCATGAGGCCTGTTATGATTAGTTTTGTACAATGTAGTAATGTGTTGCTGGAAGGTGTTTTATTTGAAAATTCTCCCAGCTGGAACATTCATCCTTTTATGTGTGAAAACGTAATTTTGGACGGAGTATTCGTAAGAAACCCGGCTTATGCACAAAATGGTGATGGTCTTGATCTGGAATCATGTAAAAATGCATTGGTTGTAAACTCTACTTTTGATGTGGGAGATGATGCAATTTGTTTGAAATCCGGTAAAGATGAGGAAGGTCGCAGACGTGGAGTCCCGACTGAAAATGTTATTGTTGACAATTGCAAAGTATTTAAAGGTCATGGCGGTTTCGTCGTTGGAAGTGAAATGTCGGGAGGCGTAAGAAATATTTCGGTTTCAAACTGTCTTTTTTTGGGAACTGACGTGGGTTTACGTTTTAAAAGTAACAGAGGGAGAGGAGGAGTTGTTGAAAATATTTTTATTGATGGTATAAGTATGTTTGACATCGTTACTGATTCTTTCCTGTTTGATCTATATTATGGTGGAAAATCCGCTTCTGAATCTCTGGAAGATGGAGATGTTACACCAAAAGAATCCATGTTGCCAGAGGTTTCAGAGAAAACTCCTGTTTTCAGAAATATTTTTGTTAAGAATCTTGTCTCGAGAAACGCCCGGAGAGCTATGTTTTTTAATGGTTTACCGGAAATGAACATTAAAAATATAATAGTTGAGAAAACTTCAATTTCTGCCAGATATGGAGCCGAGCTTTCTGAATCTGACGGTGTTGAGTTTCGTGATGTAAAAATTTACCCTGCTGAAGGATCACCTTTAATATTAAACAATGTCAGGAATATGATGTTAAGAGATGCTGTTAATTCTGATAATTCAAAAGCGATTGTTGAAATAAGCGGTTCTTCAACTAAAGATATTGTTTTGCCGGAATCGACAAAAGTAAAGTTGGATGGCGTTTCAGAAGGAGTGGTAAGATTTATCAAATAGCGGATGCTAAAATATTTTTTTTAAAACTAATACCTGAGAAATGAAAAGATTGATATTCAGGGTTACAACCTTAATAGTAATTGCTTTATTCCTGATTTCAGCCGGGAAAAAACCTGTACATATTTTTTTGGCAGGAGATTCGACCATGGCTGAAAAACCTTTATACAAATATTATAAGGATTCTCTTACGGGAGAACTTTATCCTGAAGAATTCAGGGAAAGGGGATGGGGCATGTTGTTGAAAGAATTTTTTTCTGATAATGTTATTATCGAAAATTATGCTCAGAATGGCAGAAGCACGAGGCGTTTTATTGAAGAAGGATGGTGGGATAAGATTGTCACAAAAATTGATAAAGGTGATTATGCAGTAATTCAGTTTGCTCATAATGATGGTGCAAAAGATAAGCCTGACAGATATACAACTCCTGAAGATTATGAAAAAAATCTGATCAGAATGGTTAATGATGTCAGAAAAAAAGGAGCAAATCCAATTTTGTGTACATCAGTTATGAGAAGAAAATTTGATGATAAAGGACAAATAGTCGATATGCATGGTGTTTATCCTGAACTTACGAGAAAAGTAGCGAAAGATTTAAATGTGCCTTTGATAGATATGCAAAAACAGACTGAAGAATGGCTGGAGAGTGAAGGCGTTGACAAATCTGCCGGCTTTTTCCATCAATTACCTGCTGGAAGAAGCAATTTATTCCCTTCTGGTCTTAAAGACAATACTCATTTTAATGAAAAAGGGGCAAGGATAGCAGCAGGTTTTTTTGTTGAAGGTCTTGAAGCTCTGAATATAAAGCCTTTGGTAAGCGAAGTTAAGAAAAATTTGCCTGCCTTTGTATCTGATGTATGGTCACCCGATCTTGGTAATGGAAAGTATAAAAATCCTGTCCTCTACGCTGATTATTCTGATCCAGATGTCTGCTATGCAAATGGTTATTATTATATGGTAGCATCCAGTTTCAATTGTGCTCCAGGGCTTCCGATATTAAGGTCTGAAGATATGGTTAACTGGGAAATTGTAAATCATGCAATATACAAATTGCCACCTTATGACCACTTTGATAGTCCGAGAATAGGTTGCGGCATCTGGGCACCAGCTATAAGATATCATAATGGCAACTTCTACATTTGTTATGGTGATCCTGATTTTGGTATTTATATGCTTAAAGCAAAGGATGCTGAAGGCGTTTGGTCAAAACCAATACTTGTCAAATCAGGCAAGGGCTTGATTGATCCATGTCCGTTATGGGATGATAATGGCAAAGTCTATCTTGCACATGCTTATGCAGGAAGCCGTTATGGTATGAAGAGCCTGATTGTAGTGTGTGAAATGAATCCTGAAGCAACTGAAGTAATCTCTGAAGATTTTCCGGTTTTTGACGGTCATGATGGGAATGATACATGTGAAGGAGCTAAAATTCATAAGTACAATGGTTATTACTATATATTTTTCCCGGCAGGAGGTGTAAAGGATGGCTGGCAAATGGTTATAAGATCTAAAAATATATATGGTCCTTATGAAAGCCGCAGGATAATGGATCAGGGTAAATCCAGATTGAATGGTCCTCACCAGGGGGCATGGGTTCAAACTCCGTTTGGAGAAGACTGGTTTTTTCATTTTCAGGAAAAGAAACCGCTTGGTCGAGTAGTCCATCTTCAACCTATGAAATGGATAAATGATTGGCCGGTTATTGGCATTGATAAAGATGGAGATGGTTGCGGGGAACCCGTTGAAATGTACACTAAACCCAAAACAGCTCAGAAGGTGAAAATAGTTAATCCGGCAGAAAGTGATGAATTCAACACTAATTTTCCTGGAAAACAATGGCAATGGTATGCCAATCCGAAACCGGCATGGGCTGTTTTCCACAGCGCTGAAGGATTCATAAGATTGTTTTCGGATAATCCTGTAGAAGGGTATAAGAATTTATTAAATACTCCGAATTTACTTTTACAGAAATTTCCTTCTCCTGACTTTACTGCAACAACTAAAATTAAATTCAGACCGAATCCTTCTTCAAAAGGTGAACGCTGTGGAATGGGTGTAATTGGAATGGATTATTCTGTTTTATCTTTACAACAAGCAGGTGGTGAATTCATTTTATCTCAGATTTTATGCCAAAAAGCAGAAGATGGAGCTGAAGAATCAATAGTTGAATCAGTAAAAACAGGTACTAATGAACTTTATCTGAGAGTAACAGTCAGAAATATAAAGGAATGCACTTTTAGTTTCAGCACTGATGGTAAGACTTTCAAGACATTGGGCACTCCTTTTATTGCCCGCGAAGGATTATGGATAGGGTCTAAAGTTGGGCTCTTCTGCACCAGATCTTCATGGAAAAACGATGGAGGATGGATGGATGTAGATTGGTTCAGGGTTGAAAAATAAAAAAAAAGGTATTTAATAGTTAATATGTTTATAGCTTCACCGAATATCCGGTGAAGCTTTTTTTTGAACTCATTATCGTACAATATTGACATAAAATTCAACCTTATATATGTTTTCATAGTTTAATTTTATGGTGTTATTCTGTCAGGAATACCATTAATCTAATACCTTAATACTATGAAAAAAATCTACATCTTTTTAGTTTTGTTAGTTACTGCATTTAATTCATTTGCAGCTTTTGTGCCTGACCCTTCCAAATTGTACAATATCAAGCAGACTAACTCCGGTCTGGTTATAGGAGCACTTGATAATACGCCTTGTTTACAGACTGTAAATCAGAGAAAAAGTCAGGCTTTCAGTTTTATACCTGTTGCCGGATTAAATGATACATATTATCTGAGAAATGAAGATGGGAAATATCTTAACAAATTATCAACTGTTACCTGGGATTATTGGAGTGTTACTTACGAAGATGCTCCAACCGGAAATAATTCAGAATGGGTAATTGAAGGGGAGATTACAGGTTTCAGGTTGATGTTAACAAATAACTCTAAGTATCTTGCATCTGATAACACTACAAATGGTGCAGGTATTTATTGTGACAAGTTGGTAGATAACCCAAATGGAGTATTTACTCTTGAAGAAGCGACAGTCATCTATGAAGTATTTGAGGTTGCTGAAAAGAATATTGAATTAAATGTTGAAAAGGACTATTTGCCTTATCCTCTCAATATTACAACCAGTGGAATTTTTGAGAACATTTATACAAGTGCAACAAGCGGTTTCACAATGGATAAAACTACTATTACTCCTGAAGATGTAACTGCGGGTTCCGGTAAGGTTGTAGTAAAAGTTAGTTCTACTGCTCCTGCCGGTACTAAGGGTAATGTTTATTTTTCTATTGGATTTGGCGATGAATTAGTTGTATTTGATTCTGTTGCCATAAAATCTGTTGAAAAACAGGAACGGTTTTTTATTATGAATGCTGGTGATACAAGCAAGGTCATTGGTCAGCATAGTACCGAAAATGCTCCCGCGTTACAATTAAACACTGAAGATATTACTCAGATGTTTCTTTTACGCGAGGTTAACCCGGGAGTAAATGATAGTTTATACTACGTTATTCAGGATGGTGGCTACAAGATGATGATGAAAGAAATCTCAAGTGGCTGGAGTACTGTTTATGGAGCTCCTTGTGAGGAAGCCAAATGGAAGATTACTAAAGAAACAGCTACTGAAAGCTCATTTAAAAATGTTGTTACCGGTAAGTATCTTGGTGCTGATGGTCTTAGTGTAGATGGTAGGTTGTATGATGATAAAGCTCTTGTACAGACTCCTACCGAAAGTCCCTTTACTCTGTGGAAAATCGTAAATGCTGCCTCAGCTATTGTTCCTGAAAGATTTGAATTATCTGATAATAATTATCCTTTGGAAGTTGAAACCGGTTTTCAGTCATGTCCGGTAACTATTATTTCAAGCGGAATTAAGCAGGATATTAATGTTTCTGTTTCTAATGGTTTCACTATTGATAAGACAGTTGTCACACCTAAAGAGTTGAAAGATAATGGTGGTAAATATAATGTAAGGATAAGTACTAAAACTGTTGCAGGTACTACAGGTACTGTTATTTTCTCAAAAGGAACTACTCCACTTGATACAGTAAATGTAAAATCTGTAGATGTAACTAATCGTTACAGTATTGAAAACAGATCAGCTGCAGGTCTTACTTTAGGAAACCATTCCAAAGCTAATGCTCCTGCTCTTGCAGTAATAACAAATGATGATTCTCAGAAATTTATTTTACGCAGTGTTAATCCCGGAGTAAATGACAGCCTTTACTTTATTATTCAGGATGGAGATTATAAGTTTATGAAGAAATCTCCGGATAATGGTTGGGATGTAATATTTGGCGGTCAGTCTGATGAAGCTAAATGGAGACTTAACCATCAGGAAGGTGGAGCATATACAATCATTACAAATGTATTAACTGGTAAGGATTTAGGAACTGATGATATAATCGCTGACAGCAGACTATGGGATGACAAGACTTTTGTTGCTGCTCCTACTGCTAAACCCTATTGTGAATGGAAGTTTACGGAAATTCCAATGGCTCTCGAAAGGACTCATTCAAACAATTTGAAGGCTTTTGTAACAGGCAATTTCGTGAATATTAAAGGCACTATTGCGGGGGATAATGTTATGGTATATAATATTTACGGTCAAAAAGTTATGCGGATTGAGGCTGAATCTGATCTGACTACTTTTAGTCTTAATAACGGTATTTATATAATCAAAGTAAAAGACTCTGTATTGAAGATAGTTAAATGATAATTATGAGAAAAATTCCTGACTGCTTACAGTGGGGAAGATTAGATGGTTAATGATTAGAAATGGTTAGAGCTCCGGGATACAAATTCCGGAGCTCTTTTATTATATAGTTTGGCTGATGGAAAATACTTTATTTATTTCTTACTTGATTATACTAAAATGTGATTTTATATTTTCTGCCATAACATCTACCAGTCTTTGTCTGGCTTCAACTGAAGCCCAGGCAATATGGGGTGCAAGTAAGAGCTTTTCTTTCAGATTTATATCAAGAAAAGGATGATTTGAAGGTAATGGCTCGTCAACAAAAACATCCATGGCCGCTCCTTTTATTCGGTTTTCAGCAAGTGCTTTTGCAAGATCTGTCTCATTTACAATACCTCCTCTGCCTACATTTACAATAATCGCACCGGATTTCATCATGCAGATTTTATTATAATCTATAAGGTTTTGAGTGAGGCTGTTAAGTGGTGCATGAATTGATATTATATCACATTTTGAAACCAAATCTTCCAGACTTTCCCGGCGATATATTTTATCGTTGTTCTTGCCTGATGTTGAATAATAACTTACGTCAGCCTTAAATGAAGTTGCAATCTCTGCTACTCTTTTTCCAATATTGCCTAAACCAATTATGCCCCATTTTTTTCCACTGATTTCATTAAATGGCACCCCGTGATGGGTAAAAAGATTGCTTTCAGAATATAAGCCACTTTTCACATAGTTGTCATAATAACTGAATTTTCTGAATAATTCGAAAACCATTGCGAATGTCATCTCGGCAACACTGTCGGTGGAATAATTTTCTACATTTTTTACCGGTATTCCTTTATCTCCGGCGGCTTCAACATCTACATTATTCATTCCCGTTGCTGAAATGCATATTAACTTTAGTTTTGGCAATGAGTCAATTTCCGGTTTCATCAACCTGAATTTGTTGACTATTATTACATCGGCATCTATACACCTTTCGTAAAATTCCTCAGGTGAAGTGTTGTCGTATAAGTTTAGTTTACCCAGGTTTAAAATAGGTGAGAAGTCTACGTCGCCATTTGATTTGGCATCCAGAAAGACAATATTTGGTTTCATTATAAATAAACTTTTTACAATTTACATAGTTGTTCAAAATTAATTAAAAAGAGTTTTTGTAAATATATATTCGAAGATTTTTAAGAATTTTATATAATATCACCATATATAGTGAATTTGCCTTGTTTTTATTATTGGGATACTTTATATTTGCTAAAAATCACCACATATAGTGAATTATGGATATTGAAGAAATTGGAAAAAGGGTTCGGGAAAGACGAAAAGAGTTAGGCTTAGATCAGACCACATTGGCAAATCTGGCCAATGTTGGTGTAAATGCGCTTTGTCGACTGGAGCGGGGCTCAGGCAATCCCAGATTTAATGTACTTTATAATGTTTTAAAAACATTAGGATTTGAAATAGTTCTTAAATAAAGCAAATAACGTATGAAAAGATCTGTTAAGGTTTTTGTAAAAGGGAGATTTGCCGGTGTTCTGGAAGAAACTGATGATGAACAATACTATTTTCGTTATGATGATGACTATTTTCATGATCTTAATGCACCTCCTGTATCGTTAACCATGCCAAAAGAAAGGCAGGAATTTTTATCTTCTTTTTTATTTCCTGTTTTCTTTAATATGACTTCAGAGGGAGATAACCGTAAGATTCAGTCAAGAAACCTGCATATTGATGAAAAAGATGATTTTGGTATACTATCAGCTACAGGGCATACAGATACTATTGGAGCAATAACAGTTTTACCTTTATAGTATGGCAGAACATATGACACATATTTGTCCTTCGCTTTTAGTTAGCTGTAAAGGAATCGAAGGTTATTCAAAAAAAGCATTGAAGATGCTTTTTGACGGGCAAATTGTTTCTGAAAAATTGGAGTATGAACGTTTCGAAAGCAATGATTCGATTGATCTTTTTACGGATAATAGTAAGCGTATATCGGTTTCAGGTGTTCAGATCAAATATTCAATGATTGCTGATAAAGGAGTTTTACGTTTGACTAAACCTGACGAAAAGGGAGAGTTTATCTTGAAGCCAATTCCTAATAATCTTCGCAATAAAGGCTTTTGCCCGGCTAACGAGCATCTCACAATGCAAATAGCATCTCAGATATATGGAATCGCGACAGCCCCCAATGGATTATGTTTTTTTAAAGATGGTTCTCCCGCTTATTATATTCGCCGTTTTGATAACTATAATGGTGTTAAACTACTTAAGGAAGATTTTGCTGCTTTATCGGGATTAACAAGTAAAAATGGGGGCTCTGATTATAAATATTCCAATTTGTCTTATGAGGAATGCGCTATAATTATTGAAAAATACAGTTCAATACCAAAGATTGACAAAATGCGTTTTTTTGAAATACTTCTATTCAACTTTGTCTTTTGTAATGGTGATGCCCACTTGAAAAATTTTTCTCTGATTGAGGATAAGAATGGTAAGTTTCAATTATCACCGGCATATGACTTGCTTAATACCCAAATCCATGTCGATGATAGTATTTTTGCCCTTAATAGAGGTTTGTTTTTGGAATCTAAACCGGAATATTTTGAAATGCAATCTGTTGTGACTGGTAAAACATTTCGGATATTCGGGGGGAAAATTGGTCTTTCGAAAGATATTGTAGATAGATTATTGAATAAGTATTGTACAATTTATAACCGGACTGATACATTGATTGAGAATTCATTTCTGTCTGATGTTCTTAAAAAACAATATAAACAGATGTACAAGGCTCGCATAAATAGCTTTTTGTGTTATTGATTGTGGCAAACCTTTGGCAAGCATCAATAAAAAAGCACTTGTAAACTTCTTTACAAGTGCTTTTTTATTGATAAGTCGGGGTGACTAGATTCGAACTAGCGACCACACGCCCCCCAGACGCGTACTCTAAACCGGGCTGAGCTACACCCCGAACTTTTGCGATGCAAATTTAGCGATTTTTACGGTAAATTTCAATCAGCGGTGCATGATTTTTACAATTATGCATTGCGGAATCCTTCAAAATAAGGGTCTATAAATTAATAATGAGGCTATTAATTAAGAAGGATAATTATTTAAAAAGTGATTCATCATGTGTTATATCAACTGCCGGTGGAAAACATATAGAAGTCAAGCATCTCTTCAATTGTTTTCTTGTCAACAGTCTGATCAAGCCAGATGTCTCCGATATCAGAAAGCAGAGTAAAGTTAATTGCATCGCCTTCATTCTTCTTATCATGAGTCATGGCTTCAATAAGATAATCATAATCGTTGCATGAAATAGGGTAGACGCCGTACTCCTCTTTAATGAATGCGATGAGTTGTTGTAAAATATGGTTAGGAAATTTGAATTTTTTATTTGAAAGGTATAACTCACAAATTATGCCCCACGCAACTGCATATCCGTGCAAAACCGGTTCTTCTCTTTTGTGAGACAAGCTTTCAAAGGCGTGTCCTGCCGTATGTCCAAGATTTAACGCCTTACGGAGGCTTGTTTCTTTAGGGTCCTTTTGAACAATGTCATTTTTGACTTCAACAGATTTTCTGATAGCGACTAAAAAAGATTTACTGTCAGGATTTTCAAGATCAAGCCTGAGCAAATCTTCAAAGTAATTTGCCTCTGAAAGTAATCCGTGTTTAAGCATCTCAGAATATCCGGATAAAATATTTTTTTTATCGAGAGTTTTCAGAAAGCCTGAATAAAAAACTACAGCTTTTGGCATATCGAATGCTCCAATCTCATTTTTCAAACCATTAAAGTTTATGCCGGTTTTACCTCCGACAGCTGCATCAACTGCAGCGAGAACTGTTGTTGGAATATTGATAAAATCAATGCCTCTTTTAAATGTTGAAGCCGCGAAACCACCTAAATCTGTAATCATTCCACCACCAAGATTAATCAATACAGATTTTCTGGTTGCTTTGTTTTTACTTAAAAAAGACCACAGACTACTGACACTGTCAATATTCTTATTTTCATCACCTGACGGTAGTGTGAAAAATCGCGCCTGAGATAAACAATCAAAATCCTTAATTAATGGTAAACACAATTTTTCAGTGTTCCGGTCACAAAGTACAAAAATCTGAGATGGTGAATATTGTTTTATGGTTTTCGCCAGGTCTTCTTCAATTTTTTCTGTAAAAATGATTTTTGTTGGAGTCATGTCAGGATTTTGATTAATTTACGCAAAGATATAATTTTCAAACCTTTTTTGCATATTTGCAAATGATTGGATAAATGGATTTGATTCTGTTTGTGTTATCAATATGAATAATTTTGAACTCATGGTTGCACATTTCTTTGATTCGTGGTCGGAATTTTCAAGGTTTCTTTTTGATTCAGTATATATTATCACTCTTGTGAGTGCCATAATTGTAGTTGTGCTGGATAACAGAAATCCGGTTAAAACAATATCATGGATACTTGTGCTTATATTTTTGCCTTATATAGGGATCCTTTTATACATTTTTTTCGGGCAGAGATACAGGAAAAAAAAGATTGTCTCCAAAAAAAGTATTCGCAGGATAGAAAATAATCCGGCATATCTTTATGAAGAGCTGAATATGGAGAGTTATCCTGAAAACTGTACAAATATTATTGAACTGCTCAGAAGTAACAATTATCATCCTGTTTTTTCCGGAAATGATATCCGGCTATTCAACAATGGAAAAGATAAATTTTCTTCTTTGTTTGAAGATATTCGTAATGCCAGAAAGCATATTCATATCGAATACTATATAATAGAACAATCAAAGATTGGTTATGAGTTGCAGGCTCTTCTCATTGAAAAAGCTAAAAATGGTATAGAAGTAAGAATTATTTATGATGATATTGGGTCCTGGCGTACAAAAAAGTCCTTTTTTCAGGAAATGAAAGATGCCGGCATACAGGTTTATCCATTCCTGAAAGTACTTTTACCTTATCTGTCACCTAAGTTCAATTACAGAAATCACAGAAAAATAGTTGTTATTGACGGAGAAATCGGATATACAGGTGGTATGAACGTCGCAGACAGATATGTTTATGGGACAAGATACGATAACTGGCGTGATAGTCATGTCAGGATTCAGGGGAAGGCTGTGTATGGTCTTCAAACAGCATTTCTTATAGATTGGTTTTTTGTAAGCCGGCAAATGCTTACTTCCAAATTTTATTTTCCTGATTTGAAGATTTTTGGAAATACTTTGGTGCAGATTGCAACAAGTAGTCCTGATACTGATTGGGAAGGTATAATGCAGGCTATTTTTTCTATGGTGAATGGTGCGAAAAAATATATTTATTTACAGACTCCGTATTTTCTGCCTAATGAAAGTCTGCTTACTGCTATGCAAACTGCTGCTTTGAGTGGTGTTGATGTGAGATTAATGGTGCCTCAGGCAACTGACACTCCAATTACGGCAAAAGCAATGAATACATACTTTACTGAAATTATGGAATCCGGAGTCAGGGTCTTTCTGTATCAAAAAGGATTTCTTCATTCAAAAACAGCAGTTGCAGATGATATGGTTTCTACCGTTGGTTCTACAAATTTTGATTACAGGAGTTTTGAGCTTGATTTTGAAGTCAATGCCTTTGTTTATGATGAAGACTTTGCATTAAAAATGAAGAATGTTTTTCTTGAAGATTTAAATGATTGTATTGAAATAGATCCGGTAAGGTGGTCAGGAAGGCCAAAACCAATTAAATACATTGAATCAATATGCAGGTTGTTCGGACCTATGCTGTAACAATTTCATTTTCAAAAAAGCTGAAGTTTACGCTCCCATAAGATCTTTTTTCGATAAACCCTGTCACTTTTGAAAAATCAGTTTTTGAAGAATGTTCTACTATGAGCAAACCTTCATCATCAAGTATACCTGAATTTAAAATCTGCTCAGGAATTTTGGGGAGATCTTTGTCAGCATAAGGTGCATCGGCAAAAATTACATCAAATTTCTGACGGGTTCCTGAAATAAATTTATATGCATCTCCTTGTATTACAATTACATCTTCACCAAGTTTTGCCGCTACTTCTCTTATAAATCTGACATGAGGGGCATATTGTTCGATACATGTTGCCCGTGAAGCTCCCCGTGAAATAAATTCAAAAGCAATGCTGCCAGTCCCTGAAAATAAATCCAGGATACTAATATCTTCAAAATCAATTTTATTGTTCAGAATATTAAAAAGCCCCTCTTTGGCAAAATCCGTTGTTGGTCTTGCTTTAAGATTCTTAGGCAATTCAAATCTTCTTCCTTTGTATTTTCCGCTGACTATTCGCATAGATTTTCAGAATGTTATGGTGTTATCCCTATGAGGTGTATATTTGGCAAATACCAGATTGTTTAAATATGGTTTCAGATTATCATTTATTATTTCGTTATTATCGGTATCTCCACAAAAAAATGTAACTGTTTCCATTGGATTGAAACCTAACTGATCCATACTTCTTAATAAAAAATAGACAATATCTTCCGTAGAATGAATCTTGTAGTTGTTGGCAAAAACTAATCCTGAAGAGTTGGATGCAAATAATTGCAAGCTGCTTTTATGCAGGGAAACAAGCATCACAGGTTTAGAATTTTCGACTGAATATGAAAGAATCCATTCCGCAAGCGTGAATGAATTGCTGTAAAGTTTGAATTTAGGGAACAAACCTTTATAACATTCATATCTGTCAGAGTTGACGCCATAGCAAATAGTTTGTTTACCATCACTTAAGGGGCTTGAAAACAAAATTTCGTTGTCAAGAGGTTTATGGGCAAAATCAAATAATGACTTTATTTGTTGTTCGTCATCAATTTCAAGTGGTATTATGGAAAACCTGTCAGTTCGTTCATATATTTTTACTGTGACAGGATTATTCGAAAGCCATCCTTTTTCATTGATGTAACTTTCAAATAAATCAGGGAATTCAATGATGGCATTTATTTTGAGCGTATAATATTGAATACCTTCTGAAGAGGTGTAAAAAAAAACAAATCCATCCGGAAATGAAAGGATGGACAAGCTGTTTATGTTGGGTTCAGACATGGTTATTCATTATTTATACCTGGTAAAATTAGTAAATGAAATTCATTCCTGCTACATTTGGTTGTAAATTTGTAATAATTCATGACCCAAAAACAACTTGCTGAAACCATTTCCGGCTTTTTCCCTTTTGATCCTACTCAGGACCAGATTGTTGCTCTTGATAAACTGGCATTTTTCATGCTTAACTCAGATGAACAGCAGGTTTTTGTTTTAAAGGGATATGCCGGTACAGGAAAAACAAGTCTTGTAAGTGCACTAATCAGATATCTGGATAATATGCATATAGGACATGTACTGTTGGCTCCTACCGGTAGAGCGGCAAAAGTACTTGCTTCTTACAGTGGTCATCATGCGTTTACAATCCACCGGAAAATTTATCGTAAGGCTGTTGTTGGTGATGAGGGTGGTTTCGCTGTAAATTATAATAAGCATAAAGATACTTTTTTTATTGTTGATGAGGCTTCGATGATATCCGATACTTCAGGTGAACAATTTGTTTTTGGAAGCGGCCATCTGCTTGAAGATTTACTTGAATATGTTTATACCGGTGAAAATTGCAGATTGATTCTGCTGGGAGATACTGCTCAGTTACCTCCGGTGGGACAGGCTGTAAGTCCGGCTTTAGATAAATCTCATTTGAAATTAAAAGGATTTGATGTAGTTGAGGTTGAGCTTAAACAAGTTGTAAGACAATCTGAAGATAGCGGTATATTAGATAATGCAACATCTTTGAGGGAATCCATCAGACTCGATGAAGTTAAAGCTTTACCAAAAATAAGAATTAATAATACGGATGTAATCAGATTACAGGGAGATGAGTTAAGTGAAAAACTTTCGGCTTCATTCAGTAGTGTCGGTATTGAAGAAAGTAAGATTATCTGTCCTACAAATAAAAGGGCTGTGCTTTTTAATATGGGTATAAGGAATACCGTTTTATTTAAGGAAGAAATGGTTACTTCAGGAGAATTACTGATGGTAGCCAAAAACAATTATTTGTGGTCTGAAAAATATCCCGAAATACCGTTTATTGCTAATGGTGATCTTGTCGAAGTAATCAGGATAAGGAAGCAATATGAAATGTATGGTTTTAAATTTGCTGATATGGAAATAAGATTTCCTGAGTATGAATGGGAGCTGGAGGCCAGAATATTATTGGATTCGCTATTTGCTGAAGCCCCTGCGTTGGATAAAGCTTCGCAGGAAAAGTTGTTTAATGATGTGCTTCAGGATTATTCACCATATTGTAAAACTAAGCGTGAGCTTTATCTTGCTTTAAAGAATGATCCCTGGTTAAATGCTCTGCAGATTAAGTATGGATATGCTTTTACATGTCATAAGGCACAGGGTGGTCAGTGGAAAGAAGTCTATATTGATCAGGGATATGTGACGGAAGAACGCATGGGCCTTGAATATTACAGGTGGCTATATACAGCATTTACAAGAGCTACCGAAAAAGTGTATCTTATAAATTTTAAGGATGACTTTATTGCTTAGTTTTTTGTACTTTTGCGGGATTATTATCGATTTTTTATGAAGATTATATATGTAGTAGGCGTATTTGACCTTTTTCATTCCGGACATGTAAAGTTATTGGAAAGAGCAAGAGCGCTTGGCGATAAGCTTGTCGTAGCGATAAATGGTGATGAAATGGTTTCAAAATATAAACGCAGACCATTTTTGTCAGAAAATGACAGGCTCGAAGTTATTAAAGCCTGCAGATATGTTGATGAGGCTTTTATTATTAATGATTTTGACAACAAGGAAGTAATACTTAAGTATGGTGTAAATACAATTGTACATGGAGATGACTGGACAGGTGATTCCTATATGGACCAAATAAGGTTAACACCTGAATTTGTAGAGGAAAATTCAATAGAATTTGTATATTTGCCATATACAAAAGGGATAAGTACCTCAGATCTGATACTAAAAATTAAAAACAGCTGATATGTTTTACAGGGACATTAGTATGCCGGCGATAGTCGAGATAGGTGAGAATATTGCCCATGATGTAAGTCCTTTATTGAAGAAAAATCACATTTACTTTGAAAAAATCATTTTGTTCACTCAGGAAAAACTGATGGATATTTATGATGATTTTTTACCAAAAGAAATATTTTACAAAATTGTTTTTATTGAGGGAGGCAAGTTTGAGGAAATTGATGAAATTGCCTATGATGAGTCATTCAGGGATGCTTTATTTGTGGCATTCGGTGGTGGAAGTGTAATTGACTTTGTTAAGGTTTATGGTACAAAATACCACAATTCATTTATAAGTATGCCTTCAACGCTCTCAAATGATGCAATTTATTCTCCAATTGCCAGACTACAGGAAAATGGTGTTAAAAAGAGCTTTGGAGTTACTTCTCCGATTGGAATTATTGTTGACACCAATATTATCAGACAGTCTCCTGAAATGCTCCTTCTTGCCGGAATCGGAGATTTGGTTTCTAACCTGAGTGCTGTAAAGGATTGCATGTTAGGTATTGAATTAAAGGGTGAGAAAATAGATAGCTTTTCCCTTCTGTTATCTAAAATGTGCGTGGACGGTATTTTGAATTTTAAAAAAGAAGATTTAAATACTAATCTTTTCATAGAAAAGTTATCATACGGATTGATTATATCCGGTTTATCTATGAATCTTGCCTTGTCATCGAGACCTGCCAGTGGATCAGAGCATTTGATAAGTCATGCAATTGATGAGTTTTTCCCTGAAAAATCAACAATGCATGGATTACAGGTTTCATGGGCTCAGTTAATGATTGAAAAATATATAAGAGAAGATATTGATGAATATGAAAGATTAAATACTTTCTTCACTAAAATCGGTTTGATGGATTGTATACGCGAAAACGTTTTATTCAGTGATGATGATTTCTTTGAAATATTACCTTATGCGAAGAAAATCAGAAGCAGATATACAATTATCGATGAATATTTGAAGAAATACCAAAATAGTTAATTACAATGAGCAAGAGAAAGCCTGAAAAATTTAAAGAGTCTTTGAAATCCTGGGATACTGAAAACTTTCTGGATCGTCATTTTTACAGACCGGTTGCATACCAGATTGCTGTATTACTTAAAAACACGCATATAACACCGAATATCGTTACTATAATTTCGATTTTTGTAGGCATTGGGGGGTGCCTTATGTTTTATCCTGACAATTTGATTATTAATCTTGCTGGTTTCTGCATACTTGTGTTTGCAAATATTCTGGACTGCGTTGATGGACAGCTTGCGAGATTAACCGGTATCAAATCTGAATTGGGGAGAATTCTTGATGGTTTTTGCGGAGACATGTGGTTTCTTACTTTGTATCTTGTTTTTTCTTTCCGGTTGATAAATTTTGAAGGATGGGGATGGTGGACTTTAGTTATTGCTTTATTGTCAGCCTATTCACATTTTAATCAGGCAGGAATGATGGACTATTACAAGACATTACATCTGCATTTTCTTAAAAATGGTAAGAACAGCGAATTTGAAAGTGCTGATTCTATAAAGAACAGATATGAAAAAATGACCTGGAAAGATCAGGGCGTTTCAAAGATGTTTCTCAAGCTTTATACAATCTATACTCTTAATCAGCAAAGGAGTACTCCTGAGTTGAGAAAGTATGTCAATAAACTAAATAGTGAATACCCGGAGGGTTATCCTGATGAAGTAGTAAGTTCATTCAGATCAGAAAGTTTAAAGATGATGCCTCTTCTTGATAGTTTTGCTTTTAATACAAGAAGCATCGTTATGCTGATAACTCTTCTTTTTGGATTACCATGGATATATTTTGGTTTTGAAATACTAATCCTGAATCCATTATTATTTATAGCAATAAGACGTCATGAAATAATGTGCGCTAACCTTAATAAATAATTTCATCATTTGTAGATAAAATGAAGAACGCATCTACAACTATAAAAAATATATTCTTTTTTGTTGGGATTGTTGCTGTAGTCCTAATGGTCTGGAGTATAGGGTTTGATGAGATTGTTGATAATGTCTCAAAAACCGGTTGGTGGTTTTTTGTAATCATAGGCATGTGGGTACCTGTATTCATGATAAATACTTTAGCATTTAACATGATAATCAGGGATGATGATCCGAACAGTAAATCCCTTTCCTTTTTACATGTATTAAAAATAAATATAAGTGGTTTCGCTGTAAGGTCAGCTACACCTCTTGGCTTTCTTGGAGGAGACCCTTATAAGATTATGGAGTTCAAGTCGGTCTTTGGTATGGAGAAAGCGACATCATCTGTCTTGCTGTATACGATGACTCAGATGACCGCCCACTTTATTCTTTGGGCTTTAGCATTAATAGCGGCTGCATTATTATTACCAATGGGGATTAAACTAAGAATTATTTTTCTCTCTTCTTTTGCAGTTTTTCTGGTTTTATTATTCCTTTTATGGAAAGGTTACAAAAAAGGTTTGACTGTTAAGCTTTTTGATATTCTTGCTAAAGTTCCTTTTCTGAAACGCTGGGTAGTACCCTTCTGCAAAAAATATAATGGAAAGCTCATAAAAATTGATTTGCAGATTTCACATCTTTATAACAAAAGGAGAAAAGTTTTTTTATCGTCGTTGGCCCTGGAGTTTATTGCACGTTTGTGCAATTGTCTGGAAGTCTACTTCATACTGTTGTCTGTCAATATTGATGTCACTGTATTTCAATCTCTGGTCATTTACGGATTCATGAGTTTATTTGCTAATATTTTATTTTTCTCTCCGATGCAGGTTGGGACACGTGAGGGTGGTTTCATCCTTGCTCTTAAGGCTTTAGCGATGAATGGGGGCATAGGTATATATATAAGTCTGGTTACCCGTGTGCGTGAATTATTCTGGCTTGGAGTAGGTATATTACTTATGAAGGTTAAAGGGAAAACCGTTAAACCTTTAGCAATAGACGAGGGTTAACACCCAAATTAATTTAGATAATTAAAATCAATTATTAATAAATAAGGACTGTTCGGTTTAAAGAACAGTCCTTATTTATTTTCGTTTTTCGGGAATATCGTTGTTTTTTATTTGGTCACTACTTGCTTTATGTTTTGATTTATAAGCTTGACAGCATCAGACAATCCTTTTACATTTTTACCTCCGGCCGTGGCGAAATGAGGTTGTCCTCCGCCACCTCCCTGGATGAGTTTAGCTGCTTCTCTGACAAGATTGCCGGCATTCAGGTCATTAGACACAAGGTCGTCGCTTATAGCCAATGTCAGCAATGGTTTTTCATCTGAAATACTTCCTGAAATAAATGCAAAAGATCCACTGATTTCAGCTTTAATCTGAAATGCTATATTTTTAATTGTTTCAGCTGAAGCTTCTCCTTCAAAACTAATTAATTTAATTCCATTAAAATCAACGGCTTCACTAATAAGTTTTTTCTTTAAAGCAGCAGCTTTTTCAATTTCTACAGCTTCAATTTTCTTACTGTATTCGTGATTTTCGGCCATCAGTTTTTCTATGGCAGATACAATATTCGGAGCATTATTAAGAAGTCCTTTTAAATTACGGATTTCGTCCTGGAAATTGTGATACAAATTATCTGCATTAGCTCCTGTTGTTGCTTCAATACGTCTGATGCCTGCAGCAACAGAACTCTCAGACGTAATCCTTAAACTTCCGATTTCGCCGGTAGATTTAACATGTGTACCTCCACAAAGTTCAATCGATGTACCAAATTTTATAACTCGCACTTCTTCTCCGTATTTTTCACCAAATAAAGCCATTGCACCCATTTCTCTGGCTTCATTGATTGGAGTATGACGGTGCTCATCAAGTGAAATATTACGTCTGATTGCTACATTTACCCTGTTTTCAACTTCACGTAGTTCTTCATTTGTAACTTTCTGAAAATGTGAGAAGTCAAATCTCAGATTTTCAGGAGAAACGTATGAACCTTTTTGCTCAACGTGTGAACCAAGAACTTCTCTTAAAGCTTCATGCAATAAGTGAGTAGCAGAGTGATTGGATGAAGTTGCTGTTCTTTTATTATTATCAACTACAGCCTTAAATACTTGTGTGGGATCTGCAGGAAGTGAAGATGTTATATGGACACTAAGATTGTTTTCTTTCTTTACATTTTCAATCACAATCTTTTCATTCTCATTCTCCAGGTAACCGCAGTCACCTACCTGGCCACCCATTTCAGCATAAAAGGGAGTTTTATCCAATACTAATTGATAATACTTCTTACCTTTTTGTGCCATCTGGCGATACTTCAGTATTTCAACTTCATACTCAGTGTAGTCGTAACCAACAAATTCAGATTCTTTATCTTTTATTATTACCCAGTCACCGGTTTCAACTGCAGCAGCATTTCTTGCTCTTTCCTTTTGTTGCAGCATCTCTTTTTCAAAACCTTCCAAATCAGCATTCAGTCCGTTTTCTCTTAATATTAATTCTGTCAGATCAACGGGGAAACCGAATGTGTCATATAATGTGAATACATCTTTTCCTGCCAAGGTTGTTGAACCGGAAGATTTGGTTTCAACCATTAATTTGTCAAGCAGTTTAATGCCTGTTTCCAGAGTACGAAGGAATGAATCTTCTTCTTCCTTAATAACTTTTTCTATTAAAGACTGTTGGTCTGAAAGTTCAGGGTAAGCAGAACCCATAGATTTTATAAGTGAAGGAATAAGCTGATACATGAAAGGATGACGACGACCAAGGAAAGTATAGCCGTATCTTACCGCTCTTCTCAGAATTCTTCTGATTACATATCCGGCTTTAGCATTTGATGGAAGTTGCCCGTCAGTTATTGAAAATGCGATAGTTCTGATATGGTCTGCAATAACACGCATTGCGATATCAGTCTTTTCATTATCTCCGTATTTAAATCCGCAAATATTTCCGATTTCCGCCAGAATAGGTTGGAATACATCTGTATCGTAATTAGATAGTTTTCCTTGTATTGCCATGCAAAGACGTTCGAAACCCATACCGGTGTCAACATGTTTTGCGGGCAACAATTCGAGTGATCCGTCTGCTTTTCTGTTGTATTGCATGAATACATTGTTCCAGATTTCAATAACCTGAGGATGACTTTGGTTTACAAGTGTAAGACCGTCAATCCTGGCTCTTTCAGCTTCAGGTCTTATATCTACATGAATTTCTGAGCACGGACCACAAGGGCCGGTGTCACCCATTTCCCAGAAATTATCTTTTTTGTTACCATTGATAATCCTGTCAGCCGGAAGAAATTTACCCCAGATTTCCGCAGCTTCATTATCTCTTTCCAATCCTTCAGGTGCATATCCTTCAAAAACGGTAGCGTAAAGTCTGTCCGGATTTAATTTTAATACTTCAACGAGATATTCCCATGCCCATGAAATCGCGTCCTTTTTGAAATAGTCTCCGAAGGACCAGTTTCCAAGCATTTCGAACATAGTGTGATGATACGTGTCATGACCTACTTCCTCCAAATCATTATGTTTACCGCTAACCCGCAGACATTTCTGCGAATTTGCAACTCTGTTATATTTTGGAGTGGCATTACCCAGTATGATATCTTTAAACTGATTCATACCGGCATTAGTAAACATCAATGTAGGGTCGTTTTTTACTACCATTGGTGCTGATTGCACTATTTTATGTCCTTTGGATGCAAAAAAATCCTTAAAAGATTGTCTGATTTCGATGGATGTCATTTCGTATTTCTTAAATTGCGTGCAAAAATACGGCTTTATTATTATTTTTGCATCTATTCACAACCAAAAAGTATAAGTAAAAAGTGCCAAAAAAACCGCTATATCATTTTAATCCTGAAACATTAAGCTTTGAGAGAGTAAAAAAAAGTGTTGTTCAGAAGCTAAAATGGTTTATATTTCATACTCTGACAGGTATTTCGATGGGATTAGTTTTTTTCTTCGTTTACCTGACTTTTTTTGATACTCCTCTGACAAAACAATTGAGAGAAGAAAATTTTCAATTGAAAAGTCAGTACCGGGTATTAAGAAAACAAACTGAAAATTTAAAAGAAGTAATATATGACCTCAGGCAAAGAGATAATAATCTTTACCGTGCGGTTTTGCAGGCAGAACCTTTACCGGATTCTATTTATGATGCAACATTGTCTAATACCGACAGATATGCTGCCCTTGCCGGCATGAAAGATGCGGAGATGATGATATTTACCACAAAGGAGGTTGACAAGCTTGCTAAAATGACCTATATGCAATCAAAATCGTACGATGATTTACTTGATTTGTTTAAAAACAATGAAAAGAAACTTTTGTCGATTCCGGCGATACAGCCTATAAAAAACAGGGATTTGAGAAGTACAGCTTCTGGTTATGGCCCACGCATGGATCCTGTTTACAGGGTGGCAAGGTTTCATCATGGAATGGATTTTACTGCCAGAACCGGAACTCCTGTTTATGCAACAGGAGAAGGTGTAGTATCTGCAGCAGGCTGGAAAAGGGGTTATGGTAATCTGATTGAAATAAATCATGGGTATCAATATAAAACCTGGTATGCTCATTTGAGCAGAATTAAAGTAAGAAACGGACAGAAGGTTTCCAGGGGCGAAGTCATTGGTTATGTGGGCAGTACAGGTAAATCTACCGGATCACACCTTCACTATGAAGTTCACTATCAGGGTAAGCCTGTAAATCCGATAAATTTTTATTTTGTTGATTTGTCTCCTGCTGAATATGACAGGATGATGCAAATTTCTGCTAACTTTGGACAAACTCTTGACTGATTAAGTAAAATCTATAAATATGCCAGAACATTCTTCAAAAATTTATTGGTCAATCGGCGAAGTTGCTGCAATGTTTGATGTAAATGAATCTCTGCTTCGTTATTGGGAAAAAGAGTTTGATATTATCAAACCTAAGAAAAACAGTAAGGGCACCCGTTCATACACCAAAGATGATATTGAGGCTATTAAATTGATTTTTCATCTTGTAAAGGAAAAGAAAATGACGTTGACCGGAGCCAAGAGTCAGATTAAAAGTCAAAAAAGAAGTGTTTCTTCTAAAATAGAAGCTACGGAAAGACTAAAAAAGGTCAGGGAAGGATTGCTTGAGTTGAAAACCATGCTTTCGGAAATAGATCCGGAAGAAGATGATTAATTGTTTTCGTTTTTATCCTTTCTGTGTACGTACTGGATACTTTTAATTCCCGCAATTTTCATACATAAATTTTGAACATCCTCAACATCGTGGACGTTAAGTTCAATTGTTCCGCTAAAAATACCGTCTTTTGTATCAAAAGATAACTTAGTCATATTTACCAGCATTTCATCAGACACTATCTTCACTACCTGACTTACAAGACCTACTTCGTCTATGCCTCTCAATTCTAAAATTATCGGGAAAGACATTTCTTTTTTTGTAGCCCACTGAGTTGATATAATTCTTGAGCCGAAACTGGTTTTAAGTCTCACGGCAACAGGGCATTGTCTTTTATGAATACTTATGAAACCATCATCTTCTATATAACCAAGAACTTCATCTCCGGGTATTGGCTTACAACATTCTGCAAGTCTGAATCTTTCTTTAATAGACTCTTCAGTAAGTTCATATGTTTTTTTGATATCGATTCTATCTGCATCAGGCTTTTTTTCGATTTCAGATTCTGAAACCTTAGATTTCCTTGGAGAAGATTTGAATGCATTTTTCCAATACTTAAGGATGCTTCCATATCTGCTTTTCTTGAAATGCTGAAGACTATCCTCCAGATTAATTTCGTTATAAGCTGTTTTTTGGTAAAGCTCATCACGGTTTGAACAGCCGAAGACATTGCATAAAATATCAATGGTCTGAGTATCAATCTGAACATTTTGACTTGAAAGGAAATCCATTATGATTTCTTCACCCTTTTTCAGGGTATCTTTACTGTCTTTTTTGAATTTAGCCTTCAGTTTAGTCTGAGCACGGGCTGTTGTGACATAATCCAGCCACTCAGCTTTTGGTGCCTGATTTTTTGATGTTAATATCTCAACCTGATCTCCACTTTTAAGTCTGTGACTTAACGGTACCAGTTTATGATTGACTTTAGCACCAATACAATGGAAGCCGAGTTCACTATGAAGTTCAAAAGCAAAGTCCAGAGCTGAAGAACCGGCAGGCATTGTCTTTATTTCTCCTTTTGGAGTAAAAACGAAAATTTCAGAAGAAAACAGGTTTAGTTTAATTGTGTCAAGAAAGTCTATAGAGTTAGGCTCAGGATTTTCAAGAATTTCCTTAATTGTATCAATCCATTTATTTAATTCAGCTTCTTCTTCGATTTCCCCTGACTTATATTTCCAGTGTGCTGCAAAACCTCTTTCAGCAACTTCGTCCATTCTGGAGCTTCTTATCTGAACTTCTATCCAATCTCCCATAGGGCCCATTGCCGTAACGTGTAAAGCCTGATATCCATTTGCTTTGGGATTACTCACCCAGTCCCTTATGCGATCAGGGTGATGCTTGTAAATGTCAGTTACAACAGAATAAATATCCCAACAACGTTTTTTTTCTTCAGTAAAAACATCAGGGTTATTTTTGGATATTTTTGTGTTGAATATTATTCTGACAGCAAGTAAGTCAAATATTTCTTCAAAAGGAATGCCCTTAGATTGCATCTTATTCCATACCGAGTAAACAGACTTTGTCCTGGCTTTTATCTTGTATTCAAATCCCATCTTATCAAGTTTTTCCTTGATAGGTTTGGTGAAAAGCTCAGTTTCCTTGTCTCTTTTTTCTTTGGTGCTTTCAATCTTCTTAGAAATTTCAGCATAAGTTTCAGGATGTTCATATTTAAAACTCAGGTTTTCAAGCTCGGTTTTAATTCTGTTTAATCCAAGCCTGTTCGCTAATGGAGCGTATATAAATATGGTTTCTCCACAGATTTTATATTGTTTACTCGGAAGCATGAATCCCAGAGTCCTCATATTGTGAAGCCTGTCAGCTATCTTTATCAGAACAACTCTGATGTCCTCAGACATTGTAAGTAATAATCTTCTGAAGTTTTCAGCCTGTGCCGACGCCTGATCTCCAAATATACCACCTGAAATCTTGGTAAGGCCATCAACAATCATTGCTATCTTAGGTCCAAAATTTTTCTCAATATCGTCAACAGTATATTCGGTATCTTCAACTACGTCATGAAGCAAAGCTGAACATATAGAGGTAGATCCAAGACCGATTTCAGTACAACATATCCTTGCAACTGTAATCGGGTGCATTATGTATGGTTCGCCAGACCTTCTTTTGATACCCTTGTGTGCCTGGTTGGCGAAATTAAAAGCTTTAGTAATCAGTTCAACCTTTTTCCTGTGGTTGGACGCAAGATATTCATTTAATAACTGCTGAAACGCATTATTTATCAAATCATTGTCAGCTTCACTGAAAACCGGGGTATCTGCCATACATCAAAATATTTTCAAACGCTGACCTGGAAATATTTTAGTGGAATGCATGCCATTCCATTTTTTAAGTTGTGAAACCTTAACTCTGTTCCTGTTTGCAATAGTTCCGAGTGTATCACCAGTGCGGACTTTGTAAATTTTGTAATTTCTAACCAGTTCTTTTAAAGGAGCAGGTGTTGCAGTGTCAGCAATTACAGAAATGTACTGATCTGCCTGATATCTTGAGATACTGTCCATATTATCTATAAAAGATAAGGTAAAGCTGGATGGAAGGCAAATTGTATATGGCGTTTCTGAAGTTCCCGGAACTATATCTTTTCTGTATTGAGGATTCATAGATTGCAGTTCTCCTTTAGGAATACCTATAACGGCTGAAACCTGATCAAAATGTATTTTTTGATTTAAAAGTATAGTATCTGTTAAAGTTGATAAATTCATCTTTACCGGGCAGATTTTATGTTCTTTGTGGTTTCTCATTACATAATTGGCTGCAATGAAAAGAGGAACATAGCCTCTGGTTTCTCTCGGCAGGTAATAATAAATATCCCAGTAGTTACGTTTGCCACCAGCGCGTCTTATTGCTTTATTCACATTGCCGGGACCGCAGTTATAGGCGGCAATAGCCATTTGCCAGTCTCCGAATATACCATAAAGATCTTTCAGATATCTGGCTGCAGCATCAGAAGATTTCAGTGGATCTCTTCTTTCATCAACCAGAGTATTAATATCCAGGCCGTAAATCCTGCCAGTCCCAAACATAAACTGCCACAGACCTGTAGCGCCGGCTCTTGATACAGCTGCAGGATTAAGAGCGGATTCAACTACAGGAAGATACTTTAATTCAAGAGGTAAACCATATTTTTCTAAAGCATTTTCAAAATACGGGAAATAATAATCGCTCAAACCAAGCATCATTTCCATTTGTTTGCGTTTACGTACGCAATAAACATCTATAAATTTCCTGACTATATCGTTGTAAGTCATTGGAATAACAGTAGGTATAGATGAAAGTCTCTTTTTAATTACTTCATCAGAAAAACCGGGGTCAACAGAGTCACAATCACATTTATTTGCTCTCGGACGATAAGTTTTTATGTGCCAGTCCTGAAGTAAACTGTCAAGGTTTGTATCAAGACTTTCCGGTAAATCTATACCCTGATCCACCCATGTACTGCCAAGAATGTCCTCTGTTTTCGGAATGTTATCGATTGCAAACATTGGAAAACATAAAAATGACAATAGCAGCAGGTTCAGGAAACGAATCATGATAAATAAAAATGTTATAATATTAAAAACTGAATGACAGACCAAGCTCAACACCTTTAGCACCTCCAAAACTGGCTGGTTTCAGAGTGGGATGAACAGCTAAATCAGGGCTTACGTCAAAATCGTAAAGTTGCGCATCAACGTAGGCGTCTAATATACAAAATATATAAACACCAACAGCACCAATAATGCTTAAATCTCTGTAACGACGATAAACTTGTTGTCAGATTTGATGAATTATATCTTGAAGTATTTGGCAATAGCTTCTCGTAACTCTTTGTATTCGGGTCATCATCAGAAATGTCAATATAAGCATTCGTGTAGGCTACATAATACTTGTTATTCCAGCTGATTGCGTAGGTCATTGCTGCAGTTGCAGCTCCTACAACAGGTAATTTCCAGTATCTGCGGTTGTAAATCTGACCAAGTCCGGGGCATAAGGCAGAAAGCCATACAGCTTTAGTTGGGTCAGGTTTGTATGAGGTGTCTCTTATTGCGGCGGATATCTCTTCTATCCCTTTAACTAAAGCTGAATCTTTTTGAATGGCTTTATCAATAACAGGATGTACAACGCTGTCTGCAGTAATAACCTCTGTATGAAAAGTTTTTTCTTTTACCTGAGGTGCTTTTGTTTTAGCGGACACACCAATCAGTGGTAGCGCCATCAGGATGGTAAACAACCAGAAAAAATAATTTGATATGTTAGTTATTTTAGCCAATTAATTGTTAATCATTTTGTCAAAGTGTTCCATTAGCATCTCCAGTTGCTTTTCAGACTTAAATGGAATGCTGATTGAACCTCTGCCGTTATTACCTATGGTAAACTTTACGTTGGTTTTAAGCTGTTCGGAAAGCATTTTCTGTAATGCCAAATATTCTTCAGGAGTTTTTAGTTTTTTTACTTTCTCCTTTTTTACAGGGGTTTCTTCCTCAGGTTGAGTAAGGCTTTTGACAATTTCTTCAACCTTTCTGACTGAATAACCATATATAAGAATATCCTCATACAAAGAAAGTAATACTTTGGGATCTTCTATGCCTAAAAGGGCTTTTGCATGTCCTACGTCAATTTTTTTATTTTTCAGACCAATCTGAATTTCGGCAGGCAGCTTTAAAAGTCTTAGATAATTAGCAATGGTTGCTCTCTTTTTACCCAGTCTTTCGCTGAGTTTTTCCTGAGTCAGATTATAAATTTCCAGAAGCTTTTGGAAAGCCAATGCGATTTCAATTGAATTCAAATCTTCCCTCTGGATATTTTCAATCAATGCCATTTCCATGACAGTATCATCCTCTGCTGTTTTTATATAAGCAGGGATTCTTTTCAGACCTGCAAGTTTGGCAGCCCTGTATCTTCTCTCTCCGGCAATAATCTGGTAATTCCCTTCTGAAATCATTCTCAGTGAAACCGGTTGTATTACACCAAGATTTTTGATTGATGTTGAGAGTTCTGAAAGAGAGTCTTCATCAAAATCCCTTCTTGGCTGGTCAGGATTTGGGAAAATCATCGAGATTTCAACTTCGTTAATAGAAGATGATCCTTCGGTGCGTATATCGTCGGTGCTTAATAAAGCATCCAGGCCTCTGCCTAATGAGCCTTTCTTAACCATTTTTATTTCTTGTTTTTCTGTAAAAGTTCGTTAGCTAATTGCATATAGTCTATTGCCCCTTTTGAATCAGCGTCAAATAAAACAACGGGAGTACCAAAACTCGGGGCTTCGCTAAGTTTTACATTTCTCTGAATATTGGTTTTGAAAACCAAATCCTGGAAGTGTCTTCTTACTTCCTCACTTACCTGTTTTGCGTGTCTCAACCTTGAGTCATACATCGTCAGCAAAAATCCTTCTATTTCGAGTTTGGGATTGAGTTTTGACTTAATAATTTTAATAGTGTTCAGAAGTTTGCTGATACCCTCGAGAGCAAAATATTCACATTGTACAGGTATCAGAACAGAGTCTGCGGCAGTAAGCGAATTGACAGTTATCAGGCCTAATGATGGTGAGCAGTCAATTATTATATAATCATATTTATCTTTTAAAGGCTCCAGGACATTTTTCATGATTTTTTCTCTGTCCTTAATATTTATCATTTCCAGCTCTGCTCCGACAAGGTCAATATGAGACGGAAGTACACTAAGGTTTTCAAGCTCAGTTTTGATAATGGCCTTCTCAGGATCAGCATTGTTTATCAAACATTCATAGATAGTCTTGTCAAGCTTTTTAATATCAATACCCAGGCCGGATGATGAATTGGCCTGTGGATCAGCATCAACGATAAGTACTTTTTTTTCAAGTACTGCAATCGAAGCGGACAGATTTATTGATGTTGTCGTTTTTCCTACACCACCTTTTTGATTGGCTATGGCAATTATCTTTCCCATTTGTCAAATGATTCGTTTTAGCTGTATTTTCATAATACAGGCTGATGAAAATTTTCAATGCGCAAAGATATTGAATTTTTTCAATTATCATTTTTGTACATTTGTAGTCAAGTCAAAATCATATGAGCAAAAAACCATTAATTCTGTTGTCAAATGACGATGGATATGAGGCCAAAGGTTTGGTCTCTCTTATCGAAATCATCAGATCCTGTGGTGATTTGGTGGTTGTAGCACCGGATTCTCCAAGATCCGGAATGTCGACTGCAATAACAGTTACGACCCCTTTACGTATAAAACTTGTATCAGAAGAGGAAGGTTTAAAAATATATAAATCTAACGGAACCCCCGTAGATTGTGTTAAGCTGGCACTCAATCAGATCTTAAAAGACAGAAAACCCGATATCGTTTTGTCCGGAATTAATCACGGAACAAATTCCTCAGTTGCCATTCATTATTCAGGAACGATGGGTGCTGTGCTCGAAGCATGTATGAACGGAATTCCGGCTATAGGTTTCTCACTTGATGACCATTCTTTTGATGCTGATTTTTGTCCGGCCGGGACATATATAAAAAAAATTACTCAAGAAGTATTACGTAACGGTTTGCCTTCTGATTGTTGTCTGAATGTAAACATACCTCAGACAAATGATTTAAAAGGTGTAAGACTTTGCAGACAGGCAAATGGCCGCTGGATTGAGGAATTCGAAAAACGTGAGCATCCGAAGGGTGGCAACTACTACTGGCTCACCGGAAATTTCCATAATGATGAGCCTTTTGCGCCTGATACAGATATGTTTGCATTGAGTGAAGGATATATTTCAGTAGTACCTTCTAAAATAGATATGACTTCATATGAGTTGCTTGAAACCATGAAAAACTGGGACTTATAAAAAATAATAAATGAAGTATTTTATTATCGCCGGTGAAGCCTCGGGTGATCTCCATTCATCAAATCTGATGAAAGAGATTACTAAAATTGACCTGAATGCTGAGTTCAGGTTTCTTGGTGGTGATAAAATGCTGTCAGTAGGAGGGCACATAGTCAGACATTACAGGGATATGGCATTCATGGGGCTGTTTTCTGTTTTAAAAAACCTGGACAAGATTTCTAAAAATTTTGATATCTGTAAAAAAGAACTCCTGACCTGGAAACCTGATGTTTTGATTCTGGTCGATTATGCAAGTTTTAATTTGCGTATAGCAGAGTTTGTAAAGAAAAACTTACCCGAAATACCTGTTCATTTTTATATATCTCCCAAGATATGGGCCTGGAAAGAATACCGCATAAAGGCATTTAAAAGTTACATAGATAAAATGTATGTAATTCTTCCCTTTGAAACCGAATTTTTTGGGAGACATAATTTCCCGGTTTCTTACGTGGGAAATCCCTGCGTGGATAGTGTGGATGAATTTCTGAATAGTGAAAGGCCTGATAATGAAAGTTTCCGTAAAAAACATAATCTGAATTCCAGACCGATACTGGCATTATTACCGGGCAGCAGGACAAGTGAAATCAACCGCAATTTACCTGCGATGTACAGGGTAGCATCGGAATTTGATAAATTTCAGATAGTTGTTTCGGGAGCACCGGGTATTGAACCGGATTATTACAAGAAGTTTTTAACTTCTGATACAAAAATCGTTTTCGGAGAAACCTACAGTTTGCTTGAACATTCACATACGGCACTTGTAACTTCCGGTACTGCAACTCTGGAGACAGCATTGTTTGGAAGACCTCAGGTCGTTTGTTTCGGTGTGCCTTTTGGCAATATTCCTAACTGGATATTCAGCCATTTCATGCATGTAAAATATATTTCACTGGTAAATCTTATTGCCGGGTATACGGTAGTTGATGAATTAATGGGTGCATTGTTTAACGAAGTTAATCTGAATGCAGCTCTGGAACCTTTGCTAAATGATAGCCCTGAAAGGAAGGCGATGCTTAAAGGTTATTCTGAGATGAAGAAAAGACTGGGCGGACCCGGTGCCTCAGAAAGAACTGCAAGGCTGATATATGATGAACTATGCCTGAAGTCAAGTGAGGATTTTTGAAAATCCATTATAAGTATAAGCTTAACATAAAGTGCTCCAAACTGCCCTAATAAAAACGATGTTTTATGAATAAGAACTATTTTAGAAGACTATCTGTTTTTTTGTTTACAGTTTTTATGTTTGCCGGTTGCAGTGATGAATTTTTAGAAAAGTTTAAAACTAAATTTTCTGATGAAATCGAATCCGGTAGTATCGGTGAAGTAGAAGAAAAATTAACCGGAGGATGGAACCTTTATATTGCCAATGACAATGACGATCAATCATTGCCCGAATCATGGCGCAGCTGGTGGTACTTTAAGGTTGACAGAATGGATACTTCTGAACCTGTATCAATGACTTTCAGGGATTCAGGATGGCCATATTATTATGTCCCTGTTTATTCATACGATAACAAGGAGTGGTTTCACTTTTCAGAAGATGAAGTTGATTTAAACAGGAAGAAAGAGATAGTCATAACCAAACAATTTGAAGAAAGTACAGTCTGGATTGCAAGATTTTACCCTTATACTTTTTCTGATCTAGAAAAATATGTGGAAAGTATTAAAAACAGTCCATTCATTGATGTGAAAATACCTGGTTATACTCAGGAAGGTCATCCTATATACTTATTTAAGCTGACTAACAGCAAATACTCTGCTGCATTTAAAAAAAGGATTATTATGCATGCAAGAACACATCCAGCTGAAACCCCTTCTTCCTTTTTAATTGAAGGCATGATCGACTACCTGCTAAAAGGTTCAAGAGATGCAATTGAAATACTTTCAAATTTTGAGATCTACATATTTCCTATGCAAAATGTTGACGGAGTAATAGCTGGTAATTACCGTTCTACGCCAAAATCAGAAAACCTTGAGATGCTATGGAATTATGATATGGCTAATCCGATGAATCTGGTTTCAACAACGCCACCTGAAGTGAAAGTTTTGCATGATTATATTGTCAATCTGGTTAATGATGGTGGCCCTGAAATCACAATGGCTCTCAATCTGCATGCGTCTAACAGTGAACCCGACATTTGTCCGTTTTTTTATCCTCACTTCGGAACTCAATCACAGGGATATACAGCAGAACAGTTCTCATTATGGAATAAACAATTAAGATTTATTGATTGTGTTGCTTCAAATTATGGTTCAGATATGATTGAGCCGATAACTGAAGAAGGTGGAGGAAGCTTTGCCACAAAAACATATCCTGAAAGCTGGTGGTGGGTTAATTTTAAGGATGAAGTTATGGCGATGACTATCGAAATGACTTATGGCAGATCAGGTTACGATCACTGGATTGAACCTGATGATATGAGAAAGTTTGGTGTCGGGGTAATTAAAAGTATAAAAGATTACCACGATAAATCCTATAATCCGGGGACCCCGGTGAGAAAGATGCCTTTGAAGGAAAGAGTTATGGATTTGAAATATCCTGAGCTATATCCTCCGGCTTCATTAAATGAAATGAAAGAGTAAATTTTTAATTTCGATTTTTACAGGTATAGAAAAAAGAAT
The DNA here is from genome assembly GCA_964502355.1 of uncultured Bacteroidales bacterium. Classification (GTDB taxonomy): domain Bacteria; phylum Bacteroidota; class Bacteroidia; order Bacteroidales; family UBA1402; genus UBA8389. Next base: position 44,421 of record CAZCWK010000007.1, read on the forward strand.
CTCCGGTTTGTCATTTGATTAGAATGAAAAACCGGAGATTCTTTTTATTATGCACTCTTAGTCGGATTTTGCAAATTTATCTGCCTGCCAGTGCCCGTAGATGAGTTCGCAGAATCTCTTTATTTTAGGACAAGATTTTCAGTATAGAGCTTTCCTTCATGCCTCAGGCTTACGAGATAAGTTGAAGCAGGTAGTTTGGACATATCCAGGGTTGTACTTTCTCCATTAATGTTAAGCTGTTGTGAAACCAGTTTCCCGTTTAAATCATAAACATTTACATCGTAAGGAGAATTGTTATTTTTTTCAAAATACAATCTTGCTGTATTCAGTTTTGTCGGATTCGGAACAAGCTTAATAGGAGATTTGCTTTTCCTGACAGTTACCTTTTTAATTACTTTGGTTGAGGCTGCAGTCTTTGAGACTCTGAAAACGCTGAAAGAATACGCCGGTAAATTGTAATCAAAATTGTTTGAAACCGTGATATTTGAAACTTTTGGTTTCACAAGAGCAGGATTTGAAAGACTGTTTCTGTCAGTTTTATTTGCACCTGTAAGCACAGTAGCGGGAATGGTTTGGTTTACTGTCATTCCGTTTATTTTAACATTGGCGGTGACAGGAGTACTTCCTGAATTCACAAGTTTGAAAATCAATTCATTACTTTCCTTGTCCTCAGTTACTGATGCAGTCACAGCACCCGGAGCACCCGGAACAAGAAACAATAATGTTGAATCCAGATAACATGAAACTCCATCTTTACCTGAAATTAGTTTTATCTCATACCATTGATTATTATTGATCTTACCGGTTTTTGACAAAAGAGTGCTCTTGTTGCCATTTGTAACCTTTTCAATGGCATGCTGAGTATTACCCCATCCACCAATATTCAACCAGTAATAATTTTTAGAATCCTTGTATGCAAACGGAATAAGGAAACCTTCGCCTCCACCTGTCTTTTTAGCTTTAATTGTCAAAGTGTATTCAGAAGCATTAATATCAGACTGACAAATACTTAAAGCTGGTTGAGCATTTGAAGACTGGACGTAAATACCACCATTTGCATTAAAGCTTCCTGCTGATGCTACCCAGTTACTACTTCCGGTGCTGAAATCTTCCTGAAATAAAACAGTATTGTTGCTGATGACTTTCAAATCATCAAACTGAGCCTGGGTATTCCATGTTCCGACACCAGTTTTGCCCTTAAACTCATCACTATTGCTTTGATTCGGAGCTGTATAGGCCAATTCGGATGGCAGATAATAATCTCCTGCATTTACTCCGTACATCTGTTGAACATAGTAACTGGCAGTCTTAACTACACTTGTATTGTCAAAACGAATAAGGTCAGGATTCCATTGATTATTGTTTTCATTACATAACAGAGGAGCATAGCAGGTAAGCTCAATTATGTCGGCGTTTCTTTCAACTCCGGTAAGATATGCAGCTTCTGAAATGGCGTTAAATAGTCTGTCGTCCTGAGAAGCATATTCTCCAATAAATACTTTAGGCCCGGATCTGTCAAATTTGTCATAGCGATGATTATTATTCAGAAACCAGTCAGGAGAGTTATAATAATGCTCATCAACTGCGTCCAGCTTACTATCACGACTGAATTTCCACAAAGAATTATAGTAATTACCGGTGTCATCAGTACCAGACGTGCCAATAACTTTAATGTCCGGATGTTTAGCCCTGAGCGCATTAGAAATCAGCAAAAATCTTTCTCTGAATTCAGGTATGTCATCTTCTTCGTTGCCAAGACAGATATATTCCAGGTTAAAAGGTGCCGGATGTCCGAGATTTGCCCTGATCTTACCCCAGGTAGTGGTTGTATCACCATTTGCAAATTCTACAAGGTCAAGTGCATCATCGACCCATGGTTGCATCTTACTCATTGGTTCAACTTCCCTGTTTCTGAATTGACATGAAATACCTACAGGTAAAACAGGAAGAGGTTTACAGGCAATATCTTCACAATACAGGAAATATTCAAAAAATCCCAGACCATAAGTCTGATGATAATTCCATAAGTTCCAGTTTGGTTTTCTTTGTGCAACATCTCCGATAGTATTTTTCCATCTGTAAGCATTATCCAGACCACGACCATGAGAAACACAACCTCCGGGGAAACGAAGGAATCTTGGCTTAATATCTGCTATAGCCTGTGCCAGGTCTGCTCTGAGTCCGTTCTTGCGGTTTTTAAATGTTTTTTGAGGAAATAGTGAAATCATATCCATACAGACTGTACCTCCGCCTTGTGGTAGTACGTATATTGCATTTCCGTTCATTGTGAGTTTTGGTGTCAGTTCGAGTGAATATTTCTGCCACTTGTCTGAAGTCTGCAGGATTGTATCAGCAGCAAGAATACCACCACCTGAAGTTCTCAGTTGTACAATTACAGGTTTATCGAAGTCAGTAGTACGTTTCAGATAAACAGAAAAATCATATTTCTCGTTTGCCTTTAAAGCTATACCGTTGAATCCTGAATTCTGAACTCCCGCCAATGTACCCTGATTAATTATATCCATCTTAAGGTAGTTGGTGTTGTTTGCGTTGAGAGGAGAGGAGTTCTCAACATTTAAAGTTACTGATGCATCACCAATCTGAACAGGTGACCATGAGGTGAGGGGGCCTCCGTTTGTATAACCATTTATTACACGGTATTCAAATGATCTGTTTTGTATCAACTCAGCGTACAAGCCGCCATCTGCCCCATAATTAATATCTTCAAAGAATGCGCCAATCAGGTCCTGGCTCATCTTTACGCCCGGTTTGTTTACATCAACTGTCAGTGAAACCTGTGCTGCTGAAAAAAGAGAAATGCCCGATAATACGGCAAGAAGCAGTAATCTGTTCAATTTCATACTTTAATTATTTTTTCGTTTAAGGAAGTATGTAACGCCGCATGCCCAAATTATTCCATGCTTGGGTGATTTAACAAGCATGCTCGTTTCATGGTGTTAATTATTAAGGATAGATTAAATGTTATTTATACACTTATTTCCTGCAAAAATAAATGTTTTTATTACACTTATCAGTGCATAAACATATTTTATATATTTTTAACTAGCTTGAAAAAGCTGTCCTACAATGTTTTCGTCCAAAAATACATTTTAGGGGAGCATTCTTCAAAGCCGATGCTTTTGTAGACTTTTTGAGCTGCGGGATTATCCTCACGGACTTCCAGTGTTATTTTGCAATAATCTCTTTCTTTTGATATTCTGACAAGCTCTTCTATCATTGTTTTGCCAAGCCCCAGATTTCTGTGAGTATTAAGCACAACTACATCGTGTATATAAAGGTATGGTTTCAGCTTGAAAGTAGAGTAATTTTCAAAGCAGGTAGTCATTCCGGTGTAATTACCATCAACAAGCATTAAAAGTACAAATGCGGTGGGATGTGAGTCAAGATCTTTAACAAGTTTTGCCTGCTTGGTTTCATCGTGGGCAGGGTAGTCTCCCATCGGGTCAGACATGTAATGATTAAGAAGACCGGTCAGGGCTTTAACATGTATCTCATTTTTGAAATCGCAAATTTCAAAGGTAATCTTGCTCATAGTAATTTCAGATTTTTAATGCTAATATTCCCGGGTGACTTTGTGATTAATAAATTCAGGCTTTTACGATGTGAACCACCTGTTGAGGGAATGGTAAATCAATACCTTCATTTTCAAAAGCTTCCTTAATCCTTTTACGGAATTCACCTGCTACGTCCCATTGTTTGGATGGTTTAGTTTCACCAATTATTTTTACAACTACAGAAGAATCTGCAAAAGAGTCAACTCTCAGGAAATGAGGTGCTAAATTTATCATATCGCTCCATTCCTTATCTTCAGCCAGGGCTTTTCCCGTCCTGTCAATCACTTCTTTGACATGATCAATTTTTGCAGAATACGCGACTCCTATGTTGATATTTATCCTCGAGAATTTTACAGTCTGGTTGGAAACCGTTTTAATTTCTCCATGCGGGATATGATGTATTGTGCCATCTCCATCACGTAATGAAGTAACCCGTAAAGTTATATCTTCTACAGCACCTGTAATGCCACCAATGGTAACGACATCTCCTATACGATACTGGTTTTCAAAAATTATAAAGAAACCGGTGATGATGTCCCTGACAAGGTACTGTCCGCCAAAACCTACTGCTACTCCAAGGATTCCTGCACCGGCAAGTATAGGAGCAATGTCAACCTTGAATTCTTTAAGCACCAGCATGGCTGAAACCAGAATGATTATTGTATTTATAGTCCATTTTATAAGTTTGGCTATAGTACTCATTCTCTTGATTTCGCCATCAGACATATTTATCTTGTCTGAATTGGAAGCAGCATGGGTAATCCTGTTTACAAATCTTTTTGAAATAAGTTTAAGGAGATAAGCTATTGCAATTATTAAAGCTACACGGATACCGCTTGTCAATAACCAGTGAACGATGTTTTGTAATAAACCTGTAAATGTATTAATATCTGTTGCGGCTGCTTTTTCAATCATTTTTGTACTGTCAATCATAAAAAAATCAATAAAGACGTTTAAATAGCAAATAAACTTCAAACCATCGGAGACTCGCTTTTAAAGCTGAAGTATCACGTTTTAAGACCGAAAGATTTCCGGTTACAAATATACTATTCATTTGCATTTTCAAGCAGGAAATGCAAACGGTTTAAGATGTTAGCCTCACTCATACCACTGTCAAAATCCAGAAACAACAGGTTCAGATTAGGATAAAGCTCTCTTGTACGCTTCTCTATTCCTTTGGAAATCACCTGATTTGCTATGCATCCGAAAGGTTGCAGACTGACGACCCTGTTTATGCCTTTTTCGGCAAAATGGGCAAAATCTCCCGGTATGTTCCATCCTTCGCCAAACTGTGCATTCAGGTTGATGATAGGTTTTGCAGCTTTAGCAATCTCTTCAGGTTTATTAAAAGGCTGAAAATACGGAAACACCTTACATCTTTTCTCGAATTTGGAGACTATATGATATACGTATTTTTCAATGAAATAATAAATATTTCCCGGATTAGAAGTTATATCTACGTTTCCTTCTTTTCTTGCTATACGATTGACAAAAGTGTTGGCAAAAAAATCAAGCAGTGGTGGCAGATTGGCTTCAACACCCTGCCCGACAAGCCATTTAACAACATCCTTATGTCCGAAACTGTTATATTTGACAAAAATCTCGCCAACAACTCCAATCCTCGGAACCTTTTTCAACTCTGTAATTTCGGTAAATTTATCAGCCGCTGATGAAACTAGTTCAAGAAATCTTTTCGGGTCATTGTCCTCTGCGGCAATGGCTCCCAATGCCAAATATTCTTCTTTAAGCTTTTCGGCGGCACCCTTTATTTTTTCTCTCGGAGCTGAAGCATAATAAAGTTTGGATAGACAATCTGCATATATCATGCTGTAAATCACAATCTTTATTAATTTCTTCCATTCAAAGGTGAAACCGGGCTGATCATTTCTTCCGCCACCGAGTGACAAGGTTACAACAGGAACCCTTTCGAGACCTGCAGAAATCAGAGCTTTCTTGACAAGCGAAGCATAACTAGTTGCACGACACTGACCTCCGGTCTGAGTAATGCCCAGATAAACTTCATCAGGATTGTACTGACCGCTATCAAGAGCCTTCATGAAATCTCCGATGATAAGGGTTGCCGGGTAACAGATTTCATTATTTGAATATTTTAATCCGTATTCTGCAGATAGTCTGTCACTTGGAGGCAGGTTTATAGCATTGTAACCTGCAAGTTTAAAAACCGGAGGCAGAAAAGGGGAGTAAAACTCTGCAAAAAAAGGCATCAGCATTGTTTTCCTTTTATCTTCCGTCAAAAAGCTTTTGGTGTTTACAGGTTTGTCTGAAACCTTCAATCCCGACTTTTCATCCTTGTATCTGAGGCTTTCTATAAGAGATCGGATGCGTAAACGGTTTGAGCCTACATTATTAATATCATCAATTTTTAGGAAGGTGGCGTTTTTGCCCTTCCTTCTCAGAATGTCGGCTACTTCATCCAAAATGAATGCATCAGGTCCGCAACCAAAGGAAGTAAGTTCGACATAGTGAATATTTTCAGGTGCTTCAGCAATAAGAGTTGCCGATTTAATGATCCTGTTGGTATAAGCCCACTGGGTATTGCTCTGAACTTTTTCCTCGTCTGCTTCAGTAAGCCTCACAATGTCTTCAGAGATTACATCTGCACCGAAGTCAGCAATTATCTGTGCCATTTTGTGTTGTATGAGCGGGTCGGTATGGTAGGGGCGACCTGCCAGCAAAACAAGTTTTCTTCCGGAAGATAAAGCGTTTACAAAGACTTCATTGCATTTTTCAGACAAGTAATCTTCGTATTTTTTCTGAGCTGCAATTGCATCGTCAAAAGCTTTGATGATTTCAATCTTTCGGATTTTGTTTTTTAAAGGTAGTGATTGTATATATTCAATGCACCCTTTTTTCATCAACTCTTTATTCTTGAATGTAAAAGTGGGTGAATCAAAGGGTATGCCGTGGTTATCTGCGGGATTGATGGCACTTCTGATTACTTCGGAATATGCTGAAACGATAGGGCAGTTGTAGCTGTTGACACTTGAAACGTCTTCTTTGTTTTCATAGACAACATATGGCATGAAAATCCTGTCAACTTTCTTATCAATCAGATTTAGTATATGGCCGTTGGCAAGTTTTGCGGGGAAACATATATTGTCAGCCATTACAGTCCTGATACCGGTTTCATAGAGTTTCATCGTGGATGTGTCTGAAAGCTCGACATTTATACCACATTTTGTGAAGAATGCGTGCCAGAACGGGTAGTTTTCAAAGATGCCTAGTGCACGTGGAATGCCCAGCGTAATACCTTGCTCATTTACCTTACCGACTCTGTCAAACAATACTTTATGTTTTTCAGTATATATGTTGAAACCGGGTAAATGCAGATTGCCCAGATTACTTACAACTTTTTCACATTTGTTACCTGCAAAATAGTTGTTGCCGTTGTTAAAAGTGAATTTGGTTATTGTGCAATTGTTTTCGCAGCCTTTGCATTGTGTGCGTTTATCTGTATATGTTTCTGATTTTACAAAATCTTCAAGCCTTTTTGGTTGAACTGCAGGTTTTTTCATTGCAAACAAGGCTGAACCGTATGCACCCATAAGTTCGGGGAAGTCTGTCACAATCACACTTCTACCGGTTTCAAGCTCAAATGCTTTTATCAGAGCACGGTTTCTGAATGTGCCTCCCTGTACCATGATGTATTCGCCCATCTCATCAAAATCTTTCAATTTTAGGACTTTGTTCAGGCAGTTTTTTATTACCGAATATCCGAGTCCGGCTGAAATGTCAGCAACAGAAGCTCCTTCTCTGAGGAATTGCTTCACTTTTGAGTTCATGAAAACCGTACATCTTGTACCAAGGTCGCATGGATAAGCCGCACTTCCGGCGATGTCGGCAAAATCTGCAACATTGTAATTCAGACCCATTGCAAATGTTTCGATGAACGAGCCGCAACCTGATGAGCATGCCTCATTTATGTCAAGTCGTTTGATTGTTCCGCTTTCGATAAAAGCTGCTTTCATGTCTTGTCCGCCAATGTCAAGTATAAAGGATACTTTTGGCTCAAAATGACATGCTGCAGTATAGTGGGCAATGGTTTCAACGACGCCGGTTTCAATGTTAAAAGCCTTTTTTAAAAGATCTTCACCATAACCAGTGACACAACTACCTGAAACCACAAGTTTTTTTTCTGATTTTTCAACTTCAGACAGTAGTCCAGCCAATCCTTTACCTACTGTTTCAAGTGCATGGCCTTTGTTTTTCTCATAAAAGTTATAAAACATTTGACCTTCTTCGTTGATTGCAACGATTTTGGTTGTGGTTGAACCACTGTCAATACCAATAAAGCATTTACCTGATTTTAGTTCTTCTACAGTTATTTTTGGAATAAAGTACTTCTTTTTGGATTCCTTGAATGATTCGAACTCTTCCGGATTAATAAACAATGGCTTCAGTCTCTTACTTTGGTCAGTTGTAGTAGTTTTATTTGCTGTTTCAAAGATTGATATAATACTTTCGAGAGACATAGGTTTCTTCTGAGCTGAAGCATTGATTGCGGCTCCCCATGCAGGGATTATTTCAGTGTTTTCATTAAAAACTATGTCATTATCTTCAAGCTTGATTTGCTCTATAAATGCTTTTCTGAGAGATGGAATGAAGTGAAAAGGACCTCCGCAAAGAAAAACCTTCGGAGTGATGTCATGTCCACGTGACAGTGAAGTAATCACCTGCATGCTTACTGCATGAAAAACCGATGCGGCAATGTCTTCTTTACTGACATTTCTGCTTAAAAGATTCTGAACATCCGTTTTTGAAAATACTCCGCATCTGGATGCAATAGGATAGACTGTAGTGGCTTTTTCTGCAAGAAGGCTAAGTTGGCTTACATCAACATCAAGTATTGTAGCCATTTGGTCGATAAAAGCACCTGTGCCACCGGCACAATTACCATTCATCCTGATATCGGGAGTCATTTTTTCTTTAAAGAATATCATCTTGGCGTCTTCTCCGCCGATATCAACAAGTGTTTTTATCTCAGGATTTACACTGGCTATGTATCCGCAGGAAGCCACAACTTCCTGTATAAAAGGCAGTTTGCATCTTTCGGCTATGCCCATTCCTGCCGAGCCGGTTATGGATAGCCTAATATCATGATTACCGATTTTATCTTTTAATGAGTTGAATATTTCTTCAAGAACTCCTGATATATTTGCATGATGGCGTCTGTAATCTTTAAATAATAAGTTTCCTTTTTGATCTGTAGCTGCAAGTTTTACTGTTGTAGAGCCTGCATCTAATCCTATATTGATAACTGAATGCATATTTTTGTTTTTATTCTTCAACATATTTTTTCCTCTTTTACCGGAGAAAGCAGTGTTCTTATAAGCAATTTGGCATTTTTGATATTGGCTGTAAAAAATTCTTCACGTTTACTTTCATCATGACCCCAGTACTCTGAAAGTACCGGATCAATCAGATACGGAGAGAAAAGCAATCCTGTTACAGTTGGTATTATATGTTCAATAGGCAATTTGCGCAGATTTCCGGCTTCCATTTCTTTACCTACAGCTGTGCTCATGAAACTAAGATACATTTGGACTTTTTGGCTGTGTAGCAAATATTGACTGATTAGTTTTGGATTTCGCTGTATTTCCATAAAGACGAAACCGGGAATAAATGAATTGCTTTTCAGCTTCTTATCATAAATGTCAATAATTGCTTCAAGTTTGTCTAAAATAAGAGGCTCCTTGCCCATTACATTTTCCAGCTCAGGTACTATACCTTCAAAAAACTGGTCAAGGAGCATTTGAAACAGATTTTCTTTTGTCCTGAAATAATAGTTTAACGATGTCCTGCTTATACCTGCCCTTTCAGCAATATCCTGCATTCTGGTATTGTCAAGCCCGTTTTTCATAAAAACTTCCTTGGCAGCCTTCAGGATTTTTTCTTCTGTATTTTGTAAAAGATTTTCTTTTGTCATTATTTGGTTTCAGATATTTCCAATAAGTTATTCCGGTATTTTTTTTGTTTTGACACGTGTGTCAAACATGGCTGGCAAAAGTAATGTTTTTTTTTGGTTTCAACGCTTTTCTGTAAATTTGTAATTATTAAAATTTATCAATTATGGTTAAGCACATTGTTTTTTGGAATCTTAAGGATGAGGCTTTGGGAAATGACAAAGCGAAAAATGCGTTACTTGTTAAGGAAAAGCTTGAAGCTTTAAATGGTCAGATTGAAGGACTGATAAAACTTGAAGTTGGTATGGATTTTGCGAAGGGTGAAATGAGTACAGATGTAGCTCTTTATTCTGAGTTTGATTCAAGAGAAGCTTTGGATTATTATCAGCAACATCCTAAACATAAAGCAGTACAGGATTTTGTTAAAGAAGTTCGTTTGGACAGGGCTGTAGTTGATTACGAAGTCTGATAAAAAATATGAAAAAAGTCCGGATTTTGCTTCTGTTATCTTTTTTTGCTGCGGTTTCACAATTTAGTGCAGCATCTGTCAGGTTGCCTAAGGTGATTTCATCGAACATGGTGTTGCAACGTGACATGCCTGTCAAGATATGGGGTGAAGCCACTCCGGGAGAAAAAGTGACGATCAATTTTGGTGAGCAGGTAAAGTCTGCAACTACTTTGGAAAATGGAAAATGGTTTGTAACTCTTGATCCATTGAAAGCTTCTTTCATTTCTCAAAATCTGAAGATTTCTACACCTGATAAAGACACTGTCCTTACAAATATTCTTGTCGGGGAAGTTTGGTTATGCGGTGGTCAGTCGAATATGGAATATCCTATGAGAAGAGGCCTTAAAAAATATGCAGCGCCTGCAAGAGGTAACGATTTGGCTGAAAGTGAATGGAAAAGTGGTGGAAGTAAAAATATCAGGTTGATGATTGTGGAAAAGAAAAACAGTTTGCCAGATTGTACTTCAAAAGGGTGGGAGATTTGCAGCGATACTTCCCTGGCTCCGTTCTCGGCTGTTGGTTATTATTTCGGTAAATACCTTCAGGAAGACCTTGATGTTCCTGTCGGTCTTATAAGCTCCAGCTGGGGCGGGAGCAGGATAGAGCGCTGGACTCCGGTCGCATCATATGAGAATTCTGATATTTTCAAAGATGAAGTCACGGCGAAACCGGGATTTATTGACGGTATTGATGCCGGATTACATTTCAACAGCATGATTTCACCTCTGGGTCCTTATGGGATAAGGGGTTTCATCTGGTATCAGGGTGAATCAAACCTGATGATACATGATAATAGATATGTTGAAAAAACCGGGTTGTTGACAGACGCGTGGAGAAAATTATTTGAGAGTCCTGAAGCTCCTTTTTATTATGTTCAGGTTGCCCCATACAGCTACACAAAAAGAAAAGATAAACTGGTTCATGCTCCTGAGACTATGGCTGAATTTTGTGAATTGCAGACTAAGTGTCTGGCTATTCCGGGAACCGGTCAGGTTATTGTGACGGATCTTGTTGATGATCTTTCAAATATACACCCTTCATATAAGTGGGAAGTAGGCAGGAGATTATCTTTGGTTGCACTTGCAAAAACTTATGGTAAAAAAGATTTAGTCTTTTCAGGCCCTTCTTTTAAATCGATGGATATCAGGAAGAAAAAAGTATTTCTGACTTTTGAAAACATTGGCGCCGGCCTTACTGCAGGAATACGCAATCAACAAACCAATGAGTTTGAGAAAGTGGAAAATGCTGATTTGAATTGGTTTACTATAGCCGGGGAAGACGGTAAGTTTTATCCTGCAAAGGCAGTAATTAAGGATAATCAGGTCGTGGTTTCATCACCGGAAGTAAAAAAACCAAAGTATGTGCGTTTTGCATGGGATGAAAAAGCTATGCCAAATTTCTTTAACAAAGAAGGATTGCCTGCTGTTCCTTTCAGGACAGGTTTGTAAATTTATTTTATAAACTGATACTTAATAATTAAAATTTATAATTAAGACTTAACAAAAAGGGTGTGATTTGCAACAAAAACCTTATTTTTGCATCTATTAAAATAAAAACACTCCAATTTCTACCTATAGTATGAATGATTTAAACTGGTCCGAACTTTCGTTTGGATATATACCAACGGATTACAATGTTCGTTGTTACTTTACTGAAGGCAAATGGGGAGATCTTGAGATCTCTTCTTCTGAAAATATAACGATGCATATGGCTGCAACCTGTCTTCATTACGGACAGGAGGCTTTCGAGGGTTTAAAAGCTTTCAGGGGCCCGGATGGCAAAGTCAGAGTCTTTCGTATGGATGAAAATGCAAAGAGGATGGCTGATACTGCTGAAGCAATCATGATGCAACCTTTCCCTGTTGAAAAGTTCAGGGAAGCTGTATGTAAAGCCGTTAAGTTAAATGAAAGATTTGTGCCACCTTATGAATCAGGTGCATCACTGTATATTCGTCCTTTGTTAATTGGTACCGGCCCAAAAGTTGGTGTTCAACCTGCTGATGATTATTTATTTGTGATTTTTGTGACTCCTGTTGGCCCTTATTTTAAGGGTGGTTTCAAACCTACAAAAATGGTTATCATGCGTGAATATGACAGAGCTGCACCTAATGGCACCGGCAATATAAAGGTCGGTGGTAATTATGCTGCAAGTTTGAAGTCCGGCCATATTGCTCACGATATGGGTTATGCCTCAGTATTATATCTTGACTCAAGAGAGAAGAAATATATTGACGAATGTGGTGCTGCTAATTTCTTTATGATTAAGGATAATGTTTATGCCACTCCTGAATCCAAATCTATTCTGCCTTCAATAACAAATAAAAGTTTGATGAAGCTTGCTGAAGATATGGGTATGAAGGTTGAACGTCGTAAAATTACTGTTGAAGAGCTTGCTGATTTTGATGAAGTCGGGGCTTGTGGTACAGCGGCTGTAATTACTCCTATTAGTATGATTGATGATTACGATACAGGTAAAAGTTATATTTTTACCAAAGATGATAAACCCGGTAAAGTTTGTGAAAAACTTTACAATACTTTAAGAGGTATTCAGTACGGTGAGATTGAAGATCCTTACGGATGGACAACTATAATTGATTTTTAAGTTATTAAATAAATATATGTCCTTGCCTTTTTATATATTGGCAAGGACATTTTGATTTTATATGGGAAAGAACAAGCTTCAGAAATTCAGCGATATGAGTAATTGGGATCATGTCTTTGAATTTGCTCAGTATGATGAAAATGAAACCGATAATTTTCTGAAAGGCAACTGGGCAATAAAAGTTTTTGGTAATAATAATCCGGTTGTACTTGAACTTGGCTGCGGTAAAGGAGAATATGCTGTTGCTCTTGCAGAATTATACCCTGAAGTAAATTTCATAGGTATAGATCTTAAGGGCTCAAGGATGTGGACAGGTGCAAAAGAGGCAAAGGACAAAGGCTTGAAGAATGTAGCTTTTTTAAGAACTCATATTGAATTTATAACAAGGTTTTTTGCAAAGGATGAAGTCTCGGAAATATGGCTTACTTTCCCTGATCCTCAGATGAAAAAGACACGTAAACGACTTACATCAACCCGTTTCCAGGATCTTTACAGTAAAATTCTTAAAGATAATGGTATAATTCATCTGAAAACTGACAGTACGTTCATGTACAGATATACCATGGAAATGATTAGGATAAATGAGTTGAATGTGGTATTTTCATGTGATGATCTTTATCACAGTGGCTGGGATGATAAAATTTTATCAATTCAGACTTTTTACGAAAAGCAATGGCTGATGAGAGGTTTGAACATCAAATACGTTCAGTTTAATCTGGTGAGTAAAACCGAATGGATTGAGCCTGAAACCGAAATCGAACCTGACAGCTACCGTAGTTTCGGAAGAAGTGCAAGGAATATTGAGAATGTAATAACAACAAAATAGTATACAGCTATGCAACTATACCCCAAGTTAATAAAAGATGCTTTAAGTAAGGTAAGATATCCCGGAACAGGTGTTGATATTGTAAGTTCGGGTATCGTACAGGATAACATAAGAATTGATGGTAACAATGTGAGCTTTTCAATGCAATTTGAAAAGCCAAATGATCCTTTCGCAAAATCTGTTGTAAAGGCTGCTGAAACCGCTATCAAAACATATGCTGACGAAAATGCTATTGTAAATATTGAAGTTATATCAAAACAAATCATAAAACAGGAGCCTGTGAATCCACTCGGTTCTGTTAAGAATATTATTGCAGTTTCATCAGGAAAAGGAGGAGTCGGTAAATCTACTGTAACTTCCAATCTGGCTGTAGCTATTGCAGCTATGGGATATAAAGTCGGACTGCTGGATGCTGATATTTTCGGACCTTCTATGCCTAAAATGTTCGGGGTTGAAGATGAGAAGCCATATATGGAGAAAATTGACGGTAAGGATATGATTATTCCTATTGAAAAATACGGAGTTAAATTACTGTCGATAGGTTTTTTTGTAAATAAAGAAGATGCCGTAGTATGGCGTGGAGGAATGGCTTCAAATGCCTTGAAGCAGCTTATTACAGATTGCCATTGGGGAGAGCTGGATTATTTCTTTATCGATATGCCTCCCGGCACGAGTGATATACACCTGACAATAGTACAGACAATTCCTGTAACCGGTGCAATTGTAGTAAGTACACCTCAGCAGGTTGCACTGATTGATGCAAGGAAAGGTATAAGTATGTTTACCGGTGATAAAGTTAATGTACCCATTCTTGGTTTGGTTGAAAATATGTCATGGTTTACACCAGCAGAACTGCCTGAAAATAAATACTATATATTTGGTAAAGAAGGCTGCAAAACTTTAGCTGAGGAGCTTGATATACCATTACTTGGTCAGATTCCAATCGTTCAAAGTATTTGTGAAGGCGGAGATGATGGTAAACCTGTAGGGCTTAATGAAGATACTATAACTGGAAGTGCTTTTGCAAAACTTGCTCAAAGTGTTGTTGAAAGAGTCGATGAAAGAAACAAAACAATGCCTGAAACACAGACTGTAAAAGTGAGTGTGAAGCCGCATTAATTATATCAAAAATGAGATTAAAATCTGCCGGTTATAGAAATATTTCAATTCTGGTATTATTTATTCTGATATTCAACCCTTCTTTTTCTCAGATTCAGAAACCATGGGTTGAACAAATGAAATTTTCACCATCATATTTTGGTCCTAATGCATTACCTGTTCCCGAATTTAATGAAGGTCGGTTACCAGATAATCATTATGCTGCGTTATCGGTTGATAACTTTTGGGGTTATGGAGACAATACTCAAAGTTTATCTGTAAGATTAAATTATGCATTCATACCGGGTCGTTTATCTTTAAATGCATGGGGTGTGATAGGTGAGCATTATAAAGTCACGCAGGATGTAGCAAATCAAAGAAAAATGGCTACTGATAAACTTGATGATTTTTATGCAACAGGCGATTTCTACTTATCAACAATGATTGGTCTTGTCAAAGAAAACAAGGTAATCCCCGATCTGAATTTTGAAATCATTCTCAAGACGGCATCAAGCAAAACTCCATCAAGTGCAAGATATT
The DNA here is from genome assembly GCA_964502355.1 of uncultured Bacteroidales bacterium. Classification (GTDB taxonomy): domain Bacteria; phylum Bacteroidota; class Bacteroidia; order Bacteroidales; family UBA1402; genus UBA8389. The sequence goes on from CAZCWK010000007.1 coordinate 59,493, forward strand.
TTGATACTCCAGGTTATTGTTTCAATTTATTTGCAGGTAAATCTTTTTTTATTAAAAACGGTTTCGTAAACGAAATTCGTCTGGCTGCGAATTATGGTTTCCTGTGTTATCAAACAAATACATTGTTTCAAAATGATGCCTGGTTATATGGCACTGAACTAATTCTTAATTCTGGTTGTTTTAGATGGAGTAATGGTATAGGAGGTTATTCCGGTTGGTTGGAGAATGGTGATTGTCCTGTTGTTTTAAGAAGTAAGCTGACATATTCATTAAGTCATCTGGATTTCTTCATGCAATATCAAAAATCATTAAGAGATTATCCTTTTAACAGGATTCAAACCGGGATTTCACTTACTATAAATTGATCATCAATCAATTTAGGGCTGGATGTACAGATTTGGTTATTATATAATTACAATTTTTCTCATGTTTTTGTCTGCATGTAGTAATTTGCAGACAAACAAATCTTTATTCGGAGAAAACTCACTTTCAAAAAAAACAGGTATGGCAGATTTTAAATCAATCGGTTTCCTTAGTGATGAGGAAAAGGCGGTAATGTTGAATAAAGCAACAGAAAGACCATTTACAGGTATTTATGAAGATTTTAATGAAGAAGGTACATATTTGTGTAAACAATGCCACGCACCACTTTATTCTTCATCAAGTAAATTTAATTCAGGATGTGGATGGCCAAGTTTTGATGATGAACTACCGGGGGCTGTCAAAAGGACTACAGACAAGGATGGAAGGAGGACTGAAATTGTCTGTGCTAAGTGTGAAGCTCACCTGGGACATGTTTTTACCGGAGAGGGTTTTACACAAAAAGATACAAGGCATTGTGTTAATTCCATCTCACTTGAATTTGCTGATAAAACACCGGAGGCATTAAAAATGACTGAAACAGCAATTTTCGCAGGTGGCTGCTTCTGGGGAGTAGAACATCTGATGAAAGATATTGATGGGGTCATTTCAGTTGTAAGCGGATATATAGGAGGGACAACGGATTATCCTACATATAAAGATGTATGTACCGGGAGGACAGGTCATGCAGAAGCCGTAAGAGTTTTCTTTGATCCGCTGAAAACAGACTACAGGACTTTAGCCAAACTGTTTTTTGAAATACATGATCCTGAACAGGTCAATCGTCAGGGCCCGGATATCGGTTTGCAATACAGATCCGAAATCTTTTATACTAATCCGATGCAAAAGATTATTGCAGAGGAGCTTATAGGTGATCTTGAGCAGAAGGGCTACAAAATTGCAACAAAAGTTACAGAAGCTTCAGTATTTTGGGAAGCCGAAGATTATCATCAGGACTATTATGAAAGAAAGGGAACTGAACCTTACTGTCATGCACACATTAGTCGATTCTGAGAAATGCATAATCATCAGGACTTTTTTTGAAATAAAGTGATTTGGAACTTGCTGTTTTGCACACTTTTTCTGATTATGAGAACTGCATAAATATTCTATATTTAACAGATATTAACACTTCAATTAAAGAAAAATTTCCGTAATTTGCATTGCCAAATTATAACTCTTTCTATTGATGTCTGTGCTCTTTTTTTCTTCTTTTTTATAATCATTTTTTGTTATACTCAAAGGTTAAAAATTTGTATATGGTTGATTTGAACATATTTAGCGGGATTCTTGATTGGTATATGTCGAATATGAATTATTTGACAATTTTTATTCTGATGACAATAGAAAGCACGTTCATACCGTTGCCAAGTGAGTTGGTTTTGCCTCCTGCTGCTTATCTGGCATCTCAGGGAGAATTGAATATGTTTCTTATAGTTCTTTCCTCTACATTTGGTTGTCTGACAGGAGCCATGATTAACTATGTTCTATCATATTATCTTGGAAGAGCTATTATTTATGGATTGGCTGAAAGTAAATATGCCAAAATCTTTTTTATAAACCGTGCAAAACTTGAAAAAGCAGAAAAATATTTCATTGATAATGGTAACAGTTCCACTTTCATTGGCAGATTAGTGCCCGGAATCAGACATCTTATTTCAATACCTGCCGGGTTGGCTAAGATGAATCTCAAAAAATTCATGTTGTTTACTTTTGTAGGGTCGGCAATCTGGAATACAATTCTTTCATTACTTGGATACTATTTTGGTAAAAACGAGGATGTCCTGATGAAGTATTTTCATGAAATGAAATGGGTAGCTTTGGGCTTAGGTATAATTTTCGCCGGCTATCTGGTGTACAAAGGATTAAGAAAAAAGGCCAAAAAGACCTTATAATATAATAACATAATATAGAATTAAATACGTAAGAAACGTATGAAAAAAGAAATTAAGTTCAGTTTACTTTACAGAGACATGTGGCAGTCTTCAGGGAAATATGTCCCAAGGGTTGATCAGCTTGTCCAGATAGCACCTGTTATAATTGATATGGGTTGCTTTGCCAGAGTTGAAACAAACGGAGGTGCCTTTGAGCAGGTTAACCTGCTTTTTGGTGAAAATCCAAATAAAGCAGTCAGGGAATGGACTGCTCCTTTCAACAAAGTTGGTATTCAAACTCATATGCTTGAGCGTGCTTTGAATGGATTAAGAATGTATCCTGTACCTGCAGATGTGAGAAGATTGATGTATAAAGTTAAGAATGCGCAGGGTACAAACATCTCAAGGTCATTTTGTGGTCTTAACGATCCTCGTAACCTTGAACTTTCAGTTAAGTTTGCAAAAGAAGCCGGTATGATTTCACAGGCTGCTTTATGTATTACAAGTTCACCTGTTCATACAATAGAGTATTATACTGCTCTTGCTGACAAACTGGTTGGCTTTGGTGCTGATGAAATTTGTCTTAAGGATATGGCTGGTATAGGTCGTCCTGCATTTCTTGGCAAATTGGTAAAATCAATCAAGGATAGGCATCCTAAGATTGTAATCGAATATCATGGACATTCGGGTCCCGGTTTCTCAACTGCCTCAATGCTTGAAGTTGCACGTGCCGGTGCAGATTATATTGATGTTGCGATGGAACCACTTTCATGGGGTACTATTCATCCTGATGTAATAACAATACAGGAAATGCTGAAAGATGACGGTTTCCTTGTACCTGAAATCAATATGAATGCTTATATGGAAGCCCGTGAGCTTACTCAGAGTTTCATTGACGATTTCCTCGGATATTTTATTGATCCTTCCAATAAGCAGATGAATTCATTACTTGTAGGCTGCGGTTTACCAGGCGGAATGATGGGTTCTATGATGGCTGATTTGAGAGGAATGCATAATGCTATTAACATGGCATTGAGGCAAAACAATAAAAGAGAGGTAACTTTCAGTCAGCTTGTAGTTCAGCTATTTGATGAAGTTAAATATGTATGGCCTAAACTTGGTTATCCTCCATTAGTGACACCATTCAGTCAATACGTTAAGAATATTGCTTTAATGAATATCTTCTCGATGGCCAAAGGTGAACCAAGATTCTCTAATATTGACAAAGATAGTATGAATATGATACTTGGTAAGACAGGTAAGTTGCCTGGTGAGCTTGCACCTGAACTTGTTAAGCTTGTCAAGGATAAAGGTCTGGAATTCTATACCGGCAATCCACAGGATGAATTCCCTGATGCTTTGGATACCTACAGGGAAGAAATGAAAGCTAATGGCTGGGATACAGGTAAAGATGATGAAGAATTATTAGAACTTGCTATGCATGACAGACAATACAGGGATTACAAATCAGGAGTTGCAAAACAACGCTTTGAACAGGAACTGGAACAGGCTAAAGAAAAGGCCGGAGCTCCGGTTATTGTTACAAGACCTGTAGTGGAAGTCCCGAATATTGATGCAGAATCAATTGTGAAAGCCCATCCAAATGCTATTGCTGTTCAGGCTCCATGCAGCGGACAAATTGTATGGCAGGTTGATGTTGTTGAACAATCAACAGCTCCGACAATTGGAACAACTTTCAAGGCTACCGAACCAATATGCTTCATCCAGACAATATATGGTCTTGAACAGGTCGATGCCAATTTTGATGGTAAGCTGATTTTTGTTGATGCTCCACAGGGTGGTAAGGTTGTTAAAAATCAGATTATTGCTTTTATTGAGCCTTGATTTTAAATAAAATACAAAATGGAAATGGTGTCCCGGACTTTCAGGACACCATTTTTTTTAAATCATTTAAGCTCTGTGGAAATTAAGCCTTTTAGCCGTTTACATCGAGGTTTGTTCGATTCAGTACAGGCAAAAACATTTTGTGATTTGCCCAACGCATAGCATCGGGGAATGCGTTTACCGGTACTTAATATTATAATATTGCTTCAATATCTTGCTCCAGCTTGTCAAGAGAGTCACCTGATAAATACCTTTTGATTATATTACCTTCCTTATCTATCAGGAACTTGTTGAAATTCCATTTAATTGGTGCACCTCCTGTATTCTCTTTAAGGTATTTGTACAAAGGATCTGCATCCTTGCCATTTACCTTAATCTTAGCAAAAACCGGGAATGTTACTCCATAATTCAATTGGCAGAAACTTTGAATTTCTTCATTACTACCGGGCTCCTGACCGGCAAACTGGTTACATGGAAAGCCAAGTATAACAAAATTCTTATCAATAAATTTCTTATAAAGAGCTTCAAGAGGACCATATTGCTTGGTGAAACCGCACTTGCTGGCGACATTGACTATCAATAATGTCTTACCCTTATATTCGGAAAGATTAACTATCTCTCCCTTGCTGTTTTCTACAGTAAATCCGTATATATCCATTTTTTTAAAGTTTTTTTTTGTTTGATTTTTTGCCGAAATGTTAATGCTCACTAAAATTAGTAGAGTCAAAGGTATGATAAATTTTTTCATATTATTGCTTATTAAGTTGATATTTAAATATATAAAGCAAATGTGTTTACAGTAAAAATATTTAATACTACGAAGTAAATATATTAAAAAATATGAAAAAATGCAATTTTCTTGTATGAAAAATGTAACACAACAAAAGAGAAGACGTCTATAATGTAAACAGCTGTTAATCCCGTCTGTTTAATAATCAGTAACACAATTATTACAGGATACTTTTTCTCCGAAGGCAACGGATGAAGAAGCAGGGAAAACTATTGCCAAAATTTTACTAATATTTTTAACAAATTTCAAAAGTTATGAAAAAAATAATTTTAAAATCAATTCTGATTTCTATATCCTTTTTTACATTGGCTTCCATGACTAAAGCTGAAAAAAATGTGGTTTTTGATCACCAGAACAAAACAGTTACCATATCTGCTAATTTTGTTTCCTTTTATAAAAATAATGATGGATTGAAGGACGCAATTAAATACTGGAATAGCTTAAGCGGAAATTACAATCAGAAAGTTTTTAATGAAGAAGGTCTGGAATCCTATGAAGTTAAATTTGATCTTACACTCAATAAACCAAATGCTGATGAGAAGTCAAACAATGTATTTTGTGTAGTTCCCGGCAATCATTATCTTTTTAATAAAAAGAAAACAGTGTACAATAATGGATTAGACTATCCTGCTAAGACAGTTGCAGTTTCAGATGGATATATAATTGCTGTTACAAATGATTATGCCAACGATAAGGGTGTAATTGCACGTGAGATTGGATATAACCTTGGATTTTTTAAATCTGAGAAAAATGTTCAGGACCTGACGATGCTTGATATAGAAAAGGAACTCAGCATATCTAATGCTGTTTCATATAAAAAGCAGAAACCGCATCAGATTTGATGCGGTTTCGTAAACCAGAACTTATATATTAAGTAAGAGCTGTCTCAGAACGATTTAAGGTTTTTTAGTTTTTTGGAAGAGCTTCCTTGACTACCATGGGACGACCAGCATATTCAGAACCGTTAAGTTCAGCAATAGCTTTTTTTGCTCCTTCGTCTTCTTTGATTTCGCAAAATGCAAAACCTTTAGAGCGGCCTGTCTCGCGATCCTTGATGATTTTTACTGATGTTACGGTTCCATAGTCTTCCATAACTTCTTTCAAATCATTTTCCCTAACACTGTAGTTCAAGTTTCCGATGTAAATGTTCATAAAATAAAAAATAATAATAAATAAATAAATAAAAGATTACGCTTATATGAAATAAGCAAAGGCAAAGGAAAGCATAATTTTTTTTTTTACAAGTTTTTTGACGTTTTTTTTTTAAAAAGGCATTATTTTTTTTCAAAATTGCTATTTTTTCTCAATTTTGCCGGATAAAACATAATGTTTATGTTTGTTTGTCAGAAAAATACAAAAGGATGATAGTTAACGAAAAAGAAATTAAAATTGCCAACGTCATCGAAATCGGAAAACAAATGATGATTGCCGCAAGGACAGCTCCAAAAGGTAAAGGAATTGATAATCTTGAAATTGTACTTGTCTATGGTGAAGATCTTGAAATTCTGGCTTCGTATATGGAGAAAAGTGTTGAAAATCATGGGCGAAAATTTTTCTTCAGGGATGCTTCCAATATTCGTCAGTCTCAAGCAGTATTGATTATAGGTACAAGAATAGCAAATCTGGGTCTGAATTGTGGATATTGTGGCTATCCTACATGTACGGAAAAGGATTTAGCTGGTAATGCTCCTTGCGCTTTTCCTGTCACTGATCTTGGTATTGCCGTAGGCTCAGCATGCTCAAAGGCATCTGATGCAAAAGTTGATACCAGAGTAATGTTTTCAGCCGGGACAGTCGCGATGGAACTCGGTTGGTTAGGAGAAGATTGTAAACTGGCTTACGCCATCCCAATCAGTGTATCCGGTAAAAGTCCATATTTTGACAGACAATTTCAACATTGAAACCGTTCCAATGCATGAATATTAAAAATTCTGCATATCATAGAGGCGTCTGAAGACGCCTCTATTGTCCAATAATTGTTCGTTAGTGCCACTTTCAACAATCTCTCCGTCATTAATGACATAGATCATATCAGCATTTTTAATAGTTGAAAGCCTGTGAGCAATTACTATAGTTGTACGGTTTTTCATCAGATTTTCAAGAGCATCCTGTACTAAACGTTCGGATTCAGTATCAAGCGCAGAAGTGGCTTCATCGAGAATTAAAACTGGCGGATTTTTTAAAATAGCACGGGCTATACTTATCCTCTGTCTTTGACCTCCGGAAAGTTTTCCGCCCCTATCGCCGATATTAGATTCATATCCGTTTTCTGTTGCTATGATAAAATCGTGGGCATTTGCAATTTTGGCAGCTTCGATGACCTGATCTAAAGTGGCATTTTCAACACCAAAAGATATGTTATTAAAGAATGTGTCATTAAACAAAATTGCTTCCTGATTAACATTGCCCATAAGACTGCGAAGTTCATGGAATGTAATATTCCTTATATCGGTTTCATCGATAGTTATTGAACCACTTTCAACATCATAAAACCTTGGTATAAGGTCAACCAGAGTGGACTTACCTGAACCGGACAAACCTACCAGAGCAATAGTCTTACCTTTGGGAATGACAATGTTGATGTTTTTAAGTACCGGCTCTGAATCGTATCTGAAACAGACATTGTTAAATCTGATCTGATTATTAAAGCTGCTTATGTGAACAGGTTTCTCAGGTTCTTTAACAGAGCTTTCACTTTTAAGAATCTTATCTATTCTTTCCATTGAAGCCATACCTTTTTCAATTGTGTACCAGGCTTGTGACAAAGATTTTGCAGGACTAATGATATTGGCAAAAATCAAAAGATAGTAAATGAATGTCGACGCAGAAATGACACTCTCGTTTTTGAGAATAAGGCTTCCGCCGAACCATATAACAATAGCAACAATCACGGTACTCAGAAATTCACTTACAGGATGTGCAAGGACCTGTCTTCTGCCGACTTTGCTGAATGTACGTCTGATGTTTTCGTTCTGTTTTGAAAATCTCTTCTTAATTTTATCCTCTGCATTGAACGCCATAATCACACGCAAACCGGTCAGGGTTTCCTCAATCTGAGAAAATAATTCTCCAAGTTGATTTTGCCCTTCTCTGGATGGTTTCTTCAATTTTTTGCTTATCCTGCCCATTACAATCAATGCCACAGGCGAAACCAAAAGAACAAAAACAGTTAGTTGCCAGCTTATAACCAACATGACCAGAAAAGAAAAGAATATCGTTGCTACATTTTTGAATAGTATGTCAATTGAACTCATTACAGAGTTTTCGACTTCAATAACATCTCCTGACATTCTTGCCATTATATCACCCTTCTTTTCTTCAGAATAAAAAGAAAGTGGCAACCTTATAATTTTGTCATATATAGAAGTCCTGAGATCTCTGACAACGCCGGTGCGAATGGTTATCATATTGGATGAACCCATAAACATGAACAGAGATTTAAAGAAAGTCATTAAAACCAGTAATGCTCCTATGGTCAAAAGAGTGTTTCCTCCTCCGTAATTACCCTTGAAATTTAAAATATAACAATAGAAATTGTTTTTTACTACTTCCGCAAGCTGGTCAGCAGGTACACCGCTCAAAGGTTTAATTGTTGTATAAATCCCTTCAAGCTGACCGAATAGTATTTCAAGTATCGGTATGATAAGTGCAAAAGAGAACAATCCGAAGAATATACTCAGGAAATTGTTTATAATGCTGGATATTAAACTCTTTTTATAAGGTGGAATCAACCTGTAAAGAAGATTCACAAAATCTTTCATATTATTATTCTATTTAAATTAGGGCTAAATATAACACCTTATACCAAATTATTACCTGGAAGTGAAGAACGATTATATCATTCTGGTTTCGAATTACATCTTTTATTTTTTTGTCAAATCAGCGTTCAGCTTTTTGACAGCTCCATCCTTATTGAACCATAAAAGATATGTGTCAGGATTCTTCATCTGAAGAGCTACACTAAAGAGCTCCTGATTTTTCATAATTGCCGGATAAAGATATAAACCGGTTGAGCTATAACCAAGCTGATCAAGCACAACGAAATCTATATTATCTTTAACTAATTGTCCGATAACTTCCTTGTCATTTTCACTAAAAAGATACATTTTAGCGTAGGTTTTGGAAAAATAGTGGAACATATCGGGTTTCCTGCATGCAACAATTAAATTTTTGTTGCCTTGTTGTTCGAGAGCTTTAGCAATATTAAAAAAGTTGTTATAAGCGGGATGATAATCCTGCTTCGCCATGAGATTAAGTTCTTTTAGAGTTGATGTTGTAAATAATGCAAATATCATAATCCCTAAAGCCCATTTCCCCAAACTCTTGTCAGATTTTACTTTAAGTACCAGTGATATTATGTTTGTAATACCAAGGAAAAAACAGAATGCTATAAAAGGAGCAAGAGGCCAAACATATCTTGAACCGTTACCAGAATGCCAAATATTGCCGAGTAAATAAAACAGGAAGAAAAACTTTTTCTTGTCAGACTTCCAGGCACCGTAAAATGTAATAGCAACAATAATCAATCCCAATACCATTACTAAAGTTTTTGACATATTGTCAACTCTAGTAAAAGGGAACAATACATCTGTGAAACCTTTAATTACAGTATCGTAAAGATTAGTGCCCATCTTGTCAAGAAAACCGCTTAAAGTATTGATATGTCCTTCTTCAGGTCTCCAGTTATTTACAACTGTCATCGTATCAAGATACCTGCTTTTCAAACCATGTACAGAGTTGCGAATCATCCATGGAAGATAAAGTGCTGCAAAACCGACCCCATATGTCAATGCTCTTTTCCACTTTTTATCAAATAGCCAGTACATTATAATTGCACCGGCAAGTACAGCTCCGACACTCCTGAAATAAAAAGCAATTACGGAAGTCACTAACACAATATAGAAGTTGGCGGATTTTATAATCTTTTCATCATCTTTCATTTTGAAGAGATAATAAACAGCAAGAATGCTAAAGAAAAGATACGGTATTTCAGACATTAGTATTGTCGCATACCTCATAAGTCCACTGTTAAGAAGCATCAGCACTGAAACCGAAAAAGCAAAGTATATATTGCCTGTAACTTTCTTCATAATGGAAGTCATCAGTAACATGCCTCCAAGATACAAAAGCCCGTTTACGAGTTTTAATATGACAATATTATCTCCGAAAATTGACATCAGAAAAGCCAGCATTGTTGAATAACCCGGGGGAAACCAGTTGGTTGCAGCATACTCCGGAGTAAGTGGAGAAGAGTAACCATGACCGCTCATTATCGAACGTGCATAATTGATATATCCGAAATTATCACCGTTCAGATCAAGTTTCTTGTCAAAAATAAAAGAATAAACCATGACAAAAACCAAAATGAGTAATCCGTTGAAAATCCATTTGTTTTTATCGGCTGTTACATTCAGGGAAGTTTTGGTTTCTGGTGTCCGGGATTTCATATTTTTTAAAATAATTTTTAAAAATTGACAACGTTATTCTGGTCAGATTATGTTTTTGAAATCAATATTTCCAGGTCGGTTTCATTAAAAAAGTCTGCTTTTAATCAGGCCCCATTTGTGAAGTCTGTATTTAATGGAAACAGCGATAACTCCAAGTCCGTATATGCAGCTTCTTTTAAAGTTTATCGATGAGGCTTCTTCAAAATATTTAGTCGGGCAGGTGATTTCTGCTATCTCGAAACCGGCATAAAATATCTGGGCAACCATTTCATTGTCAAAGACAAAATCATCTGAGTCTATATCGTATTTTATACTGTTTAAAACCTCAGCTGAAAAGGCTCTGTATCCGGTATGGTATTCAGATAGTTTCTGATGAAGTAAAATATTTTGTCCCAGAGTCAAAAGACGGTTGGCTATATATTTTATTCTGGGCATGCCTCCTTTTAAAGCTCCTGATCCCAGAATCCTTGATCCGAAAACCACAGGATAGACATCATTGGCTATCAGATAACACATTGATTGAATCAGCTTTGGGGTGTATTGATAATCAGGGTGTAACATGACGACAATGTCAGCTCCCAGTTTGAGTGCTTCTTTGTAACAGGTTTTTTGGTTTCCGCCATAACCTTTGTTTTTATCATGCCTGATAATATTTTTGATGCCGATTTCTCTGGCTACTTCGATGGTATTGTCTTTACTGCAATCGTCAGTGATGATAACATCATCCACGATATCAAAAGGTATTTCATCGTATGTTTTCCTCAGTGTGAGTTCTGCGTTGTATGCAGGCATCACAACAATTATTTTTTTGCCGTTTATCATAGTTTTGGAGTATCTGAGTCCGTCCCTTGCGGGTAAGGCGCTTTGCAGGTGGCAAATATACAAAAAACAACTTTTGGTTGAAAGTGTATGGTTTCATAAAAGATGATAAAAGGCTGTCAGTTAAGATATAAATAAGAATAAGCCCAAAAAAGATTTTGCAAAGCTTTAATTGTCTGTATAATAGCTATTGCTGCTTTTAAAATATTGTCTTTATCAAATAATCCCCCCAAAGGGGGTATTGCACTAATTTTTGTAAAACTAGTTTTGATAGAAAATTAAATTGTACTGATATGAAGAAGATATTTAACCTGCTGATACTATTAGCTGTATCACAAATCTCAGCAAAAGCTCTTACTACTCCGGAAGCTTTTTTAAGCCAGTTACCTTCTGTCCCCTCAGTTGCATGCGCTTCCGACAGATCTGTTGTTGATAAATTTTCTGACAGGATTTATGAAGTAAAGGCTTCACTTAAAGAAGTGATTGATCGTTTCCACGAAGAAGCTGAGGCAAAAGGAGAGGAACTGCAAAATAATTCGGATGAGAAAAAGTCACTGAAGACCGCTGAAAAAGATATAAGCGAACAATATGGTGTTTCAATGAGCGATTTGGAGAAAGTCGGAGAAATGAGTGATGCAGAACAGGAAAAGTGGGCTCAAAATTATGCCGGAAAAATGATGCAGCAGGCTCAAAAAGATCCGAAAGCTGCAATTAAAAAAGGAGATCACAGTGCCAGATTATTTCAACTTGCAAAGGAGCAAAAAGAACTTGGTGAAACCATAACCAGTCGTATGGAAAGGGTATCGGCAATTTTTAAAAGCGTTGATCAACAGGATACAATAGAATTAAAAAAGCTGGAAGAAAGAATAAAACCTCTCGAAAAAGAACTTTGCTCGGGAATATGCACAGCCGCAGAAATTGCCAGATCCAATGCTGCAGAAAAGCAAATATACAATCTGAAAATCCAATATTGTGAGAAGATGTCTCCGTTACAATCAAACGCATTAAACCAGTATCTTACAACACTAAAATCGCTTTTCCCAATATACAGAAGACTGACTGAAGTGCAAAATGAAACAGCAAGAGACCAGTTTGGTGATATCGTGCCAGTCGATCTGAGCTGTTACAGTGCCGTCGATGAATACGCCACCGCCCTCCTCAAAGCATACAATTACTGGGTTGGGAAATATGAGAATTGAGTTATAATCATTTTGAGATTAATGAAATTACTAAGAATCGTTTTTTGGAGCCTGTAAGTCCTTTAGATTTTATCAGCCAAATCTTTTTTTAACTTTTCATCTTCCCCTCTTAATTGACGAACAAGATTGAAAACCATAGTACAAGGGTTATGTTTTGCATAGCATTGGTCTGTATATTCCTGACTTTCCGCTTCTGCCCATTTTATAGCATTTTCTTGAGAGCCATAAGTGGTCATAATATTATAATTTTCAATATCATTTTTTGCGTATTTGTATTCTTTTTTAAATTTGTACTTGCTCGATTTATTCACAGCCACAGATATAGCCTTTTTGTATTCTTCTCTGTTCATTGCTGTAACCCGGTTATTAAAATGATATAAATACCACAATTCAAACGCCTGGTTACTCCAAGCACATTCAATGCCATTGTTATTAGCCTTTATAACAGCACCATTGAATTTTTTGGGATGAAAGGAATCTCGATCGAACACAGCCCAAACACGATCATATTCTCTCTCTGTGTATTTTGCTTTATTCCTTAATTCAATGGCTTTATCCACAACCTGAATTGTATTCACTCCTTCCCCTATTATATCAAGGTTATAAACACAAGTACCTCGGTTTAACTTTTCGAATGCCTTAAAATAATTTGGTTCGGTTTTAGTACCTTCACAAACGATTAAAATTTTGCAAACAATTTGTCTAGGCTTCCTTTTTTGATCCTGTTTTTCATAACGTCTTAGTAAAGCAGGCTCGATTTTAATTCTATTTGCAGGCATAGTGTCCCTTCTTATTCGTTAATAATGTACGGAATTGCTCCATATCTACCTGCAATATAATTTTTCTCGTAATTACTATCATTACGAGGTTTTGTTCCGTCAGGTAAAACAATATCCATCAAATTATACAAATCGGTCTGTTCCAAAGCATCCTTTTCTGTAAACCAGATCTGATCACGGCGTAGCATTTTTAACGATAACAAATGAGTGTCATGGGTCGTAAAAATCAATTGCGCATTGTTTGGATTTGTTTGAGTGTCGTTAAACAAACTGATAATGTGTTGAGAAATTAACGGGTGCATTTTTGCATCCAATTCATCAATCACTAAAATAGAACCATTATACAATGTGTCGAAAATAGGTCCTGCCAAATCAAACAATTTTCTTGTTCCTGAAGATTCTCTAGCTTCAAAAGAAAAGTTTACTGAACCACATACACGGCCTTTCTTGTTATATAAATTGTGCACAGAATCAATTTCTATACTCTTTTTATCTTTCATTTCCTTTGAAAGTAATGCTTGCCATTCTTTGGGCAAAGTATCAGGGATTATCGGTTCTTCTTCGTGGGTAAGCAAATTATCGAAACCTAATTGTAATTTTTTGAAAAACCTCATAGCTTCTTTACTAGTTTCTTTCTTCTCGTGAAAAAGTATTTTTGTGAAGCTATGATATTCTTGATTGTTTAATCCGGAAACAACATTAAAATCAGTTTGAAACCAGGAAATTACTTGCTTAGAAATTGCTCCTCCCAATTGAGCGCATAAAGAAAGGAATAAACGATTGTTATTCGTTTTTTCTTCATATCCAATACCTTCAGCGAAGTTTTTTTCATCGACTCCGATCCCATCTGTATTGCGAATAAACATGACTTGTTCTTTTGAGCGAGGTGTCGTTTTTCTAAAAAGCCATTCCTCCTCAATTTTAGAATATGAATACTTGAATCCATAACGGAAACAGAAATCATTTTTAAGAAAAGAAATTTCAAATAAAGTTGGTTCGTTCACTCCTTTAAGTAGTAGAAACGGATCATAATGTAATGTGTCATTATCGTTTAATCGTACAGACGATAAGACACATACAGCCATCGTTTGTAAAGCATTAACCAAATTGGATTTTCCACTGGAATTTGCTCCATACACGGCCAATGTTTTCAGTACATCGTATGAAGAGACCCTTGACACATTGCCTTTAGCTTCTTCGCTAAGTTTTTGTGCTTGCAAAGAAAGTGTCCTTTTTTGAAAAAATGACCGGAAATTTCCGACTGTAAATTCAAGTAACATAACTAATTTGTATTAGATTGTTCCATTCATAAATCTGCTGCAAAGATATAGCATTATTTTTATTTGTGTTCATAATTGAGAATAAATCTCAATTATACGCATAAAACAGTTTAAATACTAATATTGCTCATTCTTTTAACGCGTTTTCTTGCAAGGCTACTTCAGCAACGACACCCAAAAGACTGCATTCGGTGGGGAAATCTTGACTATCAAACCGTAATCCCCACACTTCATGCAAAAAATATCCAGTAAAAGGAATATTTATTTCATAAAAACTAATTATTAGCAAATCAAATACTATTTTTGCTAGGTATCATAAAAAAAAATGACTCATTCTATACAAATCATGACCGAACCCAACAACGCCGAAATCGGTTTTAAAAAAGAAATCTGGAAAGCAGCCGATTTGTTGCGCGGAAACCTCGACGCCTCTGAATACAAATCGGTGGTGCTCGGACTCATCTTTCTAAAATACGTATCCGACACCTTCGAAGAAAAATACAACACCCTGGTAACCGAAGGCGAAGGCTTTGAAGAAGACTTGGACGAATACCTTTCCGAAGGCATCTTCTTCGTGCCGCAGGAAACCCGTAGGAAATCCATCGCTGAAAAAGCCCATACACCCGAAATCGGCACCGTTATTGACGATGCCATGCGCGCCATCGAGAAAGATAAAAGGTGGCACTTTAACAAAAAAGAATAAAGTATGAAACAGATTATCAAAACAATCGCTGTCCTATTGGGTATGGTTTCAATAAGTTCTAGTATCTATGCCTACGACGTAAAGTTTGGCAACTATTATTTTATTCGGATAAGCGCAACCTCTGTTGATGATGTTGGTTATGTTACGACATATCATTACAATGTAGAGGCAACCAGCAAGGAAGGTGGATATAGTACTTTTGCGCAAACATATTCTGGTGCAATTGCTCCTCCAGCTACATTTACTGAGATGGATGAAAGTTTTACTATTGCATATGCATATACCCTTACTCGTATTGGGGATATGGCTTTTGCCAATAATGCAAGTGCTACAGAGATTACAATTCCAGAAACGGTAACAGAAATATCAAATATGGGACTTTTAGCGAATCTGTCTTTGCGGAAAGTAACATGTCTGGCAACGACTCCTCCAAGTCACAATAGTAACTTTCTCCTTGTTGTCACTGATGTAGCAAACTCAGCAACACTTTTTGTGCCTGCTGGCTGCAAAAGTAAGTATCAGTCAGCCACAGGATGGAATGCTTTTAAAAACATTGTAGAAATTACACCGTCAATTGGAGATCATGATTACGTCGATCTTGGTCTGCCTTCTGGTAAATTATGGGCGTCACAGAACTATGGTGCAAGTTCTACTACAGGATATGGAACTTACGTATCATGGTCAACAACAGATGTAGTGAAATCTTCATGGGGTTCTTATTGGGCAACTCCAACACGAACAGAACTCAAAGAATTGCTAAACTACTGCACTTGGACATGGGATTCAAGTATGAAAGGATACACTATTACTGGAACAAATGGTAATTCAATGTTCTTGCCTGCTGCAGGGTTCCAGATTATGGATTGTGATCAAAGTTTGGGCTCAGGCATTTACTATTGGTCAAGCACTGCGTCTTCAGATAGCGGTTTTACTTTCATGTTAAGTGGAAGTTCTTCCTCTGTCAATACAAATATAACATATAATACATCCATTGTGTCTGCTCCAATTCGTCCAATTGTGAAAGGTATGACCAGCGCAATAGATAATATTCCTATTGACAATGCCGATGTTAAATGTATTGGCATATATGATCTTAATGGCAGGAAAATCAGTCAAATAGAAAAAGGTTTCAATATTCTTAAGATGAGTGATGGAACGATAAAAAAGATATTAGTCAAGTAACTCATTATTGACTTTTAGAGTGTGGATTGTCTATTTGAATATTGAGTCTATCT
>CAZCWK010000007.1:75833-80758 GCA_964502355.1 uncultured Bacteroidales bacterium
GCGGTTTTTCCATTGCTCATAAACAAGAACTTGATATTGTTATGGAATGTGCTTCAAGAGAACAGCGTGACCGCTTCCGTGATATTATTGAAGCTTTTGCAAAACGTGAAACTTCCCTGGAGCATAATCTTCTCTTTGAATCATTGTATCAACCTCTGTTCTGCTCTGAAGTGCCTGTTGATTGTTATTTTAAAATATGCAACCTGTCTGTAGAGGATGAAACGCATATCGCCCATACATATTGCAAGGAACAAGAGCCTGAAACCGTAAAGAACTGGTTTAAAAATGAATCCGCTGGATTAAACCTCTTGGTTACCACACTTTGGGTTAATGATGCGTTTTTCAGGTACTTTGATGGTGATTTCGAATAAATATCAATTACTAAATCAGTAATCGATTTATAAAATTCTGGTGGTTATTAAATCCAACGTTTTTGCATTGACGTAAAGGACGAGGGCTTCAGGTGCGATGCGGAGTTGGAGTCCACGAAGTCCTGCACTGACAAAGATGTGATTGAAATTCAGGCAGGTTTCATGGAAGTATGTGGGAAAATGTTTTTTCATCCCGATAGGCGAACATGCTCCACGGATATAACCGGTGACAGTGAGCAAGTCTTTCATTGGAATGAGTTCGCAGTTTTTATTTCCTGAAGCTTTGGCGGCTTTTTTTAAATCCAGTTCTTCAGCACCGGGAATGACACAAACAAAGAAACCAGATTTGTCACCCTTTAAAACTAAAGTTTTGAATACTTGCTCAATGGGCTCGCATAGACTCTCCGCGACATGAATAGCACTTAAATCTGATTTATCAACTTCGTATGAAATAAGCTCGTATTCAATTTTAGCTTTATCCAATAGGCGTGTAGCATTGGTTTTCTCAGGTTCCATTTTTTATTTATTTTCTGTAGATTGATCAATTTTTTATGGGTTAAAGTTGCAGCATTTTCAGGAATTTTCTGATAACTTGCAGCATAAATCTGAGGATATGCGTAAGAAATTGGTTGTATTAACCGGTGCCGGTATAAGTGCGGAGAGTGGTTTGAAGACTTTCCGTGATTCGGATGGTTTGTGGGAAAATCATCGTGTGGAAGATGTTGCGAGAATTGAAGGCTGGTATCGCAACCCTGATCTAATACTTGATTTTTATAACCAACGTCGCAGGCAGTTGGAGAAGGCTGAACCCAATGGTTCACACATAGGTTTGGCAAAACTGGAATCCATGTTTGATGTACAGATTGTAACTCAAAATGTAGATAATCTTCATGAAAGGGCAGGGAGTAGCAGTGTGCTTCATTTGCATGGTGAATTGACTAAGGCTTGTAGTAGCAGGGATAAATCTAATGTCATTGATATTGGCTACAGGGATATTTTAATTGGCGAAAAGGCGGCAGATGGTTCTCAGCTCAGACCCTATATTGTCTGGTTTGGTGAAGCCGTTCCTGAGATGGATAAGGCTATTGATTGGACATCTTCGGCAGATGTTTTTGTAATCATCGGTACTTCACTCAATGTTTATCCCGCAGCTGGTTTAGTTGATTTTGTACGTTCGGGCTGTCCAATCTACATTATTGATCCGAACCAGGTTAGCAGGACACTCCGTAAAGACTGCACTGTAATCAGGGAGCAAGCTGTTAAAGGAGTTGAAATATTGAGTAAACTGTTAGGATCATTTGAAAAGTAAAGTCTCAGAGCATTTTAACCACTCAGAAATTCTGGCATTTTCCATTAAATAATTGACGAAGCTTTTCCATTTAGAGTGAATATGGCAGATTGAAGTTAATGCAGTATCTTTACACAATGCCAAATAATAAAAAAAATCAGGAGGACATCCTGGAAAAGCTAAAGATTCAGAATCTAAATCCTATGCAGGAGGAGGCTTTGACTGCCATTGATTCATCATCAGATATCGTATTGCTTTCCCCGACAGGGACAGGCAAAACGCTTGCTTATTTGCTCCCGATCATCGGAAATCTTGATGCTGAAAGTAAAGAAATTCAGGTGCTTATACTTGTTCCATCCAGGGAATTGGCTCTTCAAATAGAACAGGTAATCCGTGAAATGGGGTCTGGATACAAAACTAACGCTGTTTATGGTGGTCGTGCAGGATATCAGGACAAAATAGATCTCAAGCACAATCCCACAATCCTTATTGGCACACCGGGAAGGGTTGCCGACCTTCTGAGAAGAAATATCTTTTCAACTGATTATATCCGCACGCTGGTGCTTGACGAATTTGACAAATCTCTTGAAATCGGTTATGAGGCTGAAATGAGTGAAGTAATATCAGCCATGCCGAATATCGAAAAAAGGATACTGACCTCTGCTACAAAAGCGGCAGAAATACCTGCTTTTGTAGGCTTAAATAATCCTGTATGCATTGATTACTCGGATGAAAAGATTGCTCAGTTGAAAATCCGGACTGTGGTTTCTCCCACAAAGGATAAACTGGGGACTTTGGTTAAAACACTAAATCACATCGGTAATCAGCCGGGCATAATTTTCTGTAACTTCAAGGAAACCATACAGGAAGTAAGTGACTATCTGGCATCAAAGCATATACATCATGGATGTTTCTTTGGGGGAATGGAACAAATCGACAGAGAAAGAACCCTGATAAAATTCCGAAACGGTACCCATCAACTGATTGTTGCTACCGATCTTGCAGCCAGAGGACTCGATATTCCTGAACTGAAATTTATAATTCATTTTCAATTGCCGCCAAGGAGTCAGGAATTCACACACAGAAATGGAAGGACTGCCAGAATGAATACCGAAGGCACTGCATATATCCTGAAATGGGAAAAAGAAGATCTTCCTGGTTTCATCGAGGATACAAAGATTGAACAAATCAAGGATGCACCTATACCCGAAGCTCCCATCTGGAATACACTTTATATCACCGGAGGCAGAAGGGATAAGATTTCAAAGGGTGACATTGCAGGTCTGTTTTTGAAACAGGGAGGGCTTAGTAAAGAACAGTTGGGAATCATCGAAATTAAACAGGATTGCTCCTATGTCGCTGTACCCGCCTCAAAAATGGATATGTTGATCAAAACCTTAAACAACTGCAAGCTTAAGACAAAAAAGATACGGGTCAGTGAAGTATGAATCTGTTATAATTTATGTTTGCCTTTCTGGCTTGTGAATGTTGAAACCGTCTGTTGATCTGAAACAGTTTATTGTCTTTGATGAATCTGGCACCGGTTTGTTTGAACCAAAAAGACACATTTTCTTTGACGCAAATGTCACGAAGCTCCATTATCCAGTCGAAGTTACATTCACGGGCACTGTTTCCGGATTCTCCTCCGGCAACAACTTGCTCAACCCATGAACCAATACTATATTTATCAAGATCTATCCGTTCAAGAATGGGTTCACAGATAATGATTTTATGTTTGATTGGAGATAGTTTGTATATGGGCAATCTGTAATCCGCCATTTTCTGATTTTCAATGGTACAACAGATAGTCACATTTTCGTAACCTTCACCCCAATCTTCAGGCAGACATAAATGCAAACGATCTATCCGCTTGGTAATTATCATGAATCTTAGGTCATTTCTCAGACGTATCATATCCCATACTTCCTGACGCCATTCGTCAGCATCTTCCAAAAAGAAGTCGGATGTGAAACAGGTGTAAACCAATGAGCCCGGAGCTATTTTGTATTCACTGTTACGCTTCTTCTGTATTGGTAAGTCAAAGTTGTTGGTTTTGTGAACAATACTACTGTCTATACCTCTTTTTGAGTCACCGCGATAGACGTAACAATATTTGCAACCTTCACTTAGTTTATGACAACCATGCCAAAGGTTCCACATTTTTGATTTGTGTTCGATACCATTCATTGTTATTTAAACAAACTGATTGTGTAGTCAAATAGTTCTTTTCCTCCTGGTTTGCCATGACCCGGAATGATTGTAATGGTTTCAGGAAATTTTTGTTTGACTTTACTTACTGTCTCAGACCATTTATCTGGACTGGCTTCTGCAAGATTGCCCTTACCGGCACCTTTTTCTTTTATCAGACATCCGCCAAACATTATTTTATCCAAAGGGAAGTATCCTATAATATTATCACAGGTATGACCTTCACCCACGTATTCTGCATAAATTTTCTTGTTTCCGACTCTTAGTTCAAGTACAGAATCAAAACTGTTCTGAGGCAAAGGTAATTTCAGATTCTTTGTTTTTTCTATAGTCTTTTTATATGCATAAGAGGGAATACCATGCCGGTGAAACTCTTCCAGTCCGCCAAGATTATCTATATGATAATGAGTTGGTATCACGGCGGTGATTTTGCAATCAAGACTTTTTGTGATCCAGTCGATTAATTCTGCTGAAACTTTATCATCAGTTGGTGTATCAAAAACCACGGCTTCATTTTTGTAACAGACAATCATCCCGTTGCAGGGTACTTTGCCGTAATCAACAGTGTTCAGATATGTAATATGTCGGTATGCATGTCCGGAAATCCTGCTAATAATCAGGCTTTCTGATTTATATACTTCTTGTTCGGCGTCACCGGTTTTGAAACCAAAAAGTATCAGACTAAGCAGCAGTATTGTTATCGTTTGTTTCATGATTATAGCAAAAATAATCATTATTTAGCAATGGTTATATCAATTCAATGATTAATAAATAAAACCTGATAAATAGATTATTCCTGAGTCGGCGTCTAAACCTCACTGTGTCGGCGTCTCATGATAGCTGAGTCGGCGTCTAAAGGGTCATGTCATTTGGATCAATCAACCGAACTATACAGTCACATTATCTTACAATACTCAACTATTTTGATCACAGAAGCACTAATGCTTCTGCTGAATCTTTCAATGCAAAGATTAAATCATTCAGGTCTTCGTTTAGGGGAGTAAGAGACGTAAAATTCTTTCTTTTCAGACTAACAAAAATCTATGCTTAATTCTAAA
>CAZCWK010000008.1:0-24330 GCA_964502355.1 uncultured Bacteroidales bacterium
CGGTGGAAGTTTTTTCCTTATTGTATGTGATGTGATTGCCAGGACCATAATAGCTCCCAATGAATTGCCTGTCGGTGTCATCACCGGTATTATTGGTGGTGTGGTTTTCATTGTTATCCTGGCTCGTGAAAAAAAGAAAATCTGATATATATACTAATGCAATATCTGGAAGTCGAAAATATAGTTTGCGGTTACGACCATTTCAAGTTGAAGGATGTGAGTTTTAACATAAAAGAAGGTTCCTTCACCGGCATCATTGGGCCCAATGGCTCCGGTAAGACTACTTTGTTAAGAAGCGTTCTTGGCGATATCAGGCTTGAAAAGGGATCGATAAGGATTGATGGAAAAGACCTGGCTAAGATGTCGATTAAGGAAAGATCTGTCAGGATAGCTGTCGTTACACAAAAAGTTGGTAATTCTGATTTTAGTGTCATCGATTATGTTCTGATGGGGAGGCTTCCTTACAGACGTCCTTTTCAGTTTTTTGAAAGCGATCATGATATGGAAGTTGTCGAAAAGTATATGAAGCTGACGGGTATTGAAGATTTGCGTGATAAATCGGTAAAGGAGTTGAGTGGTGGAGAGAGGCAATTGGTCAGCATAGCAAAGGCTCTTGCGCAGGAGCCTGATATTTTGTTGCTTGATGAAGCCACTTCACAGCTTGATATAAGTCATCAGATTGAGGTTCTTGATCTTGTAAGAGAGCTCAACGAGAGCATGAACCTCACTGTGCTTATGATTATACACGATTTGAATCTTGCGAGTGAATATTGTGACAACCTGCTGATGATGAATAAAGGTATGATTCACAGTCAGGGGAGTCCGGAGGAAGTAATAGAATATCAGGCTATTGAAGATGTTTACAAGACTTGTGTCATTACCCGGGAAAACCCGGTGTCAGGTAAACCTGCTGTATTCCTGGTTTCAAAGAAAAACAAAATTATAAAAACTTAATTTGATGAATAAGATTTCATTTGCTTTTGCAATTGTCATGATACTTGGTGTTTTTAATATCAGGGCTGAGGTGTTGGATTCCACTAAGGTATATCCTATGGATGAGGTAGTGGTGATGGCATCGCGCGTGGGGAGTTCTCTGAAGAATTTGCCTCAAAGGATTGAGATAATCGAAGCTAAAGATATCAAAGCTGTTCCTAATGAGAATCTGGCTGAAGTTATTAAAAGGCTTACAAATCTTGATATTGTGCAATATCCCGGTGCTATTGCTACGATTGGTATGCGTGGTTTCTCCCCAAGTGCTTTCACAAGGGGTTCAACTCTTTTATTGATTAACGGTAAGCCTTCGGGTACAAGTAATTTGGCGACGATTCTTATGACCAATATTGACAGAATCGAGGTAATTAAGGGTCCGTATGCTACTTGTTATGGTTCTGATGCCATGGGTGGCGTTATAAATCTGATAACTAATCCTGTCGATAAGGATTTTCATGGTAGTGTTAATCTTGAAGGCGGTTTTTTTGGCTTTTATCGTGCTGATGCTTCGGTGAGCGGGCAGATAGTTAAAAACCTGAGAGGTCGTTTTAGTATGACCACTATGAAACAGACTAAGGATTATCGCATCGGCGGTTCCAACCTTCTGAAGATGAGTAATCTTGAAAAACTAATACTTGACAAGCGGTCATATGGTGATACTTTGGCCAATACTAAGTATGATATGAATATGGCTTCGCTGGGTCTTGAATGGGATATAAACAGTAAGTGGAATGCCAGGGCTGATGGTTCGTTTACTTTTGCTAAAAATATTGAAACCTCGGGCAACTATTGGGGTAGTTATGGTGACAGCAAAAAACAGTTGAGAAG
Source organism: uncultured Bacteroidales bacterium (assembly GCA_964502355.1). Lineage (GTDB taxonomy): Bacteria > Bacteroidota > Bacteroidia > Bacteroidales > UBA1402 > UBA8389. The sequence goes on from CAZCWK010000008.1 coordinate 1,819, forward strand.
GATGAATGTATACGGTACTCTTGAAAGAAAAGGGAAGCACGGCATTTTCTCAATCAGTCCTTACATGACCAGGGAGAACGAACCTAATTTCTCGTCCAATCTTAATGATGGGTTTGTGAATTTCGAGAGTGAGGTTTCAGAATATGGCTTTCAGATGCAGCAACAACATACTTTCGGGAGTTTTAAGACTGTAGCCGGTGTTGATTACGGCGTTTATGATTATCATTCTGACCGTTTCAATGTTGACGGAACTCCGACTGTTCCTTATAAGCCTGACAACAGGTATGTGGATGAGGCTGTTTTCCTGCAATCTACTTACAGTCAGGGTCGTCTGGATGTTAATGCCGGTCTTCGTCTGGATCATTTCAGATATCATACCGAGAAAAACGATGCCTTGGGTTCTCAGGCTTCTGATGCCAACTACACTACTCTAAATCCAAGTATTGGAGCGCAGTACAGGTTACTGGATAATCTGAAGGCTCATGCTTCTTTTGGTACTGCTTTTTCTGTACCTGATGCTTACAAGACTGCGGGTTCATATAATGTTTCAATTTATTTTCCTGAATGGGATTATACATGGGTTCAATCTTACGTGGGAAACCCTGATCTGAAACCTGAGAAATCAAGGACTACGGATTTAGGTTTGAGCTTTTACACTCCTGATCGTGCTTTTCATTCAGATTTGACTTACTTCCATACTAATCATGTTGATCAGATTGTCGAAACCAATCTGGACAATGGCAATATTTCGTATATCAATGCCAACAGTTCGCTGATGAATGGTCTGGAGTTTAGTGCTGATTATGATCTGGGTAGTCTTTTCAGTAATAAATTCAGTCTTAAGGCGTATGCTAACTGGACCTGGTTGTTTAATGCTGATTTTACCAGGACTGTGGCTTCATCAACGGGAGCAGACAGTACTTTTACAAAGTTCATGCTTTATGTAAGGAAGCATAATGGTAATTTTGGTCTTGACTATAGTGATTATGGCGGCTTCAGTGCAAGGATTAATGCAAGATATATTGGATACAGGTTTGAGGACGATAATTATGCGATGTTGAGGCCTGAGATTACTTCTGCTGATTATTCCCTTGAAGGTGGTCACTCTGTTGGTGATCGTGCTTTGAAGTATCCTGATTTTTTGGTGCTTGATTTGAGTGTCCGCAAGACTTTCAAAAATAAATTTAGTGTGGGTTTAGGGGTTTCAAACCTGCTTGATGAGAATTTTACGGAGAAGGATGGTTATCCTATGCCTGGAAGACAAATAAAACTGAATCTGGGTTATAAGTTTTAATATATTAAGATAATTAATCCTTCTTTAATTGTCCGGGTCGGTTTCATGGCTTAATAAATTTTTTTGTATTTTTTATTTCAATTTCAGAGATTATTGCTAAATTGTTACATGATTTATGTGATATAACCAAAATTTACTAACATGAAGAAAATCATTTTTGTAACAGGTGGTCAACGCTCGGGTAAGAGTAGTTTTGCACAGGCCAATGCTTTAAAATTATCTGATAAGCCGGTATATCTTGCTACAGCAAGAATATGGGATGACGATTTTCACGAAAGGATTAAAAGGCATAAGGCTGACAGAGGAGAAGAGTGGGAAAGTATTGAAGAACATCTTCATCTCAGTTATGTGAAACTTCAGGACAGGGTAGTTGTACTTGACTGTATAACTCTCTGGCTCAATAATATCTGGTATATGAAAGAGTATGACCTTAAGGCCTCTCTGGAGTTTGCTAAGAAAGAATGGGATATATTTAAAGAACAGGATTTTACCTTGTATGTGGTAACAAATGAGCTGGGTATGTCGGTTCATTCTGAAAATGAGGCTTCACGTAAGTTTGCTGACCTGCAGGGTTGGGTAAACCAAATGATAGCGAAAGATTCGGATGAGGTGTATCTGATGGTTTCAGGATATCCTGTTAAGGTGAAATGATATAATAAAGAAACGTTATGCATGCCGGAAGATTATGTCCGGCATGCAGCGTTTTATATGAAATTAGTGAAATAATTTTAATTTCTTATGAAAGAACTGCTTCAGAAAAAAATCGATTTGAAGACCAAGCCGCTTGGGTCGCTTGGCAGGCTGGAAGACATAGCGTTGAGAATTGGTATGATTCAACAAACGTTGAATCCTGAGATTAAAAATCCGACAATGTTGGTCTTTGCTGCTGACCACGGCCTTACTGATGAAAAAATTAGCCCCTATCCTAAAGATGTTACCTGGCAGATGGTAATGAATATGGTCACGGGTGGGGCTGCGATAAGTGTTTTCTGTCGCAGGAATGGTATGTTGATGAAGGTGGTTGATGCAGGTGTGGATTATGATTTTCCTGAAGGAATTGATATTATTGATGCAAAAATTGCCCGTGGTACCCGCAATATGAGGAAGGAGCCTGCAATGACCATTGATGAATGTCAGAAGGCTATGCAAAAAGGTGCTTCTATCGTCAGGGCTGTTGCAGAAGCCGGTTGCAATACTATCGGTTTCGGAGAGGTTGGTATTGGTAATACTTCTGCTTCTGCTTTATTGATGAGTAAGTTTACAGATTTCTCCATTGAGGAGTGTACAGGAGCCGGAGCGGGTTTTAACAGTGATGGTGTTAAGCGTAAGGCTGCTATCTTGAGAGAAGTCAGCGGGAAATATGATGTTACTGATCCTCTGGAAATTCTGGCTACTTTTGGTGGTCTTGAAATTGCGATGATGGTTGGTGCGTTCATCGAAGGTTATCGTCAGGAGATGATTTTGCTGGTTGACGGTTTCATCGCCACAAATGCTGTTTTGACTGCAATGCAGTTTGAACCCGGAGTTAAGGATAATTGTGTGTTTAGTCATAGTTCAAATGAACAGGGTCATGTAAAGCTTTTGAAGTTTCTGAATGAAGAGCCTGTTTTAAATCTTGGATTGAGAGTTGGCGAGGGTACAGGTGCTGCTTTAGCACTGCCGGTTGTACAGAGTGCGGTTGACTTTTTGTGTGAGATGGCAAGTTTTGAGTCTGCAGGTGTTTCAAATAAAGATTAAATGCTGATGTGCTATTTTACCTGATCCACTAACAACCAGAAAACGATGAAACATTTACAAATTTTCCTGACTGCGGTTATGTTTTATACAAGGATACCTGTGCTAAAAAGTGTAGGTTATTCTCAGGAAAATATGAGTCGTTCTACGGTTTATCTGCCCGTTATTGGTGTATTGGTCGGTGCTATGGGTGGTGGTGTTTATTTATTATCAGATATTTTCCTTTCTACAGGTATTTCTGTGCTTCTTTGTATGGTTGCGACAATCCTGCTTACCGGAGCATTTCATGAAGATTCGATAGCGGATTTTTGTGATGGTTTCGGCGGCGGCAGAGATAAGGAGAGCATTTTACGGATAATGAAGGATAGTCATATCGGCACTTATGGTACTGTCGGATTGATATTGACATTGGGAATGAGGTTTCTGACTTTGTCAAGTCTTGTTCCCGGTGTTTTTCTTGCAGTGATTATCGCCGGTAATGCATACAGCAGGTTTCAGCCTGTATTGTTGATAAATACTTCAGAATACATGCGCAAGAATGCGGAGAATAAAGCCGGAGGTGTAGCAGGAAACCGCAGTTTCAAAATGGTACTTATTAGTTTTATTTTTGCACTGATACCGATGCTGTTTCTTCCTTTATGGATTTCCGGTTTCATTATCCTGATTGAGTTGATTACTTTTTTACTTTTCAGGATTTATGTGCACAGGAAACTTGGGGGTTATACAGGCGATGTGCTGGGTGCTTTGCAACAGATTTCTGAAATTGTTTTTTATCTCTCATTTATAATACTGTATCAACTCCAATGCAACTCTATCTGATAAGACATACCACGCCGGATATTAAAAAAGGCACTTGTTATGGTCAGACTGATGTTGATGTAATGCCTTCGTTTAACGATGAACTTCTATCTGTAAAGCAAAATCTGAGCGATTTGACTTTTACTCATTACTATTCGAGCCCTCTTAAAAGGTGTCATAAACTTGCTCTGGCTCTGGCCGGAGATAATGAAATCTGCATGGACAAGAGGCTGATGGAACTTAATTTCGGTGGTTGGGAGATGTTGTCCTGGGATGATATTTCAGCCACACACGAGAGCAATGAATGGTTTGCAGATTTTGTAAATATTCCCTGTCCGGGTGGTGAGAGTTACAACCAAATGATTGTAAGGATTAAGTCATTCCTCGATGATTTAAGGTTATTACCTGAGGATTCCAATGTTATGATTGTAACTCATGGTGGTTGTATCAGAGTCTTTAAGAGCCTGATAAACAATGATGATCCTATTGAGTCATTTGGTAAACTCGTAGGTTTCGGATCTGTTTGCAAATTGATTTTCGCTGATAATTAATGATTTGGCGAAACCTACGAGAATAAGCGTTTATTATTCACTGATAGTAAAAGATGCGGCGAAACCTCCGCGACGAAGCATTTTTACATCTACAACTGTTTTATTGTCAACAGTCATTTTTTGAGTTTCAAACACCTTGTCATGTTCGCCATCTTTAATAAGTGTCATGGTATATTTCTTACCATCGCTCAGGAAGCTTAGTGGCACTTTCTTGTACTTTTCCCTGTTTTCACCATTTATACCACCCATGTACCAGTTGTTTCCTTTCAGGCGGGCGATAATAATTTCTTTTCCCGGATTTCCGTCAACCAGCTTTGTGTTATCCCAGGCTGCAGGTATTTTCTGAAGAAACTCTTTGGGTGCTGCAGGTAAATCGTAATATCCTGAAGGACGGTCTGCAAAATGCTGAAATCCGGATTCAAATACAACACTTAGTGCCAGCTCATGGCCGTATGATGTGATATGCGGGTTTTGTGAATTTGTGAATGTAACAGGGGTATAGTCCATTGATCCGATTACGTTACGAGTAAAAGGTACTATTGTGTTGTGTTCAGGAGCAGTATAGGTAAATTCGGGTCCATTGTTATACCATTCAGCTCCGCGAATACCTTCGTATGTCATAAGGTTTGGATAAGTGCGTGCCCATCCTCTTGGTACTATGCATCCGTGGAAATAAACCATCATATTAAACTTTGCGGCATCTTCAAGTATGTCAAGATAATATTTGATCATTTCCTGCTTCTCGCTTTCGAAAAAGTCTATCTTTACTCCGCAAATACCCATTTTTTGTAATTTGGTAAACTCTTCAACTCTGTTTTCGTGTGTTAGCATGCGGTCTTTTGGAGTTGCACTAACCCAGTTGTGTTTGCCTCCTGAATTGTACCAAATAAGAGGTTTAATACCTTTAGAAACAATATATTTGATTGCATCGTCGAGGTTTCCGCCATTGCCCATGGCATCCCATTCCCAGTCAAGAAGGGTATATGGCCAGTGCATTGCTACGGCGAGGTCTGCAAATGCACAAACTGTTTTAAAATCTTTTGTGCCGTGATTGCTTGACCAATAGTTCCATGATACTGTTCCCGGTTGAATCCAGTCTATCTTTTCTAATTTTGAAGGACTGCTTACGTCATCTATCAGTGTTGACTCTACAATATCAGCAAGGCTGCCTGCAATAATTACTCTCCATGGGGATTTCCAGGGCAGGGTAATGGTTGGCTTTGATTCTCCCATGTTATTACCGTCTCTCTGGTCGGGAAATGTCAGCTTATAAAAAGAAGCAGTTGCTTTGTTGCTCAGTTTGGTTCCGCAATAGTTTCTATCTACATCTGACTCATGTATCAGAAACCAGTTGTCATTGTTCTGGTTTTTAAATAATGCAGGATATCCCCATTCCTGTTGAGTCTTATCATCAGGCATTGTTGAGTAGAGATTTTCGTTTGACGGTGTCCACTTTTCCATCCATCTTTTAGTTGCAGGATTGATTTCGTAGGCTGTATATTCGTCATTTATGATATACTTGCCGCTTTTTTCAGGAAATTCATAATTAAACGCCACGCCGTCATTATAAGCTCTGACGATAATATTCATTTTTGATTTGTCCGGATTTGAAAACGATACCGTAACTTCGTTGGCTTCATTGGTGCAATGAGAGCGTTTACCATGAAGGGCAATGTAATCATCAACTATCTTTTTTTGTTTAGAGGCTTTGATAAATTTCAATGCGGTCAGGTAATCCTGATCTTCTCTTGATAAACCCAGTCTTATGGAATGTATTAATTCAGAGCTTGCACCATCTTTTAAACTGTTAACTTTCAGATACCATTCACCGGTCTCAGAGTTCTCTTTATTGCATAGTGAAACACTGATTTTTTGGTTGGGCGAAAGGACATTTAATTTGTCATTTGCGAGTTGAACTGTTTGGGCTATAGCCTGATAGCTGATGAAAAATCCTATAAGCAGGAATAAAGATTTTTTAATCACGGTAATTAATATTTAAGTGGTCTGCATGTTTGAAATTTTTACAGAAAAAATTTCTGAAAAATGTTTGTAAATATAGTTTTTTATTTATTGATTTGCATATTTAATAGACCTATTAAATATTACTATCAATGACAGATAAACAAGACAAAAATCTAGAACAAGCGATAATGCGAGCTGCTGAGGAATTGTTTCTTTCTCAGGGTTTCGACCGAACTTCTACAGTTGAAATTGCAAGGCTTGCAGGTTGTAATCAATCTTTGGTGCATTATTACTTCAGATCAAAGAAAAACCTCTTTGGCTTGGTTCTCAGGAAGAAAGCTGAGAGTTTCATCGGCTCACTAATGAAAATCAATATTGAAGATATCCCTTTTGAAGACAAAATGAGAAGGAGAATTTCTGCACATTTTGATTTCATCAGAGACAACTGGAGACTTCCTGTATTGTTTTTTAATGAAATCATTACAAATAAGGAATTGATTACCGGGATTGTTGAAAATTTTACAAACACTCCGATTCCTGCTTTTAAGATTTTGCAATCTGAACTGGATGAGCAGTTTGAAAAAGGTAATATATGCAAGACGGAGGCTTTGGATTTGATATTCAGAGTGTTTTCGCTGAACATAATGACTTTCATGCTCTCGCCAATGTATCAGATGATTACAAAGACTGATGATGAACAACTGAATTATCTTCTTGAACTGCGTAAAGAAGAGAACATTCAGACTATTATGAGGACCCTGAAACCATAATTTGCAGATTAAGAGGTTAGTATCGACAATTAATACTTTATCAGGAATGAGTTTGTGGCTTTACATCCGATATATGGCTTGTGGCTTGCGATTTTTAGCTCCCGGCTTGTGACGTTCCAAATGGTCTTAATGAAAATATTATAATATGAAGAAAAGAGTTTCAATATTTGTTTTTACTGTTTTTTGCTGCATGACTTCTCAGGCTCAGTTGTCTCTGGATGCATGTCAGGAAAATGCAAGAAAAAACTACCCGCAGGTGAAGCAGTTTGATCTGATTGAGAAATCTGCAGGTTATAGTTTATCCAATGCCGGAAAAGCCTGGTTGCCGCAATTGTCGGTTTCAGCCAGGACAACGTATCAATCTGAAGCTACTTCCATAATTATTCCTGCAATGGGTATTAATGTCGAAATGCCTAAGAATCAGACCCAGGCAGTTGTTGAGGCTTCTCAGGTTATCTGGGATGGTGGTGTAACGGCTTCACAAAAAAAGATCATTAAGGCTACTGCTGAAGTTGAAAAAGAAAGGATTGAGGTTGACCTTTATTCCCTCAGGGATAGGATAAACCAGATATTTTTTGGCATTCTTTTACTTGAAGAGCAATTAAAGCAAAATGAAACTCTTCACAAAGAGCTTGTAACAAATTACGATCGCGTGGTTGCTTTTATGAAAAATGGTGTGGCCAATCAGTCTGACGTGGATGCCATAAAAGTGGAAATGCTGAACAATATTCAAAGGAAAAGTGAAATAACTGCTTCTCTTAAATCATTCAGGGAAATGCTTGCTGCGATGACAGGTGATGATAAGGCAAAGGATATTCAGCTTAAAAAGCCTTTTGATGCAAAGCTTGCCGCTGACGGTAGTGTTGACGCGTTGACTCAGTCCATTGCCGGCTCAGGTGATAATCCGGGGCTTGCCGGGAGATTTATTAATCGTCCTGAAATCAGATTGTTTGATAAACAGCTGGATCTTTATTCCAAACAGGAAAATCTGATTCATTCGGGAAATCTGCCTAAGCTGGGTGCATTTCTGCAGGGTGGCTATGGGAATCCGGGTCTTAATATGCTAAAAAGCGGTTTTTCTCCTTACTACATTGGCGGCGTAAGGTTGTCATGGAATCTTGGTGGTCTGTACACTCAGAAAAACAGTATCAATGCTCTCCTGAATAACCGTAATATCGTTGAAACCCAAAAGGAAACCTTTATTTACAATAATAATCTTGTGGTTTCAAGGCAGAAGAATGAAGTTGTCAAACTTAGTGAACAAATCAGAAATGACGACGAAATAATCATGCTTCGTCAAAATATTAAAAAAGCCTGCAGTGTAAAAGTAGGGAACGGTACTGCAACTGTTACTGATTTGTTAAGGGAAATTAATGCTGAAAATATTGCAAGAGCTCTGAAGAGCCTGCATGAAGTACAATTATTACTTGGCATTTACAATTTAAAATATAGTATGAACAATTAATATATCAGGAATATGAATCCTTTCAAATTGCATTATTTTTTTGGAGCAATATTGTTGTTTTCTTTTTTCTCTTGTGGCAGTAAAGATGGTTTGGCTGATGCTTCAGGTTATTTCGAATCGACTGAGATAATGGTTTCTTCGGAGGTGGCAGGTAAGATAATTCAGCTTGATATTTCTGAAGGGCAACAGGTTAAAGCTGGTACTATTTTATGTATGGTTGACACTACTCAACTTTATTTAAAGAAATTACAATTGAAAGCTTCGATTGCTGCTGCTCAAAACAGGCGTCCTGATGTTGAATCACAACTTGCTGCCATCAGGCAACAGATATCGGCAGCCAACAGAGAAAAGAATCGTTTTGAAAATCTGGTCAAAGCTAATGCTGCCAATCAAAAACAGCTTGATGACATTGATTCTCAAATTGAAATACTTGAAAAGCAATTAAGTGCTCAGAAGACTATTCTGACTAATAGTGGTAAAAGCATTGATGATGAATGCAAGGCTTTAAGCTCTCAGATAAGTCAGATTGATGATCAGTTGAATAAATCAAGGATTTGCAGTCCGATTGATGGTGTTATTTTATCAAAATATGCTGAGTCAGGTGAAATTGCTACACCGGGAAAGGCAATTTTTAAGGTTGCTGATATGAATACGATGTATCTTAAGGCTTATATCACTGCTGACCAATTATCAAAGGTTAGTTTAGGTCAGAAAGTTGAAGTTATTTCTGAATTTGGTGAAAAGGATATAAAGACTTATAAAGGTACTGTCAGTTGGATTTCGTCCAAATCTGAGTTTACTCCAAAAACTGTCCAGACAAGAGATGAAAGGGCAAATCTTGTTTATGCTGTCAAAATATTGGTTGCCAATGATGGACTACTGAAGATTGGCATGTATGGTGGTGTAAGATTTGGTGAAAAAACGAAATAATAGATATGAAGACCGTAACTGCAAGCAACATCAGTAAAAAGTTCCGCAAAGCTCAGGCTCTTGAAGATATTTGTCTGGATGTTGAAGAGGGTGATATGTTTGGTATTATCGGTCCTGATGGAGCCGGTAAGACCACTCTGTTCAGGATTCTTACGACACTTCTTTTGTCTGATGCAGGATCTGCTACAGTTGATGGTCTTGATGTTGTTAAGGATTTCAGGGAAATCCGCAGGAGAGTAGGGTATATGCCCGGAAGGTTTTCGCTATACATGGATCTGACTGTTGAGGAAAATCTGAGTTTTTATGCTACGATTTTCAATACTACGATTAAGGAAAATTATTATCTGATTAAAGATATATATCAACAAATTGAGCCTTTTAAAGACAGGAAGGCTGGTGCATTATCTGGTGGCATGAAACAAAAGCTTGCTTTGAGTTGTGCTCTGATCCATAAACCAAGGGTCTTGTTTCTTGATGAGCCGACCACAGGTGTTGATCCGGTTTCCAGGAAAGAATTTTGGGAAATGTTGAAGAAGCTGAAATCTGAAGGTATTACTATTATGGTTTCGACATCATATATGGACGAAGCCGGATTGTGCGACAGGATTGCTTTGATTCAGGATGGCCGGTTTATGAAAATTAATACTCCTGATAATATAATCGGGGAATATAAGGGCAAGTTATGGGCTGTCAATAGTGACAGGATGTCGGGACTACTTACTGATCTGAGAGATTATAATAAAACTATTTCCTGTTATGCTTTTGGAGATAAGCATCATCTTTCGGTTGTTGATGAGTCTTTTAGTCAGGATGAGCTTAATGACTGGCTACTGAGTAAAGGGCATACAAATATTATTATTAAACCTATAGTGGCTTCTGTTGAGGATTGTTTCCTGCAGTTATCCTCAAATTGATTCCCGGGCTGTTATTGCATACTATGATGAATGATGTTCTTGAAAATAAAGTGATTGTGACTGAGAGCCTGACAAAAAAGTTTGGTTCTTTTACTGCTGTTGACGGTATTTCTTTTGAAGTCGGCAAAGGGGAGATTTTTGGATTTCTTGGTGCAAATGGTGCCGGCAAGACTACTGCAATGCGTATGTTATGTGGGTTAAGTAAACCAACTTCAGGAAAGGGTTTTGTTGCCGGTTTTGACATAAATAGTCAGTCTGAGCAGGTAAAGAGAAATATCGGGTACATGAGCCAGAAGTTTTCGTTGTACGAAGATTTGAAGGTTTGGGAGAATATTCGTTTGTATGCTGGTATTTACGGTATTCCTGAAGTTGAAATTGCTCCGAGAACAAATGCCATGCTTCAAAAGCTTGGTTTTGAAAAGGAAAGAGATACTTTGGTTAAGCTATTGCCTCTTGGATGGAAACAGAAGTTGTCTTTTGCAGTGTCTATTTTTCATAATCCGGGTATTGTTTTTCTGGATGAACCAACCGGTGGTGTTGATCCGGCTTCACGGAGGATGTTTTGGGAAATGATTTATGAGGCTTCTGATAATGGTATAACTGTATTTGTAACGACTCATTATATGGATGAAGCTGAGTATTGCAATCGTGTATCTATAATGGTTGACGGCAAAATTAAGGCTTTGGATACTCCGGCTAATCTGAAAAGTAATTTTGGTGTCAGGAATATGGATGATGTATTTCAGAAATTAGCCAGAAACGCTGAGAGAATATGAAAGAAACGGCCAAAAATAATGCTAAGGTTTTTGCTGCTTTTGTTAAAAAAGAGTTCAAACACATCATCAGAGATAAACTGACTACTTTTTTTCTGCTTTTAATGCCGGTAATGATGCTACTTCTTTTTGGGTATGCTATCAATACTGAGGTGAAAAATACTAAAATTGCTGTTTTTGATCCTTCCAGAGATGCCGCTACTCAGGAGATTGTAAACAGGTTAATTACCAACAAGTATTTTGCTGTTGACAGTTATCTGAAGTCGCCTTCTGAAATTGATAAATTGTTTAAGCAGGGTAAAATTGGTATGGCTGTTGTTTTCAGCGACAACTTTAATGATAATTTGTTGCGTAATGGTGAAGCCGGGGTTCAGCTGATTGCTGACGGAAGCGATCCTAATACAGCTCTTACGGTAACAACTTATGCTACTGCGATTATTTCTTCGGCTCAGAAAGATTTGTTGAAGGTTAATAATATGCCTTTACAGATTGATTCAGAAGTTAAGCTGCTTTATAATCCTACTTTAAAGTCTGCTTACAATTTTGTGCCGGGTGTTATGGGTATGATTTTGCTTTTGATTTGTGCCATGATGACTTCAATTTCAATTGCCGGTGAAAAGGAAAAAGGTACTATGGAAGTTCTTTTGGTTTCACCGATAAAACCGATTTACATGTTGTTTTCTAAAGCAGTACCTTATTTTTTATTATCCGTTATTGATTTGACTGTCATTCTGTTGATTGCTGTTTTTATAATGGGTGTTCCTGTATCCGGTAGTTTATTCTGGCTATTAGTGGTTTCATTTATTTATATTTTTCTGGCGCTTGCTTTGGGATTGCTTATCTCATCGATTGTGCGTTCTCAGGACGCTGCAATGATTATCTCAGGTATGGTTCTGATGTTCCCAGTAATTTTGCTGTCGGGTATGATGTTTCCGGTTGAAAACATGCCATGGTACTTCAAAGCATTGTCTTTTGTGGTTCCTGCCAAATGGTATATTACAGCTGCCAGAAGTCTGATGATTAAAGGACTCGGTTTCTCCGCGATTTTGCCTGAACTTATAGTCCTGGTTTCGATGGCTGTTTTATTGATAGTTATTACGTTGAAGACATTTAAAGAAAGACTTGAATAGATTATGTTGAAGTATCTTGTTGAAAAAGAATTTAAACAGATTTTCAGGAATCCTGTTCTTCCAAGGGTTATTATCGTTTTGCCATTTGTAATACTGGCATTTTTTCCCATGGTTGCTAACTTCGAAATCAGGGATTTGAAATTAAGCATTGTCGATAATGACCGTTCAGATTATTCGTCTGAACTTGTACAGAAGATATCTTCTACTAGATATTTTGAAATAACTGATGTGTCTGAAAATTTTACTGATGCTCTGAAGAGTATAGAATTAAATGATGCTGATATTATTCTTGAGATTCCTTCAGGTTTTGAGGATAATCTTATCAGAGAAGGGAAAACAAAAGTTTTGATTTCTGCGAATACTGTTAATGCTACCAAAGGAGGTATCGGAAGTGCCTATTTGTCAAATATACTGATGGATTTCAACAGTGAGATTCGTTCGGAATTTGTTGCTGTTGATTCGAAGTCTCCAAAAATCGGAATGAGTGTTTCCCCCATGTTTTTATTTAATCCTAAGCTCAAGTATTATGTTTTTATGATTCCTGCTCTGATGGTAATGATGATGGCAATGATTTGCGGTTTCCTGCCGGCATTGAATATCGTGCTTGAAAAGGAGAGGGGTACTATCGAACAACTTAATGTGACTCCGGTAAATAAGTTTGTTTTTATTATTTCCAAACTTATTCCTTACTGGATAATCGGATTTGTTGTTCTTACTATTTGTTTTGGTGTAGCCTGGCTTTTTTACGGTATTCTTCCTGCAGGCAATGTACTTACAATATATCTGTTTGTTTCTGTCTTTATTGTTGCTTTCTCCGGTTTGGGTCTTGTTATTTCAAACTTCGCAAAAAGCTTGCAACAGGCTACATTTTTGATGTTTTTTTGTGTGATTGTATTTATTTTCCTGAGCGGACTTTATACTCCTGTAAATAATATGCCTGATTGGGCTAAAGTAATAAGCACTATCAGCCCGTTGAAATATCTGATGGAGGTGTTGCGCTCGGTATATCTTAAAGGCAGTTCATTTATTGACCTGCTGCCTCAATTTTATTATCTGACAGGTTTTGAAGTATTTTTCAGTGTTCTTGCTGTAATCAGTTACAGAAAGAAAAATGGTTGAGCCAATCCGACTCAACCATTCATCTTTAATTTTCCGACAAAATCATGTGGGGTGTATTGAAAATTAATTAAAACATTCCTCCGCCGAAACCGCCGCCGTCACCTCTGAAGCCGCCTCCGCCGTCACCGCCGCCTCTGTTGCCTCTGCCACCGCCGCCTCTGAACATATCAGATGATGAAGTGCCTCCTCCGAATTGAGCAATTCTGTATGTGAAGCTAACTATGAAGTATGATGTAAGCATATTTGAACGACTCAGTGATCTGAAGTTATCACCAATAGTTTCTCTCAGATTCAGTCTTTGTTGCAGAATATCATTTACTCTCAGAGAAATTGTACCTTTCTTTTTGAATACTGATTTGTCTATAGAAGCATTCCATACCATTTCATCCTGATTGTATGATGAATAACCTTCGCGTGTAGTATAACTTAAATCTGTAGATATGTTTATGCTGTATGGCAGATGCAGGTTAACATTTCCTGATCCTGTCCAGTCCCATGTTTCTTGCAGTTTATTGTCATTAAGATTGTTGGATGTGCCTGAATATCTTACAGATCCACGAGCTCCGATTTCAATCACGTCAGTTGAGAATGTCAATGAAAGATTTTCACTTGCTCCCCAGTTTTTAGTATCACTAAGGAATCCGAGTCTGAGTGTTTCATTCAATTCATCAATGAAAGGGCTTCCGTTTCCTGATCTGTCTGAATAACCATATCTCTTGCTATAATTGACTTCTGTACGTGTATTAAACTGCAACCTGTTTTTTACAAGCGGAGTATTGTACATAATGTTTGCGCTCAGATTAAAAGGAGCTTTTTCTGAGTTTACAGTCTGACTGTATTCCTTACCCGTATTGTCATAAATGCTGTTGGAAACCAAAGCATCTTTTGTGAAATTACCATTGATACCGGCACTGAAGGATGAGAATCTGGTAGAGTTGAAACTTGAATACATCAGATTTAATGACTGGTTAAAAGAAGGATTCAATTCGGGATTACCAATCGGCTCGCGCATCAGATTGTCATTATTCTTGACTGGTTGCATCTGTTCGATGCTTGGCTGGCTTGTTCTGCCCCGGTACTGAAGTCTTGCAAATTGTTTGCGACCGAAATTATAACGGAACTGAGCTGATGGAGAAACATTGAAAACAATATTTTCGCGTTCGAGTACATCTCCGTCTTTGTAGAAATTTTTGCTGTATGTTTGTGAAGGATCAGCTTTGATACCTAACATATAATTATAATTCTGTTCCTGATGTCTGTAATTCAATTCCAGTGATTCGTTATAAAATGTATTCTGGAAATTATTACTGTAAACTGAGTCAAGTACTGTATAATCACCGTTCAGATCCTTGTCATACTGAAGTTTTTCTGATGTTCTGTTGTTTGCATTGTAAGATGCAGCTACTTCAAGGAAATTTTTCAGATTAAATAAAGGCTCAACAAATGACGCTCTTATGTTTGTACTGTAAGTATTTGACAAAGTATTGTTCATCTGATCGATTTTTGATAAACCGGCTCTGGTATTTTTGTTTGATAAGTTGAAACCTTCACTCTCGTTGTTATCAATTGAACCACCTGCATTTAATGTAAAGGTTCTTCCTTTTTTAACGGCTGATTTCTTGTTTAAAATAACGTTCATGCTTGCGCCTTTACCGCTACTTAAATTACTATTATTGGAATTTCCCCAGCTTATAGTATCGTTTTGGTCGTAATAGACATTTTCATTTGAAGAATTGCTTATACCTTTACTATAATTAATTCTGGGTTGAAGTATCAAAGTTGTTGTAGAGTCAATTTTCCATTCCATTTCCAACCTGAGATTGGCCTGATGGTTTTCTCTTGTTGATTTGTTTTCACTGATATTTGTATAAGTCGAACCCTGCATCCAGCTTTCACGTTCTGAAGAAGATTCAGTGAAATTTGTTGAATGGTTATATGAGCCATCTCCGCCAATGGTAAGTTTGTCACTTAATTCTGTATTGTTGTTTACACCAATATTTTGTGTCGAAACAATACCACCGCCTCCGCCACCGAAGCCGCCCCGGCCTCTGCCGCTACGCATTTCATTAACGTTGTTGGCTCCACCGATGATTGCAGTCTGTGATTCTCCGTTAAGTATGTTTAAGAAAGCATTTGAATTATAACGAAGTAGTTCATCCTTGTCGGCACCTGCTCCGGCAGTAATATTACCAAATACACCTTTTTTCCTGTTTTCCTTTATAGTCAGGTTGATTATTCTTTCAGTGTTTTCGTCTTCAAATCCTGTCAGCTGAGACATTTCAGATTTCTGATCGATTACCTGAACTTTGTCAACCATATCAACAGGAATGTTTTTTGTGGCCATCTGGATGTCGCCTTCAAAGAATTTCTTGCCGTCAACACGGACTTTTTTGATTTCTTCACCGTTTACAGTCACTTTACCGTCTGCATCGACAGTAACACCGGGAAGTTTTTTTAATAATTCTTCAACAGCAGCGTTTTCAGCCAGTTTATATGCAGCAGTATTGTATTCGATAGTATCTCCTCTGACATTCATCTGCGCTGCCATTCCTCTGATTTCTACAGCTGCAAGCTCTTTAGCTTTTGGGGATATATAAATATTTTTTAATATCAGGCCTTTACCTGCTACTGTGATGTTAGAATAACTGTTATGATATCCCAGATATCTGATTTCAAGGATATAATTACCATCTTTTACTTTTGTAAGATAAAATGCGCCTTTACCGTCAGTCTGACCTCCGGTAACCAGAGCAGAGTCAGCTTTAAGAAGGCGGACTGTGGCCATTTCAATGGCGCCTTCATTACTTTTATCCAAAACTTTTCCCTGAATGCTGTGCTGAGCAAAAGCAGAAATACCTCCTGTAAGGATAATCAGAACTAATACCAATAGTTTTCGTTTCATAAACGTTTTTTAAGATGATGATTTTCTCTTTTTGTATTCATGTGCTTTGATTATAAACATATGAAATGGTTTAATTCCAATCGGTGAAAATCATTTTTTTTAATGAACTTTTGAATTAACTTTGCAAAAGTCGCCGGTATAAGCAATATTAATATCATTTTGACGGTTTTTGTATTGTTTTTATCGGTAAATAATTTATTACTGAATATGAAGACAAATTATGAAATCCGTTATGCTTCTAATCCCACTGATGCAAAGCATTACGATACGGAAAGACTCCGAAAAGAGTTTCTGATTGAGAAGTTGTTCTCATCTGACGAAGTGAATATGGTTTATTCCATGTTTGACAGAATGATTGTTGGTGGAGCTATGCCTGTTGCTGAAAGTTTAAAGCTTGAAGCCATTGATCCTTTGAAAGCTCCGTGTTTCCTCCATCGTCGTGAACTGGGTATTTTTAATGTTGGTTCAGGAGATGGTATTGTAAAGGTCGGTGACGATGTTTATGAATTAAAGTACAAGGAGGCATTATATATAGGTGCGGGAGATCGTGAAGTATTTTTCGAAAGCAAGGATTCGGCGAAACCGGCGAAATTCTATTTTAATTCGCTTGGGGCTCACCGTAACTATCCGGATAAGAAAATAACCAAAAATGATGCTGTATGTGTTGAACTGGGTACTCTTGAAGGATCCAATCACAGAAATATCAATAAAATGATTGTAAACCAGGTATTGCCTACCTGTCAGCTTCAGATGGGAATGACTGAGCTTGCTCCCGGTAGTGTATGGAACACTATGCCTGCGCATATTCACAGCCGCAGAATGGAAGCTTATTTTTATTTTGAGGTTCCTGAAGAAAATGCTGTAGTTCATTTCTTAGGCGAACCGACTGAAACCAGGCATATCTGGATGAAAGGTGATCAGGCAGTATTTTCGCCTGAATGGTCCATTCATTCGGCTGCTGCTACTTCAAATTATACCTTTATATGGGGTATGGGTGGTGAAAATCTTGATTACGGAGATCAGGACTTTTTTAAGAATACAGAATTAAGATAATTATTTAACAAATTAAATAGAGGATAAATGGTAAATTTTTCATTGGAAGGTAAGATAGCATTGATTACAGGTGCTTCTTACGGAATAGGTATGGCAATTGCAAAAGCATATGCTGAAGCCGGTGCTACTGTTGTTTTCAACGATATCAAACCTGAACTTGTTGAAAACGGTTTGGCTGAATACAAAAGATGCGGTATTAACGCACATGGTTATGTTTGCGATGTAACAAATGAGGAACAGGTATATGCAATGGTTGCTCAGATAGAAAAGGAAGTTGGTATAGTTGATATACTTGTTAACAATGCCGGCATTATCAAGAGAATTCCTGCAATAGATATGACTGCTGCTGAATTCCGCCAGGTTATTGATATAGACCTGAATGGTCCTTTTATTGTTGCTAAGGCTATTGCTCCGGGTATGATTGCCAAGAGAGCCGGTAAAGTTATTAATATTTGCTCTATGATGAGTGAACTTGGTCGTGAAACTGTTTCTGCTTATGCATCAGCTAAGGGCGGATTGAAGATGTTGACCAAAAATCTGGCTTCAGAATGGGGTGAATTTAATATTCAGGTTAACGGCTTAGGCCCTGGTTATATTGAAACTCCTCAAACAGCTCCTATACGTACTCCGGGCCATCCTTTTAACGAGTTTATTATTTCTAAAACTCCTGCTGCACGTTGGGGTACAACTGATGATTTGACCGGTCCTGCAGTATTTTTGGCTTCACCGGCTTCTGATTTTGTTAACGGACATATCTTGTACGTTGACGGTGGTATTCTGGCTTATTTGGGTAAACAACCGAAATAAAAAGATGAGCAAAATCAATATAATAATTATCTTCCTGTTATCGGCGATTTTATTGTCGTGTAACGGGAAGGTTGAAGTTTCTGTATTTAACAATTCGGAAGTTGACAGAAATGAAGAATTGGTTGAACTTTGTCTGTGTCAGCTGACCGGGTTTGATTATTCCAGAATTGTCGTTCTTGATGAAAAGGGCAATCAGGTACCATATCAATTATTATATAAAGGTAGTGAGAAACCTCAGTGTCTGATTTTTCCTGTTACTCTTGCTGCCGGAGAGAAAACATCCTTTTTTATTAAGGAGGGTGAACCCGCTTCTGTGGATGCAAAAACATTTGTACGTTATGTGCCTGAAAGAAAGGATGATATTGCGTGGGAAAATGACAGGATTGCATTCAGAATGTATGGTCCTGCACTTGCTGCCGAAAATCCAAGTAACGGAGTAGATATATGGTATAAAAGGACTTCTGATCTGATTATTGATAAGTGGTATAAAGACGAGTTGTCAGGTAAAGCCACGTATCATGAAGATCATGGTGAGGGTCTTGATTGTTACAAAGTTGCTCATACATTGGGTGCCGGTTCAATTGCTCCCTTTATGAAGGATTCTTTATTTGTCGGAAGTCATTATGACAGATATAAAATACTTGATAATGGTCCTTTGCAGTCTTCTTTTGTGTTGTTTTATGACAGGATTCCTGTTGGAAAGCGTGTTCTTAAGGCTGAAATGATGATTAAGATTAATGCAGGTTCAAACTTTAATGAGGCGACTATTAAGTACACTGGTGATACAACCGGTTTCATGCTGGCTGCAGGTATTTATTTGCATGATTCTATTCAGTCTGTCAGTAAGTCCTTAGAAAAAAGGTATATTGCATATTCCGAAAATCTTATGTCTCAAACCTCTAAACCTGTATTTTCGGGCAGAGGTCATACTGCTGTGATTTTCCCTGCAGGTATAACTGAATTTAAGATGAAATCCGGTCACATTCTTGGTCTCAGCAAATATAAGACTGGTGACGAATACAGATATTTCTTTGGCTCAGGCTGGAGTAAGGCTGGTTTTAAAACTGATCAGGAATGGTGCAGATATGTTGAATCTGAGAGTATTTCAATTATGCAACCACTCTCGGTTAAGCTCTATAAATGACATCAAATATTAAATAATATTAAAAGGTCCCCAAAAACGATTATAAATGTTCTTGGGGACCTTTTTTATGTTGTAAAACATAATTATATAAAATAGATGCTGAAAATTAAGGGTTAATTTTACACGTTTTAAATCCCAAAATCTAACCAATTAAATTATGAAAAATACAGTTTCATTAATCGCGCTGGCGTTACTTCTGCTCGTTTCAGGATGTAAAGAAAAAGAAATTACTAAATCCGGTTTAAAAAGATCAGATTTTAAGACTGAGATAAATGGTAAGAAGAATGATTTGTATGTACTTACCAATAAAAACGGCATGGAAGTTTGTATGACAAATTTCGGTGCAAGAATTGTTTCTATCTGGGTTCCTGACAAGAACGGAGTGTTTGGTGATGTTGTCCTTGGTTTTGATTCAATAGGAGGATACCTTAATAATAAGACTGATTTTGGTGCTTTCATTGGTCGTTATGGTAACAGGATCAATAAAGGCAAGTTTACTCTTGACGGCGTTGATTATCAGTTGGAAACCAATAATTTCGGACATTCTCTGCATGGTGGCCCTCAGGGTTTCCAGTATCAGATGTTTGATATTAAACAGATCGATGATCAGACTCTTGAAGTTTCTTATACTTCAAAAGACGGCGAAATGGGTTTCCCCGGTACTCTGACAGCAAAGGCTACATATAAACTTACTGATGATAACGCTATTGATATCAGTTATTCTGCAACTACTGACAAGCCGACTATCATTAATCTTACAAATCATTCATATTTCAATCTTACAGGTAATCCTGAAAATACCATTCTTGACCATATCATGGCTGTAAAAGCTGATGGTTTCACACCAGTAGATACTACTTATATGACTACCGGTGAAATTTTACCTGTTGAAAATACTCCGATGGATTTCAGAAGACCTTGTGCTATTGGTCAAAGGATTAATGATTTCAGTTTTGTACAACTAAAAAATGGCAACGGTTATGATCATAACTGGGTATTCTGCAAGTGTGTAACTGACAGTACTCCTGCTTGTTTTGTTGTTGATACAGTAAGCGGACGTACTCTTGAGGTTATAACCAATGAACCTGGTATTCAGATTTACACTGGTAACTTCCTTGATGGTACTGTTAAAGGTAAAAAAGGCATTGTTTACAAACAGAGAACAGGTCTTTGCCTTGAAACTCAGCATTATCCTGACAGCCCAAACAAGCCTCAATGGCCTTCTGTTGTACTTCGTCCGGGTGAAACCTACACAAGTCACTGTATCTACAAGTTTGGCGTATTCAGCGATGAGTGTGCTATGAAATGCAAAGAAAACTGTGCAAAAGACAGTTGCGCAAAAGAAGGTGACTGCTGCAAAGCTTCAAAAGACAGTTGTTCAAAAGGTGGTGATTGCTGCAAAGCTGAAAAAGAAGGTTGCTGCAAGGCATCAAAATGATCATAGAGGTCAATTTGTTAATGATTATATAGTCAATATCCTAAATTTTTTACAATGGATCAACAAAAAAACAAAAGCAATGCTCTGCCTATTGCAGTGATGTTTGCACTATTTTTCATGATTGCATTTGTTACTGGTTTGCCAAGCCCAATGGGTGTGATAGTAGCAAAACAATTCGGTGCATCGAACTTTGAATCTCAATTAGGTTTCTTCGCTAACTTCCTGGCTTATGCTTTTATGGGTTTCCCGGCAGGTATGATGCTTAAGAAAAAAGGTTACAAATTTACGGCGCTAACTGCCGTTACTATAGGATTCTTTGGAGTTGGCGTTCAATTCCTT
The DNA here is from genome assembly GCA_964502355.1 of uncultured Bacteroidales bacterium. Taxonomy (GTDB): domain Bacteria; phylum Bacteroidota; class Bacteroidia; order Bacteroidales; family UBA1402; genus UBA8389. The sequence continues at coordinate 22,942 of CAZCWK010000008.1, forward strand.
TCAGGACAAGTTGAATCATTCTCAGTTTATCTGGCTGGTGCATTTATATCTGGTTTCTCTATGTGTCTTTTGAACACAGTTGTAAATCCGATGTTGAATACATTAGGTGGTGGCGGTAACAAGGGTAACCAGTTATTGCAGTTAGGTGGTTCATTTAATTCTATTGCTGCTACAATTACTCCTATGCTTGTCGGATATCTGATGGGTGCTGAAGCCGGTCGTACTATCCAGAAAGCAAATCCGGCTTTGTTCCTTGCTATGGGTATTTTTGCTGTTGCATTCCTTGTACTTATGTTTGTTAAAATTCCGGAACCTCATCTGGAAGACAAAACAGTTGCTAAAGTAAAAGATAAACACAGTCCTTTTTCTTTCCGTCATTTCATTTTCGGTATAATAGCTATCTTTATTTATGTCGGTGTTGAAATAGGTATTCCAAGTACTGCAAATCTGTACATGACTACATTTACTACTGAGAATGCTCAGAGTGTGGTTGATAATTATAACCAACAACAGGCTGATCCTGCTGCTCTGGAATTGTTAAAATCACAGGATGAAGCCAACAAACTTACAGATGGTTATGTTGCACAGGTTGTAACTGAAGATACTTTCAAAAAAGCATCTGAGGTTATAAGTGGTGAAAGAACATCAGGTCTTGGTATTGATGCAGGAGTTGCCGGTATAATAGTTGGTCTTTACTGGCTGTTAATGATGTGCGGTCGTTTGATAGGCGGAGCTATAGGTTCTAAAGTCTCTACCAAACTTATGATGACTGTTGTATCTGCTGCCGGACTTTTATTTATTATACTGGCTATTTTCCTTCCAAAAAATATTGGTATCAACATTCCTTTGAATTTGTCATTTTCAGAGTTCCAACAAGTTCCTATAAGCATTTTGTTTATAGTGCTCTGCGGTCTTTGCACTTCTGTTATGTGGGGTGGTATTTTTAATCTTGCTGTTGAAGGTATTGGTAAATATACGGCAGCCGGTTCAGGTTGGTTTATGGTAATGGTCTGCGGTGGTGGTATCATACCTCTTTTGCAAGGTTTCGTTGCTGACTTTTCAGGTTACATCGCCAGCTATTGGGTAATGTTCGCTTGTATAGCTTATCTGCTTTGGTATGCTTTGATCGGATGTAAGAATGTAAATAAGGATATTCCTGTTGAATAATTTTTAATTATATATACTATTATGGATTTAGAAATCATAAGAAATCAGTTTAAAAAACATTTTGATGGTGCAACAGGTTCAGTCTATGCATCTCCGGGACGTATTAACTTAATTGGTGAACACACAGACTATAATGGTGGTTTTGTATTCCCGGGCGCTATCGATAAAGGCATGGTTGCTGAAATCAAATTAAACGGAACTGATAAGATCAGAGCATATTCT
>CAZCWK010000008.1:24340-77858 GCA_964502355.1 uncultured Bacteroidales bacterium
GACCTGGAGGATTATGCTGAATTTGGATTAAACGAAGAAGATGCTCCTAAAGCTAGTTGGGCAAGATATATTTTTGGAGTATGCAGAGAAATGACTAAACGTGGTGCAAAACTTGGTGGTTTTGATACTGCTTTTGCAGGTGATGTTCCTCTGGGTGCAGGTATGTCTTCATCTGCTGCATTGGAAAGCACATATGCATTTGCTTTAAATGATTTGTTTAGTTGTGGCATTGACAAGTTTGAACTTGCTTTAATTGGTCAGTCAACAGAACATAATTATGTTGGTGTCAATTGTGGTATTATGGACCAGTTTGCATCTGTATTCGGTAAAGCCGGAAGTCTGATGCTTCTGGATTGCCGTTCACTTGAACACAAATACTATCCGTTTGATCCTAAGGGATACAAGTTAGTACTTCTTGATACAGTGGTTAAGCATGAACTTGCTTCTTCTGCATATAACAAACGTCGTCATTCTTGTGAAACAGCTGCTGCTGCAATCAGAGTTAATCATCCTGAAGTGGAATTCCTTCGTGATGCTACAATGGAAATGCTGAATGAAGTCCGTGATCAGATTTCTGCTGAGGACTACATGCGTTCCGAATATGTTATCGGAGAAGTTCAAAGGGTTCTTGATGTTTGTGCTGCGCTTGAAAAAGGCGATTATGAAACAGTAGGAGCAAGGATGTATGAAACTCATCACGGCATGAGCAAACTTTACGAAGTAAGCTGCGAAGAACTGGATTTCCTGAATGACTGTGCAAAGAAAAATGGTGTCACAGGATCACGCGTAATGGGAGGTGGTTTTGGTGGTTGCACTATTAATCTTGTAAAGGACGAACTCTATGATAAATTTATTGCTGATGCTAAAGAATCTTTCAAAGTTAAATTTGGCAAGTATCCTAAAGTCTATGATGTTGTCATCAGTGATGGTTCAAGGAAATTAGCCTGATGATTGTAAGTTGCCATATATAATTGTGTTATAAAACATATTTTTATTATCTGTTCGGATAATAATAAGTGTTACATTTACACCAATTATTTATGGGCAACTAATGAAAATTAATGCGATACAAATAAGAGATTACAACTTTGATCTAATAATTAACAAATTACTATGAATTGGTATTCGAAAGAATTTATTTGGCTTGACTGGATTATTATTGCAGTCGGGATTCTTGCGGTAACTGTTGCTTTATGGTTTTCGATCAGAAAACACAAACGCGCTCAGCAGGGTGCGGACAGTTCGGACTTTTTATTTGGTAAGGGTGAACCATGGTATATCATTGGTGCTGCTATATTTGCTGCAAACATTGGTTCAGAACATCTGGTTGGACTTGCAGGAACAGGTGCTAAAGCAGGTGTTGGTATGGCACATTGGGAAATGCAGGGCTGGATGATACTTATCCTCGGTTGGTTATTTGTTCCTTTTTATCAGCTTATGAATAATAAGTTGGGTAAAATCATCACAATGCCTGACTTCCTGAAAAATCGTTATACACCTGCAACAGGATCATGGTTATCAATAATAACACTTGTTGCTTACGTTCTTACTAAAGTTAGTGTTACCGCTTTTACAGGAGGAATTTTTCTTGAAAGTTTGCTTGGATTGCCATTCTGGTATGGTGCAATCGGTTTGATAGTACTTACCGGTATATTTACTGTACTGGGAGGTATGAAAGGAGTCATGACTCTTTCAGCGATTCAAACTCCTATTTTAATTATTGGTTCATTCCTTGTGCTGTTCCTTGGTTTAGCAGCCTTAGGAGGTGGTAATATCGGTGACGGCTGGATGGCAATGATTGATTACTCAAAATCTCTTAGTGTTGGAGCTGATGGCGTTGCTTATGGTACAAACCATATGTTCCACTTTGAAACAGGTGACCCTATGTATGATGAATATCCCGGTTTCTGGGTATTTATCGGTGCTTCAATTATCGGTCTCTGGTATTGGGCTACCGACCAGCATATCGTTCAACGTGTGCTTGGACAACATAAAGGTGAAGCTAGTGATGTTGTTATGAAGCGTGCCCGCAGAGGTACAATTGCTGCAGGTTATTTTAAAATTTTACCTGTATTCATGTTCCTGATCCCGGGTATGGTTGCTGCCGCACTTGCTGCTCGTCCTGATAGTGGTTTCACACTGGATAATCCTGATACAGCTTTTGGCTCTATGGTAAAGTTTGTTTTACCTGCAGGAGTTAAAGGTATTGTAACTATTGGTTTCATTTCAGCACTTGTTGCCTCTTTGGCTGCTTTCTTCAACTCATGTGCCACATTGTTTACGGAAGACTTCTATAAGCCTATGTTTAAAGGCAAAACTGAAGAAAGATATGTCCTTGTTGGTCGTATTGCAACGATCGTAGTTGTAATACTGGGTATTGCATGGATTCCGGTAATGATGAGTCTTGGTAGCCTTTATTCATATCTGCAGGGTATTCAATCACTGCTTGCTCCTGCAATGGTGGCAGTATTCGTATTGGGTATATTCTCCAAAAAGATTACGCCTAAAGCTGGTGAGTCAGGTCTTATTGTTGGATTCCTGATTGGTATGGCCCGTTTGATTACGAACATTCTTACTAATACAGGTATGGATGAAATGACCGGTTGGTTCTGGAATTCCACAACATGGTTCTGGCAAACAAACTGGCTGATATTTGAAATATGGTTGCTTGTATTCATTATGGCATTTATGGTTGTTGTTTCCTTCTTTACGAAGAAACCTTCGGCTAAACAAATTGAGTTCATCACATTCACTGGTGATTACAAAGCGCTTATTAAGAAGAGCTGGACCTGGGGAGACGTTGTTGCATCTTTAGGTGTAGTTGCTCTTTGTGTTGCATTCTATATATATTTCTGGTAACAGGAATATAAAAAAATAATTTGCATCTCTCCGGTGAAATTTTTTCACCGGAGAGTTTGTCTCATTTTTAATATAGTGTTATTTTTATACATTATTAGTTAAACATAACAGAAGTGTCAGAAAATTACGAAAATCAGTTTTATAAGGATAACGAAAAATTTTACGTGTCAGTAGATTGTATCATCTTTGGCTTTCAGGATGGTGAGTTAAAATTATTATTGACAAAGAGAAATTTTAATCCTTGTAAAGGTGAATGGTCTTTAATGGGTGGTTTCCTTCAGAAAGATGAGAGTATTGATCATGCTGCTGCGAGAGTTCTTCTGAATCTGACCGGTCTTGAAGATGTATTTCTTGAACAGATAAGTGTTTTCGGAGACATTGATCGTGATCCGGGAGAAAGAGTATTATCTGTGGCGCATTATGCGTTGATTAATGTAGAAGATTATGACCGGGAGCTTGTACAAAAACACAATGCTTACTGGCGTAATATTAATGATTTGCCTAAAATGATATTTGACCATGATACGATGGTCAGAGCAGCATTAAGAAGATTGAGACGTAAGGCTTCGTCTGAGCCTATTGGTTTCAACTTATTACCTGAGAAATTTACAGTGCCGCAATTGCAGACTCTTTATGAGGCAATTTATGGCAACGCTATAGATAAGAGAAATTTCAGAAAGAAGATACAAACCATGTATTTCCTTGAAAAGTCTGAAGAAAAAGATAAAAGCAATTCCAAGAGAGGAGCATTTCTATATACTTTCAATAAGGAGTTATATGAGAAGGCTGTTCAGGAAGGCTTCTCATTCACATTATAATATTTTGAAAAAAAGTATTATATTTATTTTTTTGTTTATCACCTAAAAGTGTAAAATCTACAATTATTTCTTTCATATGGATTTGAATGTTTTAAGAAAAAAGGTATTTGAAGCTAATCTGGAGTTGGTTAAACACGGTCTTGTCATTTTTACATGGGGCAATGTCAGTGCAATAGACAGAGAGAGCGGAAAGGTGCTTATCAAGCCTTCAGGTGTTTCATACGATGATATGAAACCTGAAGATATGGTTCTTTTGGATCTTGACGGAAAAGTTTTGGAAGGTAATCTTAAACCTTCATCAGATACGGCAACTCACCTGGCTTTATATAAAGCTTTTACTGAAATAGGAGGTGTTGTCCATACACACTCGACTTATGCAACTGCCTGGGCTCAGGCTGGTTTTGATATTCCTAATATTGGTACTACACATGCTGATTATTTCAGCCGTGAAATACCATGTACAAGAGATATGACCGAACAGGAAGTTATGGGTGGTGAATATGAGCTTGAAACCGGTAACGTAATAATTGAACGTTTTAATGGTATCGATGCAAATCATGTTCCCGGAGTTTTGGTAAAAAATCATGGCCCTTTCTCATGGGGTAAAGATGCTACTGATGCCGTACACAATGCTGTGGTTATGGAACAGGTAGCGAAGATGGCTTATATTGCTTATGGTGTAAATCCTAAGCTTGATATGAATGAGCATCTTATTAAAAAACATTTCTTTAGAAAACACGGACCGGGTGCATACTACGGCCAAAATAAATAATAATATTTAACTTAATTAATTATACTATGCAATACAAAGATTTAGAAGTCTGGTTTGTCACAGGAGCTCAGTTGCTCTATGGAGGTGACGCTGTTGTTAAAGTTGACGCTCATTCAAATGAAATGGTAAAAGGATTGAATGACTCAGGTAGATTGCCAATAAAGGTTGTTTATAAGGGTACTGCTAATTCTTCTGCTGAGGTTTCTGAAATCATGCGTGCAGCTAACGGAGATACAAAATGTGTAGGTATCATTACCTGGATGCATACTTTTTCACCTGCAAAAATGTGGATTCATGGTTTGATGGATTATAAGAAACCATTATTGCACCTGCATACACAATATAATGAAACAATTCCATGGGATGAGATTGATATGGATTTCATGAATCTTAATCAAAGTGCTCATGGTGACCGCGAATTTGGTCATATCACCAGTCGTCTTCGTAAACCACGCAAAGTAGTTGTAGGTTACTGGAAAGACAAATCCACACAGGAAAAGATTGCAATCTGGATGCGCGTTTGTGCTGCATGGGAAGATGCTCAGAATATGAGAATCATCCGTTTTGGTGACAACATGAATAATGTTGCAGTAACTGATGGTGACAAAGTTGAAGCTGAAATCCGTCTGGGATATCACGTTGACAATGCTCCGATTGCTAAACTTGTTCCTTATGTTGAAGCTGTTACTGAAGCAGAAGTTGATGCTCTTGTTGCTGAATATGAAAAGATTTATGAATTTGCTCCTAATGCCGCCAAAGGTGGAAAGGATCATCAATATGTACGTGATGCTGCTGCTCAGGAAATTGGTTTGAGACGCTTCCTTCAGGATAAAAAAGCTACAGCATTTACCACAAGTTTTGATGAACTTGAAGGCATGAAACAACTTATGGGTTTTGCTTCTCAGAGATTGATGGCTGAAGGTTATGGTTTTGGTGCTGAAGGTGACTGGAAAACTGCTGCTTTGTGCCGCACAATGTATGTTATGGGTCAGGGACTTCCCGGAGGATGCTCATTCCTTGAAGATTATACTCTCAACTTTGATGGTAAAAACAGTTCAATACTTCAGGCTCATATGCTTGAAATCAATCCGGATATCGCTGCTAAAAAACCTCGTATTGAAGTTCATTATTTAGGTATTGGTGATTCAGGCACTTGTGCTCGTTTGGTATTTCAGGCACATGATGGAGATGGTATCGCATGTACTATTGTTGATATGGGTAATCGTTTCCGTATGATCTGTAATGATGTTGAAGTTATCAAACCAAAAGATCTTCCAAAATTACCTGTTGCTTGTGCTTTGTGGAAACCAATGCCTGACTTCGAAGTCGGTGCTGGTGCATGGATTATCGCAGGTGGAACTCACCATTCAAGTTTCTCTTTTGCTTTGACAAAAGAATACATTGAAGATTATGCTGAAATAGCTGACATCGAGCTTCTTCTTATTAATAAGGATACAACAATCCGTGGTTTCAAACAGGATATCCGCAATAATGAGGTTTATTACATGTTGAACAAAGCTCTTCGTTAATTATTATGAAGAAATACGTTATAGGTCTTGATTATGGCACGGATTCATGCCGTGCCCTGATCGTTGATGCATTAACCGGTGAGGAACAGGCATCATCCGTAAAATATTATCCGAGATGGGCTGAAGGCAAATACTGTCAGCCTACTGCTAATCAGTATCGTCAGCATCCTAAGGATTATATTGAATGTCTTGAAAATTCAGTAAAGGAAGCTCTCGCCAAATGTGACCCTTCTGTTGCTGAAAATGTTATTGGTATGTCGTTTGATACTACCGGTAGTACTCCTGTATTTACCGACAAAGAAGGGACTCCGCTTTCATTATTGCCGGATTTTGCTGAAAATCCTAACGCGATGTTCGTGTTATGGAAAGACCATACAGCTGTAAAAGAAGCGGCTGAAATTAATGATCTTTGCAGCAAATGGGCTATCGATTATACTTCTTATGAAGGTGGAATTTACTCTTCAGAATGGTTCTGGGCAAAAGTACTTCATGTTTTGCGTGCTGATGAAAAAGTACGTAATGCAGCTTATTCGGTAGTTGAACATTGCGACTGGTTACCTGCATTACTATGCGGTGATACAAAACCTGAAACAATGAAGAGAGGCCGTTGTGCTTCAGGTCACAAAGCAATGTGGCTTGAAAAATGGGGTGGTCTTCCTGCTGAAGATTTTCTGACTACATTAGATCCACTTTTAGCCGGTTATCGTGATCGTTTGTTTAAAGATACATTTGCCAGCAATACTAAAGTTGGTACTTTAACAGAAGAATGGGCTAAGCGTTTAGGCCTTACAACAAATGTTGCTGTTGGAGTAGGTGCTTTTGACTGTCACATGGGTGCTGTTGGTGCTGAGATTGTTCCAAACTCACTGGTTCGTGTAATTGGTACATCTACTTGTGATATTTTGATTTCTTCTTATGAAGAAATGGGAGATAAACTCATAAAAGGTATCTGTGGTCAGGTGGATGGTTCAGTTGTCCCCGGATATGTAGGTCTTGAAGCCGGTCAGTCTGCTTTTGGTGACATCTATGCCTGGTTCAAACGCGTAATGGCATGGCCAATAGAAGAGCTTATCGGTAAGTCTAATCTGATTGATGCAGATACCAGAAAGAAACTGGTTGATGAAGCTATGGATAAAATGATTCCTGTACTTTCAAAGTATGCTGCTGAAATCAATCCTGAAGAAAGCAGTGTATTTGCTACAGACTGGATGAATGGCCGTCGTACTCCTGATGCAAGTCAGTTGGTTGAGGGCACTATTTCAGGTTTGACTTTAGGTTCGACTGCACCTATGATATTCCGTGCTTTGGTTGAAGCTACTGCTTTTGGTTCAAAGGCTATTGTTGATCGTTTCATTGAAGAAGGCGTTAAGATTGATAGTGTTATCGGTATCGGTGGTATATCTTTGAAATCTCCTTTTGTAATGCAGACTATGGCTGATGTTCTTAATATGCCGATTAAGGTTGCAAAGAGTGAACAAGCTTGTGCTTTTGGTGCATCTATGTTTGCTGCTGTTGTTGCCGGTGTATATGAAAAGGTTGAAGATGCTCAGAAAGCAATGGGTCAGGGTTTCGCAAATGAATATTATCCTAATCCAAAGATGGTTGCTGTTTACAGCGAGCTTTACAAGAAATATGCTTTACTTGGTAAGATAACTGAAGAAAATTTCTTCAAGGGTCTTTAATAAGTAACTGTTAGCTATAATATAAAGTAAGAGGCTGTCCGAAGACAGCCTCTTTTATTTTACAAGTATTTTCTGAACCTGCCTGAAACCGTCATGATAGAATTCGGCAATGTAAACGCCGGGGGTTTCAACATTGAATATATTTGTATCGGAGGTTGAAACCAGAATTCCTGATAAATTGTAAAGTTTTGATTTTGTGTTTTTATCAATACCTTTCAGATATATAATACGGTTTCTTACAAAAATTTTTACTTCAGGAGCGTCTATCGTCCTTTGAGTAAGATAATCCGAATATAAACTCAAATCAGTACCATTAGTACCTTTCACCCGACAAGTATAAAAAGCAAGATCATCAAGTTCAAGTATCTTTAAAGTAGTATCTTTTATATAATAATTATTATAATCATTAAGAAGGACTGTATCTATGCCTCCTGTGTCGTTGAAGTCAAGTCTGAAAACGTCTACATAATATCCTGTTGCTTCAGGCATTTTATTCCATTCCAGGATAAATGAGAACGGACCGATATTTGAAGCCTGAATAATAGTTGGTTTCCTGTTTTCAAAAGATATAAGGTTGCTGAAATCAAAAGAAACAGTACTGTTTTTTTCTTTGATATTTGAAATGGATTTCAGCAAACTTTCACCTGACCAGGTTTTCATGGAAGGTGAGGTATAATCAGAAAATGTCGTGATATTGTTTTTACCCGGGAAAGGATCACCTTTGGCATCATTAACGTATGAAGAACGGTTGTAACCTAAGTTTATAATGTATTTATTATCAGCTTCCTCTACATCCATGCACTGATGTGAGCTGACCGCATTAACCATATTAAGTTCCCAAAGGTCATTAAATGTGAAAGTCCTGTTCTGATTATTATAGGATAATTCGATATTGGCATCAGTTCTTTTATCTATATGGTATATCAGCATACCATGATGAGGTATATATTCATCCCATGATCCTGCCTTATTTTGTCTGTTCTCAAGTAGAAAATACTCCTTAGGATCGTTAGTCCTCATTATATAACCTACATTGAAAGTGTCCAATTGAGGTAATTGAATATTTTCACCGGTGACGTTCAATTCAAGTGGTGTACTCCATCCAAGCATTTGTCTTTCAATAAGGGTAAGGGCTGGTGGTACATTTTCATTACAATTATATGACCCCTGTGCCATTAATGACCAGTCTCCTAAATCGAAACCTTCGCCATTGACTTCATAGTCAACATCATATGAGTCCATGAGCCCTAACAGATGTGAAAATTCATGACAAAATACACCAATTCCAGTAATGGCGCCATTTCCCTGATATTCAGCACTGCATCCATAATCTTCTATTTTTTTGCCGTTAAGAGTTAATGCAAGCGATTCTCCTGAAAGGACCCAGGCATGCGGCCAAATTGTAGTTTCACCACCTCCGTCGTTTTCACCCATTCCGGCATAGCAGATAAAAATGTTGTCTACATATCCGTCATCATTAGAATCGTATTGTGAAAAATCTATCGTAGAAGCCAGTTTCTGACATGCTTCATAAACCATTTGAGCAGGGTGTTCATCTTCTCCGTTATTATTATTTGAGCCATAATAACTCACATCATTATCAAGCGTAACAGGTCCGTAAACACTAAATGAAGGTTTAAAAAGATCTCTTGAGTTAAACATGAAATAATCTCTGACACTTCCGATATGCTTATCATGGTTGAAACCTTCTTTATTAAACAAGTCATTGAAAAATATTCCCGGTTTTTCAACTGAAAATTTCAGGTCTTTAAACTCAACAAGTATTACAAGTGATTTTACTTTTCCAGTATTTGGATACTTACTGCCAGATACTTCGGAAGTTGCTGATCTTAAAATGTTAGCACGTGAATTTTTTCTTACGAGTGATCTGGCTAGTCTGTTTTCTAAAGGTTTGCTAAGCTGCCTTTCTGAAAATACCTGATTATTTGATATTTTTTTCAGGTAATTGACTACCTCAGCAGATCTTTCACCTATATTATTTGAAATATATTTCCCGGGCACTAAATCACCTTCAGCTTCTTTTTCGGAATATCTCAGAAAACCTTTTTCGTCCGGTAACAATATATATCCGTCTTCAGACTTCGCATAATGGGAAAATTCATCTCCAATAATTCGCCCTCTGAATCGTGTTCCATCAGGTTGGTTTATTTCGATTATCTTTTTGGGAGCAGGAACGGAATAAACCTTATCTATTGATATAATCAATAAAAAGAGTAATGCAATTTGATACCAAAATGTCCTTTTCATGCTGACAAATGTAGAAAGATTCTTTATCTTTGTCAAAAATATTTTGAAAACCTATGAATAATAATGCATTAATGAACAAGGCAGCGGATAATATTCGTATACTTGCTGCATCTATGGTAGAAAAAGCTAAATCAGGACATCCGGGAGGTGCAATGGGTGGTGCTGATTTCATAAATCTTCTTTATTCTGAATATCTCGTTTATGATCCAAAAAACCCGAAATGGGAAGGACGTGACAGATTCTTTCTTGATCCGGGACATATGTCTCCGATGTTGTATTCTCAACTGGCTTTAGCCGGAAAGTTTACAATTGAGGAAATCAAACAGTTTCGTCAATGGGATAGTCCGACTCCGGGTCATCCTGAAGTAAATGTTGAGCGTGGTATAGAAAATACATCTGGTCCTCTTGGTCAGGGTCATGTATATGCTATTGGTGCTGCTATTGCTGCAAAATTCCTGAATACCAAGTTTGTTGGTCAGATGGAGCAGACTATTTATACATTCATTTCTGATGGTGGCGTTGAAGAAGAAATATCTCAGGGCGCAGGTAGACTGGCAGGCCATCTTGGTCTTGACAATCTCGTAATGTTTTATGATTCAAATGATATTCAGCTTTCTACTGTTACTGCAGAAGTAACCAGTGAAGATACTGCTGCCAAGTATAAGGCATGGGGATGGGAAGTTCTCGAAGTTAATGGTCACGATATTGATCAGATGAGATCAGCTTTGAATAAAGCGAAAGCTGTCAAAGGTAAACCAACCATCATCATAGGTAAAACTATTATGGGTAAAGGTGCTGTTGCTCCTGACGGAAGCAGCTATGAAAGAAAATGTGCTACTCATGGTGCTCCTCTTGGTGAAGCCGGTGCAAGCTTTGAAAAATCAATTGAAAATCTTGGAGGTAATCCTGAAGATCCGTTTGTAATATTCCCTGAAGTAAAGGAATTATATGCCAAACGCGAGAAAGAACTTGAATCAATTGTTGCTGAAAAATATGCAGCGAAGGCAGAATGGGCTTCAAAGAATCCTGAAGCTGCTGCTAAAATGGTTAAATGGTTCTCCGGTGCTGCTCCTGAAATAGACTGGACTGCAATTGAACAAAAATCAGGTCAGGCTACAAGAGCTGCTTCAGCTACTGTTTTGGGTTATCTTGCTCAGAATGTTGAAAATATGATTGTGGCTTCTGCCGACTTGTCTAATTCTGATAAGACTGACGGTTTCCTCAAGAAAACTAAAGCAATGACCAAAGATGATTTCAGCGGTGCTTTCCTACAGGCCGGTGTTGCTGAATTAACAATGGCTTGTGTTTGTATCGGTATGGGACTCCATGGTGGTGTTATACCTGCTTGTGGTACTTTCTTTGTTTTCTCTGATTATATGAAACCTGCAGTTCGTATGGCTGCTCTTATGGAAGTGCCTGTTAAGTTCATCTGGACTCATGATGCATTCAGAGTAGGAGAGGATGGACCTACTCATGAACCTGTGGAACAGGAAGCTCAGATTCGTCTGATGGAAAAACTTAAAAATCATAGTGGCAAGAATTCTATGCTTGTACTTAGACCTGCTGATGTAAATGAATGTACTGCTTGCTATCAGCTGGCTATGGAAAATACTCACACTCCTTCAGCATTTATATTAAGCCGTCAGAATATAAAAGATATTCCGGGCAGCAGTTATGAAAACGCAAAACAGGTTGCAAAAGGTGCTTATGTTGTTGAATGTGACGGTAATCCTGATGTCGTGTTAATTGCTTCAGGTTCAGAAGTTTCCACGCTTGTTGAAGGTGCTGAATTGCTAAGGAAAGACGGAATTAAAATCAGAATAGTATCAGTTCCTTCTGAAGGTTTGTTTAGTGTTCAATCTGATGAGTACAAAAAATCGGTATTACCTGCTGGTGTTAAGAGATTTGGTTTAACGGCCGGTCTTCCTGTAAATTTACAGGGTCTTGTTGGTGAAAACGGCAGTATCTGGGGATTGGAATCATTTGGTTTTTCTGCTCCTTATAAGGTGCTTGATGAAAAACTTGGTTTCACCGGTGACAATGTTTACAAGCAGGTAAAAACATTACTTCAAAAGTAAATTTTAAGCTAAATAACTGAAAGGGACTGTTTTATAAAGACAGTCCCTTTTTTTACTTTGTATTTTATAGTTTTTATTTTAAATTTGTAACAAATTAAAACACCAAATTAATTATGAATCCTGATGATGTCCCCCCGGTCGCCATTTGTAGCGATCATGCCGGATATGAATTAAAAGAATTTGTTCTAGACTGGCTTACTGCCGAAAACATTCCTTTTACCAATTTTGGTACTTACTCTCCTGATAGTTGTGATTATGCTGACTTTGCTCATCCGATGGCTGAAGCTGTTGAAGATGGCGAATCTGATTTTGGTATTGCCATTTGTGGCTCAGGTCAGGGTATGAGTATGACTGTCAATAAACATGAAACAATACGCGGCGCTTTGTGCTGGACAAAAGAGATTGCTTCTTTAGCCAGACAACATAATAATGCCAATGTTTTATGTTTACCTGCGAGATTTATAACCAATGACGAAGCTATTGAAATAATCAGGATATTTATGTCCACGACTTTTGATGGTGGTCGTCATCAAACCCGTATCGAAAAGATACCAGTATAATTCAGGATCAGTTTAGTATCTGGATCCGAAAATTGCTGTTCCAATTCTTATTAGTGTACTGCCTTCAGCTATTGCAAGCTGATAGTCATCTGACATGCCCATTGATAGTTCGCAGAACGAAGAGTCAGAAGGGTAGTGGGATTCTTTTATTTCTTTGAATAGAAGCCCGAGTGAATGAAATTCATTTTTGATTTGAGTTTCATCATCGGTAAGTGTAGCCATTCCCATAAGACCTTTGATTTTAATATTCTTAAAATCAATCCAGTCTCCTGATTTGAAGAAATTTCTGCATTCTTCAAACGAAAGACCAAATTTGGTTTCTTCCTCTGCAATGTGGATTTGCAGTAGTATTGATACAATTTTGTTTATTTTTTTTGCTTCTTTATCTATTTCCTGTAAAAGCCTGATACTGTCTACACTATGTATCAATGAAACAAATGGAACAATTGCTTTAACTTTATTAGTTTGCAGATGTCCGATAAAATGCCATTCAATATCCCCCGGTAAAATTTTTTGTTTTTCGATCAGCTCCTGAACCCTGCTTTCGCCAAATACTCTTTGACCTGCCTTATAGGCTTCCATTATGGTTTCAGAATCATGAAACTTTGATACAGCAACCAATTTGGTATTTTTGGGCAGAGTGTGTATTATATTGTAGAGATTTTCTTTAACACTCATGGCAATATTGTATTGAAGTGATTACTCCTACAAATTTACAAAAAAATGGAGTTATTGATGAAAGGTTATTTAACCGTTTATGTTTTTTTGTGTCTATATTTGAAAGCTTGCTTAAGATATTGACATTTTAAATTTTTCAACAAAATGTATATTCATAAATCTGTTACAAAATCTTTTATTGCACTCGTGCTTTTAGTATTTGTTTCAACTCTTTCAAATGCACAGTCTTTAAGAAAATTATCAAATGCTCTTTTTCAGTCTGAGGAATGGTATGGAAGTACTGAGTCGGTTAATGTTGCTGAGAATGTACTTATTTTGCAGAAAGAAAATGGAGGATGGCCAAAAAACTTCAGGAAATACAAAAATATATTAAGTCAAACTGAAAAAGACGAAATACTTAAAACTAAAAATGATATTGAAGAAGCTACAATAGATAATGGTGCTACATATTCTGAAATGGTATTTCTTGCCAGAATGTATAAGGCAACTAAAAATGAAAAATATAAAAAGGCTTTTATTGATGGTCTGAATTTTATTTTTTCGATTCAATATCCAAATGGTGGATTCAAACAGTTTTCCAGAAGTAAAGGATATTATACTCATATTACATACAATGACAACGCTACTTTTAATGTTTTATCGCTTCTTAGAGATGTAGCCGCCTGCGATGATTTATTTGCCGGTATCAGTGATAATAATATGATTGATAACTGCAAAAAATCTTTTAATAAGGGTATTGATTGTATAATTAAATCACAATATATCCAGAACGGTAAAAAGACAATTTGGTGTGCTCAACATGATGAAATTACTTTGAAACCGGCAAAAGCAAGGGCATATGAACTTCCTTCATTGAGCGGTCAGGAATCTGTAGGTTTGGTGATATTGCTGATGGATATTGAGAATCCTGATTCAACTGTAATAAATGCAGTTAATGCTGCTATGGAATGGTTTGATAATAACAGAATTAAAGATTTCAGGCTTGAAAGATATATCAATACTGACGGGAAGCCTGATTTAAAGATGGTAAAAAGTAATAACGGACCTGATATATGGGGAAGATTTTGCGATCTTGATACCAATCGTGCTTTTGTTTGCGACAGGGATGGTATAGTTAAATATGATATTTCTGAAATAGGATATGAAAGAAGAACAGGTTACGGTTGGTATACTAGCGAACCCGAAAGACTGTTTAAAAGGTATAAATCCTGGAAAGAAAAACGTTAATAAAGTCAGACTTCAGTGATGAAATCATTTTTGACATTGTATTTCCCGTTACTCAGGTTTTCTCTTATATCTATCAATACCCGGACAGTATAATCAATGTCTTCTTTTGTGTGTAAAACTGTAGGTATAAATCTGAGTAATAATTGATTTTTTGCAATGAAAGGATAAACCAGTACGGGGCAGAATATGTTGTAGTTTTCCCTCAAATCCATAACAATGTTTAATGCCTGGTAAATGGTACTTGGCAGATATATAGGCAAAACACAAGCTTCAGAATTACCTGTATCAAATTTGTTTTTCTTAAGTTGCTCTCTGAAATATTTGACTTTTTTGTGCAACTCGGTTTTTAACTTGGAATTCTTGGAAAGAAACTCCAGCCTTGTAATCATTCCTAAAACATAAACAATAGGTAGTGCTTTTGAGTGTATCTGAGCTCTTGAATGATACCTAAGGTAAGTCATAATATATTCAGGTCCGGCAACAAAGCCTCCCAACGATGCAAAAGCTTTTGAAAATGAACCGAAATAAATATCGATTTCATTGTCTATACCAAATTTTTCACCTGTTCCTGCGCCATTCTTGCCTTCTATGCCGAAACCATCAGCATCGTTGACTAAAAGACGAAATTGATAATTCTTTTTGAGTGAGGCGATTTTGTCTAGCATTCCATATTCGCCGGTAGTACCAAAAACACCCTGGGTCATCACCAGAATACCTCCTGTTGAGTTAGCAGCATCGGTTATTTCAAGAGCTCTTATCAATTGTTTTTCCAGACTCTCTATGTCATTATGTTGATAGACAAAATGTTTACCCAAATGTAGTCTGATCCCGTCTATCATGCATGCATGAACCTGTGAATCGTAAATAATTATGTCATTCCTGCCACATAGTGCATCAATTACTGATAAAAGTCCCTGATAACCGTAATTCAGGACGATAGCATCTTCCTTGCCGGTGATTTCGGCAAGCATTGATTCCAATTTCTCATGCATACCGGTTTGACCTGACATAATCCTGTTACCTACAGGATATGAAAGTCCCCATTTTTGAGTATTCTCTTCATCAACTTGCCTGATTTCCTTATTGGTTGCAAATCCGTAATAATCGCTAATGTTCCAGTTTAAAACTTCACGACCTCTGAACTTCATTCTCGGACCAAGCTGTCCTTCAAGTTTGGGATAAGTGAAATAACCGTGTAATTGCCTGGCAAGTTTAGATACAGGTTCTTCTTTTGACTTTATGTGTTCGAATAAAT
This sequence comes from uncultured Bacteroidales bacterium, assembly GCA_964502355.1. Classification (GTDB taxonomy): domain Bacteria; phylum Bacteroidota; class Bacteroidia; order Bacteroidales; family UBA1402; genus UBA8389. Next base: position 40,067 of record CAZCWK010000008.1, read on the forward strand.
CCAATTAAAACGTTTTAAGAAAAGCAAAAATAGCAATATTTTATAATTAAGAGCTTTTTTTACGGCCTGTGAGGATAAAAATAAAACAATTAATTTTATTGATAATAATCAATTCACACAAGTTTAATCACTTTCTTTAATCTCGCAGGCAGATTTGTTAATGACATCTACGTAATCAAGTATCTCCTGGCGACCTTTTTTATTAACTGATGATGTAATAAACATTGTTGGGATCTCTTCCCAGTTTTTGCTCATTTCTTTTTTATAGTTTTCAATACTACGATTGATTTCAGATTGTTTGATTTTGTCTGATTTTGTGAATATTATTGCAAAAGGAACCTCGCTTTCACCTAAAAAATCAATAAAATCCAGATCTATCTGTTGTGGTTCATGCCTGATGTCAATTAAAACAAAAAGACATGCAAGTTGTTGACGTTTTAATACATAGTCAGTGATCATCTTGTATATCGATTCTTTGGCAGAATGGCTGACTTTTGCATAACCATATCCTGGTAAATCGACAATGTACCATTTTTCATTAATTAAAAAATGATTAATAAGTACCGTTTTACCTGGTCTTGAGGATGTCTTTGCCAGATCATTTACTCCGGTAATCATATTTATCAATGATGATTTACCTACGTTTGACCTGCCGATGAAAGCGTATTCAGGTAAAGTCCCGGTAGGGCAAGCTGAATGTTTAGTACTACTTATGATGAATCTGGCGCTTTTGATTTGCATTTATATAAATTTTTGAAGAGGTATTCATATAGTTTTTTCGGTTTTCATTTTATTATTTGCCGAAAATGGTTTCAAAGATATTAAAAATAATCCGACATAAGTAATCAAACCATTGATTATCAGTAATTCATAACCAAATGAATAGTTAAGTATTTTCTTTGAACTTACACCGAGTATATAACAAATGACAGGCGATAACACTGTTATATAGGGGATTAACTTATTTGAAGGCTTTCTTTTTGAAATCATCCCAAAGCAAAATAGTCCCAGTAAAGGTCCGTAAGTATATGAAGCAAGAGTATATATTGCATCAATAAGTGTTTTGTTATTTATTTCTCTGAAAATTATTATCAAAGCCATAAAGATCAAAGCTACAATAATATGGACTTTTTTTCTAAAGCCGGTATCATCCTTTTTCCCGGCAATATCAACGCAAAATGAGGTTGTCATAGAGGTCATCGCTGAATCTGCCCCTGAAAATGTGGCCGAAATGACTCCAAAAATGAATAGTATAGTTACAAAAGGACCAAAGCTATTGCTTGAAACCAAAGTTGGCAGAATCTCATCCGAGGAAAATGGCAGTACTATACCATTTTTTTCCGCAAAAGTCAGCATAAGAACTCCGGTAATAAGGAAAAGAAAATTTACCGGTAAAAAGGCGAAACCATACGTGTAAAGATTTACTTTGGCTTTACCGATCTTTTCAATTGTTCTGTTTTTTTGCATCATATCCTGATCCAGACCAGTCATAACAAAGGCAATAAATATTCCGCTCAGAAACTGTTTGACAAAATGTTGTTTGCTTGACCAGTCTGAAAATTCAGTCAATCTGAACCATTTGCTCTCGACAGTGGTTTTAAAAATACCTTTAAAGTCCAGGTCCAGTTGTCTGCTTAATCCGACAATTATCAAAATCATAGCGGCTACCATGAATGTGGTTTGAATAAGGTCAGTCCAGATGATTGTTTTTATTCCACTTCTTGATGTGTACAACCATATTATCATGATTATTACGGCTGTAGTAAGATAAAACGGTATACCGATTTGATTAAAGACCAGGGTTTGCAGTATAAGAACTACTACATATATTCTGGCTGCTGCTCCTAATCCTTTTGATAAAAGGAAAAATGATGCACCTGTTTTGTATGCTTCAACACCGAATCTTTTTTTCAGATACGAGTAAATACTCGGCGAATCCAGTTTATAGTATAAAGGAATCAGAATTCCGGCAATAAGTATGTATCCAATGAAGAAGCCGGCAACAGTCTGCATATACAGAAATCCATTTTCTCTCACCATACCGGGCACGGAGACGAAGCTTACACCTGAAATAGAGTTACCTATCATTCCAATGGCAACAACAAACCATGGAGCCTTTCTGTCAGCAGTAAAGAAAGCTTCATTTCCTTTTTGTTTTCCAACAATTGCCGAAACGGAAACCAGCAGGATGAAGTATATCAGTAGAAAAGAAACTATAATTGAGTTTGAAACCATGAGTGCAAAATTAATAATAATCTTAATGTTTTGACAAATCGTAAGATTGGGTGTATTTTTGCAAATACATAATTAATACGATGGATCATAATTTTCCTTCCAAATTACTTGAAGTTGCTGTCGATGAGTTTTCCAAACTTCCCGGAATTGGTAAAAAAACAGCTTTAAGGCTGGTTCTATACTTGTTAAAGCAACCGGATGATCAGGTTTCTAATTTTGGGAATGCTATTATAAGACTAAAAAAAGAAGTAAGATATTGTAAGGTATGTCATAACATAACAGACAGGGAAATTTGTCCGGTATGTTCGGATTCAAAAAGAAACTCAAAAAATATCTGTGTTGTAGAAAATGTAAGGGAAGTGATGGCTGTAGAAAATACAGGTCAATATAATGGAGTCTACCATGTGTTGGGAGGTTTAATATCTCCAATGGAAGGTATAGCTCCTTCAAGTCTGAATATTGACAGCCTTTTAGAAAGAATAAAAAACGAAAAACCGGATGAGGTTATTCTTGCCTTGCCTGCCACGATGGAAGGTGATGCAACATCGTTTTATATATTCAGAAAATTATCTTCTTTTGATGTCAGGATTACGACAATTGCAAGAGGCATAGCTGTAGGAGATGAACTTGAATATGCTGATGAGATAACATTAGGAAGATCTATAGTAAACAGAATTGATTATAAAGGTTGATATTTATGGAGAAGAAAATAAAAGGCATTAGGATTGCTTACGTTTTATCATTGATTATACTAATAGCTTTTGAAGTATTGATATTATCAGGCGTACTAAGCGTTCGTAAATTCCCCGGTGAAACCGCGGTTAGCTTACAGCAGTTACTGATTTTATTGTTTTTTGGTGTTGTACCCGGTACTTTGTATTTGTCAGGCAAAAAGATGGATAAAGTAAAAAAATATGATGATACCGAAAAGAAAATAGAGGGTTTTTATAAGATTGAAATTCTGAGACTTGCAGCTTTTGGAATACTTGGAGTTTTCACCCTTTTTATGCAACTTTTCTCGACATTGAAGGGAATAGAAGTTTTATTTGTAATAATTGTATTTCTTTTCGTTTTCATTTGGCCTACACTAAGCCGTATGTTGCAGGAAACCGGAATCAATCCTGATAAAAATGTTAATGATGAAGAAAATGAAAATAAAGATGAGCTTTGATAATTAATTATAATAATATGATCTGATGCTGGAAAACGATAGTATTAAATTGAGAGCTCTTGAACCTGAAGATCTGGATTTTCTTTACAAGATGGAAAACAATACAGGTTTATGGAAATATGGAAGCACAATGACCCCATTTTCCAGATATATTTTACACAGGTATATCGAAAATTCACATCAGGATTTATATGAATTAAAACAACTCAGATTAATTATCGGGGAAAAGTCTTCAGGTTTACAGATAGGTATGGCTGACCTTTATGATTATGAAGCCTTTCATGAACGCGCCGGGGTTGGGATACTGATAGACGAAAAATTTCAAAATAAAGGTTTAGCTGCTCAGGCATTGGAGCTTCTCACGGAATATGCATTCGATTTTCTGAAGCTAAATCAATTGTACGCTTATATACCTTCAAATAATCTTGCCAGTTTAAGGCTTTTCAGGAAATGTGGTTTCACCGAAAGCGGAATTCTAAAGAAATGGAATAAAACAAAAGCAGGTTACGAAGACGTTCATATTTATCAGATTATCAGTTGATACCCCACTTTATCCAATAATGAAGAAGTCCTTTGATATGTTTAAGTGTAAGGACTGAAAAAGGCTTACTTATGGTTTTTCTTTCATAATGGTGTATTATTGAAGTGCCGGGAATATAAACAACTTCATATCCTTTATCGTGAATCCTGTGGCAAAAATCTGCATCTTCAGGTCCGTAAAATATTTTTTCGTCAAGGAATCCCACCTGTTCAAGAATCTTTTTTCTGAACATCTGACATGCACCAATCAGATAATCAACATTAAAGGGTTCACCTTTTTTAATTTGTTCAGAATAATGTAAATCAGAATGTTCTGATGCACTTGTTTTTTTAAGACTGTTTATTTTTGAAACAAAAGAAGGATAACTTCTGCAGCTGTTTTGGATTAATCCATCCGTATTTTTGAGTTCACAACTGCACAGACCGGTCTTTGGATTATTCAGGATATAATTATAAAGCTTTTTAAAGGCATTTTCGTTAACAACAGTATCAATATCCAGAATCCATATCACATCACCTGAGGCTTTCTTTAATGCCTGATTCCTGGCTTTTGAAACTCCAAGATTCTTATCATTCCGGATCAATACCAATCTGTTCTGTAAATCTGTGATTTTCTTAAGGCTGTCGTCAACAGATCCATTGTCAACAGCGATTATTTCGTATCCGACAGATTTACAGGATTCGGATATGGATTCAATGCAAGACCTTATATATGTTGCAGAATTATGAAAAATCAAAATTACTGAAAGTTCCATTTATCCGAATAACTTTATTTTCAAGGCTTTCAAGGCTATTTTGAAATCCCTGAATGAGTTGAATTTATTTATATGCATTAAGATGAACGATGGTCTGAGGAAAAAAGATATGTTGTTTCTGAATAATAGTTTTTCCATTTCCTTGCCACTCAATTGCGGATAATTAAGAATAGAATTTCTTTGAACATCAGTAGGAGAGTACTCTCCGCCTTCAATCCATCCATTTTCTTTAGCAATATCATAAAACTCAGTGCCTGGAAAAGGAGCAACAATATTAAACATAACCTGGCTGACTTTTAGTTTCTTAGCTTTCCTGAGAGTGTCTTTTACAGTTTGTTTTGTTTCTAAAGGACTTGTTCCTATAAGAATATTAAGCTTGACCGGCACTTTATGCTTTTTTAAAAGGTTTAACCCATTCAGTATGTCTACTTCGTGGAAACCTTTTTTAATATAATCCAGAATATCGTTATTGAATGATTCTACTCCAAGATCGACAAACTCACATCCTGAATTCTCAAGTATTGATGCTATATCTTCGGTAATTGCATCTACTCTTGCCTGGCAACCCCATGCGATGTGATGCTTTTTTAAAGCAGTTACAATACCTGTAAGTCTGTCTTTGTTTACAATAAAATTGTCATCAATGAATGCAATTGATTTATATCCCTGACTTGCAAGATAATCAATCTCTTCAACTATGTTTTCAACAGACCTGAATGTAATCGGCGGTTTTTTATTATTTGATGCTTTAAATTCGAGTTCCCGTGCAAATGTCATTGAACTTGGAACACAGTATATACATTTGAAAGGACAATTTCTTGATGTAAGCATCAAAGTATACGGCCTTTTCTTCAATTTTGGATTACTGTAAGGATAGTCTTTAAGCAGATGTCTGGCTGGAAATGGAAGATCATCAAGATTACTAATTAATTGTCGTGGCTTATTGTTTTTTATCCCGTCAATAGTCAGATATGAAATACCCTCAGTGTTTGTCCAGTCTTCGTTATTCTGTATTGATTTGATTAGTTCTATAGCTGTTAGTTCAGGCTCGCCACGAACTATAATTGTTTTATTGTCAATAAGAAACCTGACCGGATAAAGAGTAGGAGAAGGGCCTTCAAAAATAACGTATGATTCAGGTCTGTTAGTTCTGATAAGATAATGTGCATGTATGTCAGTAGATGCAGACAGATTTACAGACCACATAATATAGCAATCAGAATCATCTTTTTTAAGAAAAGACTCAAACAGGTTCTCTCCGTTCTTTTTTAATACAAAATCTTCATAACAGACTTCATGTCCGTCTTTTTCCAAACCGGCAGCCACAATCAGCTCATAAATATTTGGCATTGGATAAACCACCCTGGTGCATCCCGCTGATCTTTCAGCAGGTTTTTCTCCGTCAAGAGAAGGTGGAATCAGGAATGTTATCTTCATGTATTTATCGTTTGATGATTAAACGTCAGATTAAGGTGTTTTATTACATTAAGCCTGTAAATGAATAATCAGTCTTCATCAAACTCAAATCCCTGGTATATGCTGTCATCTATGAAGTCGTCAAGATCACGTCTGTCTTTTTTGGTAGGACGACCTGTTCCCCTATCTCTTCCTATGAACCCCGTAGTTTTACTTAATTCCAATAACTCAAGTTGTTCAGGAGAGGTTACATTCTCCAGAATCTCAGGTATTAGTTTTGCACCTACTCTGTTTTCTATAGCTTTCAGAACCTTGAAAGACCATATTATCGGAGGCTTCCTGACATTAATAACATCACCTTCCTTAATTGTCCTGGAAGGCTTAAGGCTGATGTCTCCGATACTTATTCTGCCTTTTTTACATTCTTCTGTTGCAATAGATCTTGTTTTGTAGATTCTTGCAGCCCAGAGCCATTTATCAATCCTTACCTCTTTTGACATTTTTTTTATTGAATTCATTCATAGTATTGTCTATGCCTGATAAACAGAAGCTTTTAATCATTTTGCATGCCGTCTGAATACTTTCAGGCAATATTTCCAGTTGATCAGGAGACCAACCGCTCAGAACATAATTAATCTGATGTCCTTTTGGATAATCGTTGCCAATGCCAAAACGTAAACGTGAATAATTTTGTGTACCGATAGTCTCTTCGATATTTTTTAATCCGTTATGGCCGGCTGCACTCCCGGATGGTTTCAGCCTCAGACATCCAAGCGGCAATGAAACATCATCAACCAAAACCAATACGTTTTCCAGCTTTATCTTTTCGGTTTGCATCCAATATCTAACCGCATTTCCACTTAAGTTCATATAAGTAGATGGTTTCAAAAGAGTAAGAGTACGATTCTTGATTTTCATTTCAGCTGTAGCACCGTATCTTTTATCGGTAAATTTTACACCGGCGTCTGAAGCGAGTTCATCTATGATGTCAAATCCAATATTGTGTTTAGTATGTTGATATTCAGAGCCAATATTCCCCAATCCAACTATTAGATAATGCATTTTATAAAAATTATTGGCGAAACCAAAAGAAAGGCTTACCGGTTTATATTATACAAATTTAAGCAATTAATTTAAAAACAAGAGGCTGCCTTTCGGGCAGCCTCTGATATATTCTTAGAATATAATTCTTATTTCTTACCAGCTTCTTTTGCGGCTGCAGCTGCAATACCTCTTGCAACACGAGTAAGTTTAACAGCACATACAACGTTTGATTTCGGGGAAATCATTTCAAGATTCGGGAACTGTAATGTTCCAACCTGAAGTGTCTTGCCAAGTCCTAATTTTGTAATATTAATGTCCAAAGTTTCAGGGATTTCTTTATAAAAACCCTTTACCTTGATTTTTCTCATTTCCTGACTTAATTTACCACCATCTTTAACACCTTCAGCCAAACCGTTAAGTTTAACAGGCACTTCCATTATAATTGCTTTATCTTCAAATATCTGAAGAAAATCAAGGTGTAAAGGAGCGTCACTTACAGGATGAAATTGTGAATCTTTTAAGATAGACATGTATTTCACGCCGTCAATATTCAATTCTACAGTATAAATGTCAGGAGTGTATAATAAACTACGTACATCGTTTACGCTTATGCTGAAATGTACTACTTTTTCTCCTCCATAAAGTACACATGGAACATCTCCGTCTTTTCTGATTAATTTAGCAGTTTTTTTGCCAAACTCATTCCTTGCAATACCGTTTAATTGTAAATTTTTCATTTTTCTTTTTTTTTGTGTTACTCAAAATCTTTGGTTTTTTGCTTCCAATTTTCCCATCACACGGATGCTTCAAAAGCGGCGCAAAGATAAGTAAATTTATATATAAAAGAAAAAAAATTATTCAAAATCGCCCAGGTTTAGTTTGATCGGGGATTCATCATCAACAATATCCCCGATATTAATCGGAATAATATCAGATTTATTGAATTCAGAAACACCTGCGGCTGCAATCTCTTCTTTTTCCTGACTATTATCATGATCTTTCAAGTATCTGATTACGTCTATCAGAGCCTCTGTGAATTTTGAAAGATCTTCACGATAAAGGAATATTTTGTGTTTTTCAAATGTGACATCAGGATTATCAGGATTGCCCGAAATCTTCTTTTTACTTTCTGTCAGTGATAAGTAGAGGTCATTATTCCTGTTTTTTTTCACATCCAGATAATAAATCCTTTTTCCAGCTTTGACAGTCCGGCTGTAAGCAATGTCTTTGTCGTGGTCATCAAATTCTTCCATAGAGTATTTTCTTATTGATATTGAACAAAATGAAAGAGAAATTTGTTTATACAGAAGTTTAAATATTTCCAAATTTCCTAATTTAATTTGTAACGTGCAATGTTCCATTCGGATTTTTATAGTAATTTCGCCAAGTATTTTGAAAAAGTAGCTCCTTAATATGATTAATCGCGTCTTAATTCGCATAAAAACTGTCCAGATGGTTTACGCCTACTATCAAAGTGATAGTAAGGATCTGGTTAAAGCAGAAAAAGACTTTTTTTACAGTCTTGAAAAATCCTATGAACTTTATAATTATTTGCTTCAGTTGATTCCGGCAATAACTAATTTTGCTGAACAACGAATAGAGTTTGGTAAAAATAAATATTTGCCGAGCTATGAAGAAAAAAATCCAAATTGCCGCTTCATTGAAAACTCTTTTGCAAGACAATTGGAGTCAAATAAATTTTTGGTTTCATATATAAATAACAGGGGAATATCCTGGGTAAACAATGAGCCGTTGATAAAAAACTTGTATGAAGAAATCATAACAAGTGATTTTTATGAACAATATATGTCGGGTTCTGATAATGATTATGAATCGGACAAGGAAATATGGAAAAAAATATTTAAGAAGATTATTCAGTATAATGAATCTCTCAGAGAAGTTCTTGAAGATCAAAGTATTTTCTGGAACGACGATATTGATATTGTTCTGACTTTTGTCGTTAAGACTATAAAGAAATTCAGTCAGGAAGGTGGTAATAATCAATTGTTGCTGCCAATGTACAAAGATGATGCTGATAAAATATTTGCAGCTGATCTTTTTAAAGGTTGTATCATTCACGGACCAAAATACAGGACTTTAATTGATGAAGCACTAAAAAACTGGGATCTTGAAAGACTGGCTTTGATGGACTTGCTTATACTTCAGGTTGCTCTTACTGAAATAAATGAAATAGAAGGGATTCCTGTTAATGTGACAATGAATGAATATATAGATATAGCTAAAGTCTATAGTACATTAAAAAGCGGAACTTTTGTAAATGGTATTCTTGACCAGATAGTAACACAATTAAGGAGTCAAAACAAGTTGTTTAAATCCTGATTGTTGTAAATGGTCGAATAAAAAATTATATTTGCAACTACCAATAAAAAAACATAAATTATGATTTTATCAACTATCATTCTCCAGGCAGCCAAGGGCGCCGGAGCTCAGGGTGGAGCCGGTGGCTATTCTTCATTGTTACTTCTGGCTCTGATTTTTGTAGTTTTTTATTTTTTCATGATCAGACCTCAGAACAAGAAACAAAAAGAAATTCAAAAAGCCAGAGAAGCATTAAAAGCAGGTGACAGAGTAATTACCTCAGGAGGAATTTATGGAAAAATCCGTGAAGTAAAAGATGACTCTTTTATTGTTGAAATTTCTGATAATGTACGTATCAGAGTAGAAAAATCTGCCGTATTTACTGCCGGTAAAGAAGCTCCTGCTGCAGAAGAAAAGAAATAATCCCTGTGAGGCGTTTGGCTCAAATATGGATTAAATTGAAATTGTCAACTGGAAAAATCACCACTGTTTTAAAAAAGACTTTTAACAAGGATGTGGTGATTTTTCTGGTTTTCGTTTTTTTGTCTGTTTGTTTCTGGGTTCTTCAGACCATGCAGGATACTACGGAGTTTGAAATCTCCATTCCTATGAAATACAATGATATTTCTGACCGATATATCATAACCAACAAACTTCCTGCAACACTAAATGTTACACTAAGAGATAAGGGTACAACAATATATTATTATTACAGGCATAAAAAGGATTTGTCTCTGGATATAGATCCTATGGAATGGTACAATGATAATGGTTACGGTAAGATACCATCAGGTGTACTTGAATCCAGGATAAGGAACAGACTGAAATCATCAACTCAGATATTAAAACTGAAACCTGATACAATACCCTTTATTTTTGTAAAAAAGGAGAGTAAACTGGTACCTGTAGTTGTAAAAAATAGTATTGCTCTTGCTTCTCAATACATGTTGACAAAAAAACCTGTAATTAGTCCCTCCAGTGTTATGGTTTTTGCACCTTCATATATCTTATCCCGTATAGATTCTGTATTTACAAATAATATAGTACTGCAGGATTTAAAAGATACTACCACATACAGTGTCAGGCTTGAGGAAATAGAAGGAGTCAGTTTCCATAATAATAGTGTAAAAGTAACTTATTATGTAGAGGAGTTTACGGAAAACAATTTAATGGTACCTGTAAAAGGCATCGGTTTTCCGGCTAATCAGTTTTTATTGTCCTTTCCTTCTGAAGTTAAACTTTCTTTTTTTGTAGGATTATCCAACTACTCTGATATTAAAGAAACCGATTTTCAGGTTTCAGTCTCTTATGAGGATTTGATAAATTCAAAAAGTAAGATTCAAAAAGTAAGGCTGACAAAATATCCTGCTATGGTAAGAAATATCAGGATTTCACCTGAAGAAGTCGATTGTCTGATTGAAAAAAAATAAAGAATTTTGAAAAAGATAGGTCTTACAGGTGGGATAGGTAGCGGAAAAACTATTATTGCTGATCTGCTGAAAGTTATGGGGTATCCTGTTTATGATTCAGATAGCAGGTCTAAAGAACTTTGCAATAGCGATTCTAAAATTAAAAGTGGTTTAAAACAGCTTTTTGGTGAATCAATATATAAAAATGATTTGCTGGACAGAAGTCTGCTGGCTGAAAAGATTTTTAATGACAAAAAAAAATTGGATGCTGTAAACTCACTTATTCACCCTGTTGTTATGACAGATTTCGATAAATGGATATATTTACAACAGGATTCCGATTTGGTTTTTATGGAAAGTGCTATTCTTTTTGAAACCGGTCTGAATAAATTTTTTGATAAGGTTTTGACTGTCACTGCTCCTGAAGAATTGAGGATTGAACGTGTCTGCAAGAGAAGCCGGCTTGATAATGGTGCCGTTTTGGATAGAATAAGAAACCAGATGAATGAAGAAAAAAGAATTTCACTTTCTGACCTGATTATTGTGAATGATGGAGAGAAAAGTGTTATTTTGCAATTGAAAAATATATTAGAAAAATTAATGTAGTTAATCATGTTAGAAAAGATTGTTTCGATATCAGGAAAACCCGGTTTGTATAAAGTATTGTCTCAGGGCAAAAATATGTTGGTAGTAGAGTCTGTCGTTGATAAAAAAAGGATGCCGTCATATTCTTCTGACAAAGTAGTTTCTCTGGGTGATATTTCAATGTTTACAGATAGTGGAGATAAGCCTCTTTCAGAGATTCTTGAAGCTATGAAAATTAAAGAAAATGGTGCGGTTGCCAGTATAGATGTAAAAGCAGATTCAGATAAGCTTAGAGATTATTTTGGAGAAATCGTTCCCGATTTTGACAGACAAAGGGTTTATCCAACAGATATCAAAAAGTTGATTCAGTGGTATAATTTGCTTATCGAAAATGGTTTGACGGATTTTTTACCAGAAAAAGCTGAAGAAGCTAAAGAAGCTAAAGAAGCTGAAGAAAAGTAATTTATTAACCAAAAAAAATATTAGCTATGAGTGTGAACGAAAAGGATTTTATGGAGTATGATGAAGATGCGGCCATCCTGTTTATTCGTAATCAGCTCCCGCAGGAAATGAAAGAAAAATTCAGTGATGATGATTTGACTTACATCATTGATTTGATTTATGAATTCTATGACGGTAAGGGATTTCTTAGTGATGAAGAAAAATCTGTTGAAGTAGATCTGGATGAATTGACAGCTTTCGTTGTGAAGAACGCTAAAAAGGACAAAGTTGGTAACTATAGTGACGACGAAGTTCAGTTTATCGTAGATGCAGAGATTGCCTATTGTGAAACATTGGGTGTATTTGAATAGATCTCATCTTTAAATGTTGTATAAAAATAAACCCTGAAAGTGTTTTGGAACTTTTAGGGTTTATTTTTTGTCCTTACCTGCTATCCGGACAAATCTTTTTTAATGCTAAGCAAACAGATTTTGCCGGAAATTTGCCTGAAACAAAGACATGTTTCGTCATGCAGCAGGATATTTATCAGGCATGTTTAGCTTTTAATGCTTCGTAAATCGCAGTCTCGATTACTTCAGCTAATTCAGGATTATCTTTCATGCATTCTTTTGCTGCTTCACGTCCCTGTCCTAATTTCGTGTCTCCGTATGAAAACCAGGAACCACTTTTTTTGACGATGCCAAACTCAACACCCAAATCTATTAATTCACCGGTTCTGGATATACCTTCACCATACATAATGTCAAATTCAGCTTTCCTGAAAGGAGGTGCTACTTTATTCTTGACAACTTTTACTCTTGTCTGGTTTCCTGTAGCTTCTTCGCCGTCTTTAATTTGTCCAATACGTCTTATATCAAGTCTTACAGAAGCATAAAACTTTAACGCGTTACCACCGGTTGTAGTCTCGGGATTACCAAAAACGATTCCGATTTTATCACGCAGCTGATTAATAAAAATGCAGGTTGTATTTGTTTTATTTATTGCAGCTGTAAGTTTTCTAAGTGCTTGTGACATCAATCTTGCCTGTAAACCCATTTTAGAATCTCCCATTTCACCTTCAAGCTCAGCTTTTGGTGTAAGGGCAGCAACAGAGTCTATTACAATTATGTCTATGGCTGAAGATCTTATAAGTTGTTCTGTAATTTCCAATGCTTGCTCGCCATTATCAGGCTGCGATATCCAAAGATTTTCAATATCAACACCAAGTTTTTCGGCATAAAAACGGTCAAAAGCGTGTTCTGCATCAATAAACGCCGCGATACCACCGGCTTTTTGAGCTTCAGCAATAGCGTGTATGGCTAAAGTAGTCTTACCGGATGATTCAGGTCCGTAAATTTCGATTACACGACCTCTGGGGAATCCTCCGACACCCAGTGCAGCATTGAGCCCGATTGAACCACTGGAGATAACAGGTATATCTTCAACCTTGTCATCACCCATCTTCATTATGGAACCTTTTCCATAACTTTTTTCGATCTTATCCATCGCGGCCTGCAGAGCTTTTAATTTTTCATTTGCAGGTATTTTTTCACTTGCAGGATCTTTTTCTTTAGCCATATCAGTATTAATTTATTTTTTCAAATATAATTCAAAAAGCTAATATTATGTATTAATACAATGTTAAATATATATAAATACAATAATATTATTTTATAATTCAAGATCTATATCAAACAATTCATGCCAAGGCAGTCCGTTCTCTCCAAGTGCTTTCAGGAATGGATCCGGATCAAACTCTTCAACATTAAAGACACCCGGTTTCTTCCAAAGGCCTTTCATGAACATCATTGCTCCACACATTGCAGGAACTCCCGTTGTATAACTGACTCCCTGTGCTCCGGTTTCTTTAAATGACTCTTCGTGGCTGCAGTTCTGATAAACATAGTAAGTACGTTCTTTACCATCTTTGATGCCTTTAATACGGCAACCTATTGAAGTCTGGCCATGGTAGTTGGATCCAAGTTCGCCCGGGTCGGGTAAAACAGCTTTAAGGAACTGAATAGGAATAATTTCAACTCCGTTATACATGACAGGATCAATTCTTGCCATTCCAATATTTTGAATAACTCTCAGATGTGTAAGATATTCCTGACCAAATGTCATCCAGAATCTGGCTCTTTTTATCTCAGGAAAATTTTTAACCAGTGATTCGAGCTCTTCGTGGTATATGATATAGGATTCTTTTGGCCCGATTTCAGGGTAGTTCAATGGTTTATGAATTTCATGAGGTTCGGTTTCAACCCATTTGCCATTTTCCCAGTATTTTCCCTTTTGAGTAACTTCTCTGATGTTTATTTCAGGATTGAAGTTAGTGGCAAATGCTTTACCATGGTCTCCGGCATTACAGTCAACTATATCAAGATAATGCATTTCATCAAAATGATGTTTGTTGGCATATGCTGTCCATACCTGAGTAACACCAGGGTCGAAACCACAACCTAAAATTGCTGTCAAACCTGCCTCTTTGAAACGCTCCTGATAAGCCCATTGCCATGAATATTCAAAATGTGCTTCATCCTTAGGCTCATAATTGGCAGTGTCCAGATAATTAACACCACATGCAAGGCATGCATCCATTATAGTTAAATCCTGATAGGGCAGAGCTACATTAATAACTAAATCAGGTTTCTCCTTATTAAAAAGATCAATCAGCTGATTTACATCATCAGCGTCGACTTGCGCAGTTCTGATTTTGTTTTTACCGACTGCTTCTGCAATCTGGTCGCATTTTGATTTTGTCCTGCTTGCCAGAACAATTTCCGTAAATATTTCAGGATGTTGAGCCAGCTTATGCGCCACAACTGTTCCTACACCACCTGCTCCGATTTGCAATACTTTTCCCATTTTTTAGTCAAATTATTTTGTATACAAATGTACTTTATTTGTAAAAAACTTCCTAACTAGTTGCAATAATCGATAAATATGTATCTTTGCCATGATTTTAGGGGTGTCCTGACAGCAGGGCTGAGATAATACCCTTTGAACCGGATGTAGATAATCCTACCGTCGGGAATGAGTCGGCACTATGTGCAATACAGGTATACTTCTCTTTTTTAACCCCTTTTTATTGTTTAATAATTAATAACTTGAACATGAAAAGGTTTTTTTTATGCATTGCGGTTTCTTTTGCCGCAAATTTTACGGGCATTATTGCTCAGGTCTCAACTGTAAACAGTAAGAAACCACCTACACAGGAAACTGGTAATTCGATGAAAACTACCCGAGGTCAGATGGTGATTATTGGAAATGCTGAGATAAAGTCAGATTTATCAGCATCCGGGGACAGTAACAGGGTTTTACCTCTTGAAGAAGTAGTAATAGTGGGTAATAGAGCAGGATATAATACTCCGGTTGCCCAGACTAATCTTGAAGCCAGAGAAATTAAATCTCTGACTGTTGCAAACAATCTTCCACATGTGCTTTGGATGACTCCTTCACTTGTTGCTACAAGTGAAAACGGTACAGGAGCCGGTTACAGTTCTTTCAGAATCAGAGGTACCGATGCGAGCAGGATTAACATTACACTTAATGGCATACCATTGAACAACCCTGAATCGCAGGAAGTTTATTGGGTAAACATTCCAGATATGACTTCAGCATTGCAAAATATACAAATCCAAAGAGGAGTAGGGACTTCTGCAAATGGCACAGGTGCATTTGGCGCAAGTGTGAACATGACAACAAAGAATCCGGATAAAGACAAATATTTAGAATCAACAACAACAGTTGGAAGTTACGGCACTTTCCAGCAAAATATTGCATTTGGTACCGGCCGGTTTGGTAATGGTTTCAGTTTGGATATGCGTTATTCCGATTTGACAAGTGATGGCTATATACGAAATGGCTGGTGCGATCACCAATCGTTGTTTGCTCTATTCAGTAAAAGATTTAAAAAATCTCTTCTTCAGTTTAATTATATATATGGCAATCAGCATACGGGCATAACCTGGGAGGGTATTTCAGAAGAAATGATGAATGCAGATGCTACTTATAATCCTGCCGGTGAGATTAAGGATGGGGTGTATTATGATAATGAAAGTGACAATTACCGTCAGCATCATTTCCAGTTGTTTTATACTCATGAACTATCCAAATATCTGATACTTAATGCCGGTTTGAATTATACTGATGGTTTCGGATACTATGAGCAATACAAACAAAGTAAAAAGTTTTCTTCAATGGGCATTTCTGATCAGACCATTGATGGCGTTTTATATAAGAAATCTGACATCATTAGAAGGAAAAATATGGATAATGGTTTTTATACAGGCAATATTAATCTGAAATATTCAAAAAAGTTACTGAATATTGATGCCGGAACTATGATGTCATATTATGATGGCGACCATTTTGCTAATCTGTTATGGGTAGAGAATAATAACAACATCCCGGATAATTTTGAATGGGTGAGGAATAATGCAAAAAAAACGGATGCTAACGTTTTTATTAAGGCAGAATATGCTTTTGCTAAAAGGCTGAATGCTTATGTTGATATACAGTACAGATATGTGGGTTATAAATTAAGTGGTATTGATGATGACGATATGCTGGATCTTACTCAACAAAAAACATGGAAATTCTTTAATCCAAAAGCTGGTCTTTTATATAAGTTTGATGAGGGAAAGTTGTTTGCTTCGGTTTCAAGGGCAAACAGGGAGCCATCCCGTGCTGATATAAAGGATGCTATCAAATATGGTTTACCCAACAGAATTAAACCTGAGAAACTTACTGATTATGAACTTGGTTACAGTTATGATGATGATAAGTTGATGGCCGGTCTTAACTTATATTATATGAGATATAAGGATCAGCTGGTTCCCACAGGTAAATTAAATGAAGTCGGATATAAATTGATGAGTAATGTTGAAGCCAGTTACAGGGCAGGTGTTGAAGTTAATGGCGGATACAGATTTGGAAAGAAACTGATTTTGGAAGCAAATGCAACATTAAGCAGAAACCGGGTTCTTGATTATACAGCATGGTATGAGACGTATGATAACAATGAAAACTGGAATGCTGTTGCTCAGGAAAGCAAATACTTCAATGAGGCTAAACTTCCATTTTCTCCTGAATTAATTGCGGCGTTCAACCTGATATGGTTTCCTGTTAAGGATCTGAAGTTCAATTATTCAAAGAAGTTTGTAAGTAAGCAATATATTACAAACACACAAAATGAAGATTTGTCTTTACCTGCATATAATACAGCTAATTTATCTCTGGTTTATGGTTTTAAAATTATTAAAACGTCAGATGCTGAAATTGGTCTGCATGTAATAAATCCTGGGAATAAATCTTACAGTTGTAATGGCTGGGGTTATGAAGCCCGGTTTGCTAACGGTGATGCTCAATATATTGAAAAGGGACTTTATCCTGTGGCACCCCGGAATTTTCTGATTAAATTTGCAGTTCATTTATGATCTTAATTTGTTTTGATGAATACAATTATATTGGCTGACGGAGCATTTCCTGAGAATGAGAATGTGCTTGAAGTGCTTCGAAAAGCAGAAAGAATAGTGTGTTGTGATGGTTCAGTAAACAAACTTGTTGAAACCGGACTCAAACCCTTTGCCATTGTTGGTGATATGGACAGTGTTTCAGATGAAATCAGGGAAATGTATAAAGAAATTATATACCCTTCATCTGATCAGGAAACAAATGATCTTACAAAGGCTGTTATGTGGTGTTTGGATAATAACTATATGGATTTAGTAATTATCGGAGCAACAGGCAAGAGGGAAGACCACACCCTGGGCAATATGTCCCTTCTGGCAGACTATACACTGATTGTAAAAAATATTTATATGTTGACTGACTACGGAAGGATTGATCCTTTCGTAGTCGGTGAAACCGCGAATATTATTGAAAACAGTATTAAGGAAAACTGTATCACTCGTGTCTTTGAGAGTTATAAAGGACAACAGGTGTCAATTTTCTCTCTTACTCCTCAATCTTTAGTTACTTCAAAAGGTCTTAAATATGAAGTAACTGACAGGCAGTTTACGTCTTTATGGCAGGGTACACTTAATGAGTCAAATGAAGATCAGTTTCAGTTGACAATAGATAAAGGAAAACTGCTGGTATACAGGCTATTTTAAATAGGTTGCAGGATATTAATCATCTATTTCCAAATCATAAATCGGCACATTTCTTCTGAAAGCTTCATTAAATGAAATCAGGGTTTCAGTTCTGGCTAATCCAAGTGGTTGAAGTCTTTCATGTATGATACTAAGCATATGCTTGTTGTTTTTAGCATATATTTTGATAAACATATCATATTGACCTGTAGTGTAATGACATTCCACTACTTCCGGTATTTTCATGAGTTCACTTACCACATTCTTAAACTGCCCCGGATCCTTGAGGAAAATACCCAAAAATGAGCAGGTCTGATAACCAATCTTGCTGGCATCAAGAATATATTCAGAACCTTTAATAATACCAAGATTGGTAAGTTTCTGGATTCTTTGATGTATTGCTGCGCCGGAAACATTACATTCACGGGCAATTTCAAGGAAAGGAACTCTTGCATCTGCAGAAATCATTTGCAGTATTTTTTCGTCTAGTCTGTCAATTTGGTGGTGTCCCATGATATTATTTATTGATTTATTTATTTATTTTTTTTTCAATACTACAGCAGTTCTTGCAGGTAAATAAAGCCTTAACCATTCCAGCTCAGTATTTTTCTCAATACCATTTTGAGTAAAATGTTCAATGCTTTCATTCAAAAGTCCGAATCCTCCGAATTCTACTGAATCTGTATTTAAAACTATTTTATAGCTACCCTTATCTACAAGCATTCCGTAACCGGTATAAGATTTGTAAGGATGAAGATTAATTACGAAAAGATAATTGTTTCTCTGGAATGCCAAAACCTGATCGCTATCATTTATACATCTTTGTACAGGGCCACTCTTCAGGAAATTTTTATCTGATTTTATAAGCTTGATAAGCGCCTTGTCAAAACCTAGTAAAAAATGGTATTTCAGATTTTCATCATCAGCAAGATTCCATTGACGACGCGCATATTTGTAAGACCATCCATTACCTTCTCTTGGGAAATCAATCCATTCGGGATGACCGAATTCATTACCCATGAAATTAAGATAACCGCCATTTATCGTGGAAGCGGTGAGAAGTCTTATTATTTTATGCAAGGCAATACCTCTTTCAACGACAAAATTCTGATCATCCTTCATCATGTGCCAATACATTTCAGAATCAATGAGTCTGAAAATTATAGTTTTGTCACCAACAAGTGCCTGATCGTGGCTTTCAGCATAATTTATGGTTTTTTCGTCAGCCCTGCGATTTGTTAGTTCCCACCATATACTACCTGGTTTCCATTGTTCGTCCTTTAATTCTTTGATAAGCTTAATCCAGAAATCAGGTATGCCCATTGCCATACGGTAATCGAAACCTATACCTCCGCTTTTTACAGGACATGCCACACCCGGCATACCGCTTACTTCCTCCGCGATTGTTATTGCTTTTGGCTTTATTTCATGTATTAGTTTATTGGCTAATGTAAGATAGCAAATTGCATCACCATCCTGATTTCCGTTAAAATAATCTCCATAGCCGCTGAAACTTTCACCAAGACCGTGATTGAAGTACAACATTGATGTAACTCCATCAAATCTGAAACCATCAAAGTCAAATTCTTCTATCCAGTATTTACAGTTAGAAAGCAGGAAATGTAAAACTTCATCTTTACGATAATCAAAGCATAATGAATCCCATGCAGGATGTTCGCTCCTGAAATAAAGATCCTGTCTGCCGTCAATAGCGCCAAGACCTTCAACAGTATTTTTAACGGCATGAGAATGAACTATATCCATTATTACGGCAATGCCCATTTCATGAGCTTCATCAATCAATTTTTTTAGTTCATCAGGGGTGCCAAATCTTGAGGCAGGGGCGAAGAAGTTTGATACATGATAACCGAATGAACCATAGTAAGGATGTTCCTGGATAGCCATTATCTGCAAAGCATTGTATCCCGCTCTGGCTACTCTTGGCAGCACATTTAATCTGAATTCATCGTAAGTACCAACTTTTTCTTCTTGTGTCGCCATTCCGATATGACATTCATAAATCAGCAATGGATTTGTGTTTGGGACAACTTTTTTTGACCTGAAGACGTATTTCTCCTCAGGATCCCATACCTGTGCACTAAAAATTCTTGTTTGACTATCCTGAACAACTCTCCAGGAATATGATGGCAATCTTTCACCTGAACCTCCGGGCCACTCAACGAAAATCTTATACAGATCTCCATGCTTAATATTACCCAAAGGGATTGTAAGCTCCCATATACCTGACTGAGTGAGGTTTAGCCGATATTCATTCAGCTTATTCCAGTTATTGAAATCTCCAATCAAAAATACATTAGTCGCATTTGGAGCCCATTCCCTAAATGTCCAGTAATCAACACCTTTCTGCAGACCAAAGAAGTTATAACCGTTCGCAAATTCAGCTAAAGTTTTACCTTTTGTAATATTCTCTTCGCGGTTTTTTGCATAAACATGTCTACCTGACAGAGCATCACTATAGGGCTCCAACCAGGGGTCATTCTTCACAATCTTTAAATTTTCTTTCTTTTTGACAGAAGAATCAATCATCTTAGTCTGATTAAATTTGAATTTTAATTACAGCTTTTTTTATTGGTCCGTTTCCAATGGCAGGAGCATGACCGTCTTCAGGAAAGAAAATCGTGAATTCTCCCGGATTGACAACTACGTATGCAGTAGGTTTGTCCTTGTAAAATATTATATCCTTTTGTTCATTATAAGGTTCCAGCTCTTCTTGACAATTATCTAAAGGAAGCCAGCCCATAGTTTCAACGCCTTCCAAAACTATCTGGATGTCAATATATTTCTTATGAGCTTCCATTTTTGCGTTTTCCGGTTTCTTACCTTCAATTTCCATGACTGAAATATAAAGATTATCTCCGTCAAGTATGATTTTACCGGGTTCGGATTTCGAAAGATCATTTACAGCTAAATAATCAAATGCTTGTTTGAAATAAGGATTTAAGGAAAAATATTTCCCTGAGTTTTTTAATGAATCTAATACCATGATACGTTTTACTTTATAATCAGAAGTTTTTAGCTATATTTAGTATATATCAGCAACGATACTACAAATATAATTTTAATTCGAAAGAATTCAAAAAAGTATTAAATTTGTAATAATCACATAAGAAAATAGATTTATGCCTCATATACCATCTCTGATTTATGATTTGGCCCTGATTCTCATATCTGCAGGTTTGATGACACTGCTATTTAAATGGCTTAAACAACCTCTTGTTTTAGGCTATATTGTAGCTGGTATGTTGGCAGGTCCTTATATTGATATATTGCCGATTTCTGTTAAAGATACTCACAATATTCAGACCTGGGCCGATATTGGTGTAATATTTCTGCTTTTTGCTCTTGGTATGGAGTTTAGCCTGAAAAAGCTCTTTCAGGTAGGAAAGACAGCTTTTATTACAGCAATTGTTGTTGTTACAGGAATGATGCTGACAGGTTATATTGTTGGGAGTCTGCTGAAATGGACACCTATGGATTGTCTTTTTCTCGGCGGAATGTTATCCATGTCATCTACAGCGATAATAATTAAATCTTTTAATGATCTGGGGGTCAGTAAACAGACATTTACAAAACTTGTTTTTGGAGTTTTAGTTGTTGAGGACCTTGTGGCTGTTATATTGATGGTTTTGCTTTCAACAATATCAGTAAGTAAGGAATTTGATGGGGCACAATTATTGTTTGTTATTTCTAAACTGCTGTTTTTCCTGTCACTTTGGTTTATTTTCGGGGTATTCCTGATTCCCACTTTCCTGAAAAAAACAAGGAATTTGATGAATGAAGAGACTTTACTTATAATTTCAGTAGGTCTTTGTCTGGTTATGGTCGTTCTTGCTGTCGGCGCCGGATTCTCTGCTGCATTAGGTGCTTTCATTATGGGTTCCATTCTTGCTGAAACCAATGATGTTAAAAGAATTGAGAAGCTCATGGAGCCCCTGAAAATTGTCTTTGGAGCGATATTCTTTGTTTCTGTCGGGATGTTGGTACAGCCTGTTATTATTATGCAATATATATGGCCAATCGTTATTTTAATTTGCGTTGTGATACTAGGTCAGCTTTTGTTTTCAACTACAGGTTTCCTGTTGTCAGGACAAACGCTTCAGGTTTCAATTAAATCAGGCTTTAGCTTAGGACAAACAGGAGAGTTCGCCTTCATTATAGCAAATTTGGGTTTATCTCTGAAAGTGATTGATCCGTTTTTATATCCGGTAATAATTGCCGTGTCAGTATTTACAATTTTCACAACTCCTTTTGTGATGAAACTTTCAGATCCTTTTTACCATTTTTTGAATAGGGTATTGCCTGATAATATCAAATACAAGCTAAACCAGCAGAGAGGAGAGAAGGATCTTTCCACGAGTAAGAAAGCGTGGAGCGTATTAATAAAGGATTTAATAAGCTCATTGTTCGTAATTGCTACTGTTGTAATTGCAATATTATTTATTTCGATCAATTATTTATTGCCATTTTTAAAGAATGAGATGCCGGAATGGCTGGCTTCATCAATTTCATTTCTACTGACCATTGTTGCTATGTCACCTTTTTTGAAAGCTTTGATGAGTAATAATGTTAACTCTGCAACGGTGCTTAATCTGTGGATGGAAAGGACCAAAAACCGGAATATTATCATGTTACTG
The DNA here is from genome assembly GCA_964502355.1 of uncultured Bacteroidales bacterium. Classification (GTDB taxonomy): domain Bacteria; phylum Bacteroidota; class Bacteroidia; order Bacteroidales; family UBA1402; genus UBA8389. The sequence continues at coordinate 62,732 of CAZCWK010000008.1, forward strand.
ATGGGTATAAGAGTCTTTATTGTATTTCTGGCTTTACTAATCATTACAAACCGTTTTTTTGATATTCCGATATATATCAACATCTTATTAGCCCTGTTATTGCTGATTGGTATTTTTAAGTCCAAGTCATTGCTCCGCCGTTTCTGGAAACTTGAGTCGAGGTTTCTTATTAACCTGAATGAAAGGCAGATGGAAGAAAACCTGAAAAAGATTGAATCAAATAAAGGTGTAATGTTTTTGAGTGACATGGCTGCAAATCATTGGCTTGATTACAAAATTTTTACCTGTGCGCTAAGATTAAGAAGAGGCAGTAGTTTTGTTGGTAAAAGGATCAGGGATCTTGATTTGAGAGATGATTACAGCATAAACGTTATAAGAATCCGTACTAAATCAAATGATTTTATTAATATTCCCAAAGGGGATTATGAACTAAAAGAAGGTGACACTTTAAGAGTTGCAGGTAAAAGAAGTTCGCTGAGGAAGTTGCAGGAAGATGAATCCATAAATCTTGAATTTGTAGATCATTCTTTTGTTACAATGCATGGTTTCTCAAAACTTGAGTATAACAGGAAGGAAGAGCGCGAACGTATTACCTGTTCAGGTATTCCGTTAAGCGAGAAGTCACCTTTGACCGGTAAAAATCTTATTGAGTCAAATATAAGTGCAAGGACAAAATGTCTTGTCATTGGCCTTGAGAGGCTGAACCGTCAGATTGTTAATCCTGAAGCCACGACAACTCTTGAAGCAGGAGATGTAGTATGGTTGATAGGTGAGGAGAAACCGGTTTCAAAACATATTGAACAGAATGTTTATTTCATTGATTAGACTTTGACAATCAGAGAATTAATTAATCTATTTGTAAGTTTGTTTATTTACAGATCATCTCAGCATTTTTATTGTAAATATTTAAAGCATAGCTCTAAATTACTAATTTTATCATGACTTATTTCTCATGGTCGTGTTTAAATAAATGCTGAGACGCCGACACAGTATGGCTGAGACGCCGACTCAGGATAACTGAGACGCCGACCCGGCAAAAAAAATAACCTTGCTGAGATTTATTAAATAACAATTGTATTTCAAAGAAGGATGAATACTGTAATCGTTTTATGATTGGGCATAATCATTTTGAGAATTAATACAGAGATATTCGCAAAAACCTTAATTTGGTGCAAAATAAAGAAGACCATCTCTGATGAGACGGTCTTCTTTGTAATCTATTTGAATTCCTGCTTATGCACTCATAGCTGCTTGCATCAGTAAAATTCAATATAACATTTAACTGAATTAAATATTTTCGATTGGTTTGTACTTAGGAACTAAGAGCTTCATTATAGTCCAACCAATAAGGTATGCAGTAGCACAAACACAGAAAATAACAAAGTAACCTGCAGGTTTACCTGTGAATCCCATAAATTCCATTGGCATTCTGACGTATTCAGCTCCTTGTGCTAACAAATCTGAAGTCATTTCAACCTTTTTACCATCAACGAGAGTCGAACCTGAAGCAAAAACAAACAGGTTACCTGCACTTTTTTGCATTATCATAGATCCAATACCACCAGCCATACCACCAATACCTGTGATAGTTGCTATAGCACCTTTTGGGAACATATCGCCGGTTGTTGAGAAAAGATTAGCACTCCAGGCCTGGTGAGCCGAACAGCCGATTGCAATCAGTAAAACAGGTATCCAGGCAGCGTTTCGGCCAAGATCAGCAAATTCCATTCCCAGAGGTTGGGCAAGTAATACTACAAGCGGAAAGAATGCGAAAATTAACATTGCTTTCATACGGGCAGCATAAGGATTTTGACCACTGCGATTGATAAATAATGTAGGTAATTTACCTCCGAAAATTGAAAGGACTGTTACAATAGCGTAAAGAGTGAAAATCAAAGCCATACCCAAACCTTCTGAAGTCTTGATCCCAAACTGCATATTAAGATACGATGGAGTCCAGAATAAGAAGAACCACCACACACCATCAGTCATGAACTTCCCTAAAGCAAAAGCCCATGTTTGCTTGAAAGAAAAACATTTCCAGAAAGGCATTTTATCCTCGGTTTTGCTGAATGCCTCAGCAGACATTTCGTGTTTATCTTGTTCAATATAATCCAGTTCCAGCTTGTTTACATGTTTGCTTTTTGCAGGTTTGTTATATAAGAATACCCAAAAACCCATCCATATAAAACCAAGGGCTCCAATTATTATAAAAGCAGCCTCCCAACCAAGGGCTTTAGCAATCGGCGGTATGGTAAGTGGTGCAAACAATGCACCGATAGAAGCACCTGAGTTAAAAATTGACGTTGAGAAAGCACGATCTTTCTTTGGGAAATATTCAGCAGTAGCTTTTATCGCTGAAGGGAAGTTGCCGGCTTCTCCTAATGCCAGTATAGAACGGGCAACCAGGAAACACCACATACCAACAGTTGAAACCATTACAGCAACATCACCGGTTGCTCCAAGCAGGGCTGCTTTATCTTCAAGACCTGTAATATTTTCAGTAACGATACCGCAAACAGCATGAAGGCAAGCTCCAACACTCCAAACCCCGATAGACCAAAGGAATCCCTTTTTTGTGCCCATCCATTCAACAAATCTTCCCGCAAACAACATGCATATTGCATAAAAGATTGAGAAAAAAGAGGTTATTGTACCATAATTTGAGTCATTCCAGTGAAATTCAGGCTTTATGAATTCTTCATAAGTCAACGATAAAACCTGGCGATCCAGGTAATTAATAGTTGTAGCCGCGAAGAGCAAAGCAGTGATAACCCACCTGTAATTAGTCATCTTTTCGTTATTTTTCGTCATGTTTATAGATTTAAGTAATGTAGTTATCTGTATTTTTGGATAATAGCCAAAGCTTCTTTGCATTTTTCAGTGATGACATTCCAGTTTTTGGCTGCAATAACATCTCCAGGGAACAGGTTTGAACCCATTCCAACACAGGTAACTCCTGATGTAATCCATGCTGACAAGTTTTCTTCTGTAGGTTCAACAGCACCGGTTACCATTAACATAGACCATGGCATCGGACCAAGAACATTTTTAACAAAAGACGGACCACCCACGTTTCCTGCAGGGAACACCTTGCAAAGGTCACAACCAGCTTCCTGAGCAAATCCTATTTCAGAAACAGAACCGCATCCGGGAGAATATGGTATCAACCTGCGGTTACAAATTTTTGCAACTTCAGGATTGAATAATGGTCCTACGATAAAGTTTGCGCCTAACTGAATGTACATCGCTGCGGTTGCAGGATCTACTATAGAACCAATACCAACTATCATTTCAGGACATTCTTTAGCAGCAAATTTTACAAGGTCAGAAAATACTTCCTGAGCAAAATCTCCACGATTAGTAAATTCAAATGCTCTGACACCACCATCATAACATGCCTTTAAAACATTGCAGGCAGTTGTTACATCTTTATTATAAAAGACAGGAACCATGCCGGTTGATGCCATTGCATTCAGCACTTTTATTTTATTGAATCTAGCCATAATTTATTTTTTAACGTGAAACACGACCGGATGCATCTCCGCCCATAAGTTTTTCTACTTCATCAACAGTTACCAGATTGAAGTCTCCATAAATTGTATGTTTCAGGCAAGATGCCGCAACAGCAAATTCAAGAGCTTTCTGGTCATTGCCTGTATAGGTCAGCAAACCATAAATCAATCCGCCCATGAAAGAGTCTCCTCCACCAACACGGTCAACAATATGAGTTATATCGTAACGTTTTGATTGATAAAGCTTACCATCAGCATACAAAACACCACCCCATGTGTTGTGATTAGCATTGATAGAACCACGCAGAGTGATGATTACTTTTTTTGCACGGGGAAACCTTTTCATCAGTTGCGTGCAAACTGATTCGAATTCAGCAGCATTAACTTCACCTGAAGTGTGAGCTACATCAAAACCTTCAGGCTTGATACCGAATACCATCTCGGCATCTTCTTCGTTACCAAGTATAATATCACAACCTTCAACCAATGCAGGCATTACTTCAGAAGCTTTTTTGCCATATTTCCAAAGGTTTTTACGATAATTAAGGTCAGTAGAAACGGTTATACCCATTTCGTTACAAACTTTAATAGCTTCCAGACATGCGTCTGCAGCACCCTGTGAAAGGGCAGGAGTAATACCCGTCCAGTGAAACCAATCTGCACCTTTTAATACTTCTTTCCAGTTAACCATACCGGGCTTGATGTCAGCTATGGATGAGTGAGCACGGTCATAAACAACCTTGCTTGCACGTGCTACAGCACCGGTTTCCAAAAAATAAATACCAAGTCTTTCACCACCTAAAAGGACATTCTTAGTAGAAACTCCATATTTATGAAGGTTCATCAGACATGATTTAGCTATATCGTTATCAGGTACTCTGGTTACAAATTCAGCATCCATTCCATAATTAGATAATGAAACAGCAACATTTGCTTCTCCGCCTCCGAAAGTAGCGGTTAAAGATGTTGCCTGATTGAAACGTTCATACCCGGGGGTTGCTAAACGGAGCATGATTTCTCCGAAAGTGACAACTTTTTTACTCATAAGAAAATTATAACATTAGAATTAAAAATGTTTAGCGTGCCGCAAAATAACTTAAAAAAAACGAGATTTATGTACTAAAATGTAACGCAAATAGGTGTACTATTTGACACATTAGTACTAAAAAATATCATTTCAGTATAAATCAAAAGTTGAAGTAATTTTTAGCATTGTAATATGAAATACCTTCAGCCATCTTTTCAATAAAACTCATTTCGCTTTCAGGAATTTCGCCATTAACTACGTCAGTACCGATAAGATTACACATTATCCTTCTGAAATACTCGTGTCTGGGATATGAGAGGAAACTTCTTGAATCGGTAAGCATTCCCACAAAACGGCTTAAGAGTCCCAGCACAGACAAAGAATTCATCTGATTTGTCATGCCAATCTTTTGATCGAGGAACCACCATCCTGAACCAAACTGAATCTTACCAGCTACAGTTCCATCCTGGAAATTACCCAGCATTGTAGTAATAAGGTCGTTATCTCTCGGGTTCAGATTGTAAATTATGGTTTTAGGAAGCTGGTTATCTGTATCAAGTCTGTTCAGGAATTTGCTCATGGCTTTACCTACATTAAAATCTCCGATTGAGTCAAAACCGGTGTCCGGACCAAGCTTTGCAAACAATCTCGAATTGTTGTTTCTGATTGCTCCGTAATGCAATTGCTGAGTCCAGCCTTTTTTGCAATCCATGACAGCGAATTCTACCATCATTGCTGATTTGAATTTCAGGATTTCTTCTTTTGACAGAGATTTGCCTCCATAGACCTTATTGAATATGTTTTCAATTTCAGTAGCAGTGTAATCTTCAGCGTAAAACTCTTCAATACCATGGTCACTGAGTTTGCAACCTACGCTCGCAAAGAAGTCATGACGTACCTGAATAGCATCAATCATATCCTTAAAACATGAAATGGATACTCCTGAAACATCTGAAAGCCTTTCAACATATTTCCTGAAATCTTCAGGACTCTCTACAGCCATAGCTTTATCAGGTCGCCATGTCGGAAGAACTTTTGTCGTGAAACCTTCATTCTTTAAAGCAATATGATATTCAAGTGAATCAATGGGATCATCAGTTGTACAAACAGCTTCGACTTTATATTTCTTCATAAGACCACGTGCAGAAAACTCCGGAGTGCGAAGTTTTTCGGTACACTCATCATAAATTTCTTTAGCTGTCTTTGGATTTAGTATTTTGTCAACACCGAATGCGGTTTTCAGCTCCAGGTGAGTCCAGTGATACAAAGGATTCCTCATTGTATAAGGAACGGTTTCAGCCCACTTTTCAAATTTTTCCCAGTCTGTGGTGTCTTTACCTGTGCAGAAACGTTCGTCAATGCCATTAGTACGCATAGCACGCCATTTGTAATGATCGCCTTCAAGCCAGATTTGGCCAAGATTATCAAATTTACGGTCATTAGCTATATGTTCGGGGTTCAGGTGACAATGATAGTCTATAATTGGCAGGCTTTTAGAATGATTGTGAAACAAATGCTCAGATACTTCATTATCAAGCAGAAAGTTTTCATCCATGAATTTTTTCATACTGTATGTTTTTATTTTTTTACACTAAGGCTGTATGTTTATAAATTTAAAAGACGGGGTATTTGAAACCCCGTCTTAATTATTTTCAGATGCCGAATAATCTTTTGAAATGTCTTTCGTAGATATTTTCCTCAACACAGGCACCGACAATGTCAGCATATTTCTCAAGTAAACCTGTATAATCTTTTCCCATTTCAGATGCAACCTTATAACCTACATGTATAAGTTGTCTGAAATTTGAATTGTAGTCAGGATGACCGGGGATGTGTCTTAATGTATTTACATATTTTTCACTTGACCATGTCTTTACTTCTTCAGGTGTAGGCAATTGATTTTTATCAATCTCGATAACGTCAGCATAAGGTGCACATAGTTCATCCATTCTGCCAAGAGCGTTAATATAAATGGTTTTTGCTGCTTCAAGGGCTTCACCGTCAGCTGCTGCCAAACCAATTACTTCTTCAAGCCATGTTGTACCTGCGGTTTTAAGATGCAATCCCTTGTCATATTTCCTGATGATCTCAGCCATGACAGGATAAATTGAGAATTTGTCACTTCCTGAGTGTACACTTAATTTCAGTTCTTTTGGTAAACCAAATTCTTTTACGGCAAAGTCAATGATAAGTACATCTTCTTCAAATTCCTTTGCAAATTGTTTGACATCACCTTTATAATCTACGCCTTTATTAAAACGGCCTGTGAATTTAGGAGCAATAGTCTGAGCAGGTACACCTTTGTCAGCAAGCATTTTTAAAATAAACAGCAAATCAACAGGAGTTTGAGGGCTTTCTACTTCATCCATAGAAACTTCTGTAATGAAATTGCCTTTACCTTTTTCTTTTTCAAGGAAATTGTATATCTCAGACGCTTGTTTGGTTGCAGCAAGAAACTTGTGGGCAACTTTTACAAGTAAGTCTTCATTTATAAACAATGGCTCAGCAATACCTGGTATTTCAAGTTTACCGATATATTTAGCACAACCGTCAACAAAAGCCTTTACATCTTCCTGACTGCTTTCTTTTCCTATAAATGAAGCAACATCAAGTGTGAAAAAGTTTGAAGCTTCAACAAAAGGAGCTACTGTACTCATATTAATATGATCAGCATCTACAAAATACTTTCCTGTGAAACCAAGAGCTTTTACTGCAGCATCAGCTTCAATCCTTACATCATTAGGATGTGAATGAACTATCTGATGTTCTCTGTTTGATTTGTTCCAAACCGGACTAATATCCAAACCTGCTTTATTCGCTTTAACTACGGCTCTGAGCTGAGCTATACCCTGATGTGAGAATCTGTCACCGACTCCGATACTGAATTTTGCTAATTCCATGATGTTATTAATATGAATAGTTTAATTAGTTATATCAATAAATACTTTATCGGACAACTATTGCCCGAATATTTAAAAAAAGTTTATCAGCAAATTTAATTGTATTTTTCAAACTTTCATCTTTTATCAGCACAGAAATACATGGGGTATTTATTCATATTATTCTGTTAATCGATAATATTTAATGTATATGGACTTTTTTAAGGAGTATTTCAGTTTGTTCTGCAACAGGAGTAGATAATAAATAATCAGGTATTCTGATGAGATGTTGTTTGCTCTTAGCAAAATGCGAATGATGTTTTGCGTTCTTTTTTTTAAGTCGGGCAGATGAAATTGAATAAATCAAAAAGGCCGCTTTTCACAAAGCGGCCTTTTTGTAGGTTTTCAATAGGTATTAGTTCTTAAGGTAAAAAAGATTGTATTAGGTTAACGGCAGCAAAGATTCACCTTTTTTCACAACTTGCAAAAAAAAAAAACATATTTTAAAACATGTTTTTGGCGTTTTAGCACTTTTGTTGAAAAATTATGAAGAAAATTATTCATCATATGGTAAAACTGATTAATAAAAACTCGCCGTTAGTTGCTTTTTTTTTGATTAATGGTACAAAACTAAGTATTTTTGCACATCATTAGAAATAAAAGTTATTTTTTTATTACAGATAATATATGAGTGAAAATAATATAACAGGTGATGAAACCAGGAAATCGTTGAATTTCATCGAACAAATTGTTGAGAATGATCTTAAAGAAGGTAAGAATGGAGGACGTATTGTTACACGATTCCCTCCTGAACCTAATGGCTATCTTCATATAGGTCATGCCAAGGCAATATGTCTTGATTTTGGAATAGCTAAAAATTACAATGGCACCTGCAACCTCAGGTTTGATGATACAAATCCTGTGAAGGAAGATGTAGAGTACGTTGATTCGATTAAAGAGGATATCAACTGGCTTGGTTTCCAATGGGATAATTTATATTATGCTTCTGATTATTTTGACAAACTATTTGATTTTGCCATTGAAATGATTAAAAGAGGACTTGCTTATGTGGATGATCAATCCGCTGAAGTCATTGCTCAACAAAAAGGAACTCCTACTACTCCCGGTATTAACAGCCCATACAGAGACCGTTCGGTTGAAGAAAATCTTGATTTATTTCAAAGGATGCAGGCCGGTGAATTTGAAGAGGGTAGCAGAGTGCTGAGAGCTAAGATTGACATGGCTCATTCAAATATGCATTTCAGGGATCCTCTTATCTACAGAATTCTTAAACTCAGTCATCACCGCACAGGTGATAAATGGAATGTATATCCATTATATGATTTTGCACACGGGCAGAGTGATTATTTTGAGGGAATTACTCATTCACTCTGTACTCTGGAATTTGAAGTACACAGACCACTATATGATTATTTCATTGATCAACTAAAGGAAAATGACTTATACAGACCAAGGCAGATTGAATTCAATCGTTTGAATATCACTTATATGGTGATGAGCAAGAGAAAAATGCTGCAATTGGTGAAGGAAGGTAAGGTTTCAGGTTGGGATGATCCGAGAATGCCGACAATATGTGGTTTGAGAAGGAGAGGGTATACTCCTGAATCAATCAGGAATTTTATTGAAAGTATCGGTTACACCAAATATGATGGTGTAATTGACATAAGTCTACTTGAATATAGCATCAGGGAGCATCTGAATAAAATAGCTCCTCGAGTAAGTGCAGTTCTTGATCCTGTTAAACTTGTTGTTGAAAATTATCCTGAGGGTACTGTGGAATGGAACGATACTGATATTAATCCTGAAGATAAAAGTCTTGGAACCAGAAAAGTTCCGTTCAGCAGGGAATTGTATATTGACAGGGAAGACTTTATGGAAGTTGCTCCTCCTGAATATTACAGGCTTTCTGTGGGTAGAGAGGTGAGATTGAAGAATGCTTATATCATACGATGTACTTCTTTTGATAAAGATCAGGATGGAAAGGTTTCAACAGTTTATTGTGAGTATGTACCTGAAACCAAATCCGGTCAGGCTGATGCAAAAAGGAAGGTTAAAGCTACGATCAATTATGTTGACGTTAATCATTGCGTCGATGCCGAGGTAAGACTTTATGACAGGTTACTTACCGTATCTAATCCGGCAGAAGAAAAAGATCGTGATTTTATAGATATGCTTAATCCGGATTCTCTCAAAGTTTTGACAAATGTTAAGATAGAGCCGATAGTAAAAGAAGCCAAAGCTTTAGATTCATTCCAGTTTATGAGAGTTGGTTATTTTAATGTAGATCCGGATTCAACTCCTGAAAAAATTATATTCAACAGAACGGTTACTTTAAAGGATACGTGGGCAAAAATTGCACAAAAAGGCAGATAATATTACTCGTTTCATGAGAATTAATGATAATGAACATAATATTGAAGGTCTGATAAACAGATATGAAGAGTCTGTGAAGGCTGGTCGTCCGGGTTATTTTGACGTGGATGAGCTTGAGAACATATCTGAATTTTATCGCTCTGTAGGTAATGACAAAGAATCTGAAAATGTCATTGACTATGGCTTAAAAATGCACCCCGGGAGCAGTATTCTTCTTTTGAAGAAAGCTTCTCTTTTTGCCGATATCGGGGACTACAGAAGAGCTTTGAAGATTGTTGAAAAACTTCCTGAGAAGGATGATGAAGACGTTCTGATGCTCAAAGCTGAAATTTTAATACATTCTGACAAGTTTCATGAGGGGATGTCTATATTTAACAAACTCCTTCAACAAAATACTGAAGACAGGGCTCAGATGGCACTGGATATATCCTCTGTTCTTTCTGAAATGTCTATGTTTGAAAAAGCCGAATCGGTACTAAATATGATTTTAGCTGAAGAACCTAAAAACATAGAAGTTTTAGAGGAACTGGCTTATTGTCTTGAACAGGAAAAAAAATATAATGATGCGATCAGTATTTATGAAAAAATACTGGATATTGATCCTTATTCAAATGAAACCTGGTTTAACCTTGGACAAGCCTGGTTTAATCTTGAATCCTGGGAAAATGCAGTAGAAGCTTATGAGTTTGCATTGACCATATCAGATCATGATTTTATAGCCCGTCTTCAAAAAGCTCATGCATTATTTCAGGGAGGACGTTATCAGGAAGCAGCCGATTCATATCAGGAATATATGGATCTTGATGAAAAGACTGCATATTTGCTTGTTTTTCAGGGAGAAGCTTATGAAAAAGCCGGTCTTTACAAGGAAGCAATAAAGATATACACCGAAGCATACAAGATGAGTAATGATAACCTGGATGCCATTACAGGTCTTGCTATTTGCTTTATGGAGAGGAAGAATTATTCAAAAAGTCTTTTTTGGTTTGATAAGGCTTTGAAGATTAATGATCAGGATCCTGAAATCTGGACATACATTGCCGAACTTATGATTCAGATGGATTTAAAAGATGAAGCTTATCTGAGCTATCTGAGATCACTTTCATTAAATAATGAACAACCTGATGTGCTTACTGCAATAGGTAACCTTAACTTTGATGAAGGTGAATATGAGAAAGCTCTTGACTTTTATAAAATGGCATTTTCACTGGATCAGGATACTACCGGTATCAACTTATATTTTGCTTTGGTATATTCAAAACTGGGTTTCGAAGATTTGTCAGGAGAGTATCTGAAAAAAGCTAAAGATATTGACGAAAACTCCGTGAAGCTTTTTATGGATATTATTTATGGCTCTGATGATCAAACTTCAAAATAAAAAATGATATGAATAAGTATGGATTGATCGGGTATCCTTTGATACATTCATTTTCAAAAGTTTTTTTTACTAAGATGTTTTCTGAAAAAAACATTGATGCTGTTTATGATTTATATCCTATCTCATCCATTAATGATTTTAATGAAGTTATATCCGGTAACAAAGATTTGTGTGGTTTAAATGTAACGATACCATACAAGCAGTTGGTTATGAGTTATCTTGATGAGTTGGATCCGGAAGCTGCTCAAACCGGCGCTGTAAATGTTATTAAGATTATCAGATCTGATGATGAAAAGCCATATTTAAAAGGTTATAATACTGATTTGATTGGTTTTAGAGAATCAATAAGACCTTTGTTGGAAAAATTAAAAACTGATGAAACCGGTAATAATAATCTTAAGGCTCTTGTACTTGGTACCGGAGGTGCTTCTAAAGCTGTCATTTATGGTTTGAAACAGCTTGGAGTGGATATCACGCTTGTTTCAAGAAAAGCAGGAGATGGGATTATTACTTATGGTGATATTACTAAGGAAATTTATAAAAGTCACAGGGTTATTGTAAATACAACACCTTTAGGTATGTTTCCGGAGGTGGATTCATGTCCTGATATTGATTATTCTGAGGTTTCAGAAAGGCATTTACTGTATGATGTTGTTTATAATCCTGATTCAACTCTTTTTCTTAAAAATGGTAATGACAGGGGAGCTTTGGTAATGAATGGTCTTCAAATGTTACATATGCAGGCGCTTGAAGCATGGAAGATTTGGAATGAATAATTTTTGATATTAAAAAAAATACTACATTTATGGCAGGCATTTATGTCTGCCTTTTTTTTATCATTAAAAACACAAAACATGTTAACACCAATTTTCTGGATTGTTCCTGCTGCAGCAATTGCAGCTCTGACATTTGCCTGGTACTTTTACAGGCAGATGATGAAGGCAAGTGAAGGCACTGAAAAAATGATGACTATTGCAAAGTATGTAAGGGAAGGTGCTATGTCGTATTTGAAACAGCAATACAAAGTTGTAGGTTTAGTATTCCTTTGTATGGTTGTTTTATTCTCTATTATGGCTTATGGATTTAATATTCAGAATCCATGGGTTCCTGTTGCTTTTTTAACGGGTGGATTTTTCTCTGCCTTAGCCGGTTTTTTAGGTATGAAGACTGCAACTTATGCTTCTGCCAGAACTACTAATGCAGCTATGGATTCATTAAACAAAGGTCTTAGAATCGCTTTCAGAAGTGGTGCTGTCATGGGATTAGTTGTTGTCGGACTTGTTTTAATAGATATCTCTGCCTGGTACCTTATTTTAAATCATTTTACTGATATCATGGATGATCCTATGCACAGACTGAACGTCATTACTACGACGATGTTGACATTTGGTATGGGAGCTTCTACTCAGGCATTATTTGCCCGTGTCGGTGGTGGTATTTATACCAAAGCTGCTGATGTTGGTGCAGATTTGGTGGGTAAAGTAGAAGCCGGGATACCTGAAGATGATCCGAGGAATCCTGCTACTATTGCAGATAATGTTGGTGATAACGTAGGAGATGTTGCCGGTATGGGAGCTGACCTCTATGAATCTTATGCAGGATCAATACTTGCTACAGCTGCTCTTGGTGCTTCTGCATTTGCATTTACCAATGATGTTATGCTTCAGTATAAAGCAGTTATAACTCCAATGCTGATTGCTGCCGTAGGTGTTGTATTATCAATAATCGGAATTTTTGTCGTAAGAACTAAGGAAGACACGAGCATGAAACAATTAATGGCCTCGCTTAATCGTGGTATTAATTTAAGTTCATTATTAACTGCTGTTTTTGGTTTCATAATACTATATTTTCTGGGAATAGAGAGTTGGATTGAGATTGGTTTTTGCGTAGTTGTTGGATTGATTGTCGGTATTGTGATTGGAAAGTCAACTGAATATTATACATCTCATTCATATAAACCAACCATTCGCCTCGCTGAAAGTGGCAAAACGGGTCCAGCTACAGTAATTATTAATGGTATTGGTCTGGGTATGATGTCAACTGCCATTCCTGTAGTAACTGTTGCGATTGGTATTGTTGCCTCATTCATACTGGCTTCCGGTGGTAGCTTTGATAATATTGGTATGGGATTATATGGTATCGGAATTGCTGCAGTGGGTATGCTTTCAACTTTAGGAATTACTCTGGCTACTGACGCATATGGCCCGATAGCTGATAATGCAGGTGGTAATGCTGAAATGTCAGGTTTGGGTGAAGAGGTTCGTAAACGTACTGATGCTCTGGATTCACTGGGAAATACGACTGCTGCAACTGGAAAAGGCTTCGCTATTGGCTCTGCTGCATTGACTGCGCTCGCTCTACTGGCTTCGTATATTGAAGAAATTAAGATTGGATTATTAAGAATTGGAGAGACAACTTTGACTGTTGGTGATAAAGTAATCGATACTGCTAAGGCGAGCTTTTCGGATTTTATGGTTTACTATGATATAAATCTGATGAATCCTCTGGTTCTTGCAGGTGTTTTCATTGGTGCTATGATGGCATTTCTATTTTGCGGTATGACAATGATGGCTGTAGGTAGAGCTGCCGGGAAAATGGTTGATGAAGTAAGGCGTCAGTTTAGTGAAATTAAGGGCATTCTTACCGGTGAAGCAACTCCTGATTATAAACGTTGTGTTGAAATCTCAACCAGGGGTGCTCAACATGAAATGATTATACCTTCTCTTCTTGCGATCGTTGTTCCCATAGTTACAGGTATGTTAATTGGTGTTCCGGGTGTCATGGGCTTGTTATGTGGCGGACTTTCAAGTGGTTTTGTACTTGCAATTTTTATGGCTAACTCGGGTGGTGCCTGGGATAATGCCAAAAAATATGTAGAAGAAGGTCATTTGGGAGGTAAGGGCTCTGAGACTCATAAAGCTACTGTTACCGGAGATACTGTCGGTGATCCATTTAAGGATACATCAGGGCCGAGTTTAAATATATTAATTAAACTAATGAGTATGGTTTCAATAGTCATGGCCGGTTTGACCATCGCAACTTCGTGGATAAAATAATGTAATCGTACATTTTTTTAAAAGGTTGGTCTTGTTTTTGACCAACCTTTTTTTTGGTGCAGCATGAGTGGTATTAATGAACAAAACAGATTTTTTATGTGTTGTAATAAATGATTAAAATCTAAAAACAACGGAGCTATGAAAACAACTCAATTAATCAGGACATTGACATTGGTTTCAGTTTTACTTTTTAGTTTTGAACTTTTCTCGCAAATTGATACCGATGGCACTTATCAAACAGCAACTGGTATTAATATTAACTCATCTGTAACTGGTACTGTGGGTTATAAAATTAATGATCAAACTACTGATTATGACGACTGGTACAAGTTTACAATTCCTTCTGATGGTAAAATAGAAATTGTTGAATCAGTTTCGTCAGAACTTTTTAGTGGTATGTATCTTTATGATGTTGATGGTACTCATGAATTCTGGTCAAAATATGGTAGAAAGGGAAATTCTGATACTCTCACATTTAAGAATCTTGGAGCAGGTGAATACTACCTCAGAATTAATAGCTGGAATTTTAGTTACGGTTCTTACAATTTTAGTGTTAATTTTACTCCTGCAGTGTATTTAAATGATTCAGAACCTAATAGCTTGAATAATTCCGCAAATGTTATTCAAATTAATACAGAAATTACCGGTCATATTGGTTTTTACAGAAACAATAATACTGATTATGACGACTGGTACAAGTTTACAATTCCTTCTGATGGTAAAATAGAAATTGTTGAATCAGTTTCGTCAGAACTTTTTAGTGGTATGTATCTTTATGATGTTGATGGTACTCATGAATTCTGGTCAAAATATGGTAGAAAGGGAAATTCTGATACTCTCACATTTAAGAATCTTGGAGCAGGTGAGTACTACCTCAG
>CAZCWK010000009.1:0-7705 GCA_964502355.1 uncultured Bacteroidales bacterium
AAAAGTTTCTGTTAACACAAGAAATCAGGAAAGGGTACCCTGGAGACGCTTACGGAATAACTGTATTATTGCAGACATTAATCCTGTTGAAGGGTTAAAAAGCTTTACAATCGAAGTATTATTTAAACCTGACCGTAATGGTAAAAAGGAACAAAGGTTTCTTCATTTTGGAGAAATTGAAGGCGACAGAGTCCTCCTTGAAACCAGAAACAGCAGAAAAGGGTGGTGGCTTGATTCTTATATAAAAAGCGGCGAAAAACAAGTTATATTAATTGATCCAACTTTGATACATGAATATGACAAATGGTATCGTATTGCTATGGTTTGTGATAATGGCAAAGTAGTGTCATATGTTGACGGTAAAAAAGAGCTGGAAGGATTTATTGATATAAATCCGGTAAAAGGAAGCAAAACTTCAATTGGTGTCAGGCAAAATCTGCTTTACTGGTTTAAAGGATCCATTGATATTATAAAAGTTACTCCCGGGTCGCTTTCTCCTGATAAATTTATTTCTTTTTAAATGCGAATATCTATCGATGAAATCAATGGTATGGTATTCGTATTGAGTTAAAAATACTTAGCGTATAAACAGGACACCCTCAGACCTTTAGTTTTCGGGTAAATTGTCTTTTATAATGATTCCATCGCAACTTTCAGATCCCTTAACCATTTTGCCTTTTATCCCCGTCATTATATTGTCCTTTATTATAACAGAATTACACCTATTCAGGTAAAAAGCAGATCCGGATTCATTACAATTTTGTAACTGGATATTTGAAAACAGGCTTTTTTGAACATCATCCAGAAATATCGCAGGCCTGAAGTCATTTTCCTTAAAAGATAAAATAGTGTTGGTAAAAGCTATATTTGAAGCATGTCTTATATAAAAACCATATGCGGGTAAATCTCCGAACATTGTTGATTCTGGATAATCGGCAGGTTTCTCGGGTATTTCTCTTAAAACATCTTCCTTTTTGCCTCCTCCGGCAAAATTTATGGATATATTGTTCAGGCTTATTTTGGTCGGATTAAAACCGGGAATGCCTGTAATGGAACATCCTGTATTGCCTGCGTTTATAGCCTTAATGTTGCTTAAGCTTACATGATTAATAGTTCCGACATTTTCAATCTTTACATCCTTGCTGTATGATCTTGCCCTGTTGCCAAGTCTAACAAAAATTGGTGCAGTCGTACCGTCAATTTGTATTCCTGAAATATTAACACCTTCCATTAAGCCTCCGTCAACTATTTCGAGAGCTATACCGGCAAGACCTTTTTCTCTGCCGTAAAACGCATTAGCTTCGATTTGAGAAGGTTTCACGATGCAGTTGGTAATCGCTATGTTTTTGAAACCGCCATTGGTCTCCGTGCCCAGTTTTATGGCATTACATCTGCTGCTTATTACACAATTATTTATTGCAATATTTTCACAGAGTCGGGGAGAAGTGCTTTTTAATGTGATGCCATCGTCATCTGAATCACAGATAATGTTTGAAACCGTGACATTTTTACATCCGTCAATATCAAGCGCGTCATTATTGTAATTATTTCTGTTAAAGACTTTGATACCATCTATAGATAGTTCGTCACAAGCCAGATAGTGCTGCATCCAGCAACCGGAGCTTTTCAGATTGACATCTTTGATATTTATATTCCTGCAGGTAATGAATCTGATAAGATGAGGTCTGGTAATGCCTTCGTCGTGTTCAGTAAGTTTTACAAATCCCTTTCCCTGACCATCTATCAATCCTGTTCCGGTTATTCCTGTATTTACGGCATTTTCTGCATAAATCAGCTGAATAGTTGCTACCTGGGTTCTTAATGAAACATAAGCAGGTTGAATTTTTACATAATCTGCCAGATTAGTACTTCCGTATAATGTCGCTCCATTTTCAATATTCAGTATGACGTTATCTTTCAGGAATATGCTGCCTGTCTTGTAAGAGCCGGCAGGAATATTTACTATTCCACCACCGGTTGAGTTGCAGACATCAATAGCTTTTTGAATAGCTTTTGTACTTAATATTGTGGTATCTGATACTGCACCATAATCAATAATATTGCAATTTGAGGATAAAACCTCAAAGCAATTTGAGCTGGAAATAATTGATAAAAAAATAATAAATCTTTTTTTTATTTGAAGTGTATCTTTCATTATGATTTGATAAGTGTCAGATATTCAATAGTTATTTAAGTTTATAAAGTTCGGAACCTGCTAGCAGGAAGCATCCTAAACCATAGTCTTCAAAATCAGGAACCTTGTCATATGTAACAGGCTGTCCGTCTTTTGGTTCTTTACCTGTACCCTGTACAAATCCAAGAAAACCATTATCATGTAAAGCATCTTTAATTATTGAATCCCAGGCTTTGACAATTAAAGGTAAATATTCTTTTTCCGGTAAGATACCATTACGTATACCCCATGCCATGCCATAAATGAATAATGAGGTACCGGTTATCTCCTTACCACCGAAATTGTCCGGATCATGCAGACTTACATTCCACAAACCATCTTCGCGCTGACAAGCTTTAAGAGCTTTTGACATAGCAAGAAAATCTTTTATATAGTCCTTACGATGTTTTTCGTCATAAGGTGTAATGTCCATAAACCTTGCAAGTGCAGCATATACCCATCCGTTTCCACGCGACCAGTAGCAATCTTCTCCATTTGGCTCTTTATATGGAGGACAGAAATCTGCATCTCTCCACCAAAGACCGTCAGCAGGATTCCACAAACCTTTACCTCCGATAACATTTCTGGTTTCAGAATACATCTTCCAGGCTTTTTCAAAATATCTGCAATCTTTTTCGATTACACCCATTTTTGCAAACACCGGCATACCCATCTGTATAGCATCAATCCATGTCCAGTCACCATTTTGTGGCGTATTTAAAAGCATCTCCATGTTTATACGGGTGTTTTTTATAGCTACCGGATCAGGACACATTTTGTAAAGATCTGCATAAATCTGTGAAGCACAGTAGTTGTCAGCATTTCTTGTGGTATTGCCATCTCTGAAACCCCATTTATGAAAATTTGCCCAACCATAAGCGTAGTCATAGTATTTTTCTTTGGGCATTATCTGATGAAGTGCCATTAAACCTTCATAATAGACGCTCCTGGTCCATATATTGCTGGGTCTTAATCTTCCAACGTTGCTTGGGGCAGTGTAATCAGAGTATTTGGTCATGAAATAGCCGTTTGCCAGCTCCATTTTACCAAGTATTTCTTTTTTGTCAGGAAGTTCTGCAGCTGATAAACTTACAGATGCAATAATTGCCAATGTTAATAGTAATCGTTTCATATAAGTGATTGTTTTGTACAAATATAAACCATTTTTTTGAAGCCTGAGGGTACTTATTGCCGTACTTCAGCTAAATTTGAGGGGGGATTTGAGTATTTTAAAAGTGAAGCCGGAGTCAGTATCTCTTTTTCCAGAGTTTGCCCAGTAGTTCCTTCATCTTGGATTCGGACGGATTTCCCTGAGGTTTCCAAAAAACTTTCCCTTTTATTTTTTTAGGAAGGAATTCCTGTTCAACAAAATTGTTTTCATAATCATGGGCGTATTTGTAATCTTTACCATAATCCAGCTGTTTCATCAGCTTGGTTGGAGCATTTCTCAGATGCAGAGGTACAGGTAAGTTACCGGTTTCTTCAACTGTTGCCAGTGCATTATTGATTGCCATATATGCAGAGTTGCTTTTCGGGCTTGAAGCCAGATATATTGTTGTTTCTGACAGGATAATACGACTTTCCGGCCATCCGATTTTATGGACAGTGTCAAAACAGGTATTTGCAAGCAATACAGCGTTCGGATTTGCCAGTCCGATGTCTTCAGATGCAAGTATCAACAGTCTTCTGGCAATAAATTTTGGATCTTCGCCTCCCGCAACCATTCTTGCAAGCCAATAGACAGCTGCATCCGGGTCGCTTCCTCTTATGGATTTTATAAACGCAGAAATGATATCGTAATGAATTTCACCGTTTTTGTCATAAGCCATCGGGTTTTCCTGAAGGCATGAGGTAACGATCTCATCATTTATGATTACTGGTTTGTTTTCTTCTGAAGAGTTGACTACAAGCTCAATGATATTTAACAATTTTCGGGCATCACCACCTGAAAACCTGTACATTGCATTTTTTTGTTCAATATTGAACTCCCTTTTTTTTAACTCGGTATCTTTACTGATAGCTCTTTCAAGCAAAAAGTCAAGATCTTTCGTATCTAATGATTGCAAAACATAGACCTGGCATCTTGAAAGCAAAGGCGTAATAACTTCAAACGAGGGATTCTCCGTTGTTGCACCAATCAGTACAAAAACGCCACTTTCAACTGCTCCAAGCAGTGAATCCTGTTGTGATTTACTGAATCTGTGTATTTCATCTATAAACAGTATGGGGACTCGGGTTGTAAATAGTGGATTGGATTTTGCCTTATCAATAACTTCTCTTACATCCTTGACTCCTGATGTAACCGCACTAAGTGTATAGAATGGTCTGTCAAGTTGCTGAGCAATTATTCTTGCTAAGGTTGTTTTTCCTACTCCGGGAGGCCCCCACAAAATGAAAGACGTTACATTGCCGGATTCAATCATCTTGCGGATAACTCCCTGAGGTCCGACCAGATGTTGCTGTCCGACATATTCATCCAGATTATTGGGCCTTAAGCGTTCTGCAAGTGGTTTAGACATGATTACAAATTATTTGTCAAACTGTCGATCTCGTGACATTTTCTTACAATAATCACAAAAGTACATTAAAAAAAAACTTAGAAGCATGGACTGAAAAAATTATTTTGTAATTTTGCGGCAATTCGATTCCAAAAAAAATTACAATTTTCAAATTTATGAAAAAACACAATTTTTCCGCAGGTCCTTCAATTTTAAGTCAGTACACAATTCAAAAAACTGCTGAAGCAGTGCTTGATTTTGCCGGGACAGGTCTTTCATTACTTGAAGTTTCACATCGTGGTAAAGAGTTCGTGGCAGTTTGTGATGAAGCAAGGTCAATGGTTAAGGAACTTTTGAATGTTCCTGAAGAATTCGAGGTCATATTCCTTGGTGGTGGAGCAAGTCTACAGTTTTGTATGGCTCCGTACAATTTTCTTGAAAAGAAAGCTTCTTTTCTTGATACAGGTACATGGGCAAACAATGCTATTAAGGAAGGTAAATTCTTTGGTGAAGTAAACGTTGTGGCATCCTCAAAAGCAGATAATTACACTTATATTCCTAAAGGATATGAAATCCCTGCTGATTCAGATTACTTCTACTATTGTACAAATAATACGATTTTTGGAACTGAAATGCATGAGGATCTTCATGTAGGTTTACCAATCATTGCAGATATGTCTTCAGACATTTTTTCACGTCCTATTGATTTTACTGATTATATAATGATTTTTGCCGGTGCTCAGAAGAATCTGGCTCCTGCGGGTGTTACTATATGTATTATTCGTAAAGATGCTTTGGGTAAAGTTACACGTCCGATACCAACAATGCTTAATTACAAGACTCATATCGATAAAGAGTCTATGTTTAATACACCTCCTGTATTGCCGATATTCTCTGCTTTGCAAACTTTGAAATATTACAAGGAAATCGGTGGTGTTGAAGAAATCTACAAGTTAAACAAGGCAAAGGCTAAGATTATTTATGATGAAATCGACAGCAATCCTTTATTTAAAGGTTCTGTTACCTGCAAAGAAGACCGTTCAATCATGAACGTTTGTTTTATAATGAATGATGGTAAAGAAGATCTTGAAGAAGAATTTGCAAAATTTGCATCTTCCAAAGGTATGGTAGGCATTAAGGGACATCGCTCTGTTGGTGGTTTCCGTGCTTCCATTTACAATGCAATGCCTATTGAAAGTGTTCAGGCTCTTGTGGATTGCATGAAAGAATTTGCTGCCAATCACTAATTATTTAGTGATCTGTATAACAGGCGGGTTTCAAAAGTATTCTGTTGATACCCGCTTTTTCAATTAGATAAAATACAATAATCAATGTTTTTCCTGAGTCATTCCGGGAATAAAATAAAAAAATAAAAACCATGAAAGTATTAATAGCTACTGACAAACCTTTTGCAAAAGTTGCTGTAGAAGGTATCAGAAAGGTCGTTGATGAAGCAGGTTTTCAACTTGCGCTTTTGGAAAAATACACTGAAAAGAAACAGCTTCTCGAAGCAATATCTGATGCTAATGCTGTTATTATCAGGAGCGATATAATTGATTCAGAGGTGCTTGAAGCATCCAATAATCTCAAAATTGTAGTTCGCGCCGGTGCAGGTTATGATAATGTTGATCTGGAAGCTGCTACATCAAAGGGTGTTTGTGTTATGAATACACCCGGCCAGAATGCGAATGCAGTTGCTGAACTTGCTTTAGGCTTAATGGTTTATGGTGTGAGAAATCTCTACAATGGTACTTCCGGAACAGAGCTGATGGGTAAGAAATTAGGTATACATGCATATGGAAATGTTGGCCGTAACGTTGCAAGAATTGCTAAAGGCTTTGGTATGGAAATATTTGCATATGATGCATTTTGTCCTGCTGAGGTTATTGAAAAGGATGGAGTTAAAGCACTTGGTAGTGTTGAGGAATTGTATTCAACCTGCGATGTGATTTCATTACACATACCTGCTACTCCTGAAACCAAAAACTCTATAAATGCCGCTCTGGTTGGCCGTATGCCAAAGGGTGCATTACTTGTAAATACTGCAAGAAAAGAAGTTATTGACGAAGTTAGTTTGATAAATCTTATGGAAGAAAGATCTGATGTAAGATATATTACAGATATTATGCCATCTGCCCATGCTACTTTTGTCTCAAAATTTCCTGAAAGATATTTTTCCACTCCAAAAAAGATGGGTGCACAAACAGCTGAGGCCAACATTAATGCAGGTATAGCTGCTGCTCACCAGATAGTGGATTTCCTAGTTAACGGTAACCAGCGTTTCCGTGTAAACAAATAATTACAAATGGCAAAAATTAAACCTTTTAAAGGACTCAGGCCACCGGTAGAACTTGTAGAACTGGTGGCTTCCCGTCCATATGATGTTCTAAATTCTGAAGAAGCACGATTTGAAGCAGGTGATAACGAAAAGTCACTTTACCATATAATCAAACCTGAAATTGATTTTCCGGTTGGTACTGATGAACATGATGAAAAAGTATATTCAAAGGCTTTGGAAAACTTCACCAGGTTTCAGGATAATAAATGGCTGATTCAGGATGAAAAAGAATATTATTATATCTATGCTCAGACAATGAATGGCAAGACTCAGTATGGTCTTGTTGTATGTGCATGGGTAGATGATTATATGAACGGCCGTATTAAAAAACATGAGTTAACCCGCAGGGATAAAGAAGAGGATAGAATGAAGCATGTCAGAGTCAATAATGCAAATATTGAACCTGTTTTCTTTGCATATCCTGCTAAAACTGAACTTGACGAAATTGTTTCAAAATACACTGCCGGTAAACCTGAATTTGATTTTGTAACTCCTGATGATTTTGGTCATCATTTCTGGATTGTTACTGAAGATAGTGATATTAAAAAAATAACCGAATACTTCGATTCAATGCCTTCACTATATATTGCTGATGGTCATCATCGTTCTGCTGCCGCAGCTTTGGTTGGTGCAGAGAAGGCAAAAAATAATCCTGATCACAAAGGAGATGAAGAGTATAATTTTTTTATGGCTGTG
>CAZCWK010000009.1:7715-12585 GCA_964502355.1 uncultured Bacteroidales bacterium
TGATAATCAGCTTACTATAATTGATTATAACAGAGTTGTCAAGGATCTTAATGGTCTTAGCGAAGAGGAATTTATTAAAGCTTTAGATAGACACTTCGTAGTTGAGGAAAAAGGCACTGAGATATATAAACCTGCCTGTTTGCATAACTTCTCACTCTATTTATCAGGTCGCTGGTATTCTTTAACAGCCAGGGACGGTACTTATAATGATAACGATCCTATTGGTGTACTTGATGTGACAATATCCTCAAATCTTATTTTGGATGAAATACTTGGTATAAAAGATTTGCGTTCAGATAAGAGAATTGATTTTGTCGGTGGTATACGTGGTCTGGGTGAGCTTTCGAAGCGTGTGGATAGTGGTGAAATGAAAGTTGCTCTTGCGCTGTATCCGGTTTCAATGAAACAACTGATAGATATTGCAGACAGTGGAAATATTATGCCTCCTAAAACGACCTGGTTTGAGCCTAAGCTTCGTTCAGGTCTTGTCATACATAAACTCGACTGATATTTTGAAATAAAATAGACTGGCTGTCCTTGATGAGGGCAGCCATTTTTTTTATTATATTGTTAATGAATTAAATTTGCACATTATAAAATCAAAAGTATGCTCTGTTTATGCAATCAGATGTTTTTAAAACAATAAGTAGTCTAAGTGAGGGCTTATATAAAGACAAAGGCAGCAAATTTCTGGCTTTTGCACATCCGGTAGAGTCGATTGATGATATTAAAACGATTCTTGAAGGATACAAGAAGTCATATCATGACGCTCGTCATGTTTGCTATGCATACGTTTTGGGACCGGATGGTAATGAATTCAGAGCTAATGATGACGGTGAACCTTCCGGAACAGCAGGCAGACCAATACATGGTCAGATTCAATCATTTGGTTTGACGAATATTCTGGTGGTTGTTATCCGTTATTTTGGTGGCATTTTGTTAGGAACCAGTGGTTTAATAAATGCTTACAAAAGTGCTGCTGCTGAGGCGCTAAGTATAGCCGGCGTTATTGAAAAAACAGTTGATGTGGATTATATTATAAAATTTGAATTTCCGCTGCTCAATGAAGTGATGAAGCTGATAAAAAATTCAGGAGCATCAATCATTTCACAGGAATATGAAATGGATTGCATAATGCAAGTCAGAATAAGGAAAAGAGATGCTTTAAGATTGAAAGAGGCATTTGAAAAGGTAGACACACTTCATTTTAAAAGCTGAAATTCGTACATTTGCAAATATTATAAATATATGCTGTTTTCATCATTTAAACGCTTATGGATACTTCTGATATCACCTCAGAAGGCATGGAAGATGGTTTCGCAAGAATCATTTACCAAAAAGACATATTTAACAGAATTTTTTTATCCTTTAGTTGCGCTTTCATGCATAACTTCATTTGTTAATCCTTTCATTTCAGGAGAAGATACCGGGTTAAGAGCAAAGGCAACTGAAGGGTTTGAAATGTTTATAATTACTTTCCTTTCAACTATTTTTGGATATTTTATATCAGCCAGCCTGTTGAATAAGATTTTTCGAAAATGGTTCGGGCAGAATCCAGGCAAATATAAAGCTGAAATACTGACAGCATATTCACTGGCTCCGGTTCTTGCTATTAGTATAGTTACAAGATTGATTAGCGAGTTCTTTTTTTTAAAGATATTTTTCCTGTATATTTTCATAATTATTTGGGAGGCTGCTACGGGCTTTTACAATGTGGATGAAAAAAAACAAGGTTTATTTACCGGAGTTACAGGGTTGATTATATTAGTGATACCGGTTTTGATTGAAATTTTACTTAAACTATTAATGCCTGCATTCTTCTGATGAAACCAAATACCCAAATTGTAATAAAAAACAAAAGAGCCGGTTTCGACTACGAACTTGTCGAGTTCTTTACAGCCGGAATTGTACTGACAGGTACAGAAATTAAATCGATCAGATTGGGTAAAGTCAGTCTTTCGGATAGTTATTGCATAATGCAGAACAACGAATTGTGGGCAAAAAATATTCAGATCTCCGAATATTTTTACGGTACTTATAATAACCATAATCCCAGAAGAGACAGGAAGTTGTTACTTAACAAAAAAGAACTCAGAAAACTGACCAGACTTACAAAAGAAACCGGTTTTACTATCGTACCCGTAAAAATGTTTATTAATGAAAAAGGATTGGCTAAATTGGATGTGGCGGTAGCAAAAGGTAAAAAAGCATACGATAAAAGAGAGTCCATTAAAGAACGTGAAGATAAGCGCGAGATCGATAGACATTTCAAAAAATGACAAATACTTCACAACGTATTACTAATGCTGTTAAAAGCGGTTTACCTAAAGCCTGGAAAACCATTCTCTGGCTTATCAAACTAATAATCCCGATTTCCCTGGGTGTACAGCTTTTGCAGTATTCAGGATTGCTTGATTATGTTGCTGTTGTTTTGAATCCTGTATTTAAGGCCGTGGGTTTGCCCGGTGCTTCTGCGATAGCTTTTGTCTGCAGCCTTTTCCTTCCTCTATATGCTCCGGCTGCTATTATAAGTACAATGACTCTTACCGTAAAACAGATCTCGATTCTGGCCATAATGTGTCTTATATCACATAATTTAATAGTTGAATCAGCAGTTCAGAAAAAGACCGGTTCTTCGTTCATATTCATGTACTTAATGAGATTTGTGTTGAGCTTTGTTGCTGCATTTATATGGAATTTATTAATTCCTGAAAATCCGGGAGAAATCGTATCTGGTATTTCCGGTTCATCAGAAACTATATCATTTATTCAGATGATGCAGAACTGGACTATTGGCGCAGTTGAATTAGTTATAAAGATGGTGTTGATAGTAAGCGGACTTATGGTTCTTCAGAGATTGCTTGAAGAGTTCAGAATTATGGGTAAACTGGCTTCTGTTTTTGCTCCTTTAATGAAATTTATGGGACTATCCGGGAATAGTTCATTTTTATGGATTATCGGTAATGTAGTAGGTCTTACCTATGGCTCAGCAATAATGATTGAACAGGTTAATGAAAATAAGATTTCAGTAGGTGAAGCCAGAATGCTTAATAACCATCTTGCGGTTTGCCATTCATTACTTGAAGATTCATTGCTGTTTATTGCAATCGGAGCATCAGTATTCTGGGTAACAATACCCAGGTTATTACTTGCTGTAGCAGTAGTCTGGATATTCAGATTAGTCATCAGATTGAGAAAAAAATAAATACTCACTGATTTACATAATATTAAACCCCAATAGTTAATCAATAACCATTGGGGTTTACTTATAAGTCTTTCTCTGATTTTTAAAGGAAAATCTTAATTATTTCAGTATGCAAACAGAGGGTAATCAGCCATGATTGAGTTTACTTTTTCACGGACACTCTTTATGACTTTTTCATCTTCAGGTGAACAAAGAACCGTATCAATCAACTCTACAATCTGACTCATTAAAGGTTCTTTAGCACCACGGGTAGTTATAGCCGGAGTTCCAACGCGGAAACCGGAAGTCTGGAATGGTGAACGTGAATCAAACGGAACCATGTTTTTATTAATGGTTATATCAGCACTAACCAAAGCTTTTTCAGCAACTTTACCTGTTAAATCGGGAAATTTAGTGCGTAAGTCGATAAGCATTGAGTGGTTATCTGTACCGTTTGATATAATCTTGTAACCTTTGTCAATAAAAGCAGAAGCCATCACAGCAGCATTTTTCTTAACTTGTGTCTGATAATCAACGAATTCAGGCTGAAGTGCTTCACCAAAAGCTACTGCTTTAGCAGCAATTACATGTTCAAGAGGTCCACCCTGGATACCAGGGAAAACTGCTGAATCAAGAAGTGAAGACATTTTCTTAATTTCACCCTTTGGAGTAGTTTTACCCCATGGATTCTCAAAATCTTTACCCAACAGAATAATACCACCGCGAGGTCCGCGTAAAGTCTTATGAGTAGTAGAAGTTACAATATGTGCATATTTCAGTGGATTTTTAAGTAAACCGGCAGCAATAAGACCTGCAGGATGTGCCATGTCTATCATAAGAAGAGCACCTATTTTATCAGCTATAGCACGCATTCTCTCATAATCCCATTCCCTTGAATATGCTGAGGCACCTCCAACGATAAGTTTTGGTCTTTCAGCCAGGGCTACCTGTTCCATCTGGTCGTAGTCAACCAAACCGGTTTCTTCCTTAACATTATAAGCCAAAGGTTTGTACAAAATACCTGAACTATTTACAGGAGAGCCGTGTGACAAGTGACCACCGTGAGAAAGATTGAGACCAAGGAATGAATCCCCCGGGTTCATAACCGCCAAAAATACAGCTGCATTAGCTTGCGCTCCTGAATGTGGTTGAACATTTGCATATTCTGCTCCGAAAAGTTGTTTCAAACGTTCGATAGCCAGAGTTTCACTTTCATCAACAACTTCGCAACCTCCATAATAACGATGACCCGGATAACCTTCAGCATATTTATTGGTGAGCCATGTTCCCATAGCCTGCATCACCTGGTCACTTACAAAGTTTTCAGAAGCAATCAACTCTATTCCTTTAAGTTGACGCTGATGTTCACGTTCAATAATGTCAAAAATTACCTGATCCCGTTTCATATATTTGAGTTTAAAAAGATGTTTTTTTGAAGTCGCAAAGATAGATATATTAGTCAAAAATAAAAAATGACACGGCTAAGTGTCATTATAATTATTTATTGTCACGATTTTGCATTGCTTTATTATAACAAGTCCTACACAAAGGCATATACTCATTTTTCTCACCAAGCAATACCTGCTTGTCGCCAACAGCAAGTCTGTAAGAATATTGGGCAAGAGATCCGCAATCAACGCAAATAGCATGTACTTTGGTTACATCTTCAGCAATACTTGCCAAAGC
>CAZCWK010000009.1:12595-71132 GCA_964502355.1 uncultured Bacteroidales bacterium
AGCCGGCATAGGACCAAAAGGATTACCCAGATAATCCATATCCAGACCTGCAATAATAACTCTTACACCCTCATTCGCCAGTTTTGAGCAGACTTCAACAAGATTCTCGTCAAAAAACTGAGCTTCATCGATGCCGACTACATCCACACCTCCCGTGAGCAGTAATATGCTCTCCGAAGTATTCACAGGAGTGCAAACAATAGAATTAGAATCGTGAGAAACCACATTCTCTTCAGAATATCTGGTATCAATGGCAGGTTTGTATATTTCAACCTTTTGTTTTGCAATAGATGCTCTTTTGAGTCTTCTTATTAATTCTTCTGTTTTACCGGAAAACATAGAACCGCAAATAACTTCTATACGACCTCTTTGTTTTATTTCGTGACAGTTGTTTTCAGCAATTAACATAAATCTGTATTATTTCTTTTTTTGTACTGACCAACCAAATTTGCCTATTGCCGGTCCTATTTCATGATAAAATCCGTGTGAATAAACCAAAAGATCAGTTTTTTCCATATCAAAAGCTCCGGTTTCAGAATCAAGAAACGCATCTTCAACCTGCACATTAAGTACATCTGCAATGAACATGTCATGAGAGCCCAGTCTTAGAACTTCTTTAACTCTGCATTCAATATTAACAGGAGATTCAGCTATGGTCGGGGCTGAAACCATGGTTGATTTACCCGGAGTAAGTTTCATCTCGCTGAATTTATCAAAGTTTTTTCCTGATCTGACTCCACACCAATCTGTTGCGAATGCCATATCCTTGGTAGTAAGATTGATGACAAATTCCATATCTTTTTTAAGAATTTCATATGAGTGTCTTTCAGGTCTTACAGATATATAACACATAGGTGGATTGGAACAAATCGTTCCTACCCAGGATACGGTCAGAATATTAAAATCATTTTGATTTGAGCCACAACTTACCATAACAGCCGGTAATGGGTATATCATTGTTCCGGGTTTCCAGTCAATCTTCATCTTATAATTAGAATAGTTGTATGTCTTCCTGCTTTATTTCCTTTTCGCAGTATTTACATTTTAAAACAATAGGATTTTTATCAATTACATTGAACCTGGTTTTCATCGGTTCATTGTTGGTTATGCATTTAGGATTAGGACATTTGACTATACCTGTAAAGCTGTCGGGAGGTGTCAGCTCTTTTTTTTCGACGACTTCGTATTCCTTTATTACATTGATTTTTGCCGAAGGCGCTATCAGAGCAATCCTGTTAATTTCTTCGTCAGCATAATATCTATCGGATATCTTTATTATACCCTTTTTTTCCATCTTTTTGCTGTTCAGATTGTTCCCTATTGTTACCCGGTTGCGTACCTGATCCAATTGAAGCAGAGAAACAACTTTAAATAAAAGATGAGGCGGAATATGGTCAATTACTGTACCATTCTTCAGGGCTTTTACCTGTAATTCTTTCAAATTAGACAAATCCATATTTTGTATATTAAATCAATCCCATAGCATTGCAAATCATAGCCTGGCGAACGTAAAGACCATTTTGAGCCTGTTCAAAATAATATGCCTTCGGGCTTTCATCAACATCCTGGTCAATTTCATTGACTCTTGGCAGCGGATGAAGTATTCTCAGGTTATCTTTAGAGTTTTCAAGCATTTCTTTCCTCAGAGTATAGACATTTTTGACTTTTTCGTATTCCATAAGATCAGTAAATCTCTCTTTCTGAACCCTTGTCATGTATAAAATGTCTACTTTATTAATAAGGTCGGTGCTGAAATCATATGCTTCGGTATATTTTATTCCGGCTTCTTTACATACTACTTTATACTCTTCAGGCATTTTTAATTCTTCAGGAGCAATGAAGTAAAACTCGGGTGAAAAATATTTCATTGCCATTATCAGAGAATGAACGGTTCTGCCATATTTCAGGTCACCAACCATGGCTATTTTCATATTTTCAAGTCTGCCTTGTGTTTTTCTTATGGAATAAAGATCCAGCATAGTCTGTGAAGGATGCTGATTTGATCCATCTCCTGCATTTATTACAGGTATTGATGTTACTTCAGAAGCATATCTGGCTGCACCTTCCAGAAAGTGTCTCATAATTATGATATCCGCATAATTTGAAACCATTCTGATTGTATCATTAAGGGTTTCACCTTTGGATGAACTTGAAGTCGCTGCATCTGAAAAACCTATAACACGTCCTCCAAGGCGCTGAACTGCAGTTTCAAAACTCAACCTTGTTCTGGTGGATGGTTCGAAAAAAAGGGTGGCAGCAACTTTACCGTTAAGAAGACTTTGGTTTGGATTGGCTTCGAAGGTAACAGCACTATCCAAAATGTTAATTATCTGATCTTTGGAATAATCGGATATTGCTACGATACTTTTGGTTGACATAAGGCTGAAAAGGATTTTCTTGTTATACAAAAATACTAAAACTTTCTGATTGAAATCAGAATCAGAAATAAAAACAAAGCGATGACAAAATATGAATTGTAAAAGAAAAGTGTAATTTTGTCATGCTAATTCATAAATTTATGTTGCTCAAAAGAATAATACGCATTTTCTGGATACTATTCGGCCTGGGAATTATACTTTCAATAATAATCTTCACACTCATTTCTACGGGTATCATCGGATATATGCCACCGATTGAAGAGTTGGAAAACCCTAAAAATAATTTTGCTACAGAAGTTTATACTTCTGATGGTGTAGTACTCAATACGTACTATCACAAAAATACAGGCAACAGGGTAATGGTTTCGTACAATCAGTTATCTCCTAATGTTGTAAATGCATTGATTTCAACTGAAGATGTGAGATTTACAAAACATTCCGGCATAGATATCAAGGCTATATTCCGCGCAATTGTCAAACGTGGACTGTTTTTCAACAAAAAAGCAGGTGGTGGAAGTACTCTTTCCCAGCAACTTGCAAAACAATTATACACGCCCAGAGCTGAAAATAAGCTTGAGCGATTGATGCAAAAGCCTATTGAGTGGGTCATCGCAGTAAAACTTGAGAGGTTTTATACAAAAGAGGAAATACTTACAATGTACCTTAACCAATATGATTTTTCAAACAGTTCTGTTGGAATAAAAACTGCTTCATGGACATATTTTGGTACAACTCCGGACAAACTTAAAATCGAAGAGTCTGCCACGCTGATAGGTATGTGTAAAAACTCAGCCTATTATAATCCTGTAAGATTTCCTGAAAGAAGTCGTGACAGAAGGAATACCGTCCTGAATCAAATGTGCAAAGCAAAATTTATTACTAAGGAAAAAAGGGATTCTCTTCAGCAGTTGCCTTTGGCGCTTGACTATCATAAAGTAGATCATAAGGAAGGTCCTGCTCCGTATTTCAGGGAATATTTACGTCAGATTCTGACTAAAAAGAAACCAAATAAGCGTAATTATGCTGATTGGCAGATACAACAATACAGAGATGACTCACTTGCATGGGCTACAAATCCGCTTTATGGCTGGTGTAATAAAAATAAGAAAGAAGATGGATCGGGTTACAATCTGTATACTGATGGTCTAAAAATATACACTACTATTGATTCCAAAATGCAAAAATACGCAGAAGAGGCAGTTTATGAGCATGTTGGCGGATATTTACAGGGCCTTTTTAATAAGGAAAAAAAGGGAAGAAGTTATGCACCATATACCAAAAATATCAAACCTGAAGATCTTGAAAAAATCAAGATAAAAAGCATTCGAACATCAGAAAGATACAGAGTAATGAAAGAAGCCGGTTTTTCTGATGATGAAATCATGTCTGCATTCAGGAAAAAAGTTGAAATGTCTGTATTTACTTACAATGGCATAAAGGATACTGTAATGTCTCCTCTTGATTCAATTTTGTATCACAAGTTTTTCCTGAGAGCAGGCTTTATGTCAATGGATCCGATGAACGGCCATGTTAAAGCATATGTCGGAGGAGTTTCATATAATCCGTTCCAGTACGACATGGTCATGTATGGAAGAAGACAGGTCGGATCTACTGTGAAACCATATCTATATACAATGGCAATGGAAGAAGGTTACACTCCGTGTGATAAGGTTGTAAACCAACCAATTACACTGATAACTGAAACAGGTCAGCCCTGGACTCCAAGAAATGTCAACAAAAGTCATATGGGAGAAACCGTAACTCTTCGCTGGGGACTGGCAAATTCAAATAACTGGATTTCAGCCTGGTTAATGAGCCATTTTTCTCCATATTCATTTGCAAGAATGATACACTCATTCGGACTGAACGGGCAGATTGATCCTGTGGTTTCACTTTGTGTGGGTACCTGCGATGCAACAGTAGCTGAAATGGTTAGTGCATATACAAGCTTTGCAAATCGTGGTATAAGGGTGAAACCGCTGTTTGTAACCAGAATCGAAGATAAAAACGGAAACGAACTAGCTCATTTTTCTCCACAGATGTCTGAGGTTTTCAGTGAAATTACATCCTATAAGATGCTTTCTATGATGAGAGCAGTAATTGATCATGGTACCGGAACGAGGTTAAGAGGAAGCAAATATGCTTTTCGCGGACAAATTGCAGGTAAAACAGGTACAACACAAAATAATTCTGACGGTTGGTTTATGGGAGTTACTCCAAGACTTGTAAGTGGCGTTTGGGTAGGAGGCGAGGACAGAGATATCCATTTTGATTTTACAAATGAAGGTCAGGGTGCTAATATGGCTCTACCAATATGGGGTATTTACATGAAAAAGGTATATTCTGACCCGGATCTGGGGTATTCTGAGAATGATCAGTTTCAGGTTGCTCCGGGAGAAGATTATTCATGTTCCGGTTCAGTTACACAGCAACCTGCTGAAGATAATAGTACAAGTGGATTTGAAAACTTCTAAGTAATGATTGAAACAGACGTTGCTATAAAAACCAATGATCTCAGAATGGAATTTGGTAAACGGGTTGCCGTAAATTCCATAAATCTTGAAATTAAAAAAGGTCAGGTTTTTGCTCTTCTGGGTACAAATGGTGCCGGAAAGACAACAACTATCAAAATGCTATGTTGTCTTTTGGCTCCTACATCAGGAACAGCATCAGTAATGGGATACGATATTAAAGCTGACCCGATGAAAGTAAAGAGAATTATTGGCGTGTCACCTCAGGAAACTGCTATTGGAAATCATTTGACTACTTTTGAAAACCTTATGCTTATGGGTGGAGTTTTTGGTCTGAACAGGACTGAAACAAAAACAAGAGCTAGAAATCTGATGGATTTGCTTGAACTTGAAGATCGTAAAGATCAGGCAAGAAAGTTGTCAGGCGGTATGCAAAGAAGATTGAGTATTGCAATGGCTCTTATGTCTGATCCTGAAGTCGTATTTTTGGATGAACCTACTCTTGGTCTTGATCCGCATGCACGTAAATCCGTCTGGAATTATATTGAAAAATTAAAAGGGGATAAAACAATTCTTTTAACCACTCACTATCTGGAAGAAGCAGATGCACTTTCTGATAAGATAGCAATAATTGAAAAGTCAAACATTATCGAAACCGGTACTTCACATGAGCTCAAGACTAAATACAACAGTTTTCATACTATGGATATAAGTTGTGAAGGGATCTCTGATACTGTTATAAATGGTCTTTCAACTATGAATATGGATGCTTCACAGACAATTTATGGCATTCAGTTGAAAGTAAAAGATCCTGACTTTTACGAAATAATTGATTTTTTAAAGCTGCACAACGTTACAATTAAAAAAATCAATATGCAGGAGCCTACACTTGATGACGTATTTATCAAATTAACAGGAAAGGAGGCTGAAAAATGAAATTTGTCAGTCTGGTCGAAAGAAATATGAAAGAAATATTCAGGGATCCTTTAAATGTTTTCCTTGGATTGTTTATGCCTGTTTTGTTCCTGTTACTTTTTTCATCGATGCAGGAACGTATGCCAGTGGACTTGTTTAAACCTGAAATGCTGACACCCGGAATACTGATATTCGGTTTCTCATTTTTGATTATGTTTACATCTACCATGGTTGCCAGGGATAAACAGTTTTCTTTTTTAAACAGGCTTCTGGCAGCACCTTTGAAGGCATCTGATTTTATTTTAGGATACATGTTGCCGTTTATTCCTTTTGCCGTTTTACAGGGGCTGGTATGTTTTTCGGCAGCCATTCTCATGGGAGCTGATTTCGGGAATATTCTTATGCCGGTTTTGATATTGTTTTTGAATGCAATAACATGTATTTCTCTCGGACTGATTTTTGGTACTATATTTACAATAGGTCAGGCATCAGGAGTAGTATCAATACTTATTACCGTAATCAGTTTGTTTAGCGGCGCCTGGGTGGAACTGAAAATGATGGGTGGATTATTTGTAAAAATTGGTTACTCATTGCCTTTTGCACATGCAGTAGATGCTATAAGAGCATTGATTAAGGGAGCTCAATTAACTGATATTTCAAATAATCTGACTGTAATTTTAGTTTATTCAGTTTCATCTTTTTTACTTTCGGTTTTTGTTTTTAAATGGAAGATGAAGATTTAAGAAGTTTAAAAAATTAAAACAAAGTGATGCGAATCAAACTACATCACAAGCTTAACATAAGGCTTCTGGCCATCTTTTTTGTTGGAATAGCCGTTCTCATTGTTTTTACACACAAGGAGGCTGAAATTCATGAAGAAAAATTCCCCGACCTGCCAAAAATAAAGGAAAAGGGTGTTTTACGGGCTTTGACTCTTTATAGCTCTACATCATATTTTCTATACCGGGATAAGGAAATGGGGTATGAATATGAACTTTGCTCACAGTTGGCCGATTCATTGGGCGTAAAGCTTCAAATGATTCCTGTAAATAGCGTCCGTGCTCTTATAGACAGTCTTGATAAAGGTGCCGGTGATATTATTGCCTGTAATGTACAGGTATCTGACGAAATTGGTAAAAATCATATTTATTGCGGGCGTGATTATCTTACGCACCAGGTTTTGGTGCAAGATAAAAACAGAAGTAAAATCAATGATATAACAGACCTTTCAGGTAAAGAGATTGTAGTTCAGGAAGATTCGAGATATTACAAAAGGCTTGTTAATCTTAATGATGAATTGGGTGGAGGTATAATAATTAAATCAATAAATCAGGACAGCCTTACTCCTGAAGAACTTATCAGTAAAGTTGCTTCCGGCGAAATAAAATATACTATAGCCGACAACAATTTAGCCAGACTTAATGCTACATATTACAAAAATCTGGACGTGAGTCTTAATATTAGTTTTTCCCAACAGTCTTTCTGGCTTGTCAGAAATGACTGTCCTTTACTTGCAGCAGAAGTAAATCGTTGGTTCAGAAATAATGTAAAGAAAGATAATTATCTGGCTGTGACTAAACGTTATTTTGAGAGAAGTAAAAGCTTATACAGGTATTATTCAACTGGTTTCAGGATAGGTCATGATGGTAAGGTTTCACCTTTTGATAATCTTTTTAAAAAATATGGTAAGATCTACAATATTGACTGGAGATTGCTTGCTTCAATTGCTTATCAGGAATCAAATTTTGAAACCGATGCGGTATCCTGGGCTGGAGCTAAAGGTCTGATGCAGGTAATGCCAAAAACAGCAAAATCATTTGGACTTAATCCGGATAGTCTTTTTTATCCTGACGTAAATATTAAAGCGGCAGTGAGTCTTTTAAAGAGTATAAGAAAATCATTTGTTGGTCATGATTCAGAACAAAAGAATAAACTTATGCTGGCCGGTTTCAACAGTGGGCTTGGTCATCTTAAAGATGCGAGAGCATTGGCCAGAAAATACGGGAAAAACCCTGAAAAATGGGATGGTGACAATGTAAGTCGTTTTGTTTTACTAAAAAGTCAGCCAAAGTATTATCAGGACAAAGTTTGCGAACAGGGTTACCTGAGAGGTGAAGAAACTGAACAATTTGTAAGTGAAGTCTGGAGCAGGTATAAATATATAATCTCAAAAGGGATTAAATAACTAGTCTTCAAAATTGTTTATTGTATCCAGTACCATTTGCCTGGTTTCTTCAGGAGTCGGATTAAGATATTCAGTCATAAGATTGCCATTTTCCGGATCTATCTTGTCAAAAACCATCTGATAAAGATTGAAAATAATATCAAGGCTTAGTTTATATCTTGATCCTAACTCAAGTCTTATTTCCTTTATTATCTGCTGAGTTTCAATACGATATTTGTCAGCTAAATCGATATATTCCCTTACAAGCATTCTGTATCCCGGTTCTACCTGACTGCCATATGCCATTGCTTTCAACTTAGACCGGTCAAGTCCGAATTTTGAAACCAGATCATCCGCAAAATAGTTCAGATTATTTATCTGGTCTTTTTGAAAATCTCTTATGATATGTACCAGATAACTGAAAATTGCGCATGGTCTGGCAGCACGCATAACATCAAATGAAGGTAACAGATACTCACCGTCAATGTATTTCAGGGAACATATATGTACAAATATTGATGCAGGAGCTACAGAAGCGCCTTCTGAATATTCAAGATATGTCTTTATGTCAGGGAAACCATCATTTTCAATATCGTACAGCATTGATTTGGCAAATGTATTCATAGACCAGACAGGAATAAGAAATTTCCTGAAGATTCTGTAAAATTC
This sequence comes from uncultured Bacteroidales bacterium, assembly GCA_964502355.1. Classification (GTDB taxonomy): domain Bacteria; phylum Bacteroidota; class Bacteroidia; order Bacteroidales; family UBA1402; genus UBA8389. The sequence continues at coordinate 21,193 of CAZCWK010000009.1, forward strand.
ATTTTTTTCCTTATCTGAATTAATATCCGACATAATTGAACTAATCCATTCATTCACTCCTGAAATCAACTGAGCTTTTTCATTTTCTGAAATTACAATATGTTCAGTTTTAAAATTATCTACAAGATCATCGACATGACGCATCAGTTTATAACAAACTTTCGCAGCATGATATCTTTCTTCTTCCCAGAAGTTTGCAGCAATCAGAATGTTGGGATGATCTTTAATCTTTTCAAAATCAATGGATTCAAAAGTTTTAAGGAAATCTTTTTTCGGATCTTGCATGTCGGTATCTTATGATTTTTTGATAGTCTGTATTACAAAATAGTAATATCAGGCTTTAATATTGTAGTCTTTAAAAATTCTTTCTGAGGTTAACTTTGAGGAAAGTAAAACAAGGGGAACTCCGTTACCGGGATGAGTGCTACCTCCTACAAAATACAAATTTTTAATTTTCGCATGTTTATTATGAGGTCTGAAATAACCCATTTGAAATATGTTGTGGTTAATACTTCCAAAAACCGAGCCCCTGGTTACATTTACTCTTTCCTGCCAGTCAACCGGAGTATGGCAAATTTCAAATTTAATATGCTCTTCAATATCAGTTAGTCCTTGTTTTTTTAATCTGTCAATGACGTATTTTCTGGAATCAATCTTCATCTTTTCCCAATCCTGATGTGTCTTGCTGCATATATGACCGGTTGGCACAATTATCGAAATAGTGTCTTCACCTGAAGGAGCAGCGGTTGGATCTGTTTTAGCAGGAGCATGTACATAAAAACTCGGAGTGGTTCCAACAGTGTTTTCATCAAAAATCTTATTCATGCTTTCTTTGAAATCTTCAGATACAAACACACAATGATGACCGGGAATGTCATATTTCTTGTCAAGCCCCCAATGAAATACTATGCCTGAGCATGAATATTTTTTTGTGTTTAATCTTGCAGTCATTTTCCTGTCCTTGAGTAAGTCTTTGTATATGTAAGGTAAATCTGCATTAGCAATAACCAGATCAGCATTTTCAGTATTACCGTCTTCAAAAACAACACCATCAGTTTTTACTCCCTTTACGGATATGTCTTTGACAGGTTTGTTAAAAAAAAATTCTACTCCAAGTTTCTTTGCTTCATTAATAAGTACTTCAACAACACCAAACATACCACCTTTCGGGAAAATTGAACCTTCGGATAGTTCCGCAGCAGGTAGCATTGCAAAAAGAGCAGGTGCTTTAAGTGGATTCTGACCTACATAAATATTCTGAAATGTGAATGCAAGTTTTAAATGTGAATCTTTAAAAAACTTTTTTACATAATTTTGATGCTTCAGATGAGTTTTCATCTTAAAGAGCAGATTAATATTCGAAAAATTAATAAATTGAAACCAGTTATAGAAATTTTTTCCCAAAAGCTTTTCAATCGCGAGATTAAAAAGGTCATAACCTGTTTTTGTATATTCCAGAAGCTTTTGATTACTGCCTTTTTCGAAATCTTCCATCTGCTTTTTCATATTATCACTGATAGTGGTGAAATCAAAAATCTTACCATCAGGATAATAAATCTTATATATCGTAGGGAGAGGTTTTGACTCATCAAAAATTTCATTGCCTAATCCCATCGATTCAAAGACCGATTTGTAAATACTTGGCATGAGAAATATTGTGGCTCCAATATCAAATCTGTGACCATCTTTTATAATCTGACCACAACGTCCTCCCGGACTCTCGTTTTTTTCAAATACTTTTACTGAAAATCCATTTCTGGCAAGATAAATTGAAGTTGCTAAACCACCGACTCCGGAACCAATAATTACAGCTTTTTTGTTCTCCATATTATGATTGCTACACAATGTTTCTGTTTGTAACGATGTAAAATTAGTTTTTTTTTATTGTTTTTTATACATATGCATTGATAAGTGATATAATATTAGCTTTATTTATATTTGTAAAAAAAAACAGAAAAATGAATAATATCAAAAAATATATTGATGAGAGTCTTGATTTATTTCTAAATGAGTTGTTTACTTTGCTCAAAGTTCCTTCAGTAAGCTCTCAGGAATCCCATAAAAAAGATATGTATGAATGTGCCGGATTATTTGCTGAATATCTGAAACAGGCAGGAACTGATTTGGCAGAAGTTTTTGAAACAGATGGACATCCTGTTATTTATGCTGAGAAAATGGTCAGGGATGCTGATTTCACAATTTTAGTATATGGACATTACGATGTCCAGCCGGTTGACCCTTTGAATTTATGGATTAGCGGTCCTTTTGAACCTGAAATCAGAGAAGGAGCTATTTATGCCAGGGGCGCAAATGATGACAAAGGTCAGACATTCATGCATGTAAAAGCATTTCAATATCTTGTAGAAAATGAAATGCTTAGATGTAATGTAAAGTTTCTCATTGAAGGAGAGGAGGAAATAGGTTCACCTTCGCTTGCCACCTGGGTTGAAAAAAATAAGGATATGCTGTCATGCGACATGATACTGGTTTCTGATACAACAATGCTTGGTGAAGATGTACCATCAATCAATTGTGGAATGCGTGGACTTGCTTATGTTGAGCTTAAAGCGACCGGACCTGACAGGGATTTACATTCAGGGCATTATGGTGGGGCGATTGCTAATCCGCTGAATGAATTATGTAAGATCATTGCATCTCTTACTGATGATAAGGGAAGGATTACAGTTCCCGGATTTTATGATGATGTAGTTGAGTTGACTTCCGAAGAACGTTCATTATTTGGTAAGGCACCTTTTAACGAGGATGAATTTAAAAAATCGATTGGCATCAATGAAATTAAAGGTGAAACCGGATATTCAACTATCGAAAGAACAGGCATCAGACCAAGTCTTGATGTCTGTGGTATATGGGGTGGTTATACCGGAGAAGGAGCCAAAACAGTATTACCATCATATGCACAGGCAAAAGTATCAATGAGATTGGTTCCAAATCAGGATAACTATAAAATTGCTCAACTTTTTATTGATCATATAAACTCAATAGCTCCTGCTGGTATTAAGGTATCGGCAAAAGCAATGCATGGAGGCCAGGGTTTTCTCACTCCAATATCATCACCTGTTTACAAAGCTGCTTCAGATGCAATTAAACAAGTTTATGGTATTGAGCCGGTGCCAAGCAGGGGTGGGGGAAGCATACCCGTTCTTGCAGATATGCAGAGCATTCTTAATGCAAACCCGTTATTGATGGGATTCGGGCTTGAACGTGATACCATACATTCACCAAATGAGAGTTTTTTGATTAGTCAGTTTAAGAAAGGCATAGAGTCAATTATAAGATTCTATCTCAATATTAATGAATAACTTATATATCATTTTTATTTTTTATTCAGGCGAAATTTCTACTTTGTATCCTGACTCTTGATGAAATATTTTATTGGATTTACCATTCTTTCTAATAGGCTGATGTCTCTTGTAATGATTTCTGCTGAACCGGTTATTTCTCCGTGAAAATCAATTTTTTTTCCGTAATTAGTGATTAATGGATTATCTAATGATGCCATTACTGTAATAACTTTCCCGGAATTTTTAATCACTCCGGCAGACATTATAATACCCTTTATTGTACCATATTCCATATAAGGAAAACCTTCAATCTTGATAATAGTTTTTTGCCCCTTACGGACTTTACCAGCTCCAGAAGCATTAAACTTCAGTAAAGCTATAATCTTTCCGGATTTTTCTGTAGAAATTGTGGCTTCTGCAAATATTTTATCCGGATAACTTAACATATGGCTTCCCACCAATAGTAAAAGTATTATTAAAAGAATTATACTGTTACCACATCGTACTATAGATTTTGGAGGTGAGGATAATATTTCGTTTATTTCCGGAGACCTCAGCTGTATTTCATTTTGATATTCAACTTTGTTATTCATATAACTCATATCTTTTTAAATTTCAAGCTGATTTTTAACAAGGTTATAATAGTTACCCTTCTCAGCTATTAATTTTTCATGATTTCCCATTTCAGTTATTTTTCCTTTATCAATTACAACTATCTGATCAGCATTTTTTACGGTGCTAAGCCTGTGAGCGACAATTAATACAGTCCTTCCTGTAAAAAAAGTATGAAGATTGTCCATGATTATTTTTTCATTTTTTGAGTCAAGTGCATTTGTGGCTTCATCAAGAAATATCATTTCAGGATCCTTGTATATTGCCCTTGCAATTAATATCCTTTGTTTTTGTCCCTGGCTGAGATTCATCCCTTCGGCACCAATAATTGTATTATAACCAAGAGGAAGTGAAATGATAAAATCATGAATATTTGCCATTGCAGAAGCTTCATGTAATTTCAAAATATCAATACTTTCACTCCCGGCAGTAATATTTGAGGCAATGCTATCAGAAAATAATAATCCGTCCTGCATTACAATGCCACATTTTTTTCTCCATTCTTTCATGTTTACTGATGTCAATACGCTTGTATTGATTAATATTTCGCCTTCCTCGGGTGTGTAATACCCTAAGAGTAGTTTAATTAAAGTTGTTTTGCCGCTTCCGCTCATACCTACAACGGCAGTAATTTTGCCCTTAAAAATGGTTAGATTGATATCTACAAGTACTTTTCTGAAACCATCGTAAGAAAAGCTCAGATTATTTATCCTTATGTCATTTTGTATTGTCTCAGGAATAATTTTTTCATCTCCGTCTTCATCCCTTTTTTCTCTGATCTCTGCAAGCCTGCCTAAACTTAACCGCGCATCCTGATAAGATCTCATGAAATCAACCAGTTGGTCAACAGGTGCATTCATCTGACCGATAATATATTGAATTGACAACATCATTCCCAGAGTCATTTCTCCCTGTATAACAGACCCTGCAGCTATGGCTGTGGTGACAATATTTTTAGTCTGGTTAATCAAAACTGCACCCGAATCCTGATACTGTTTAAGCGCCAGACCTTTTATTCGTAATCTGAAGATTGATGCTTGTATATTTTCCCATTCCCATCTTTTTTGTTTTTGACAGCCATGCAGTTTTATTTCCTGCATACCTGTAACAAGCTGAATCATTTTACCCTGATTTTTTGATTGCTTGGTAAAATATTTGAAATCCAGTTCTTTTCGTTGCCCGATAAAAGCAAAGACCCAAAAAAAGTACATCAAACTACCGATAAAGAAAACAAGAAAAATCTTCCAGCTGTAATAAAGCAGTACTAATCCAAACAATAATACATTTACCATTGAAAACAAGGTGTTCAGGCTTGAATTGGTTAGAAAACTTTCAATTCTTTCGTGATCATTAATCCTTTGTATCAAATCTCCTGTCTGTTTACTGTCAAAATATGACATAGGCAGTTTCATAAGTTTCATTAAAAAATCTGATATAAGAGATACATTGATTCTTGTACCCAGATGGAGTAAAATCCAGCCTCTTATAAAACTTACAGAACTGGAGCTGATAATCAGGATTAATTGGGCGATAAGAATAAGATGTACAAAATTCAGGTTTTCAGTGTTTATCCCATAATCAACAATAGATTGTGTCATAAAAGGCAGAATCAACTGAAGTAAGCTGCCTGCAAAAAGACCAATAATTAATTGCCCGATCAACCCTTTGTACAATTTGAAATATGAAAAAAGAAAATTAAAACTGTTTTTTTCTATTTTATCTTCAGGGTTCTCATAAAAGTAATCAGTTGGAACAAGTATAAGGATAATACCGTTTTCGGTTTCTCCATTTTTAGTACTTATCCAGGATTGTTTAAAATCGTATTCATTATATCTCATTTTTCCTAAAGCCGGATCTGCAACATTATAGACCCTTTCCCCTTTTCTGGTATTAACACTTGTCAGCACTACAAAGTGGTTCTGATTCCAGTGAATTACGCAGGGTAGTGGAGACTTGGGTAAATCATCAATACCAATTCTGGCGGCCAAAGTCCTGAAACCAATACTCTCAGCAGCATCACTCAATCCAAGCAGACTTACTCCGAATTTTGATATTGAAGACATGTTTCTGAGTTTTTCCATAGAATGATATTTCCCATAATACTGTGAAATCATACATAGACATGCAGGTCCGCAATCCATTGAATCATACTGATATACGGTTTTCAAACGATTGTTCATACTTTGATTGTTCTTATTTGTAAGTATTAAACCTTATTTCCCTGATTTATATAGTTCAAATTGAAAGGCTTAATAATGAAATGACATTTTTTGGATCATAAAGTCTCATGTATTGATATATTATACCTGTTATACCATTCATTAGCCCCGGAGTATAATTTATTGATTTTGTTATCCTGTAACCATTTTCAATACCATCATTCATAATCTTTTGTGATTGTATAAGGTATTTGGATTCCAGATTTTTATCTTTAAACCAGAGAGAAGCATTGATGATTAATTCGAGATTTCCAAAATCTCCGTAGCAAAGATTGTGTCCACCTCCAAAACCATTATCCAGACAAGTTTCAATTGAAACCTGCAAATCTTTTTTTATTTTTCGTGTTGTGATGCCATTTTTGATTACTTCAAGTCTGGATAAGCCAATACCAGGTGCCCCATGAGACCAGGCTGTGGAAAAGAAAGTATTGTTGTTGTTTTTTTCAAGTACAAAATCTCTTAGATCAGGCCAGTTTTTACAATCAGCATTATAAAGATGGTTTTCATAATTAATTATTTTTTCAACAATATCTTTGTACTTTTTATCTCCGGTTACATCATACAGCCTTGCATAACATAATGCAAACCCTGAAGCACCATGTGAAAGCCCTACAAGAGGATTCTTGCTGTAACCTTTCCATTTTATCTGATCTTTAGTCTGATATGAACACCTCAGCAGAATACCTGAAAGTTTTACTGCTATATCCATAAATAATTCATTTTTACTGACTCTATATGCTGCGATTAATGAAATAATAAACCCTGCTGATCCTGATACGAGACCATGATTTGTTTCTTTTGCAATCAGCTCGCATGGTTTAATCTTCTTTAACCATGAAATGGCAAGATCAATCAGTAAACATGATTTTCCGATTCGGGACAAAACTGCCATTAAATAAATGATACTGCCCCAACCTCCGAAAATGCCTGTTTCTTTAATGGAATTAATGGAATTTTCAATATCTATAGTAAGGTGATTCAGTGCTTTAAAGGCTACTTCATCAAATTCTTTTTCTCCTGTCAGCATTCCCAGATATGTAAAACAAATGATTTCTCCTGGCATACCACTGTATAAATCATATGAAGCCGGATGAATCCTGTAATTAGATGAGTCATAATCAGCAGGTTTCAAAACAAGCCAAAACGCATCATCTTCTGTTGTCTTTATTGTTTTAATCAAATCCTTTCCCAGTCTTTTTGCTTCATTCAGAAAACAAATTCTGTCAAACTTCCCGTTGCAATCATTACCGGTTAAATTGTTTTCGTTGTTTATTATCTTTACCTGTTTTGAATTCCTGTCATTTGCTGTTTTTTTATTGTAGAAATTTGATATTGATAAGCTCATTTCAATTATCCAGATTTGTTTTTCCATATTAGTAATCGAAAATTTTTTGATTTTTTCAGCAGCTTCTGACATGCCGGAATTTTGGAAGTAATTTTTACACAATAATTCTGAGCCATGATAAAGATCTTTGCTATCTGCATAAGAATTAAAATATGGTATGGTTTGGTTAATCAGATCATATTTTTCAGATGCAACAATTGATTTTACCATTGGATACTCTTTAAGGATATAATCAAGCCAGTTGAAAAGATTATCTCTGTTTTCAGGATTTCTTAAATTGTCAGGATGATGACTTTCGTAAAGTAAATGACTGTAGGCAAAAGTGTTTCTGAATATGATCCTTATTTTATCATTATTCATTTTGTTGATTCTGGTAATAAATTCAGTATTGTTATCCATTATAAACAAATACACCTTTTTAAACCCATTGATAATATCAATAATGTATTTATCTGACATTGTTACTTTTACCCCCTTCAAAACCGGTAGATTTTTGCCTCCTTCAATTTTGCCTTTTTCTCTGGAGGCTTTTAAGTTGCCTTTTTCATCAAACATGAAACTGACTTTTTTCCACAAAGCTGAGATGCCATCAGCAGAATTAAGCCCGCTGAAACCTTTATTTGAATTTCCATCGGGAGATATTTCAGTTGGCAGCAAACCTGTTTTAAGTACTGAACTGTTTAGACCAAGACTGTTTTCAGCGTTTTCGTATGGCATAGAAGGATGAAAGAAAGATTCAAGATCAATAAGAACCGGGTGTTCACCTGATGCAATTATATTTTCATAATGAAAATCAGTACCATCAAGTGCATATAAAAGAGCAATATAAGCTCCGGTTCTTTCATAAAAAAGATTGATTTGAGATTCTTCTGAGCAGGATTTATTTTCAATAAATTCAAGCCAGGTATGAGTCTGACGTATAATGTATTTTGGACTGATGAAACCAATATTCAAAAAAGAATCTATCCAATTAATTAGTTCTGTAAAATGTTTATGAAGTTTTCTTTCTCCCGGCACATATATTAATTTTTTCCCGTTCATGAAAGTCAACATGCTTACGGATTCACCATTAATATGTTTGTCACCCATGTCAATATCCAGGTTACAAAGTAACCCGGGATTTTCACCTTTAAATATTATGGATTCCAGTTCCTGCAGGTCATTTATGTATCTTTTATGAATATTGAGGCAATGAATATACCATTGGTCTATTTCTTTTTGTGTATTGTCAAACATTACCGGATAACTCTCTGAAAAGTAACTGGTAATATCATTTTCAAGCAGTAAATCGCAGAATGAATTTATTTTCTCTGATGTGTTTTTTGCCTGTATATCTTTTTCCATTACAATGTAATGAGATAGCAGAGTCCATTCTGTTGATCTTAATAATCTGTTTTCCAGGCCTCTGTAAAGTATTTCCAATAAGGTTTCCTTACTTTTGGCAAATAATTCAAATGAATGCAACTTATCGAACATTTCTTTTCTGGCAAGATATATTTCCTTAGAAAAGATATTCAGAATGTTTCCAGGTGTGTAATTGTGATTTTTTTCCATAACAGATATAATAAGGTCGTGCGGCATTAACCGCACGACCGGATAACATTAATAACAAACTGGAATTTTCTTCCAATCAGGAATTATAGGCTTGTTAATCAGTATTTTGCCGAATAAATCAGAGTTTTCATCATCTTCAACAGGGGCATATCCGCCGGAAACTTTGCTTTTACCGAACAAATCGATTGTTGAGCCGGATTTATATTCAGTAATCATATTTTTATCATACTGAATCTGGTTTTTAATTTTCCTGCTTTTCATAAATTTTGTTTATTATCAATTAATTAACTGAATGCTTCAATAATTGCATTTGCGGCATTTTTCAAAGCTTGCCAGCAGGATAAATTCTTTGTATTACATTCACCACTCAGTGTTTTGACGTAGCCTGTTCCACCTTGTAATTCTGCCATCATATCCTTGTTGATGGTTGAATTGCCGATAACACTGTTTAATTCTGAGTTCTTCCAATTCTCAATGACTTTGTTTGTTTTCATGGTTTGTTTAATAAAATTTTTGTAGGTTACTTTTGCGGGGTTTCACCTGTCTCCCGAACATTATGGCCAAAATGTATTTTTCTGTTTTTATTTCTGCTGTAATTGATTTATAATGCAAATTAAAGCATAAATAAATTAACAACAAAATAATACAAGGATAAAAAATAATAAATAATTAATTTTTTTTTAAAATGCAGTAATTGAGAGAAGTATGTGATTGTTAATACCGGAGTTGGTATAATTGTCAAATAAGTAGCAGGTTAATAAATTATATATGCTGAATCAAGGATTTCTCATTGCTTACAGTGAGGATATTAAATTGAGATGTTGGTAAAATTTGTAATTAAGCGAGGGCAGGGATATTTAATGGGATTTATTCAGGGCTCGGTTACGATAATTTTTCTGAGTTCAGTTTTGCTGCCATTACCGGCATGCCTTTGTACGCAATCTTTGATTTTCTTTCTGAATTTCCAGCAGGTCATCTGGTTGAGCCCAAGTTGATCTGAATATTCATAAGAGGATATATCTTTACCTTCCATGCAAACAGTATATGCAATATAAAAAGCTTTACTGACAGGAAACTTGCAGTTGTGAAACATTGTATGTGAAGTGGCAGATTCTTCAGTTTTGCATCGGGTGCATCTTCTTGAATAAGGGGACTTGCCTTCGCAATAATTATCATTTCCGCACTTTCTGCATATGAATCCTTCTGACCATTTGATTTCAGAAATAAATTTCAGGACCTTTTTATCATCATTAAAAAGCTCTTCGGCCAACTCTTTAGTTAAGTTCTTTTTCAATAACATAATTGACAATCAGATATATTGTGCAAATGTAATGAATATTTTGTTTGGTGATATCATTCTGATTTAATAAGTGATATTATAATAATTTAAATAGTGATACTATTGTAATTTAAAAATATATTGATTACTTTTGCTGAATCAAATTAAAAATCATGATAAAAGACGCGATAAATCTGAGATATTCTAAACTAAGTGAAAGCAGTTGTTGTTTATCCTGTGGAGGTGCGATTAATTATGCTGCTCCTGTTAAGGGTGAAGTTTGTGTCGATTTGGGAAGCGGACGCGGAAATGACGTTTTAAGGCTTGCTGAAGAGGTTGGATCTGATGGATATGTTTATGGTATAGACATATCAGAAGGAATGGTTTCAAAAGCAAAAGCAAATATTGAGAAGTTTAGTGTTGAAAATGCCGGGATTATTCTGGCTGAGCTTGAGAAAATTCCTTTGAAGGATAATAGTGTTGATCTCGTGATTTCAAATTGTACAATAAATCACAGTTCTGAAAAACAAAAGGTCTGGAATGAGATATTCAGAATATTAAAGATCGGAGGCAGGTTTGTCGTAAGTGATATATATGCAGTTAAAAAAATTCCTGCTAAATATCGCAATGATCCACAGGCAGTTGCTGAATGTTGGGCCGGAGCTGAGACAAAAGATGTATATTTAAAAATGCTTGATATCGCCGGTTTTAAAAATATAAGGATATTTGAAGAGTCAGCCCCATATGTAAAAGGTAAGTCGGTGGTTTCAAGTTTTACAATAACAGGTAATAAGATTCCCTAATTTAATAATGATAATATGAAGAGTTTAGTTAAAAAGAGTTGTTGTGGTTCAGGCAAATCAAAAACCAAGGTAGCTCAATGCTGTGCTAAGGTTTCAAAAATTGTAGCTGGTTGCCACGATTAAACATCAGGGGAAAAGGCTTTGGGTAAAATTTTACCCAAAGCCTTTTATTAAAAACAGAATTTTTCAGAATTTAAAAAAAATATGCCAATGCCGCTATCCGGACACAATATAGTTAGTAAAATACATAACTCGGATGATTTTCTGATAGTGAATCCTCTTTATAATTCTGCAGATATCATTTCTGAAAGAGAGTTGATTAATCTGTATGATACAAATGATCAGGACGGAGTCTTTGTGAAGAATGGTTATCTGACTGATGAGGATAAAGAAAAAAAAGCTTTTAAACTGGCTTATCTGGATTTTACTGAAAAAAGAGATAGTGATGAGGTTCAGCTTTTTTTTGTACCAAATTACTCGTGTAATTTTGCTTGTTCCTATTGCTATCAGGAGGGATATGATCCGATTCAGAAGCCTGTGAGTAAGGAGGTTATTGATGCATTTTTTGAATATATCAATAATAAATTTGCCGGAAGACAGAAATACATTACTGTTTTTGGTGGCGAACCTTTGTTGCCTGGTGAATCTCAGAAACAAATGATATCTTATTTACTTGATAAGGCTGTGTCTGCAAATCTTGATGTTGCCTTCGTTACAAATGGTTTCACTTTAAAATCATATGTTGAGCTACTAAAAAAGGCCAGTATTAGAGAAATTCAGGTTACTCTTGACGGAACAGAAACGATACATGACGGCAGAAGATATCTAAAGGGTAAACAGCCAACTTTCAGTAAGATAGTGGAAGGTATAGATGCTTGTCTTGAAGCCGGTATAAATATTAATCTCAGAATGGTTGTTGATAAAGACAATATTGATAATCTCCCATTGATGGCTGGGTTTGCGATAGAAAAAGGCTGGACCAAATCAGGAAAATTTAAGACTCAGATAGGTCGCAACTACGAATTGCATGTATGTAACAGTACTCCGGATAAATTGTTTGACAGAGCGTCGCTTTATAAAAAGATATATAATCTTCTGATGGAATATCCGTATATAGCAGAATTTTACAAGCCGGCATTCTCAATTGCCAGATATATCTCAGAGAATGAAGAATTGCCTGAACCACTTTTTGATTCATGTCCGGGTTGTAAAACAGAGTGGGCTTTTGATTATACAGGAACTATATATTCATGTACTGCAACAGTAGGAAAAAAAGGAGAGGAGTTGGGCAAATTTTATCCTGAAGTATCATTAAACGAGGATATTATTGAAGAATGGCAAAACCGTGACATTACCACAATAGAAGAATGTAAGACTTGTCAGGTGGCATTGGCTTGTGGTGGTGGATGTGCTTCTGTAGCAAAAAACAAGAATGGAAAAATTAATTCTCCTGACTGCAGACCTGTTAAAGAGTTATTGTCTTTAGGTGCTGCATATTATTTCAAAAAGTAAATTGTAAAAATAAAACATCATATGAAGGAAATAACCACTACAGAGTTTGAAAATGAAGTTATTAATGGCGGTAAAGTTGTATTGGATTTTTATTCCACAGAATGTCCACCATGTGAAGCTCTGGCTCCAAAATTTGAATATTACTCCAATCTTTATGGTGATAAAATTAAGTTTCTGAAAATCTTCAGACAGGGTAACAGAGAGCTTGCAACTATACTCGGGGTTTCATCATCACCAACATTACTGTTTTTTGATGACGGCAAGCTACTTGATATGAACATAAGTGGTGGTATTAAGAAGGCCGAAATACAGGAAAGACTTGATAAAATGCTGAAACCGGAAGAAGTTGAAATGATTCATAAGAATCAGAATACTTCTGTTTCCGAATATGATGTTGCAATACTTGGTGGTGGCCCTGCAGGTCTGACAGCAGGTATTTATCTCGGTCAGGCAAAGGTTAAGACTGTATTGATTGATCCGGCTTTACCCGGTGGATATATGGGTATTACACATCAGGTTTCCAATTATCCCGGATTTCCTGAACCACAACCCGGTTTTATGCTTGCTCATTTTATGGGTGAACAGGCAAAATCTTCGGGTATTGATATGAAACTGGCTGTTGATGTAACTTCAGTTGACTTATTAAAAAAGGAGATAGTTATTGACAAACTTGAGACAATCAGAGCAAAAAAGATAATTATAGCTACAGGTACTACACCAAATTCAATGAATGCGCCCGGAGAAAAAGAATTTAAAGGGAAAGGCATCTCATATTGTGCTACCTGTGATGCGAAATATTTTGTTGATAAGGAAGTTACCGTGATTGGTGGTGGTAATTCAGCTGTTGAGGAATCATTGTTTATTACAAAGTTTGCTAAGAAAGTTACTATGATTCATCAGTTTGATAAACTGACAGCAAATAAGACAGCTATTGAGAATCTGGGAAAAAATGACAAAATATCGGTGATGTATGAGTGTGAACCAAGATCTTTTACAAAAGACGGAGACAAAATGATTACGATTGTTGAAAGTCTCAAAACAGGTGAAAGAATCAGTCTGGTTTCTGACGGAGTGTTTGTGTTTATTGGTTTCAAAGCAAACACAGAAGTTTTGGGAAGCGTATTGCCGGATCTGAATTCATGGGGCTATATTAAGGTAAATGATGACATGTGCACCAGCTTGCCTGGCGTTTATGCAGTTGGTGACATCGTAGATAAAAAATACAGACAAATAACAACTGCCGTAGCAGACGGAACCATTGCGGCCATAGCTATTTCAAAATTTTCAGAAACAGTCAACTAATTTTAATTACATTGGTTATATTTATATGGTCAATTTAAATTTATGATCGTATGAGTAAAACTATTATATATCAATTATTTCCCAGATATTTTTCCAATAAATGCAACAGTAATGTCTTTGATGGCGACCTGAAAACCAATGGCTGCGGCAAATTTAATGACATTGACAATAATGCATTGAAGTATTTGAAAGGCCTTGGGGTTACCCATTTATGGCTTACCGGGATTTTGGAACATGCCACAAAAACTGATTATACTGAATATGGCATTTCTAAAGATCATTCTGCAATTGTCAAAGGAAGAGCCGGTTCACCTTATGCAGTTAAGGATTATTTTGATGTTGATCCGGATCTTGCTTTAACTGTTGAAAACAGGTTACAGGAATTTGAAAATTTGATAAGCCGTTGTCATGACGCCGGTTTGAAAGTCATAATTGATTTTGTCCCCAATCACCTTGCCCGTCAGTATAAATCAGATTCAGCTCCTTGTAATATACGGGATTTTGGAGCTGATGACATAATCAGCGATGAGTTCAATCCTAACAATAGTTTTTTTTATTTGCAGGATGAAAGATTTGCAGCAGAAATCGACTTAACCGGTGAAGAGAACGAACCTTATTACGAGTATCCTGCTAAAGTCACAGGTAATGATTGCTTCACGGCGATACCTACTGAAAATGACTGGTATGAAACCGTAAAATTAAATTATGGTGTCGATTATCAGGCAGGACACATGACCTATTTCAATCCACCTCCCACTACCTGGTTTAAAATGTTTGATGTTCTTACGTATTGGTTGTGGAAAGGTGTGGATGGTTTCAGGTGTGATATGGCTGAAATGGTTCCTGTTGAGTTCTGGGAGTGGGTAGTACCCCGTGTTAAAAAGGCAAAGAGTGAATGTTTATTTATTGGTGAAGTATATAATCCTTCAAATTACAAAGAGTTTATTTATAAAGCCGGTTTTGATTATCTCTACGATAAGGCCTTCATGTATGATACATCAAGAGCTGTAATTGAAGGCTGGAAGTCTGCTTCAGAAATTACCGGATGCTGGCAAAAAGTAAATGATATCCTGCCTCATATGCTTTATTTTCTGGAGAATCATGATGAGCAAAGGATTGCTTCAGATTATTTTGCTAAAGATTCAGTTAAAGGGATTCCCGGTTTCATACTGATATCATGTCTTCAGTCAAATCCTTTGATGTTGTATAATGGTCAGGAGATTGGAGAAAAAGGAATGTATAAAGAAGGTTTTAGCGGAAAAGATGGCAGAAGTACGATTTTTGATTATTGGGGCATAGAGTCACTTGTAAGATTAAATAATGATGGCAAATGGGATGGGGGAAACCTTTTGCCGGAAGAAAAAATAATTCTGGATAAATATATCAGGATACTGAATATTTCAAAACAAATAAATACCTCTTCAAACAATCAGATGTTTGATCTGATGTATGCAAACTATGATAACAGTGAGTTTGATCATGACAGGTTGTTTGCTTTTATCAGGGGTCAACATAAAGAATTTTTCATATTTGTTGTAAATTTTTCATCTCAGGATAAGTATACTGAACTAAATATTCCAAAACACGCTTTTGATTGTCTTTCAATTAATGACGGAGCTGCCTTTGATGTAAAGGACTTGATGGAAGAGTATTCTACTAATTTGAATATTAGCTCAATGGAGAGATTAAAGTTTAATGTTCCTGCTGATTCTGCAAAAATTCTCATGTGTGTTGAAACCGGATGTTGATATATTAAGTAAATATTAAAAATCATATATTGTAATTTTTTTCACATAATCAATAAAGTTTCTAACTGTTAAAACTTGTATCTTTGCAGAGTCTACGATATTTAATTCACGCAATATTATGAACGATACAGGTTCTTATAAAATCTTCTCAGGTACAAACTCACATTACCTGGGTGAAAAGATATGTGCCAGTCTCAATGCACCTCTTGGGAAAATTAATATCCAGCATTTTGCTGATGGTGAGTTTTCAGTTTCATATGAGGAATCCATACGTGGAGATGTAGTGTATCTTATACAATCTACATTTCCTAATTCTGACAATCTTCTTGAACTTCTGCTTATGATTGATGCAGCTAAAAGGGCTTCTGCATCTAAAATAATAGCAGTTATACCATATTTTGGCTGGGCAAGACAAGACAGGAAGGATAAACCAAGGGTTTCGATTGGTGCCAAACTAATTGCTGATCTTCTTTCTGTTGCAGGAATCGAAAGATTAATTACTATGGACTTACATGCTGATCAGATTCAGGGTTTCTTTAATGTTCCTGTGGATCATTTATATGCATCTACGATTTTTATTCCATATATTAAATCTTTAAATCTTGAAAATCTGGTAATTGCTGCTCCTGATGTGGGTGGATCAAAAAGAGCCAGCACATATTCAAAATATCTGGACGTTCCTCTCGTTTTATGTCATAAGACTCGTGAAAGAGCAAACGTAGTAGCAGAAATCAGAGTGATTGGAGATGTAAAAGATAAGAATGTTATTATCATTGATGATTTGGTTGATACTGCGGGTACTTTAACTAAAGCTGCCGGTATAATGATGAATCAGGGTGCACTTTCTGTAAGAGCAATCGCTTCTCATGGTGTTTTGTCTGAACCGGCAACTAAAAGGGTAGAAGACTCTGTACTTACTGAACTTATAATAACAGATAGCATACCATTTAATAAACCCGGTACGAAGGTTAAAGTACTATCTATTGCCGATATGTTTGCTGACACGATAGAAAGAGTCTTTGACCATCGCTCAATAAGCTCTCAGTATTTGATATAGGCTGAAATACCAAATAAGACTTTACAAATAAACGACCCTCTGAAGTATAATAAAAGACTTTTGAGGGTCTTATTTTTTAAAGACTTTTATACTTTATTCAAAGAATCATCTTCAGATTTATCTTTTCTAACAAGTAAAGCACTTAGCTCATAAAGAAAATACAGGGGAACAGAAACCAGCATTAGTGTAAACGGATCGCCGGTTGGAGTAATGATAGCTGCTATCAGGACAAGTATTATTATTGCGTGCCGTCTGTATTTCTTAAAGAAAGATTTTGTGATTAAACCAAGTTTGGAAAGTATCATCGCGAGCATTGGCATTTCAAATACAACTCCCATCATAAAATTCATACTGAAAAATGTGTTCATGTATGAATCAAAGTTGAGTTGATTAATTACATGACTGCTGATTTTGTACCCTGCCAGAAATTGAAGAGTGACCGGAAAGATCAGGTAATAGCCAAGCATCATTCCACAATAAAACAATATTGCCCCAAGGAAAAATGAAAACCTGAAATTCTTCTTTTCAGCGTCATAAAGAGCCGGACTGACAAATCGCCATATTTCATAAAGCAGATAAGGGAAAACCACGACCGCTCCTAATGTAAAAGCTGTTTTGAAATGAGTCAGAAACTGTGACGACAGCTGAATATTGATGATTTCAATTTTTGATGAAGGATCGCAAAAAGAAGAAGGCATTGTAATGAACTGACTCATCTCACAGAATAATCTGTAAGTAGGGAAATCTCCAAAACAGGGACCAAGTAAAACCTTATCGAATATGTCCGGCAATATTATAAAAAAAGCTATTGATACCAGAAGTATTGCCCCAAAACTTCTGAAAAGAGTCTTGCGCAATTCTTCGAGATGATCCCAGAAAGTCATTTCCACCATAGCCATAAGTATGGGAAATTATTCCTTTTTATCAGTTTCTGATGTGTCCTTTTTAATTTCTTCTTCGACATCTTTCATTCCGTCTTTAAAGTTTCGGATGCCCTTACCCAGACCTTTCATAAGCTCGGGAATTTTCTTACCTCCAAATAAAAGAAGAATCAAAAGAGCCAGTATGATCCATTCAGCACCATTAGGCAATGAAAGCAAAAGTAGTCCGGTTTCCATATTATATACAATTATGTAGTTCGATAAATTATTGATCAAAAACAAAAGTAAGCTTTATGATTAAAGTCAGCAATATTTTTTAGACTGATTATGAAAAATTGTGATTTGTAAAGCTGAAAAAGAATAAAATTGTTTTTTTTGGATTTAAAGTGCCCTCTGTTTATCTTTGCGTGAAAATTTATAATATTTCAATAATTACAATCATGCCAAAACCATCTCAGCGCGGAGCTAATATGCCTGAATCGCCGATACGTAAGCTGGTACCACTAGCAGACAAGGCACGTTCAAAAGGCATTACGATATATCATTTGAATATCGGTCAACCGGATATCAAGACCCCTAAGGCAGGTATTGATGCGGCGCGTAACATTGATCGTGAGATATTGGAATATAGCCCAAGCGAAGGAATACTCAGTTTTAGAAAAAAACTTGTAGAATACTACGATCGTTTTAATATTAATGTAACCACGGATGATATAATTGTTACCACCGGTGGTTCTGAAGCTGTTCTCTTCGCTTTTATGGCTTGTCTCGATCCCGGAGATGAGATTATTGTGCCGGAACCTGCTTATGCTAACTACACTGCTTTTGCGATGTCTGCCGGTGCCGTTATTAAACCTTTACTTTGTTCGATTGATACGGGGTTTGCTTTACCTCCGGTTTCAGAGTTTGAAAAACTGATAACTCCTAAAACCAGAGCAATAATGATTTGTAATCCTAACAATCCAACCGGTTACTTATATACACAGCAGGAAATGAATCAGATACGTGATCTTGTCAAGAAATATGATCTGTATTTGTTTTCTGACGAAGTTTACAGGGAATTCTGTTATACAGGAGCTCCGTATATTTCTGCATTTCATCTTGAAGGCATTGAACAAAATGTAGTTTTGGTTGATTCGGTTTCAAAAAGATACAGTGAATGTGGTATCAGAATCGGTGCACTGATTACTAAAAATAAACAGGTAAGAAAGGATGTTATGAAGTTTTGCCAGGCAAGACTTAGTCCTCCGTTAATTGGCCAGATTGTAGCTGAGGCATCCATTGATTGTTCAAAGGAATATATGCTTGAAATGTACAATGAGTATGTTGAAAGAAGGAAGTACCTGATTGATGCAATTAATATGATACCGGGATGTTATACTCCTATACCTATGGGTGCATTTTATACCGTTGCAAGGCTTCCTATTGATGATGCTGATAAGTTTTGTTCCTGGTTACTTGATGAGTTTGAATATGAAGGGCAAACGGTTATGATTGCACCGGCTTCTGGTTTTTATACAACTAAGGATGTAGGCAGGGACGAAGTACGTGTAGCTTATTGCATTAACAAGGAAAAACTTGCTAAAGCAATGATTGTTTTGCGAAAAGCCCTGGAAGTATATCCGGGTCGCACAATCTGATATGAGCTTTGAATCATTCATCGCGGGACGGATTTTTTTCAGGAAAAGCAATAATGTAAAAAAAACCGGTATAGCTGTAAGGATTGCAGTTATCGGTATAACTGTAGGATTGGCAATCATGTTGGTTGCTGTTGCTGTAGTCCTTGGTTTCAAGCGTGAAGTTCGCGACAAATTGATTGGCGTCAGCTCACATGTTCAGATCACCAGTTATTATTCCAATTATACTTATGAAATGAGTCCGGTTGATTTGCCTGACTCTCTTATCAACAGACTGGATACAATAAACGGAGTCAAGCACATCCAGCGGATGTATACCAAACCCGGTGTTGTTAAGACTGATAATGACTTTCAGGCTGTTGTTTTTAAGGGTATAGATCAGGATTTTGATAAGACATTTCTTGGTGAGAGTCTTGTTAAAGGTGTTATGCCTGACTATAGTAAACCTTCAAATGATGTCGTAATTTCAGAATATATTTCAAAACTTCTTAAACTGGATTTGGGTGATACATTTCTGGCATATTTTGTGAAGGAAGAAATACCCTATGTCAGAAAATTCAAAATATCCGGTATTTACAACACACACTTCTCGTCATTTGACAAAGCATTTATAATTACTGATTACAGACATGTAGTCAAACTTAACGAGTGGCTACCGGGACAGGCATGCGGAGTTGAAATATTTTTTGATTCGATGGACACATTTGATCAAACCGAAGACAAAGTTTTTGCAGAAATGAGCAAAATTGCATCTGAAAATGATGAAATATATTTTCTGAGAAACCTTTATGAAATGAATCCTGACCTTTTCGGCTGGCTTGATTTACTGGATATGAACGTAATCCTTATACTTGTTTTGATGGTTCTGGTTTCAGGTTTTAATATTATTTCCGGATTATTGATACTTATTCTGGAAAAAACCAACATGATAGGAATTCTTAAGGCTCTCGGCACATCAAACCACAAAATAAGAAAAATATTCATTCATTATTCGACTTATCTTATATTAAGGGGATTGTTATGGGGTAATCTGATCGGTCTTTCAATATGTTTCATTCAGAAATACCTTCATGTATTTAAGCTTGATCCTTCGATATACTACGTGGACTCTGTGCCTGTGGATATAAATTTCATGATTATTCTGGCTATAAATGCTGGAACCATAGTGGTTTCATTGCTGGTTGTATTTATACCTTCATCCCTGATTTCCAGAATTCAGCCTATTAAGGCTATTAAGTTTGACTAAATCATCTTCTTGGTTTAATTCCTGTGAGCACTTTACCTGCTGTCAGCGGTAAACATAATTAATAGAGAAAGGTGCCCTTTTGAGGCACCTTTCGTTTTATATTACTGATTAAAGTAAATATTACTTTTTGTTTTTACTGTCTTCGACGATGGCGTCAATCACTGCAATAGCTATTACATTTACAATATCTCTTACTGAACTTTCAACGTCTGTAAAGTGAATAGGTTTGTTAAGACCCATCTGGATTGGTCCTATTGACTCAAAATCTGTCATTGACTGCAGAAGCTTGTAAGAAGCGTTGGCTGAACTAAGATTAGGGAAGATTAATGTATTAACATCCAGTCCCTTTAGCTTTGAAAATGGATAAATTTTGTCTCTAAGCTCTTTGTTGAGGGCAAAATTAACCTGCATTTCACCATCAATCGGGAGCTCAGGCATTTCCTTGTGAATCCTTTTGACTACTTCGTGTACTGAAGCAGGGCTACCTGTCTGATCCGAACCAAAGTTTGAATATGAAAGCATAGAAATGACCGGTTCACGAGCAAAAAACTTAACTGTGTCGGCAGCAAGTTTCACTGTATCCTGTAAAGTTTCAGCAGATGGGTGACGGTTAATTAATGTATCAGCAAGGAAGTAGGTTCCTTTTTTACCGTTAAAAATATGCATGGTTGCAAAATGATTGTAACCTTCACGAATGCCGATCACTTCTTTGGCAACTTTTATAGTGTTAGAATACTTCGTGTAAAGACCTGTAATGAAAGCATCAGCATCACCGGTTTCAACCATCATCATACCAAAATAGTTTCTTTCAAACATCTTGTCAATTGATTCCTGATAGTTGGCACCTTCACGGGCACGTTTTTCGGCAAGAATATGAGCGTAGCGTTCGCGTCTTTCCTGCTGATTGTCATGACGAAGATTTACAATTTCTATGCCTTCAAGACTTAAATCAAGTTCTTCAGCCAGCTTGGTAATTCTTTCATCATTTCCAAGAAGAACAGGGTAGCAGATACCTTCATTTTTGGCTTCAACAGCTGCTTTAAGCATACTTGGATGTATTCCTTCAGCAAAAACCACACGTTTGGGATTGCTTCTTGCCAAATCCATAATATTTCGTGTGAAACTGCTTTCATAACCCATAAGCTGACGGAGGTGGTTTTTGTATCCTTCCCAGTCTGATATTGGTTTTCTGGCAACGCCTGATTCTATAGCTGCTTTAGCTACAGCAACAGAAACTTCTGTAATGAGTCTTTGATCAACAGGCTTTGGTATTATGTAATAGCGTCCAAATGAAAGTCTGTCAACATTATATGCGGCATTTACGATATCCGGAACCGGTTCTTTTGCAAGACCTGCAATGGCTTTAACTGCTGCAAGCTTCATTTCCTCATTGATAGCAGTCGCTCTGACATCCAGAGCTCCACGGAAAATATAAGGGAAACCAAGAACGTTATTTACCTGGTTGGGATAATCTGAACGACCTGTAGCCATGATTACATCAGGACGAGCATCCATCGCATCTTCGTATGAAATCTCAGGAGTAGGATTAGCTAAAGCAAAAACGATAGGGTCTTTTGCCATAGAACGAACCATATCTTTAGATAAAACATTACCCTTTGAAAGACCAAGGAAAACATCTGCACCCTTTATGGCATCATCAAGTGTCTTTAATTCAGTTCTGTTAGTGGCAAAAAA
This sequence comes from uncultured Bacteroidales bacterium, assembly GCA_964502355.1. Taxonomy (GTDB): domain Bacteria; phylum Bacteroidota; class Bacteroidia; order Bacteroidales; family UBA1402; genus UBA8389. The sequence goes on from CAZCWK010000009.1 coordinate 43,385, forward strand.
CTTTTTTGATTCGTTAAGGTCTTTTCTATCTATAGAAATAACACCTTTACTGTCAACCATTACAATGTTTTCCTTTTTTGCTCCTAAAGCAAGATACAGTTTTGTACATGAATTTGCTGAAGCTCCGGCACCATTGACAACAATCTTAACTTCCTCAATTTTTTTACCGGCAACTTCAAGAGCATTAATCATACCTGCACTAGAAATAATAGCAGTACCATGCTGGTCGTCATGCATAAGAGGAATATCGAGCTCAGCTTTGAGTCTTTCTTCAATTTCAAAACACTCAGGAGCTTTGATGTCTTCCAAATTAATACCCCCGAAAGTCGGAGCTATAGCCTTTACTGCCTGAATAAATTTCTCAGGATCCTTTTCATCAATTTCAATATCGAATACATCGATACCAGCATATATTTTAAAAAGCAGACCTTTGCCTTCCATTACCGGTTTACCGGCTAAAGTTCCGATATCACCTAATCCGAGTACTGCGGTACCATTTGAAATTACTGCAACTAGATTACCTTTTGCAGTGTAATCGTATGCAGTCAGTGGATCTTTCTGAATTTCAAGACAAGGTTCTGCTACACCCGGTGAATAGGCAAGTGACAAGTCTGTTTGTGTACTATATGGTTTTGTGGGGATAACCTCAATTTTGCCTGGTTTTCCCTGTGAATGATAGAGAAGGGCTGCTTCTCGTGTTATTTTTGCCATAGATGGTTAAGGATAACAAATGAATTAATACCTTTGAAAAAAAATTGTGCAAATGTACTCATTAATTTATAATATATCAATTATTTTGCCGCCTGAGTGCAATAATAATAGTAAAATAACTATTTTTGTGACAAATTGTTAATAATCGATTTATGGGAAAGTTACTTGAAAGAATACAGGGAGGTAAAATACTGGTTTCTGACGGAGCCTGGGGCACATTTTTACAATTAAAAGGATTGCAACCCGGTGATTGCCCTGAGTTATGGAATCTTGATCATTTTCAGGAAGTAGTGGATATAGCTCAAAGCTATGTTAACTCCGGTTCAGATATGATTGAAACCAATAGTTTTGGTGCAAACAAATTTAAACTTGAGCATTTCGATCTTGATGATGATGTTTATATCATTAATAAAGCTGCTGCTGAAGCATCACGTAAAGCTGCAGGGTCAGACGTTTTAGTATTGGGATCTATGGGTCCGACCGGAAAGTTTTTAATTACCGGAGAAGTATCTGAGGAGGAGCTGTTTGAAGCATTCAGAATGCAGGCTAAAGGACTTTGGCATGGGGGAGCAGATGCTCTTGTTATTGAAACTATGACTGATATCGAAGAAGCTGTTGTAGCAGTTCGTGCTGCAAAAACAACCGGACTTGATGTAGTGTGTACTATGACGTTCGATGCTTTACCCGACGGCTCATTCAGAAGTATGATGGGTGTTTCACCTGCTGAAATGGTTGAACCTCTTATTAATGCTGGTGCTGATGTAATAGGTAGTAATTGCGGAAATGGTTCTGCTGGGATGATAGAGATAATTAAGGAAATAAGAAGTGTCAATAAAGAAATACCTTTACTGATACATGCAAATGCCGGATTACCGATTTTTGAAGATGGTGTAACTAAATTTCCTGAAACTCCTGACTTTATGGCATCACATGTTGAAGACATGATAGAAGCAGGTGTAAATATTATAGGTGGTTGTTGTGGAACCACTCCGAATCATATATCGGCGGTGCGAAACAAAATAAACGTATGTAATACACTAAATATTTTACAATAATATTCAAATACATTATCTTCGTAGCTGAGATGTAAAAAATATTTGTAAAACAAAAAAATCTAATCATGAAAAGAAGTCAAATCTTCCTTTTAGTTTTATTTTTATCCGTGTCATTATCAGTTGTTTCTGCTGAGAAGACAATGGTTGTGATAAAAGCCAATGAAGGCAAAAATGTGATAAGTAAACATATTTACGGACATTTTGCCGAACATCTTGGACATTGCATTTATGGTGGCATTTGGGTAGGTGAGGGTTCAGCTATACCTAATACAAATGGTTACAGAAATGATGTTATTGCAGCACTTAAAAAAATTAGTATTCCAAATCTTCGCTGGCCGGGAGGTTGTTTCGCAGACGAATACCATTGGAAAGACGGTATTGGTCCAAGATCAATGCGTCCTAAAATGATTAATACCCATTGGGGTGGCGTAGTTGAAGATAATTCATTTGGAACACATGAATTTCTTAATTATTGCGAACTGATTGGTACAGAGCCTTATATTTGTGGTAATGTAGGCAGCGGCACTGTTGAAGAGATGTCAAAGTGGGTTGAATATATGACTTTCGACGGAGAATCCCCAATGGCAAATCTCAGAAAACAGAATGGTCGTGAGAAACCATGGAGTGTTAAATTCTTTGGAGTCGGTAACGAAAACTGGGGTTGTGGTGGTAATATGACTGCTGAACATTATTCTGACCTTTATAAAAACTTCGCTACGTATTGTCGTGATTATGGAAGTAACAGACTTCAGAAAATAGCAGGTGGAGCAAATTCTGCTGATTACAACTGGACAGATGTTATGATGAAGAATGCCGGAGGGCAAATGTGGGGTCTTTCACTACATAACTATACTGTTCCAAACGGTTGGGGCGATCCAAAGGGAAAAGGCTCAGCGACAAAGTTTTCTGAGGAAGAATATTTCATTACAATGCAGAAATGTCTGTTTATGGACGAACTTGTTACCAAACATTCAGAAATGATGGACAAATATGATCCTAAAAAAAGGGTTTCATTATGTGTTGACGAATGGGGAGCATGGTATGATGTAGAACCAGGCACAAATCCGGGTTTCCTCTATCAGCAAAACACATTGCGTGATGCATTATTATGTGCAACAACAATGAATATTTTCCACAAACATTGCGACCGTGTGAAAATGGCAAATATTGCGCAGATGGTAAATGTTCTTCAGTCTATTATTCTAACTAAAGACGATAAGATGGTGTTGACACCAACTTATCATATTTATGATATGTACAAAGTGCATCAGGAAGCAGTTAATCTTCCTGTAGAAATGGTTTCACCATCATACACAGTAGGAGGTAAAAATATTCCTGCAATGAATGTAAGTGCATCAAGAGATGCTTCAGGTGCTGTTCACGTATCTATTGTAAATCTTGATCCAAAAAACAATTATTCAACAGTTTGTAATCTTGCAGGCGTAAAAGGAAAAAATCTGATTGGCCAGATACTTACTGCAAAAGATCTTTCAACTCACAATACTTTTGAAAATCCTGAACAAATCGTACTTGCTCAGTTCAAGGATATGAAATTTAAAGATGGAGAATTGAAGATAGATGTACCTGCAAAATCAGTAGTAACTATAGAAATCAAATAAAACACTACAAGTTCGTTTAGTTGTATATACAAGTTTGTTTACTTGTGTATTGTAAACGACAGTCTGTCAGTGATATAAAATATTTGATGCGGAATGATTAAAAAGCACTTGTAAACACAAGTGCTTTTTGTATTTTTGTGCGTTAAATGGAAATTTACGTGAGAATTTTCCCATCGCTTTCGATAGGATTATTAATAATGAGAGTTATTTAAAAATAAAAATATGGCAGTAGTCGTAATTATGCCCAAACAGGGGCAATCGGTTGAGAGTTGCATCATAACCGGGTTTAAGAAACAAAAGGGTGATAAGGTTTCAAAAGGTGAGATTCTGTTTTCATATGAAACAGATAAGGCTTCTTTTGATGAAGAATCTCCTGCAGATGGCACCATTCTTGAAATATTTTACAAAGAAGGTGATGAAGTGCCTGTACTTGATAATATGCTTGTTATTGGTAATCCCGGAGAAGATTATTCGGCATTGGTTGGTGAAAGTACACAGTCAGCGCCGGTTGTTGAAAATGAGAAACCTGTGGTTTCTGACAATACTACATCTGCAGTAAAAGCACCTGAAAGCAATGTTTCAACTCAGGCTATTTCTATTAAAGAAATTACTTCAGTCAGTGATTTTGTATCACCAAGAGCCAAAAATCTTGCTTCAGATGAATCAATTGATCCTAAAACACTTACAGGTACAGGCCCTAACGGACGTGTAATCGAAAGAGATGTACTTGCTGCTGTTGAAAGTCGCCCGAAAATGACGCCACTTGCAAAGAAGATTGCAGCCGAACAAGGATTGCAGCCTCAGGGAACAGTCTCTGGACTGGCAGGAACCGCAAAATCAACTGATCTTTCTGCACCTTCCAATATTGTTTATGCGAATGATTTTGAAGACAGGAAAATCTCCAATATGCGCAAGATTATTGCTAAAGCCATGCATTCCTCATTGCAGAATTCAGCACAGCTAACCCATCATTTGGGTGCAGATGCAAGACAAATGCAAAATCTTAGAAAGAAAGCAAAAAAGGCATTTGAAGAAGGCAAGCTTACAACAAACATAACTCTGAATGACATGGTTTGTTTTGCTGTAATTAAAGCCCTGAAAAAATTCCCGAATGTAAACTCACATTTTCTCGGTGAAACCGTACGACTATTTAATAAAGTACATCTCGGACTTGCCGTTGACACCGACCGTGGTCTGATGGTTCCTGTAGTAAAAAATGCAGATGACTTGTCAATAATCGGTTTGGCAAACCAACTTAAGGAAGTTGCTAATGCCTGCAGAAAAGGAGGCATTGCTCCTGAACTTCTTTCATCAGAAGCTGCATCTTTTACGGTTTCAAACCTTGGTAATTACGGAGTTGAAATATTTACCCCTGTAATTAATCTACCGCAGTCAGCAATACTCGGAGTTAATACCATAGTGCCGAGACCAAAAGATCTTGGTGACGGTGTTTATGGTTTCGTGCCATATATCGGATTAAGTTTGACTTACGACCACAGGTCTCTTGATGGCGGTGAAGCCACACGTTTCCTTAAGCAAATTGCTATTGAACTTGAGAATCTTGAATTAGACATATTTTAAAAACGTCAGAAAATGTACGATCTATTAATCATTGGCGGAGGTCCCGCAGGTTATGTGGCTGCTGAGCGTGCCGGTCACAAAGGTTTAAACGTATTGTTGTTTGAAAAAAAGAGCATGGGCGGAGTATGTCTTAATGAAGGATGTATTCCTACCAAGACTCTTCTTTACAGTGCAAAAACATACGAAAATGCATTGCATGGTGATAAATACGGCATATTTGCCGAGAATGTCCGTTTTGACTTCGGCAAAATCGCTGCCCGCAAAGACAAAATAATTAGAAAACTTGTTGCCGGAGTTGAAGGCAAGATGAAGTTAAATCATGTGACAGTAGTCAAAGGTGAAGCCATGATTGAAGGCAGGAGCTCAGAAGGAGTTAAAGTCAATTGTAATGGTGAAACATATCTTGGAGCAAATCTTTTAATTTGTACAGGCTCAGAAGCTGCTGTACCACCGATACCCGGACTTGCAGAAGCCGGAGATATAATAATGACAAACCGCGAAATACTTGCCCTTAAAGAACAACCTGCTTCCATCGTTATTATCGGCGGAGGTGTGATTGGAATGGAGTTTGCAAGTTTTTACAATAGTCTTGGAACAAAAGTTACAGTTGTTGAAATGCTTCCCGAGATACTTGGCGGTCTTGATTTTGAAATCAGCGCCATGTTGAGAGATATCTATTCAAAAAAAGGAATAAATTTCAACCTGAATGCCAAAGTAGTAAAGGTAGAAGGCAACAAAGTTATTTTTGAAAAGGACGGAGCTACCCAGACAGTCGAAGGAGATAAAATACTTGTAAGCGTTGGACGCCGTGCTATAACCAAAGGTTTCGGCCTGGAAAACCTCGGTGTTGAATTAAACAGGGGAGGCATAAAGGTTGACGAAAAAATGCGTACAAATGTACCGGGAGTATTTGCTGCCGGTGATGTTACCGGTTTCTCACTGCTTGCACATACAGCAAGTCGCGAAGGTGAAGTCGTCGTTAACAATCTGACGGGGCGCAACGATATTATGCGTTATGACGCCATACCGGGAGTAGTTTACACAAACCCTGAAGTTGCCGGAGTCGGTCTTACAGAAGAAACCGCCAAAACAAAAGGCATCGCTTATAAGATTGCAAAATTACCAATGGCTTATGCAGGACGTTTTGTTGCTGAAAATGAAGGCGGTAGCGGACTTTGCAAAGTTCTTATCGGTGAAAAATACGGAGAAATCCTTGGTGTTCACATGCTTGGAAATCCCTGCAGCGAAATGATATACGGTGCCTGTATGGCAATCGAACAGGAGATGACTTTAAAGGAAATGCAGGAAGTTGTTTTCCCGCATCCTACCGTAAGTGAAATATTTAAAGAAACCATTTTTGCTTTTTAAAAAGAATAATTAAAAATATACAGATATGCCAAAATCACAATTTATTGATCCTTCAGAGGTTCGCAAACCAGGAATGGTTGAATTTCAACCAATACCGGTAAATCAATATCAGAAAACAGTCAAGGACGAACTTGGCAATTTTTCAAAGGAAGATTTTAAAAACATGTACCATGATATGGCTTTGATCCGTGAGTTCGAAACCAAGACAAAAGGTGAATACAACGGTACCCCATATAACCATCCCGGACCTGCACACTTGTCTATCGGACAGGAATCAGCAGCAGTAGGTATGGCCTGGACACTTACAGTTGATGACTTTATATTCGGTAGCCACCGTAGTCACGGTGAAATCATTGCTAAGGGTATGAGCGCAATCCATCAGAGTGATGATGCTTACCTTATGGATGTTATGACCAGTTTCTTCGACGGAGCTATCCTTAAAGTAGTTAGCAAAGACTTCAACGGTACCACAAAAGAACTTGCCCGCCGTTTCCTGATTTATGGTACACTGGCAGAAATCTTTGCACGTGAGAATGGTTTCAACAAGGGACTGGGAGGCTCAATGCATGCTTTCTTCACTCCATTTGGAGTATATCCAAATAATGCAATTGTCGGTGGATCAGGTGATATAGCAGTCGGTGCAGCACTTTATAAAAAAGTCAACCGTAAAAAAGGTATGGTTGTTGCAAACATCGGAGATGCATCAATGGCTTGTGGTCCTGTATGGGAAGGTTTGACCTTTGCTGCCATGGACCAGTTCAACCAGCTTTGGGAAGGTGACATGAAAGGCGGACTACCTATCATAATAAACATTATGGACAACCAGTATGGTATGGGCGGTCAGACTTGTGGTGAAACCATGGGTTATAACATTGCAGCAAGGATTGGTGCCGGTGTCAATGATGACCAGATGCATGCAGAACGTGTAGATGGTTACAACCCATTGGCAGTAATCGATGCATATAAGCGCAAACGCAAACTTATCGACGAAAAGCAAGGTCCTGTACTGCTTGACGTTCTTACATACCGCTATAGCGGACACAGCCCTTCTGATGCTTCATCATACCGTACAAAAGAAGAAGTTGCAGCATGGGAAGAACAGGATTGTATCCAGACATTCGGAGAACAAATGATAGAAGCCGGTGTCGCAACACAGGCAGATCTCGACTCAATACAAAAAGATATTAAGGATCTTGTATATGAATCTTTCCTGAAGGTAATTGATGATGAGATTACTCCAAGAATGAAAAATGCTCAGGTCATTGCGGACATGATGTTTTCAAACGGTTCAGTAGATTCTTTCTCAGATGCTAAACCCGATGTATTACAATCACTTGAAGAAAACTCACGTGTTAAGAAGATTGCGACAAAAGAGAGATTTGCATTTGATGCAGATGGTAAACCATTCAGTAAAATGAAACAATACCAGCTTCGTGATGGTATATTTGAAGCTATAATAGATAGATTTTATAAAGATGCTTCTCTAGTTGCTTATGGTGAAGAAAACCGTGACTGGGGAGGTGCATTTGCAGTTTACGGAGGTATGACTGAAGCTCTGCCTTATCACAGACTATTTAACTCACCTATTTCAGAGGCATCAATTGTCGGTACAGCTATTGGTTATGCAATGTGTGGTGGCAGGGTTATACCTGAAATCATGTACTGCGACTTTATCGGCCGTTGTGGTGACGAATTATTCAATCAGCTACCTAAATGGCAGGCAATGAGCGGTAACGTTCTTAAGATGCCTGTTGTATTACGTGTATCTGTCGGTTCAAAATATGGGGCACAGCACTCACAGGACTGGACTTCATTTATTGCACAGGTTCCGGGTATAAAAGTATGTTTCCCTGTAACTCCTTATGATGCAAAAGGTTTGATGAACAGTGCATTGCAGGGTACAGACCCTGTCGTTTACTTCGAAAGCCAGCGTATCTACGAAATCGGAGAACAATTCCACAAAGGCGGAGTTCCTGAAGAATATTATGAAATACCGTTCGGTGAACCGGATGTTAAGAAAGAAGGTAAAGATATCACATTCCTGACTATAGGTTATACTTTATATCCTGCACTCGAAGCAGCTAAAATACTTGAAGAAAAATACGGTATGAGTGTTGAAGTGATTGATGCCCGTTCAATGGTGCCATTTAATTACGAGAAAGTAGTTGAGTCTGTTAAGAAGACAGGTAAGATTATTGTTGCAAGCGATGCATGTGCCCGTGGTTCATTCCTTAATGATCTTGCAGCTAACATCGGAACTCTTTGCTTTGACTATCTTGATGCTCCGGTATCTGTACTTGGCTCACGTAACTGGATCACTCCTGCATATGAACTTGAAAAATCATTCTTCCCGCAGGTAAGCTGGTTCCTTGATTTGATAAACGAAAGGATTCAACCACTACCCGGACATATCTCAGGTGAAAACTTCACCGATGCCGAGATTATCCGTCGTGCTAAACTTGGAGTTTAATCAATTAAAGAGATTAAGACTATGTCATCAAACATAAAGAAGGTTAATGCCCATTTGCATACTCCTTATTCTTTCAGCGCATTCAATGATATAAATCAGGCTCTTGATATGGCTGTTAATGAAGGTGTTTCAGTTGTGGGTATAAATGACTTTTATACTGCAGATGGTTATGAGAACTGGGATAAAGGCTGTAAAGAGCGTAAGATTTATCCACTTTTTAACATCGAATTTATCAGCCTTAACGAAGAAGACCAGAAAGCCGGATTAAGAGTTAATGATCCGGGAAACCCTGGTCGTACATATCTGAGTGGTAAGGGACTCGCTAATCCTTTCAGACTATCAGAACCTTATCTTAAAAAGCTGATGGGTGTACGTGCTGAAGCCAATCTGCAGGTTGAAAAGATGTGTGAAAAACTAAATGAGGTACTTGACTCCATTGAAGCCGGTTTCAGACTGGATATTAACAGTATAAAAGATACATTAACCATGGGCTCAATTCGTGAACGTCATTTGGCTAAAGCTCTGAGAATGAAAGTTTACGAAGCATGCAGCAATGATGAGGCTTCCATAAAAGAATTATTCACAAAGATATTTGGAGGCAAGGAATTGAAATCTGCGGTTTCCAATGAAGCCGGAGTGGAAAATGAAGTACGTGGAAATCTGCTCAAGGCAGGTGGTGCAGCATTTGTACCTGAAGACGCTAAAGCATTTCTTCCGATGAAAGATGTTTGTGAAATTATCATTGCAGCCGGAGGTATTCCTACGTATCCATTTCTGGCAGATGATGCAAAAGGAGGATATACTGATTTTGAGGGTGATCTCGAAAAGGTTGCCGATACACTTACTGAAAGAGGATTTCACTCTGTAGAGTTTATTACTACCAGAAACGATGTGGCTTTACTTGAAAAATATGCCTCATACCTGGATGAAAAAGGTTTTGTTGTAACTTTTGGGAGTGAACATAATACTCCTGCAATGGAGCCTGTTGAATTGTTTGCAAGAAACGGAGCTGAGTTAACCGACAACCTTAAGAGAATCAATTATGAGGGAGCTTGTGTCATAGCAGCGCATCAGCATGTGGTTTCACAGGGATTACCGGGATATATTAATTCTGAAGGAGTAGCAGACAGAAGCAGGAAAAGTGAATATATTAAATTGGGAGATCAGTTAATAAGCGCATTGAAATGAAACAAATACAAGATTTAATAGAAATATCACGTTTTTACGGTGCTGACAATCGTTTTGTGATTGCAGGAGGTGGGAACACTTCTTACAAAAATGACGAAAAAATCTGGGTGAAGGCAAGCGGCTCCGCACTTGCAACGATAACAGAAGATGGATTTGCCGTACTTGACAGAGAAAAACTAAAAGTTCTCTCTGATCGTGAATACAGCAATGATGCTTCTGAACGTGAGGAACAAGTCAAGAACGATCTGGCAGCAGCTACTTTAACAAAAGGCAAGCGTCCATCAGTAGAAACATCCATGCACAATGCTATTGGTTTTAGCTTTGTAGTGCATTTGCATCCGACTCTTGTTAATGGTCTTATGTGTGCTCAGGATGCAGAAACTCAGCTTAAAGATCTGTTTGGAAACCAGGCGCTTTATATACCTTATACTGATCCCGGCTATGTTTTGTTTAAGAGAGTAGAGGAATCAATAATAAGTTACAGAAATACAGAAAGTTGTGAGCCCTCTGTGATTTGGCTTCAGAATCATGGTATTTTTGTGGCAGCCAATACAATAGATGAAATAAAGGTTATTTATACAGATATCATAGATAAACTTGAAAAGGCTGTTGTAATGCCATTGCCAAATGAACCAAGACCAACTTGTTCCTGTACAGAGCAAACTGTGCCTGCTATCAGGATGATGTTGTCTCAAAACGGACTCAAAACACTGAAAGTCCGTAAGAATGCATTGATAAAGTATTTTTATGACAATGCCGCGAATTATGCTTCAGTCATGAGGCCATTTACTCCTGATGCCATAGTCTATTGTAAGTCCAATTATATCCATATCGATAAGGAAGAACCTGAAGAAATCTTAGCGGATGCTCAGATAAAAATTCAGGAGTTTACTTCAAAATTTGGTTACCAGCCTAAGGTCATCCTGATTAAAGGTCTTGGTATTGTGGCTGCGGGTGATAACGCTGCTCAGTGTGATATCATTCTTGATGTTTTTGAAGACGCTATGAAGATAGCATGGCTTGCAAAATCTTTTGGAGGACCTCATCCGATGTCACAAAAACAAATCGATTTCATTGACAACTGGGAAGTAGAAAACTACAGAAGAAGTGTTGCTGCCGGAGGAACCGCTGGTCGTGCCGAAAACAAGACTATTGTTGTAACAGGTGCAGCCCAGGGTTTCGGCGAAGGTATAGCAAGATGCCTTTTACTTGAAGGAGCAAATATTGTTGTTGCTGACCTCAATGAAACCGTAGGTATGGCAACTGTTGAGAACTTCAACAAACTTGCAAAGAGTAACAGAGCCATATTTGTAAAGACAAATGTTGCGGAGGTTTCAAGTATTGAAAACCTTGTTCATGAAACAGTTTGTAATTTTGGTGCAATTGACTGCCTTATAAGCAATGCCGGTGTACTCAGAGCCGGAGGACTTGAAGATATGACGCCCGAAGTCTTTGAGTTTGTTACTAAGATCAATTATAGTGCATATTTCTATTGCTCCAAAGTATTCAGTCGTGTGATGAAACTTCAGACTAAATATGCTCCTGCATATTATGCTGACATAATTCAGATTAATTCAAAATCAGGATTGAGAGGTAGTAAAGCCAATTTTGCCTATGCAGGCGGTAAATTCGGAGGAATAGGTCTTACACAGTCTTTTGCCCTCGAGCTTGCTCCTTACAGGATTAAAGTTAACTCAATTTGTCCGGGCAATTTTTATGAAGGTCCACTTTGGAGTGACCCTGAAAACGGTTTGTTTGTACAATACCTTAATGCAGGCAAAGTCCCCGGAGCAAAGACCATAGAAGATGTTAAAGATTTTTACCTGGCTCAGGTTCCAATGAAAAAGGGATGTTCGCCTGAAGACGTTACCAAAGGAGCTCTTTATCTTATGGAACAAACCGGTGAAACCGGTCAGGCCCTACCTATAACCGGTGGTCAGGTTATGTTATCCTAAATAATTAATTGTATGAAAACCAAAGCAGTCAGACTATATGGCAAAAAGGATCTTCGTCTTGAAGAATTTGAATTGCCTGAGATAAAAGATAATGAGATACTTGCAAAAGTTATAACGGATAGTTTGTGTATGTCATCGTACAAGGCTGCGAGTCAGGGTACTGATCACAAACGTGTTCCGGATGATGTTGCTGAAAACCCTGTTATTATAGGGCACGAATTTGCCGGAGAACTGGTTGAAGTCGGTAAAAAATGGGCTTCAATGTTTAAAGCCGGAGATAAATTTTCCATTCAGCCTGCGATCAACTATGAAGACGGACCTGTCGGAGTATTGAGTGCCCCCGGATACAGCTATAAACATATTGGAGGTGATGCCACTTACGTTATCATTCCTAATGAAGTGATGGAAAAAAATTGCCTGTTACCATACAACGGAGAGGGCTTTTATCCGGCATCACTGGCAGAACCCTTATCATGTGTAATAGGAGCAATGCATGCAAACTATCACATTACACCGGGTAGCTACATTCACAAGATGGAAATTGTTGAAAACGGCAAGATGGCTATATTGGCAGGAGTAGGTCCTATGGGACTTGCTGCAATCAACTATGTTTTGAATCGTGAAGACCGTCATCCTGCACTATGTATTGTTACAGATGTTGATCAGGTACGTTTGGACAGAGCAGCAAGTCTTTATACAGTTGAATTTGCAAAATCAAGAGGTATTGATTTGAGATATGTAAATACAAGAAACATGGCAAATCCTGTTGAAGAGCTTAAAGCATTAACAGGTGGAGAAGGTTTCAACGATGTATTTGTATTTGCTCCGGTTAAACCTGTTGTTGAACAAGCTGATGCAATCCTTGCATTTGATGGTTGTCTTAATTTCTTTGCCGGACCAAGTGATCCTCAGTTTAGTGCAATGTTTAATTTCTACAATGTTCATTACGCTTACACTCACGTAGTTGGCACAAGTGGCGGAAACAATGATGATATGGTTGAAGCTCTTGATCTTATGTCAAAAGGACTTGATCCTGCGGGTCTTGTTACTCATATCGGAGGATTAAATGCCGTGGCTGATGCAACACTTCATCTTCCGGAAATCCCCGGTGGTAAGAAGCTGATATATACTCATATCGAGATGCCTTTAACTCCGATTACCGATTTTGCCAAATTAGGCGAAACCAATAAATCATATAAAACTCTTGCAGACATTTGTGAAAAAAATAATGGTCTCTGGAGTGTTGAAGCGGAAGCATATTTGTTAAGAAACCCCGCTGATTTCAGGTAAAATAAAACCCCTTTATTTTACTGTATAGGAGGCTTTCCCTTTTTCAGGTTTCAAAAAGTATTATAACTTTCTGAAGCCGGTGTATGAAAAAGAGAAAGCCTTCAGCTATATTTGTCACTTTATTTGTCTTTAATCATAACAAGCATAAACTAAAGGTGTTTATCTTCAAAAAATCACCACCTTACCGGCGATAAATGATAACAGACATAAAATCAGTAATGTATTTTATTATTTAATAATTTCGACTTTTTATGCCTGAAAGCCAAAACACTAATAAGCCAAAAACTGCCGGACAACTATCTGTTTCAAATAAATATGTAATACTTGGCATAACTATGGTTGCCAACTTCTTTAATCCTTTCACTGGATCTGCAGTAAATATCGCCTTGCCAAGGATTTCAGCTGAATTTGGATTGAATGCAGTCATGATGAGCTGGGTTACGATGGCCTATTTACTTTCAGTTGCTGTTTTTCTTTTGCCCATGGGTAAGGTTGCTGACCAACTTGGAAGGAAAAGCATTTATGTTTGGGGAAACCTTGTTTTCATGCTCGCTTCATTTGTTTGTGGTTTTTCCGGTTCAGGAACAGCATTGATTACATCCCGTTTATTGCAGGGTATTGGGGGGTCAATGATGGTTGCAACAAGCATGGCAATACTGATGTCTGCTTTTGAACCTCACGAGAGAGGCAAAGTAATAGGTCTTAACGTAGCTTCTGTCTACTTGGGTCTTTCTTCAGCTCCTGTTCTTGGAGGTTTACTTACTCAATATCTTGGATGGAGAAGCCTCTTCATTATAAATGGTGGCGTATCAGTTATTGTTGCTTTAGCAATAATTATAGCATTAAAGACTGAATGGAAAGATGAAAAAAAATCTGCTTTTGACTGGAAAGGTGCACTAATTTACATACCATCTATGACCATGATGATGTATGGTTTCTCAAAACTACCTGAAACATCGGCTATTATATTACTTATAGCTGGTATTACAGGATTGGTGTTGTTTGTAAGGGTCGAACTTAAAGTTGAAAATCCCGTACTTGAGGTTTCGATATTCCGTAAAAATCTTGTTTTTACATTTTCAAATATATCTGCTTTTATCAACTATGCAGCAACTTTCGCAGTGTCATTTCTGCTTAGTCTCTATTTGCAATACGCAAAAGGCCTTTCACCAAGGGATGCGGGAATGTTTCTTATGGTTCAGCCGGTACTTATGGCAATAGTTTCAGTCTTTTCAGGCAGACTCTCCGATAAAATTGATCCGAGGCTTATGTCATCGATTGGGATGGCAATTAGTGTAATTGGTTTGCTTTTGATGTCTTTCCTGACGCCTCAATCCAATAATATTCTGATAATATCAGCATTAGGTATACTTGGACTTGGTTTCGGCATATTCTCATCTCCGAATACTAATGTTGTTATGAGCTCTGTTCCTCACAAATATTATGGTGTAGCATCGGCAACTCTTTCGACAATGAGAAATATTGGAATGATGTTTAGTATGGCTCTTGCCACACTTGCCGTGCATGTTTTTGTTGGTGAGAAACCTTTAAGTGCTGAGATAGTAACTGACTTTATGAAAGCGTCAAAAATCATTTTCCTGCTATTCACATTTCTTTGTACCATCGGCGTTTTCACTTCATTGAGTAATGCTAAAAGAAAAATAGGAGAATAGAGGTCGGTTATTTATCAAAAATGATACCAAAATTTTCAAATTAGACATAATTCATCTTTTGCCACTTTGCAGAGTTAAACTTAATAGCTTAATTCATATCCGAAAATGACTCCGCATGCCGGACAAAAAACTATAAATTAGTTCTGTTTATGCATGCTTGTTTCATAAACCGATTGAAAGCCTGTGCTGAATACCGGTTTCGCTAGAATTCTTTAATTATAACTGTTGAAAGTATTTTTATTTATGATTGATTTTAAAAAGCTTCTTTACAGAAGTCTGTTGATTTTGCCTCTGTTTACATGTAACTTACTCAATGCTCAGGTAGCTGATAACGGCAAATACCCTTTTCAAAATCCTGCTTTATCTGTCGGGCAGAGAGTCGATGATTTAATGAAACGTCTGACTGCCGATGAAAAGATTGGTTTGATGATGGATAGTTCAAGACCGGTTCAGCGACTTGGTATAAAACAATACAATTGGTGGAACGAAGCATTACACGGAGTCGGCCGTGCCGGGCTTGCCACTGTTTATCCCCAGGCAATTGGAATGGCGGCATCATTTAACGATGAAGCCGTCGAAAGAGCATTTACAAGCGTCAGCGATGAAGCCAGGGGTAAATATAATGAATTCAGCAAAACAAATGATTTAAGAAGATATCACTGCCTTACTTTCTGGACACCAAATATCAATATTTTCAGGGATCCGAGATGGGGACGTGGACAGGAAACCTATGGTGAAGATCCATATCTTACAACAAGGATGGGTGTAGCTGTAGTTAACGGACTTCAGGGCCCTGAAGATTCTGATTATGATAAACTACATGCCTGCGCCAAACATTATGCTGTTCACAGCGGGCCTGAGTGGAACAGACATTCTTTTGATGCAAAGAACATTGCACCAAGAGATTTGTGGGAAACCTATCTGCCTGCATTCAAAGCTCTGGTAAAGGAAGCAGATGTTAAACAAGTCATGTGTGCATACAACAGATATGAAGGTAAACCCTGTTGCGGCAGCGATCAGTTACTAACCAATATACTAAGAAATCAATGGGGCTATAAACATCTGGTAGTCAGTGATTGCGGAGCGATTGATGATTTTTACCAAAAAGGTAAGCATGAATCATTTGCTACAGCTTCAGAAGCATCAGCTGCAGCAGTAATTGCCGGAACTGATGTTGAATGCGGCTCGTCTTATTACTCTCTCAAAGAAGGACTTGATAAAGGATATATTACTGAAGAGCAATTAAATGTAAGCGTCAGGCGATTGCTGACATCGCGTTTTGAGCTTGGTGAGATGGATGATCCTTCTTTGGTAAGCTGGTCGAAAATATCAAAAGATACGGTCAATTGTCCACTTCATAAGCAACTTGCTCTTGATATGGCCCGCCAGTCAATGACACTTCTTATAAATAAAAACAATATTCTTCCATTAAAAAAGAAAGGTTTAAAAATAGTAGTGATGGGACCAAATGCTAATGATTCTGTTATGCAATGGGGTAATTATAATGGAACTCCCGGTCACACAGTTACTATTCTCGACGGTATCAGGCAGAAAATCGGAGATGTTGAATACATTAAAGGATGCGATCTGGTTACCAATCATACTTTCATTTCATCTTTTGATAAATTAAAATGTGAAGGCAACAAGAAAGGTATGCTCGCTAAATACTGGAATAATACCGATTTCTCAGGAACCCCTGTAGCAACTCAATTATTATCCGAGCCATTTATTCAGAATGCCGGTGGTAACACGGCTTTTGCTCCTGATGTAAATATTACTGATTTCAGTGCCTCATATTCAGCTGAATATTTAGCTGATAAAGATGAAGAAATAGCATTTGAAATAGGTGGGCGCAATTCTACTCTTTATATAAACGGAACAAAATGTATTGCTCCAAGAGGCAATCAAAAAGTAATTTATAGACTACAGGCTGAAAAAGGAAAGACTTATCTGATCGAAGTGAAGTTTGCTTCTCAAACCGGAAGAGTTGCTTTTATTGATTTCAATCTGGGTAATTACGTTGAAATACCTGCCTCTGTTGCTGCTGAAAAAGCTAAGGAAGCTGATATCGTAATATTTGCAGGCGGAATTTCGCCAAGACTTGAAGGCGAAGAAATGATGGTGACTTATGAAGGTTTCAAAGGTGGAGACAGGACCGATATCGAGTTGCCTAAAGTACAACGCGAATTAATGCAAACTCTCAAAAAAGCAGGAAAGAAAGTGATTTTTGTTTCATGCTCCGGATCATCTCTGGCGTTAGTTCCTGAGACAGAGAGCTGTGATGCGATACTTCAAGCATGGTATCCCGGACAAGCCGGAGGTACAGCCGTCGCAGATGTGTTGTTTGGAGATTATAATCCCGCTGGTAGATTACCAGTAACTTTCTATAAATCAGTAAATCAATTACCTGATTTTCAGGATTATTCTATGTCAGACAGGACTTACCGTTATTTTAAAGGTGATCCTTTATTTTGCTTTGGTCACGGTTTGAGCTATACAACTTTTGAATATGGTAAAATAAGTCTTAATCAAAAACCAAAAGCAAAAAAAATGAAGAAACCTCTCCAGCTTACCTTAAACGTTAAGAATACCGGTATCATGGATGGAGATGAAGTAATTCAGGTTTATCTCAAAAACCCGCAGGATCCTGAAGGCCCTTTAAAGATGCTACGTGCATTCAAGCGTGTACCATTAAAAGCCGGAGAGTCAAAAGCAGTTACGATAGCATTAAAAGACAATACATTTGAATGTTTTGATCCAGCTACCAAACAGATGATGGTGAAACCGGGGAAATATGAATTGCTTATAGGTGGTACATCTGATGACAGTAAATTGAAAAGTATTTCTGTAGAGCTTAAGTAAAAACTCTCTTTAAATAGTTATTATTTATGATGATAACTCCTGAGAAACTTATACTAATAATGCCAAAGTTGAAAAAGACTGAGGTCTATTATGATTTGCTTTGCAAATGGATGAGTCATTATGGTATAACAACTCCTCAGAGGATCTCTCACTTTCTGGCACAGATAGCTCACGAGAGCTCTCAGTTAAACACATTGGAAGAGAACCTGAATTACTCTGCAAATGCTCTGCTTAAAATATGGCCTTCAAGATTTTCAGCAGATATTGTGAGTGTCTATGCCAGGAAACCTGAGAAAATCGCCAACCGGGCATATGCATGGAAGGGCGGCAACGGGAGCGAAGAGTCAGGAGACGGCTGGAAATACAGAGGGAGAGGAGTTATTCAATGCACATTAAAATATAATTATACTCAGGCTTCAAAAGATTGGGATATAGACTTGCTTACAAATCCTGATCTTTTGAGCCAGCCTGATCTTGCAATAAGATCCGGCTGCTGGTATTGGTGGAAAAACGGACTTAACAAGCTTGCAGATGCAGGCACAACAGTATCTCAGATTACTTCAAAAATAAACCCGGCAAAACTCGGACTTGCTGAACGTGAAACCTTTTACCTTAAAGCAATCAGCATTCTTGCTGTATAATTAACTCAGGGGTTAATCAGTCAATCCCCTCACTTTCTATCAGATTCACAGGCATAAATTCGATGTAGTCCATTTGTAGCTGAGTACTGCTTGAATTCGGATATACACTTTGGATTCTTAATTTATGTTTTTGAGTTTTATCAAAACTGAAAGTTCCAACAATTTTTCGTAAGCTATTCTGACTCAGACGGGCATTTGATGCATTATAACCATACCAATGACCTGGACAATAATAGCTGGAAGGTCCCTTCATATATCCATTATTTCGCAGAAGTATATCATTTTCATATTCATATTTATTTAAAGAATCATCTTTCCATCCTATTTCCGGATCAGTAGCATATAATGATAAGTTTACTGTGTCACTACAACATTTATCATCAAAATAAAATAAAACTTTTCCTCTATAAGCACTGGGTTGTAAACTTATTCTAAATTCATATGTTCCTGATGGTATTGGTGGGGTTTCTATTGTAACATCATATTTTCCAAGGAAATAAAATTCATCTCCTTGATAATCTTCATAAGCCCCACACGCTCCAATATATGTGGTTCTTGTATCATCTGATGTTATTAAGCCGTTCAAATATCCTTTAGGCAAAATATAGGCATGAGTTTTTCCAGGTGTGGCTATAATACCTGTCGGATTATTTCCTCTCATGTTATTTGTTGCGAGCTCAGGAAAAAATGATGCTATATCAAGTCTAAGCCTTTTTGATGAAATATCAGTTATAAACTCATTAGAATATATTACTGGTTTTGTGATTTCGTGATAATAACCGTTGGTAGCACCACCTTTAGGCATATCTGTATTTCTTGTAAACATTACAGCTTTAGTTGGATTACTTTTGCTATTAATCAGTCCAAACATAGCTTGACCAGATACAAATTTTCTGTTTAGATGGATTTCAAGAAGAGAATTAGGTAGCAAAGTTTCTACATATTCGTACATATCATAATATTTCAATTGATGAGGGGTATCGTAATCTCTGATAAATCTGCTTAATTTTAATGACCTGTTAAGGCAGTGATATGCAATAAACATGTTTAGATAGTTACCCTTATTCTTATAGTCTGTAATATTATCATTCCCGGGAAATACCTGAGAATAATAATATTTTGCAATTATTTCAAGATCAGAAATTGATTTTATCCCGTCAGGGCAAACAGGACACTCTTTGAACTGCGCAAGTGCTGAATCAGTAGGTGCAATTATTGTGAATCCATATTTTCTTGAAACCGGATATTCTTCAGGGACGGTGTGAGAACTTATGGTCCATTTTTTTAAGTCTGGGTCAAAGGCTTTATCTTCATTTTCTTTTTCATTAATAATCTGAGCATAACCAGTTATTTTTAATGCCTCGTTATATATTGAAAAACGTTTGTCAACAGACATCCATTCACAAAGCGGTTTCAAAGAATAATTAGTGAATGATATACTATCAATTTCAGCAAGTGATTGTTTATAAACAGTTATGCCACCTCTGTTCACGTAAATTGAATCATACTCCTGAGCATAACAGTCAATGTAAAATATTAATGATAACAGCAATAATGTGATTTTTATTATTCTCATATCAAAAAATCTTATAAAGGTTATTCAATTCGCTCAAATACAAAACAATCTATTCTGAAAGTTCTGTTAAGTGTACCAAGTTCTGAAATCATTACATCATTTTCGATTTTGATTTTTTCGTTCGGTATAGTTAATGGATTGTGCTCAAAATAAATTACCGGAATACTGTAATTCTCAGCTAATATTATTTTTGTTACTGAGGTTGTGTCCGTTACAAAATTTTTCAGCAATGTTTTATTGGTTATATTTAATGAAGAACTATCATTGTGTGAAATGTAGAAGTTTAATCTGTTTGGTTTTTTATCAGTAGAATCTTCGATATATGCAGGAACAATGTTCGCGTATATATTGTATTTACCGGGTAAAAGATCCATTAATCCATATGCGACAGCTACTTTGGAAATATTAGAGGTGGATACAGGAATACTCTTTAGGTATTGGCCTCCGGAAATACCATATTTGTTATCAGTAACAGATATGGTATTCAGATTACAGTTATAGTGAAGCCGGTATAAATTATTCTCACATTCTATCTTCCTTGTCTTATTTAAAACCATAGAATCCAGTATGTTAAGATGTTTAATGAAAATCGCACTTCCATTTGAAAAATTATTTAAGGCTACAACGTTATCTACTTTAAATAATGTTTGAGCATCGTAAGGAATATTAAAAGTTGAGTTAATAATACCGTTTACCGGTAGTTGCTTTATTGAAGGAGTTAAAAACTGATCACGGACTATTCTCCATTTTATGTTTTCAATCAGTTTTGAACTATCTGTATTTTCACTTGTGGAAAAATATTTTGAATACAATAAATTGTAAGCTTCCCTGCAGGCTTCATCATCCGGAATAACAGCTGTATAATTATAATCCTCATTATCTAATTTGCCCAAATACCTGAGAACCTCATTTATGGTATTGCCATTTTCATCTTTACTGAGCAATGATCTGACATAAGTCCTGAAAGTATCATAACCATCATTGAAATTAGTCAGATTTAAAAACTCCCACAGATTTAGTCTGTATGGTATTTCTTCATTAATTATATGAATATAGCTGCCCTGTGAACTTATATTTGATAAAGTGCAAACCTTACCGTCAATAGTATATTTGTTTTCAGTTCGTGTATAAATCAGATATTTATTATTCAACATTTTTACTCTTTTGTTCTTAGCATCCAAGGTTGTGACTTTTTCATTTGTAATGTGATTTCTGAGCATTTTAATTATTGCAATAGTATCATTATTATCATAAGTTGATATGGAAGAGTTTTCAGGTGCCCAGATTGTTTTATTATAAAGATATTTATCGTAGCCGGCAATCTTAAGCAACTCTGCAAATTTACTCAGCTGTGGATATGATTGAATCTTCTTGTACACATTTTCGCTTCTTTTCATGTCATAATAATTAATAGGCTGGAATGTTATACTGTCGATAAGGTTCACAGCTCTTTGAAATATAATATTACCTGATTTGTAGAAGTATATGGTATCAGAAGCCGCATTTATTCTGCAACAAAATGTTATTGTAATGCAAGTAAAAATGATTAATATTTTTTTCATCACGTAAAAAATATGTATCAAATATAATAATAATTATTGTTAATGTTATCAATATAAAAATTGTTTTAGACAGATGGTTACGATTTGATTTTTATAAACAAAAAGAGCACCCTGAAGTCTTATTTTTCAGGATGCTCTTTAAAATTGATTTTATTTACAATCAATAATTTTCTTTTTCTATTTCAAAATAGGATTGCGGGTGCTGGCATGCAGGGCAGTTTTGAGGAGCAGTTTTGCCTTCGTGGGTGTAACCACAATTGCGGCACTGCCATTTAACCTTATCCTCGCGTTTGAAAACTTCTTCATTTTCAACATTAGCCAAAAGTTTCAGGTAACGGGCTTCGTGACCGGCTTCAGCCTTAGCGATAGCCTTATACATAACAGCGATTTCCTTGAAACCTTCAGCCTCAGCAATTTCAGCAAATTTAGGATATAAATCAGTCCATTCTTCATTTTCACCGGCAGCAGCAGCTTTAAGATTTTCAGCAGTAGTGCTTATGATGCCGGCAGGATAGCTTGCAGTGATTTCAACCACGCCACCTTCAAGAAATTTGAACATTCTTTTAGCATGTTCCTTTTCCTGATTGGCGGTTTCTTCAAAAATAGCAGCGATTTGCTCGTAACCTTCTTTTTTAGCAACACTTGCAAAATAAGTGTAACGCATTCTTGCCTGAGATTCACCTGCAAATGTCTTCAGGAGATTCTTTTCGGTCTCTGTACCTTTAATGCTTTTTTCCATAAGATTATATTAATTGGTTTGTAATTGTAAAAACTGCCAACGATATTATTGTGTCATTCGGGTTGGCACATCAAAACCAAAGATAAGAAAAAAAACAATTTATTTTCCGATAGAAATTAAAAAAACAAATGCTCTAAAAGTATTTTTGAGCCTATTCCAATGAGTACCAGGCCACCTAAAAGTTCAGCAGGGATTTTAAGTCGGCAACCATACCTTGCACCAAGCAAAATACCAATAATCGAAATTACAAAAGTGATAACACCTATAGTTAACGCAGAAATAACAGGCTGAAAATCCAGAAAAGCAAATGTCAGACCAACTGCCAGAGCATCAATACTAGTAGCAATCGCAAGAGTTATAATAACCGATAGTTTATACGGATTCAGTTTTTTCTTGCTACAATCATCACCACCTTTAAAATGCTCATAAATCATCTTACCACCAAGTATTACAAGAATGATAAATGCAATCCAGTGGTCAAAATTACTTATATACTGATTAAACTTAGATCCGGCAAACCAACCTATCAGAGGCATAGCACCCTGAAACAATCCAAAGAAAAAAGCAATTTTTAATGAAGGAAGCACTTTAAATTTGGCCATTACCATGCCACACGCAAGTGAAACCGCCAGACAATCCATTGCAAGGCCTACTGCTATGATGACTATATCCAATAAATCCATGTATCCGGGTCTTGATAAAATAAGTTAAGATGTTGCTTTGAAAGTCGCACAAAGGTAACTAAAAACTCATAAATTAAATGGAATAAACTATCTTTGCAGCCAAAATACGGAATATGGTTTTTGAGCTAAAAGCAGTCGATAATAAGAGCAATGCAAGAGCAGGAGTACTGTCAACAGGACATGGATTGATTGAAACTCCGATTTTTATGCCTGTAGGCACAGCCGGCTCAGTCAAAGCCGTTCATCAAAAAGAACTTACTGAAGAAGTCAAGGCTCAGATCATATTAGGCAATACTTACCATCTGTACCTCAGGCCGGGACTTGATATACTCGAAAAAGCCGGAGGCTTACATAAATTCATATCCTGGGACAAACCGATACTTACTGACAGCGGCGGTTTCCAGATATTTTCCCTTTCACACAGACGGAAAATGAAAGAAGAAGGAGCTACATTCCAGTCACATATCGACGGATCAAGGCATCTTTTTACTCCTGAAAACGTCATGGATACGCAAAGGACCATAGGCTCTGACATACTTATGGCGTTTGATGAATGTACTCCCGGAACAGCTGATTATAAATACGCTAAGGCCTCGATGGAAATGACCCACAGGTGGCTTGACAGATGCATAGCACGCTTTGACAGCACTGAACCTAAATATGGTTACGAGCAAAATTTGTTTCCTATAGTACAGGGTTGTGTATATCCTGAATTGCGCAGACAGTCTGCAGAATTTGTGGCTTCAAAAGAACGTGCCGGAAATGCTATCGGGGGACTTGCTGTAGGCGAGCCGGTTGAAAAAATGTACGAAATGATCGAGGTGGTAAATGAAATACTGCCAAAAGACAAACCTCGTTATCTGATGGGAGTCGGTACACCTGCAAACATACTTGAAGCAATCGAAAGAGGTGTGGATATGTTTGACTGCGTGATGCCTACCAGAAACGGACGCAACGGCATGCTTTTTTCCAAAAATGGTATTATGAACATGCGTAACAAAAAGTGGGCGAACGATTTTAATCCAATTGAAGCCGATGGTGAAGCAGAAGTTGACAGGATTTATTCAAGAGCTTACTTAAGACATTTGTTTATAGCTGAAGAACTTCTTGCTCTTCAGATTGCTTCAATACATAACCTTGCATTTTATCTCTGGCTGGTAAAAGAAGCCAGAAGACATATAATTGCCGGAGATTTTTCAACGTGGAAACCAGCCATGATGGTAAAGGTTACCAACAGACTTTAGTAACAAGCGATGAAACTGAAACTGATACCCGACTCACTGAAAGATAGATTCACCAGAATCGATATCTATATCATCAGGAAATTCCTGGGGACATTTTTTTTCAGCATGCTACTGATAATGTCTATTGTCATTGTTTTTGACTTCAACGAAAAGCTTGATAAATTTATAGATCACAATGCACCCTGGAGGGCTGTAATTGTTGATTATTTCCTCAACTTCATACCATATTTCGGAGTAAAATTCAGTCCGCTTTTCATATTTATTTCAGTCATATATTTTACATCCAAACTTGCAGGTGACAGCGAGATAATCGCGATGCTGTCAAGTGGAGTGAGTTTCAACAGACTGATTAAACCATATATGTTTTCAGCAGCCTTACTTATGGTTTTAATATTTTCGCTCAATTCATTTGTAATACCAAATGCAAATAAGACGAGGCTTGAATTTGAAAACACTTATGTAAAAAAGAAACGGGCTGACTATGTAAGAAATATACAACTCGAAATAAAACCCGGAGTGATCATGTATCTGGAACGGTTTGATCATGATACTAAAAACGGAAGTAATTTTTTCCTGGAGTCTTATGAAGATCAGAGACTTGTATCAAGATTAACGTCAGACAGAATTCGTCTGGATACTGCCAGTCACTGGATAACCGGTAAATATATGCTTCGTACATTTGATAAGCTTAGTGAAAATATTACAACAGGTACCAGACTTGATACTGTTATAGACGTTAACCCTGACGAGTTCTTCATTGTTGAAGGCTGGAGCGAACAGCTGACTACACCTGAGTTGAGCCATTATCTTATAAAGCAAAAAGAGAGAGGAGTTGCAAATATTATTGAATATAAGGTTGAATATAACAGACGTTTCTCATTTCCTTTTTCATGTTTTATCCTGACCATAATTGGTGCAGCAATTGCATCCCGTAAGGTAAAGGGTGGAATGGGACTTCATCTTGGGCTTGGTATGCTTTTAAGCTTTACATATATTCTTTTTGATACAATCTCAGGTAGTTTCGCAATTGGTGGAGAAATCGCTCCTTTCATTGCAGTCTGGATTCCCAATATTATTTTTGGCATCATCGCCGTTGTGCTCTATCGTTTGGCTCCAAAGTAGATTTTTTGCCGAGTCTTTTAATTGCCTTATTCGGATTTTTATTATGAAACGAGCATGCTTAGACATAACTTCCGGGCTAATTATATTCATGGCATGCGGCGTTCCATATGGCCTTAGTGTAAAAAATAAAAAATAACACATGAAAATTATTTTTTAAGTTTTAAATTTGATTTTGAACTTAAATACATATTTCTGTGTTTTAAGAATATATATTAAATATTCGATATGGATGATAAGCACAAGTCTAAGGAAGATCTTATCGTAGAATTACAGCAATTAAGGCATGAAAATACCAATTTAATAGCTTTAAAAGATAAAGTTTATTCCGAAGTGAAACAGGAAGATGATTTGTTGCAACAGACACGCGACAATTATGAAACCTTTTTTAACTCAATAAACGATTTTCTTTTTGTTCTTGATGAGCAAGGCAATATCCTCCACGCCAACAGCACTGTATATAATCGTTTAGGTTATACAGAAGAAGAATTACGCGGTATATCAGTTCTGATGGTTCATCCTTCAGAGAGGCGTGATGAAGCTGGCCGGATTGTCAGAGAGATGTTGATGGGTACAGCGGATTTTTGTCCCGTGCCTATCCTCACTAAGTCCGGAATACAAATCCCTGTCGAAACCAGAGTTACCCCCGGAATGTGGGATGGCAAACCGGTAATTTTTGGAGTAACCAAAGATATATCTGCACTTAAACTTTCTGAGGAAAGATTTTCGAAGGTGTTTTATTTAAATCCCTCTATCTGTGGTTTAAGCGATTTAGATACAGGAAAATACATTGAAGTAAACGATAAGTTTCACCAATTACTTGGTTTCGAAAAGGATGAAGTAATAGGCAAAACTGCTATCGAATTGGGAATTGTCAGCGCAGAAACATATAAAGATGTTTTAAGTAAATCTGATGAAGACGGGAAAGTTAATAATATTGAAGCAGTTTTAAAAACCAGGAATGGGGATATCAAACATGTATTAATGTCTGCTGAAAATATCTATGTACAGGATAAAAAATTTAGATTTACGGTTATACATGATATAACAGAACTCAAAAAAGCACAAGAAGAAATCAATCGTCAGGCTGGTGTTATAACCTCTTTACTAGATTCAATCCCAGATCTCATTTTTATAAAAGATATTGATGGCGTTTATCTTGGTTGTAATCCTCCTTTTGCTGAATTTGTAGGTTTGTCAACAGAACAAATCGTTGGTAAGACAGACTATGATCTTTTTGATAAAGAAATTGCTGACTTCTTCAGAAAATATGATACTTCAATGCTGGAAGTTAAAAAGCCGCAGCAAAATGAAGAATGGATAACATATCCTGACGGCAGAAGAAAGCTTATTGATACTCTCAAAACGCCATATTGGGGACCTGATGGGGTTTTATCCGGAATAATCGGAATCAGCAGAGATATAACCGATCGCAAACAGGCAGAGGATCAAATAAAACAAAAGAACGAAGAACTGACTAAAGTTAATTTTGAAAAAGACAAATTTTTCTCAATCATTGCACACGATCTTCGCAGTCCTTTTAATGGTTTTCTTGGGCTAACTGAAATACTGGCATTAGATTTACCAAATCTGTCAATGAATCAGATTCAGGAGTTTGTTTCTAATATCAGAAAATCAGCCACTAACTTATTCAGATTACTCAATAACCTTTTGGAATGGGCTCAAATCAAAAGAGGATCAATACATTTTTCGCCTGCCATTAATAATTTACATTCATTGTCCGATGAATGTCTGAGTTTGTCAAGAGAATCTGCAAAAATCAAGAAAGTCGAACTGGGTGTTGATATTGATAATGACCTGGTAATATTTGCCGACAAAAATATGCTTCAGACGGTAATCCGCAATCTGGTTTCAAATGCAATCAAATTTACTCCTGAAGGGGGAAAAGTAACTCTGTCTGCTAAAATTAATAATGACAGCCATATCGAAATTTCTGTAAAAGATACAGGTATAGGTATGAGTCAGAGTATGATCGACGATTTGTTCAGGATAGATATAAAAAATTCCAGAAAAGGCACCGAAGGAGAACTTGGCACCGGGCTAGGACTGTTGCTTTGCAAAGAATTTATTGAAATACACGGAGGCAAAATATGGGTTGAAAGTACAGTTGGTGCAGGTACCACTTTTCACTTTACTCTACAATAATTAGTACTAGCATTTTTGTCAATTTTCCTGCTTTGTTACCGTTGAAGCTTTATCTTATGAAGCTTTAGCCATATTTGAAACAAAACCTAAAACATCTGTTTCAAATTTCTGAAACCCTTTAAATACATTTACAACCACAAGATTCAGATCGGTTTCGCCGATCAGGAATCTCTTTTTTTAGAATGAAACGAGCATTTCAGTCTGCAAATTCTGACTCGCAACGATGCATTTAACCTTAATAGTAAA
>CAZCWK010000009.1:71142-73052 GCA_964502355.1 uncultured Bacteroidales bacterium
CCATAATATGAAGATTCGTCTTATCCTGTTGATGACTGCGCTTGCAGGCATAACAACCACTTACGCAAAACAAAATATAAATAAATCAGGCACTCCATTTACTAATCCTGTTATGTGGGCAGATGTACCTGATATGTCAATAACCAGAAATGGTAAAGACTTTTATCTGATAAGTACAACAATGCATCTCATGCCCGGAGCACCTGTAATGAAATCACAGGATCTGGTGCATTGGGACATTGACAGTTATGTTTTTGACAGCCTCACAGACAATTCAAAATATGATCTAATTGACGGCACAGTTTACGGACGCGGACAATGGGCTTCATCGATCAGATATAATAAAGGAAAGTACTATGTGCTATTCTCACCTAACGACCAGCCATTCAGATCTTATATATTCACAACATCAAATCCCTCAAAAGAAAAATGGCAGTTACATACCAGAATGCAACACTTCCATGATGCATCACTTTTTTTTGACGAAGATGGCAGAGTTTACGTTTTCTCCGGAACGGGCTCATTAAGAGAATTAAAAAGCGACCTTACAGATGTGAAACCGGATGGCGTTGACATGAAGATATTTGAAAGAGATGCTGATGAAACCGGACTTCTCGAAGGCAGCCAGGTTATCAAACACAACGGTAAATATTATTTACTGATGATTTCATGGCCCAGAAATAAACCACGCCGTCAGGTTTGTTACCGTGCAGATAATATTACCGGTCCTTACGAAAAGAAAGTTATCCTTGAAGATAATTTTGCCGGTTTCCCTTATTGCGGACAGGGAGCAATAATTGATGATATAAATGGTAACTGGTACGGACTTATTTTTCAGGACAGAAATGGAGTCGGACGTGTTCCACTCCTGATGCCTGTACGTTGGGTAGATGGCTGGCCAATGTTGGGAAATGAAGAAGGCAAAGTACCATTAAACTGGGAAGTTCCCTTGAAACCAAAAGACAGTGGCAGACGCATTGTCGAAAGCGATGATTTCTCAGGCAAAAAACTTAAAAATAACTGGCAATGGAACCACAATCCCGTTAACGATGCCTGGTCACTTACGGAACGTAAAGGATACCTGAGACTAAAGACCAGTCGTGTGGTCGATAATCTTTTTGCAGCGCCAAACAGCATTACACAGCGAATGGAAGGCCCTGTATGCTCAGGAGTTGTGGCAATGGACATCTCGAAAATGAAAAATGGTGATGTTGCCGGGCTGAGTGCATTCAATGGCGACGCAGGCGTTTTGTCAGTTAAAATGGAAGGAGACAAAAAATACCTTACAATGTCTTCAAATTCGGTTTCACTTGATAAAGACAAAATCATCACCGGAGTGAAAGTTGAAGAAACGGGCAGGGTAGAGGTAAATCAAAACATCATTTATCTGCGTGTGGACGGAGACTTTAACCTGAGAAAAGATCTTGCAACCTTTTATTACAGCACAGACAACCGCAACTGGACACAGATAGGCAAAGAATACCGAATGATTTTTGATTACCGCAGACTGTTCATGGGCTCCAAATTTGCCATATTTAACTATGCAACCCTCGAAACCGGAGGCTATGTTGATATAGATTACTTTAAATATACAAGAAAGAATTAAAATCACTATTTTCGCAGGCAACTTAGAGTAACATGAAATTCAGGACATGGATGATTTTGTTGCTCGGTTGCCTTCGTGTTAATGGAATGCAGGCAAACGAGCTTGCTGATACCTTGCAGACAAGGTTGGAAAACTACAATCGGGAGAAACCGACCCTCAACCTTTACGTCCATCTGGACCGAAACATATACTCGCCTGAAGATACAATCTGGTTTAAAGCCTATATGTTTGCACCTATTCGCAACGAGGTGCTTTATGTAAGGATCACCGACCGCAAAAAAAACAAAGTACTCGAAAAGCAATT
>CAZCWK010000010.1:0-63912 GCA_964502355.1 uncultured Bacteroidales bacterium
CTGGCGTTCGATAGGGCCGGAACATGCTTTTCTGAAAAGTGATTATGGCACCTGGGGCCCGGAAAAAAGAATGGTTTCTCCATATGTTTACAGAGATGCAAATGGTCTGTGGCATTGTATCTGGAGTGTTAACGAAAAAGACGGAGTATTTTCTTATACAACTTCCAAAGATCTGATTTACTGGAAGACGCAATCTTATCCTGTGGTTTCACCTGAGAATTGCCTGATGCCGGAAATCTCATATGACGGTAAGAAATTTACTATAACCTGGCTTTCGGGTAATGGTCAAAAAGTATGGTTGTCAAGTACTACCGATTTTAAAAATTACGAAAAGGCTCAGCAATCAACTGCATCTAAACGTGTTAATGACCGCAAGACTCTTGAAGTTAATGGCGAAATGCAGATGGGTACTGTCCACAAGGTTTCATTTAAAGAAGTGGATAATCTGATTAAAACACAGCAGATTGCTGCTTACAGATCTGATTTGTATTCAGAAAGGATCACTGATGATGCAAAAAAATATGCTAATCTTAAACCTTTGACCGCAAACATTTCCCTGAAGGACGAGGCCCCAAAAAAGATAAGTGATTTACTTATCGGAATATTCTTTGAAGATATCAGCTATGCTGCGGATGGTGGCCTTTATGGTGAATTACTTCAGAACAGAGATTTTGAGTACGATCCTGCAGACAGAGATGGTCGCGACAAAAACTGGAACAGCACATTTGCATGGTCTGTAAAAGGAGAGAATGCAACATTTAAAATTGATACAGTCGCATCTATACATGAGAATAATAAACATTACGCTGTACTTGATGTCACGAAACAGGGTGCAGGTCTTGCAAATACAGGTTATAATGGTGTAAGTGTGAAGCAAGGAGAAAAATACGATGTTTCTCTTTTTGCAAGAGGTATTAATGGTAATAAATCAAAATTAATTATCAGACTGCAGGACAGAAAAGGCAATATTATCGGTGAAACCGTAACAAGTGCTGTTGCATCTGACTGGAAGAAAATGCAAACTGTCATCACTGCTAAAAGTACAAACGCTGAGGCCGTTCTTGTTGTAATTCCTCAAAAGGAAGGTCAAATCAATCTGGATTTCATATCATTGTTTCCACAAAATACGTTCATGAAACGTAAGAATGGTTTACGTGCCGATCTTGCTCAGGTCATTGCAGATATGAAACCAAAGTTTGTCAGATTCCCGGGTGGTTGTGTGGCTCATGGTGATGGTCTTGGCAATATGTACCGTTGGAACAGGACTGTAGGTCCTCTTGAATCACGTGTACAACAGCCTAATATCTGGAATTATCATCAGTCAGCAGGTCTTGGTTATTTCGAGTACTTCCGGTTTTGTGAAGATATAGGAGCTCAACCACTTCCTGTTTTGCCGGCTGGGGTACCCTGTCAGAATTCAAGCACAGGAGGTGCCGGACAGCAAGGTGGTTTGCCTATGTGCGAAATGGACAACTATATACAGGAAGTTCTTGATCTGATTGAATGGGCCAATGGCGATGTCAAAACAAAATGGGGTAAGATCAGGGCTGAAGCCGGACATCCTAAACCATTTAACCTGAAATATGTAGGAATTGGTAACGAAGATCTCATTTCTGATGTTTTTGAAGAACGTTTCAAGATGATATTTGACGTTGTAAAGCAAAAACATCCTGAAATCACTGTTGTGGGTACAGTCGGTCCATTTTATGAAGGAACCGATTATGTGGAAGGCTGGCGTATCGCTACTGAACAAAAAGTGCCCATAGTTGATGAACATTATTATAATTCACCGGGTTGGTTTATTAACAATCAGGATTTTTATGACAGATATGACCGCAGCAAATCAAAAGTCTATCTCGGAGAGTACGCCGCACATATCCCCAATCGTCAAAATAATATTGAAACCGCACTTGCCGAAGCTCTTTATCTGACTTCTGTAGAGCGAAACGGCGATATTGTTGAAATGACTTCTTACGCTCCATTACTTGCCAAAGAAGGTCATACCAACTGGAATCCGGATCTGATTTATTTTAACAACACTGAAGTCATGCCGACTGTGGGTTACCATGTTCAGAAATTATATGGCAACAATTCGGGTGATCAGTATCTGCCTGGCAGAGTGATGCTTTCTGATATGAATAGTCAGGTGACCAAACGTTTTGGCTCTTCAATCGTGAAAGATAGTAAGACAAATGATCTGATAATCAAATTGGTAAATATGCTTCCTGTTGAAACCAATACAAATGTTGACCTGAAAGGTCTTAATATTAAGGAAGGCAATTCAATGATGACTGTTCTAAAGGGTGAACCGTCAGACAGAAATGCTAAACCTGAGGTTTCAACGATAAAGACTGGAGAGAAGTTCCAGGTTAAATTGCCAGCATATTCTTTTACGGTTATCAGGATTAGTGCAGCAAAGTGATTTTTAAATTCATCTATAAGTTATGAAGAAAAAGATATTAATGTTTTCATTGGTTTCATTATTTGCTTTGAGTATGAATGCTCAGAAGTATAAGGAAATTGATAACGGTGCAAAGGCAACGGTTCAATTCATGGGAATAGAGGTCCGTTTTTTAAGCCCTGATATTGTCAGGATTACCAAGACTCCACAGGGTGTTATTAATAACAAGAAAAGTCTTTCGGTCGTTAAGACGGCTGAAAAGGTAGAAGTGGCTTATCAACAAAATGGGTTTATTGTTAACATGAAAAGCAGTGTCCTGAGTGTCGATATGAACCTTGCAACAGGAAGAGTAACTTTTGCTGAACGCCAAACAAATAAAAGACTTTTTACTGAAAAGGATTATGGTGCTCAGTTTACACTTGTTGATCAGGAAAATCTTGTTTTTATTGCACGTCAGGCCTTCCTGCTTGATGATGACGAGCCTGTTTATGGTTTGGGACAGATTCAAAACGGAAAGTTGATGCAAAGAGATATCCGCTATAATCTGAAAAATGAAAATACCAAAGTCTGCATACCATTCTTTTATTCTTTAAAAGGATATGGAGTTTTCTGGGATAATTATTCACCTACGACTTATACTGATAATGTTCAGGAGACTTCTTTTGAGTCCTTAGGTGGCTGTTGTGATTATTATTTTATGTATGGAGGAGACATCACCGGAGTTCAGGCTAAAATGCGTGACCTTACCGGACAAGCTCCCATGTTTCCATTGTGGACATATGGTTACTGGCAGTCAAGAGAAAGGTATAAAACTCAGGATGAATTGCTTGGTGTAGTCGAAAAGTACAGATCGCTTAAAGTTCCTCTTGATGGTATTATCCAGGACTGGCAGTATTGGGGCAAGGACAGCCTATGGAATTCTATGTCGTGGGATAAGACTAACTATCCGGATCCAGTAAAGATGGCTGACAAAGTTCACGGGATGAATGCTCATTTAATGGTTGTGGCATGGCCCGGTTTCGGCCCGCAGACTAAACAATATGAAGAGTTTAAGAGCAAAGGCATGATGCTTAATTTTGATACCTGGCCTCCTAAATCCGGAACAATACCTTATGATCCTTACAATGAAAAGGCAAGGGATATTTATTGGGACTATCTAAATAAGGGTGTATTTAAAATCGGAACAGATGCCTGGTGGCTTGACTCATCAGAGCCTGATCATATAAACATCAAAGATGCAGATTTTGAACAACGTACTGCACTTGGTAAATATAATTATGTAATTAATGCTTTTCCTTTGATGCATACATACGGAGTTTATCAGAATCAACGAAAAGAAACATCCGACAAACGTGTTTTTATTCTCACCAGATCTGCTTTTGCCGGTCAGCAACGAAATGCTGCAAACACATGGTCAGGTGACGTGGTTTCAAGCTGGGAAAATCTTGCATTACAAATACCTGCAGCATGTAATCTGTCGATTTGCGGGATTCCTTACTGGAATGCTGATATTGGCGGTTTCTTCGCGGGCAGATATAATAAAGACGGAGGAGCACGCAACCCGATGTATCAGGAGCTTTATGTAAGATGGGCTCAGTTTGCTTCTTTGACTCCGATGATGCGTTCGCATGGTACTGATATTCCACGTGAGATTTATCAGTTTGGTGATCGTGGTACATGGGCTTTTGATGCTGTTG
The DNA here is from genome assembly GCA_964502355.1 of uncultured Bacteroidales bacterium. Lineage (GTDB taxonomy): Bacteria > Bacteroidota > Bacteroidia > Bacteroidales > UBA1402 > UBA8389. The sequence continues at coordinate 4,099 of CAZCWK010000010.1, forward strand.
AAAAAGCTATTAAGTTGCGCTACAGATTATTGCCTTACGTTTATTCTACAGCATGGAAAGTTACTAATCAGGCAGGCCTCTTTATGTATGCTTTGCCTTTGATGTATCCGAAAGATCCGAAGACTCATGACATGAACAATGAATACATGTTTGGTGAATCAATGCTCGTACTACCTGTACTTCAGCCATTGTACACTTCGCAAAAGGATGGTAAGATTTCTGAAGACTTTTCTAAACTTAAACGCTGGAGTATTTACCTTCCTGAAGGTAATAAGTGGATTGACTTCTGGACAGGTGAAACTAAATTCGGTGGAGAAGCATTTATGAGAGAAACTTCAATAGATCAAATTCCTGTCTATGTGAAACCGGGGGCAATAATACCATGGGGGCCTGATGTGCAATATGCAACGGAAAAGAAATGGGATAATCTCGAAATCAGGGTTTACCCCGGTGCTGATGGTCAATTTACACTTTATGAGGATGAAAACGATAACTATAATTACGAGAAAGGTATTTACTCAACTATTACTTTCAAATGGGATGATAAAAACAGTACATTAACCATTGGAGAAAAGAAGGGTGAATTCCCGGGAATGCTTAAATCCCGCAAATTCAACATTATAGTAGTTGGTACTGATAATGGTTTCGGACTTACGTCTATAAAGTCAGGCAGACCGGTAAGTTACAAAGGACTTGAAGTCTCTGTGAAGATGTAATCAATTTCCTTCACCAGAGATTTCGTAGATCTCCCAGTTGTCGATATAAGCTGTTGTTGCTGTACTTCCCTGGCTATTGGTAAAAGTACAGCTACCGGCTTTAACGTTTTTACCAGTTATGATAGTGTGGTCAAAAACATCCCAGGCACCAAAAGAGTTTGGTATCATGATTATTCTGGAGGTGCCCGGCCCATCTACTCCAAACAGTATCATCCTGCAGGTTCCACTGGTTTTTACTTTTGCAATAATTCTGTAAATAGTGAAATCTTTCCAGCTGATGTTTGGTACACTGATAGAGCCACTGGAAGTATTTATCCCGTCTCCTATTTTAACACTGCTGTAACCGCAATAGGGGACACCCGATATTGCAGGTTTCGTCGTGATAGTCACAGGTGTCCATGTGCCGGTACCGGTGAATAATGACATCTCATTCATGAAAGGATCTTTAACCAGATTTTCAAATGATGTTGCAGGCTCATAGCAATCTCCGGTTGTTACAGCCTTAACTGTAACTTTGCTTGTAACATTACCGCTTGTTAATACCAGCTCGCCATCAACAGATGTTTTTCCATCATAAGTTACAGTCACCTTTTGGGCAGCTGAACCCATAGGAATGCTCTGCGGGCTGACAGTAATACCTGCCGGTGCAGTGATGTTAATATCTGATTTTAATTCCTGTTGTGAAACCGAGAAGCTTGCTGAGGTATATTTATCATCAAATGCCAGATTGTCAACTGATGTTGATATTGAACCTTCAAAAATATCAAGATTAAGATCAGCCACTCCGCACATCGAAGCATTAGCTGATTTGTTTCTGATTGTAAGATAGTAATCGCCTTCGGTAACAACATCAAAAATAATTTCACCTCTGGTCAGCAAATTTTTGGTAGTTGAACAGGTGAAATCTTTTGAAACAAGGTATGAGGTTCCGGTATTATTAAGTCCGAAACCAACCGTAAGTACGGGATTAGAAGCATTATTCCACCATTCGTACAGGAATGAGAACCTGTATTTACCCGGTGTGATATGCAAAGGTGTAATAGTTGAGCCATAGGTGTTTTTATAGCTGTAAACGGTAGAAGTAGTTGCGCCGTCCACTCCGTCCCAGCGTACAACCAAAGTTCTTCCTGTATATGAGCCTCCTTCTGCAAGGCTGTGAGTGACGTCAAGATATCTTATACCGCTTGTGCCGTTGGCCGCAGTCCATTTTGAAAGATCTGCAGGTGTACATTTCCATCCCCATTTGTCAGGCTCAGTGTTTGCTCCTGATGTTTTATTGGCATCCCACCCTGAGAGAAGGTTTTCAGCTCCGGAATATATAATTACAGTGAAAAGCAGCACCAGTGTAAAAATGCTTTTGCGATTATTAATCAATATATTTTGCATAGTTGTTTTCTTCTGTTTCGTTTATTAATTAATACGCCAACCTGAGCAATCAAAGTGCATTTCCCAAATCAATTTGGCCATGATAATTTTATACTTTTTCTGATCTGCAGCTGAGAGATTTGTTAATTCTTCTCTTTGATTACAGCCGTAAGGCCAGAAATGCTGACTGTCAGCACTGAGAGACGATGTAACTCCGTTCGTCAGCTGTTTAATCAATGCCGTAGTTCTTGCTCCGGTAAATTTACCTCCCGAAACAAGGTTCTTCCAAACCTGCGTAGTTCCTGATCCGAAGTAATGATGCATTTCATGCATAACAGTTCCGACAAACATATACCTGCTGTTTGATCCGAACTCTATTTGTCCCCAGTAATTAGCTTGTGCTGTGGGGACTCCGGTATTATAGGATATCCAGACATTGGCATTATACCCCGTATATTTACTCATATAATAACAGGCTTCATCCAAAGCAGCCTTGAGCAGGTTGTAATTAGCTGTGCCCATATTTGCAGGAGTTACAGATGAGGCTAAAGTATAAGTTACCCTGCCAAGTCCCGGAATAATTTTTATTGCCTGACCGTAAGCTGTACCGTAACTATTTATCGCATAAGCTCTCACGTAGTAATCGTTGTCAAAGTTAAGCGAATCTGATGTTAGTGCGTATGACCCTGTCCCTAAAGATGATGCAGCTTTTTTATTGTCATTTATGGTCGGGGTTTCACCCGTAGACCAGCAAATGCCCCTCTCAGTAACTTCGCTGCTTCCCTCATAAACGACATAGCCAAGGCAACTGATATTTTGATTTGTCTTAAGGTAGCTTGCTGAAGTTGTATTTATGATTGGTAAAGGGTTTTTGGTGGTGAAACTCAATTGGTTGCCATATACCAGGCCTGATGAATTTCTGGCATAAGAGCGTATATAGTAATCTGTATTACTTTTAAGACCCGTTATTAAAACTCCGCTTATGTTGTTGAGGCTGTCGGCTGAAAGTTTCTGACCGCTTATTGTCGGATTTTTTGTTGTACCCCAACAGAAACCTTTTTCAGTCACTGAAGTGCCTCCCGGTGTAAGTATCTTCATTCCAATCCTGATTTTATCGTAATCAATCATGGTAATGCTGTTTGTCTTTACGACAGGTGTTTTTGTCATAATACCGTCCGAGAAATTGATACTGTCAATTTCTTCAACAGGAATGTATGTTGTTGTATCTTTTTTGAATATCAACATTCGGGCACTATTATCATCGAATGTTATACTGTCAACTTCAGTAGTCCCGATGTTTAGTACCTTATAATCTGTTTTGAACAGATTTAATGTATTTACGGCATTTATAAAAGATATCGATACCAACATCCATAATATGGGCAATAGACTTTTCCTCATCTGTGTTATTGTATTTTAAAGAGCACAAATGTATTAAAATTTCCATGTGTGGAAAACCTATTCTTTAATCATTTTGCCATCAATGATACCGTCACTGTAAATGACTTTATAAATATAAATTCCCTTCTGAAGATCTGCAACATTTACAGGCTTGTTGCCATTTTGTGATTTAAGCATGACCAGATTACCTTTGAGGTTGAAGATCTTTAAAACGAAATCTCCATCCAATCCTTTTACCATAAACATATCCCTGACAGGATTTTGGGCTAAAATGATGTTCTTTTTTTGTGAGACCAGGTTGGATATTTGTTTTTCAGAATAATAGTATCTGTATGTTTCTGAAAGATTCCATGTGTTTTCAAAAATATAAAAATATTCATTCAAAATATTTCCGTCTTTATCATATTCGAGTTCCCATTTATAGTCATATGTCCAGGTATCGCTGTTTATATCGTATTCTGATCTGATTTCGGTCTGAGTTTCTCCATTTTGATTAAATGTTACTTCATAACGGAATCTGGGGAACCATTTTTTATTTTGATTGCTGTAGCTGTAATATGTCTGCCCATCTGCTCTTCCAAGGCTGTCAAAATGTAATTCAGCTTTAGAAACTCCTGACCAGTATCTTCCCATCCATTCGCTTGAAATAAATCCACGTAATTCATCATTAAAATAGGAATATTCCATATTATTCATCACAAAGAATTTTTGCAATTGTTCGACCCAAAGAGAATTTACTGCGATTGCTCTATGGCCTTTCCTGTCCATAAAATATTCCAGTTTAATACTTGCAATCCAGCTATTACTAATGCTATCCCAGTTAAAATCTATACTGGTGTCATAGTTTTCTTCATGGTTATAATCATAAACGTATTTTGTGTTATTAATCCACGTGTTTTTGTTTTTGTTGAAACTATAAAATGTATTTTCCTTAATAGCACTGTCAGGATAATATATATATTCATTTCTATTAGTCCAAACCCATTTTTTTTTATCAGAATCCCATTCATAATCTGTTGTGATGTAATCGAGTCCATAATTGTTATATGTGGTTTCGGTTTTATATGATTGAAGCCATTCATTTTTTATATAATCCCAATTGAATGATATGTTTGAAACTTGTTTGTCATCATTTGTGTAAGTGTTGATATATTTATAAACACCAATAAAACTATTCAGAGAATCCACCAATTCAAGACTTTCGTATGATAATTCATTACCGTGGTTATCGTAAGTGGATTTGGTTTTTGCAATAATATCCCCTTTATTATCTGAAACAAAAACACTGTCAAGTAAGTATTTTGTTTCATTTTTTAATCCGGCTTTTAATTTGACCGGATTCATTTTTTCAGCAGAGGGTAATGCTTTCATCTCTGAATCCCTGAAGCTTTTAAATGAAAGATTTTTTCCCTCATAATCTTTCCAGGCAATTTTTTCAATACCAAAAAGCAAAGTCGAAACTGTGAATAATATCAAAGTTGCAGACAGTAAATATTTTGGTTTCATAATATGATTTTTAAGGGTAAATTCGTAAATATTTTTAAGCATTAAATACTTACAGGAGTGTAGTAATAATTTTTATAGTTGTCTAATTCCCAACCACTATAATTTGTATAATAGGACTTCTGTATCAGATTATTTTTGGCATCATACAGATATTCATATTTATAATCAGCATTCCAGATGTTCAGCTCTGTATCAAAATAAACTTTGGTTTCTCTTATACAATTACCTTTCTGGTCGTATTCATAGTTGGTTTTGTTGACAATATTCCAATCGTTTAAAGTCTCATCCCATCTTATATACGATTTAATCTCCGTCAAACCTGTTGAATCAAAAGCCGTTGTATTTTTAATCCATTCTTTCCATTTGCTGCCATCCCAAAAATATTGCTCAGAGCTAACCTGACGCATTTTATTATCGTATTCATAGATCGTTCTACCATTAACTTCAAATTCTTTTCCGGCATTACTTTTGGCAAATGACAATTGCATAGCAATATTTGAAGTATCAGCGTAATAATAGTTAATCTTGGAATTAGTCATCCATTGTTCATTTATGGTTTTCCAGGAAAATGTTCTTTGAGATAGCATATTTCCGAAACTATCAAATTCATAAAGTTGTTTGGCCAAATTTCTCCATCCAGATGAAATAGTATCAAAAATTAAGGAATGAAGTGATGTTTGATGATTCTTATCATCGTAGGTCATTTCAGCTTTTCGCCCGGGTATCCATATGTTTTTTTGCCCATTCCAGTTAGATGAAAGTACCTTTGTATTGTTTGAGTTATTATCATACTCTTTCTCGTTTTTGATATTTTCAGACCAGAGTCCTTTCTCGAAATTCCATTGATAAAGAATCATAAGTGTTTCATTATGATGGTTATCGTAAGTGTATGTTCTTTTTTCAATATTTTCCAGTATCCCGGTTTCAAAGTTCTCATAAAGCAATTCTTCAGAAATAAGATCACCTTTCTCATTCCATTTATTTATAGTTTTTGATGTTGCTTTGCCTTTACCATTATATTCAACAGTACTATCAAGCAAATAGACAATCTCATTGGCTGACATGCGTTTTTGCAACATCCCAATATTTCCAAAGGCACCGGCAGTTACTTCAGGGACTTTAGCAAATGAAATCTGTGTAGTCAGGAAAAAAACAAGTAACACCAGTGAGATCAGAGCAATGTAATTCTTTTTCATACGCTCATTAATTAGGTTGTACTTAATAAGAAAATCATTAAAGATTTCTCAAATATATATTTTATTTATTAGGAAACCATAAATAATCAACCCTTTTTGTTCTTCCTGTACTCGGTTGGAGTTAAGCCTGTTATCCTGCTGAAAAGTCTGGAAAAATAATAAGGATCGCTAATGCCGACTTTACATGAAACCTGATTTATTTTCATTTCACTAAAATCAAGCAGATTACAGGCCGTTTGGATCCTGAGATGCTGAATATAATGTACCGGAGTGAAACCGGTCTGTTTCCTGAATATGGATGAAAAATATGATTCTGAATATCCAACGTGCTCACATATGCTTTTTATGGTAATATCACTTTCAATATTTTCACGAATATATTTTATGCTGCGTTCTATGATATCCCTTCCTGACTCCTTGTTCGCTTTGTCTTTAAATTGTCCTAAATATTTTAATGATCCGAGGAAATAGTACAGGCAGGATATGGCATAATTAATATTATCGATAGCATAGCCGTTTTGAAGAGTCTTAAACATATCCTCAAAAATTGATATTCTGTCCTGCAAACGTGATTCATCAGATTGGGCAATATCAACAGCTCCCTCAGTATTAGCATAAAACCCGGCTTGTTCACCCTTAAAATGAATCCAGTAAATTGACCATGGGTCTTCGCCGTCAGAGCCATAACTGTGTGGTTTGTCAGGAGGAAGTATAAAAAACTGATTTTTTGAAATAGGGTATTTGTTACCATTAATCTCAAACCAGCCTTTGCCATTCACACACAGTATGATAATATATTGCGGAATTCCGTTTTTCCTTTTACGGTAATGGTATTTTGCATTTGGATAGTACCCGATGTCAGTCAGATGCAGTTTTGATCCGAAGCTATCCTTCTCTATTTCCGAAATGATTGCCGGTGGCAGGACTATTGCCCTGCTGCCTGTGAAACCATCCTTTATTTTTGTTATCATCGAAAAATCAGATTACCTGGCTGTTGAAATTAAACATGTTGCAAATTAATGACTATTTTTGAGAGTTAGATTAGTTGTAATAAATATATTGTGAGTCCTGTCATAAAAAATCCCGGTAATCATTGACTACCGGGATTTAATGTAAAAGTATTCTATCACAAATTTAAATGTAAAACAGCATTACAACGAGAAATCAAAAATTTATTGATTTAGATTATTTCTTGACTGTTTTTGCTTCTTTGCTTTTTGCGACTTTCTTTTCGCCTGCTTTTTTATCAGTACTTTTTACCTGAGCAGCTTCTTTAGATTTACAACATTCTTCTTTTGCTTTGCAGCATTCTGTTTTTGCTTTTTCTTTACAACATCCGGCCTTTTCGGTCTTATCCTGAGCAAAAGCGGCTGATGAAAGTACAACAAATGCCAAAGTGGCAATCATAAGTTTTGCTTTCATATCTTTCAAATTAGTTTAATACTTAAAAACGCTTTAAGTCCTGCAAATATTATAATTTCTAAGTTATCTTACAACATAAAAAAGGTTAATGTGTATTTTTGTAAATATTGATAACCAATCATTATGGATGAAAATTTAAATATACTACTGGAGGATGTCGCTAAAGGCAGGGAGGACCTTGTAGCTTTACTGCATTTTTTAGGAATTAAGTATTTTCGTGATGAATCTTTGCGTTCGGTTTGCAAGCAGTTTGATATTGAGGAGGATTATTTATTAGCAATAATATCTGTTTTTTCTGATAGGAATGATTTTAAAACTTCAAGTCTTTCAGGATACAGCCTTTTGAAATTGTTTGATCTGATTAATTCGTTATATGAATTTTACGGTATTTATTATTGTGAATCTATTGAGACCTTAAATAAAAATAGTTTTACTTCAGATATCGATGTTAAAGTATTGACAAATAAAATTGATAAGCTAAAGAAAACTCTTGGAGATAATGCCGGTTTTGTGAAAAATGTCGTTTTATCACATTGCATGAGAGTTTATGAATTGTATTATAGTCCCGGCTTTACTTCAAAAAACAAGGACTTACTTGATTATAGTATAGAGTTTTATAAGGATGATTTTGAAACCTTACTTGCTGCAAGTACAGACTTTATTAAGTTTATAGAGTGTACTGAAAAAAGTAATATGGGTATTATAGTTTTGCAAAAGATGATAGTTTTTAACAAAATGCTTTTAGTGCAAAACAAGATTGAGCAAAACTTACTTAAGCCGATAGTACTTCAGATGGAAGGAGCTGTTATATCAACTTTACAAAAAAAATCAAAGGTTCAGGTTCGAAACAATTACATACCACTGTCTATAAATGATAAAAAATCAGATGATGTGTTGAGTAACAGGGAAAAAGATGTTCTCAAGCTGGTTGCATTAGGTTTCATAAATAAAGAGATTGCTTCACAATTGAATATTGCACTAACAACTGTAATTACTCACAGGAAGAACATTACTGAGAAATTGTGTATAAAATCAATTTCGGGCCTCACTGTATATGCCTATAAAAATGGATATATTGACGATTCTATCCTGATAAATGAGGATTGACGTGTTTTTGTAACCATGGTAATTTTGTGGCTTCAAAATAAAACTATGAAGCTTAAAAATTTACTATTACTGATTGCATTTTTAGTAGTTAATGCAAAGATTTCAGGATTCGTTCCGGCTGAAAATACTCTGAACCCGGACAAACTCATCCAGCGTGATATGGCGGTGACGCAGGCTGACAATAAACATGGCTCTACATTGGAAATCGTAGATTTACAAAAGATATCTGCAGGGAACTTAAATGACAGCATGTTTGTAAATCTTAATGAGGTATTGATCTACAAATCATTACGTGAAAATGATTTTTTGTCAGGCCAATCTGTTTCTGCATCTACTTTATCAGGTAATAAGCTGGATTATCTTGAAGCCCGGGACATACATTCGATTTCCAGCTTTGTGCCTAATTTACATATACCGGATTATGGATCAAAAATTACATCTGCAATTTATATCAGGGGTGTAGGCTCCAGAATGAGCTCCTCGGCAGTAGCATTTTATGTAGATGATTTGCCTTATCTTGATAAATCTGCTTTTGATCACGAGCTTCAGGATTTGCAAAGGGTTGATATTTTGAGAGGGCCACAGGGTACTTTATATGGGAGAAATGCCTCCGGAGGTCTAATTCATGTTTACACAGAGTCTCCTTTTGAAAAGCAGGGGACAAAGGCTATTGTTAGTGTTGGGAATTATAATAATTTCAATCTGAAGTTATCTCATTCCCGTATATTAAACCAGCATTTTGCTTTGTCAGTTTCTTCATATTTTAAAAACAGAGACGGTTTCACCAATAATAATTATACCGGAAAATCTATAGGAGGAGAAGAAAGTTTTGGAGTAGGAACGAAATTAGCTGGTAAGTTTTCTGATGGATGGAATGCAAACATTAACCTTAATATTGACAGGGTTAAACAGGATGGCTATCCATATGCTCCTTATGACAGTGATAGTCTAAAGGTAAATTATAACGATAGTTCTTCTTACAAAAGATCTGTTTTTGTTGCCGGTTTTACTTTTGGAAAGGTTTCGGACTTGTTTACTTTCAATTCTGTGACAGGTTTCCAGATGCTAAACGATGATATGTGGATGGATCAGGATTTTACTCCTTCTTCTATCTTTACTCTTAACCAAAAGCAAAAAATTAAAGCTCTGACTCAGGAATTTGTGTTTAAATCTGGTAAGAAAACCAGGTGGGAGTGGACTAACGGAATATTTGCCTCGTTTCAGATTAAAAACACAGACAGTCCTGTTAAGTTTAAATCTGATGGAATTGTCATGTTAGAAAATAGTATAAATGGTGGCATGCCTTCAAGTGCAAATACCAAGGTTGATATAACCGATAATGATCTTAATCTACAGAGCCTTTTTGATGAGCAAAACCACACTGTCGCTTTTTATCATATGTCAACATATCATTTTAATACAATCAATGGACTTTCTGCATCTTTAGGTTTCAGACTTGGCTATGAAAATATGATATTAAAATATAATTCTTCTGCCTTGATGAACTATAATTATTTGATGACAAGGGGTGCGATGAAGATAGGTGAGGATTTATCGGCAGCCCCGACACTTTCAGGTAGTTGCGATCGTGGAAATTTCCATTTTATCCCTAAATTTTCATTAAATTACAAGCTTGATAGCAGAACATATGTCTATACTTCTATTGCTAAAGGTTATCAATCAGGCGGCTATAATATTCAGTTGTTTTCAGATCTTTTACAAACCCAGTTGCAGTCTGTTATGACTGGTCAATTAAAAACAAGTATATCAGGCAAATTGCAGCCCTATGTAAATATGGGCATGCCTCAGGCTTCTCTTGATGCTATTCTCGCAAAAATTCCTGTATCTGAGGGTGTTAAGGATGTTGCTTCTGTTATTAGTTATGCGCCCGAATATAGTTGGAATTATGAAATTGGCCTTCATGCTGAACCAATTGAGGGTAAACTTAGTATAGACGCCAGTGCTTTTTATATTGATTTAAAAGACAGACAAATTGCCATGTATTCTCCAAATGGTTTCGGGAGAATGATGAAAAATGCAGCTTCAAGTATGAGTCGCGGTTTTGAAATTTCCGTTATTGCCAAACCAGTAAAAAAACTTTCAATAAGCGCCTCATATGGGTTCACAGATGCAAAATATAAAGAATACAAGGACACAGTTATAATTAATAGAAGTTACGGCGAGGTGGATTATTCCGGAAAGAAAGTTTCCATGATACCTGAATGTGATTTTTCAATTGGAGCGGACTATGTTTTTAGCGATTTCAGCAAAATTGTTGACGGTATTAAGCTTTCTGCGCAGTATAACCTGACCGGTAATGTTTATTGGAATGATATTAACAATATCAAACAAGATGCTTATGGCATAACAGATGTACAACTAATGGTTTTCAGAGGAGATCTGAGTTTTAAACTTTGGGCCAAAAACCTGTTTAATAATAAGTACAATGCGTTTTATTTCGAAAATATGGGTAAGTCTTATGTTCAGCAGGGTTCTCCTTTTTTGTTTGGTTTCACAACAAAGTTTGAATTTAGGTGAGCGCTTTCCCCGCTAAGGCGGGGTTAGCTCAATAAGTTTTTACCATTTATAGATTACAGATTTTTTGTTTTTAAAATCTTTGTCAATTCAAACTCGAAATTATGCATAGCAAAGTCGTCATTGATTACTTTACCGGCTGCATCTATAGCAACATAATGCGGAATACCGTTGAAATTGAATAATTGTCTCAGATAGTTATGATCATTCTCGGATATTCTGAAGGTGTTTTTTAACTCCTGATCTTTTACAAAATTATAATACGCGGTTTGCGGAGAGCCTCCATCACTGGTGATAAATATAAACTCAAAATCTTTGTTGTCTTTATATTTTTCCCTTGTCGGTTTCATGTTTTTAATGCCTGAGACGCATGGTCCACAAGTTGTTGCCCAAAAATCGACAAATAATATTTTGCCTTTGAACGGGTCAATGATTTTTCTGAAAATATCAGTTGCCTTACCTGCAGGTAGAGAATAAGATTCTTTGTTAACGGACGGGAAAGTTTTGTTGAAAATTCTTTCGTTTTCCTGCAACAAGAAAAGATTAGTTATGCCATTGTCAAGAGTAGTGACGAAACTTCTGGCTTCATCTTTTGCCATGGTTTTTAAAGCAAATGGTAAAGAACGTGTTTTACAAATTTCGTAAATGAGATTTGGTTTCAGACCAAATTCATTTTCAAGTATTGAATCACAAAGCAGCCATTTTTTTAAATGGTAATTTTCTTTAACGTTGCCCCTGGCTTTTTTCAGATATTTTTCTTCATAACCGGGAATATAATTGCTGTATTTTTGACCTAAATCACTTAACTTCTTTATCATTAATTTAAAGTTTTCACTTTGCATATCAACAGCTGCGCCTGTTTTTAATGACTTCTGCCATGCTATTATTTTCTTTTCGTCTTCAGTAAACTTTACACCTTCTTCTGCAAGGTATTCAAAAAGGCTTTTTGACGGTTGAGCTACTATAGTAATTGTTCTTTCAGACCGGGAGAATGGCTCACAATATTCGAAGCGATTAATAAATGTACCGAAGTTTGACGCAGTTAAAAGACTGTTATCACTTAGAGGCATATTTTTTAGAAAGTCATAGAAATTTGCCGGAACAGGAGCTTTCATTATTTGGTTGGTAGTATCATTTTTTAATAAATATTTTCTTCTGTCAAGATAGTCAAAATGGAAAGCAGCGTTATTCGTTAATGCTTCTGATTTTAAAATTGCTAAGACTTCAGGATAATATTGATTTGTTTGTTGAGCCTTTTTAATTATTTCCAGATTTTCTTTCAATACCACTGCCTGCCCGACTGAAAATGATTTTGGATCCTGTGTTTTTACTAAACTTTCAAAATTTTGGTAATCGGGTTCATTTAGTTTGACACTCATTATTTGCGTATTGATCTCAGCCAAAGGCCCCAAAAAGGATATTTTCTGAAATGAGTATCTTATATTTCTTTGTCTGTCAGCCTGTAAGAAATCATTCCAGTCGAGAACAATCCCCAGCGTATGTCCGGGTTCGATATAGAATGGTATAATATTACGTGATTGAGATTTAAAATATATATAGGTTTGTCTTGGATAGTTTACAGGAAGTTTTGCTTCAAATCGACCATCCGGATAAATCTGCGCAACAACAGGACTATCTTCTCTGGTAAGCTCATTTGAAATATAGATAATACCTGTGCTGAAACCTGATCGGATATCATAGCCTTTTATGTATCCGACTATTCTGGCAGTATCGTTACAAAAAAAGTCTTCCTGATTTAATAAAACAGAGGCCTTTCTTTTAGATGATGAAACCTCTCTTTTCAGCCAGGATTCCACATCAGAAGGTGTATTATGGCTTGATGTTTTTCCGTCATCAGCCTTATTTAACGAGACTCCATAAAGAAAAGGTGTTGGTTTCTCCTCGTTATCTCCGATATCAATTTTCTTAATTGATTTGTCCAGTGCTGGAAATAAAACTACAAAAGTTGAGTCTCCATCTTCGGGCATAAAAACCTTTTCGTCAAAGTTGCATCCAATGATGCCGGTAGCAATTATTTTTTCTCCATTTTCCGGATTCTGAATATATGTTCCTTTGCTGAATCCAATCCACCAGTTAGGTATGAAATTTGTGCGTACAGTTACTCTTGTCTCTTTCTTACCAAGCTCGATTTTTGTGATTTCATAAATACCTGTGGTTTTAAAATCACAGGAAGGATTACTGATAATTAGGTTTTTTGCAGAAATCGTAAAAACAAATAAAACTAATAACAGAGTTAGTTTTGCTCTTTTCATGGTTTGGTTTTTTAGTCGGATTATCTTATTTAATCATTTGCTAAATAACAATATTTAGATTAAACAATGTGTATTCATTTTAATAATTAACATATATTAAATCCATTGTTCGCTTTTTACTTCACCTTTTACAGAAACAACGATGACCTTAACAGGTACATTACGTGATGATATTTCTCTGGCTTTTTTTACCAAACCGACAAGACCACTACAGCAGGGGACTTCCATAATCAAAACGGTAAGAGTATCAATTTTGGTTTCATCAATCATTATCTGCAATTTCTCAATATAACGATCCGTATTGCTGTCAAGTTTTGGGCATGCAATTACCAGTTTTCGGTCCTTAAGAAATTTGCTGTGAAAATTTCCAACCGAAAAAGCTGTACAGTCGGCAGCAAGCAAAACATTTGCATTCTCAAAATACTGAGCTTGCGGATTAATCAGATGAAGTTGCACAGGAAATTGCCTCAATTCGGAAGGTTGATCAGAGGCATTGTTTGAAATACTGCCTCCAAATACCGGTTTCATTACGGTGAAACCGGATTTATCCGGAGTCTTGCATGCTTCAAAAGATGGTTTATTTGGTAATCCCGCTCCTATTTTTACTTCTGGTTCACCCCATGACTTTTCATGAGAACCCGAACATCCGCATACCAGTTTTTCCTGTTTATTCATTTCAGATAAATCTATATAAACATTATGTTCTTTAAGCCAGGACAGCCCTTCATTTAATAGCTTCTTTTCACCGTGGTCTTTAAGATGCTTCAAATGTGCAATAATTACATTTTCTCCTTTTTGAGAAATTCTTTCCATAACAGCAGCTTCACTATAGGCCTCGGCTTCTCTTTCTTCAAGAGTTATTGCATTCACAGGGCAATCACCTATGCATGCGCCAAGACCGTCGCAAAATAGTTCGCTTACCATTACCGCTTTTCCGTTTATAAGTTGGAGCGCTCCTTCGTGACAACCCGTTACGCAGTTACCACAACCATTACAAAGGTTCTCGTCTATTTTTATTATTGTACGTTTCATACATTTATATTTTAACCAGTTTGTGCAAATGTATTATTATACCGGAAAGACTGCAAAAATCTGATCATACATCTTGCATAATAATAGTTAATTGACTTGATTTACACTAAAATTGTAAACAATGGAAAACAGGAAGTTAAATGTTCTGATAACAGGATCAACCGGAATGGTAGGTGAGGGAGTTTTACTGACTTGTCTCAACCATCCTTCAATTGAGAAAATTACACTTGTAAACAGGCGTAGCATAGGTTTCACCCATCCTAAAGTAACCGAAATTATTCATGATGATTTCTATAATCTGTCATCGATTGAAGATAAACTGACCGGATTTGATGCTTGTTTCTTCTGTCTCGGGATTTCATCAATAGGCGTAAGTGAATCTGACTATTACAAAATAACTTATGTTTTAACAATGCATTTCGGTGAAACCCTGAGTCGTTTAAATAAGGATATGGTCTTCTGTTACGTAACCGGAGCCGGTACTGATGAAACCGAAACCAGCAAACTAAGCTGGGCAAGAGTAAAAGGCAGAACAGAAAACGAACTTGAAAAACTACCCTTTAAAGCTCTTTACAGGTACAGATTTGGTTTCGTCAAACCTGTCAGAAGTCAGGTTCGCACAAAAGGTTTTTATAAATATATAAGCTGGATTATGCCTATAGGTAAAAACTTCTATCCTGATGGTTTCAACACACTTGAAGAAGTAACATTATCAATGATTTACGTTACACTTTATGGTAGTCAGGAGAAAAAGTTTGCCGGGAAAGCAATTTCATTACATGCCGAAATTATGAGTGGCCTGAATAAATAGCATTCAGCATTTCATCCTTTCCAGATGGCAAAAAAGTAATTCACCGGTCTTTTCATCCCTGAGATGAAGACCGTTGCCTTCACAATATTTCCAGGATTTGCAAGAAGCACATTTACCTGTCCTTGCCCATGACCTGTCACGCATATTCTGAAATCTTTCGTTCCAGACTGTCATGAAATCATCTTTGTAAATATTACCCTGAATGAAGTCAGCTCTGAGGCTGGGGCATGCGCTGATTGAACCATCGGCAAGTACTGAGCCAACCTGTATTCCTGCACGACAGAAAAAAGGACTGTCCCTTACATCCATTTCATAATCTCCCAGGTAACCTTCACAGCCGTACGAAGCTTTTATTTTACCTTCATACCTGGTTGACTTAATAAAATTCATCAGCCATATAAACTCATTGTTGTCCAGTTGCAGCTCAGGATTTTCTGCAGCCCTTCCTTTAGGAAATACAGTAAACAGTCTCCAGTTTTTTAATCCGATTTCTGACAGAAATTTTTTCATTTCTTCCAGCTCTCCGATATTCCTTTTGTTGACACAAGTCACAACATCGTTCACGAGATCTGGTACTGAAACCACATTGGCGATAGCCTCTACAGCTTTTTCCCAGCTTCCCTTCTTGTTTCTGAACCAATCGTGAGTAATGGGAGTTAAACCGTCAAGGCTAATTGTGATGGATCTTAATCCGGACTGCAGTAAGGTATGCAGTTTTTCAGGGCTGAGTAAGTATCCGTTTGTTACAATACCCCACGGGTAACCTCTGTCATACAATTCTTTACCACATTCAGCAAGATCCTTTCTGACAAGAGGTTCACCTCCGGTTATAACAATAATCGTCTTGTTAGGATTGACATGTGGAGTTATAGTGTCCAGCACTTTCAGAAAATCGTCCAAAGGCATATCCGGTGTCTGTGCATCAGTCTTGCAATCGCTTCCGCAGTGTATGCAGTTAAAGTTGCATCTTAATGTACATTCCCAAAACAAATACGAAAGTTCGTGAATTTTCCGGAGGTTCTTTTTGTGCTGATTGTAAAGATCAAGCGCTATTCGTTTCTTTAGATCCACTTTTATTTATCTTTTTTTTCAGCTGACATGACTCCGTACATTAAAGCTATATCAGAGCTTTGTATGGCAAAATCTTTATTTACAGTTGCTTTACCGCTATACCAGTTGCCGGCTTCGCTTCTATCCCAATTTGATTTATTAAGAACAAGAGAGTCTTCTTTTGTATAGTATGAGCCATTTTCGCTGCCATCTATGTCTTCAAGTTTGTATTTGACCTTTAAGTCTGAAAATGGGAAACCGTTAAATTCTGATATGTAATTACCCTTTGAATCAGTATATAGAGTATCAGTTATAGAGCTGGGGTCCATGTCTTCATCAGAACGCTCTATAGATATTTGAATATGTTTTACAGGCAGTCCGGTTATCGCATTAATCACTTTACCTTTAAAAAGATAATCTGCACTGGGAACACCATACTCACACCTCGTTGAGTTATCACAACCGGAAAATATCGGAAACATGCCTATCAATAAAAGTAGTATCCTGTCATAAAACTTAATAATCCTGTGTTTCATACAATTATATTTAAGGGAATTAATTACCTTTTTCCGGTTTCATGTTATTCATGTTTATGAAACCTTGTTTTAAAGATTGTGCAAGTAAGTAAAACGCTACAACAAAAACAAGCATTTAACATTTTGCATTTATTTTGCCTGAGATCCGTTGAGTGCAAACCCTGAAGCTATGCAGCGAGCAGATACAATTACGGTGAGTGCCATCTCCTAATTATCGCAGGGATATTGAATTCCGGTGCGCGCATTCCCCGCTGCTCTGCGGCGGGGTTAGCGCAATATGATTTATTCCTATACAGAATCGAAGATTCCTCGCTGCTTGCGGCGAGGAGATTCAATTAATGAAAAATGTGTCGTATATTTTTGTGTGTTTTTTGGTTAATTGGAAAAATCGCCGTACTTTTGCAGGCCGATTATTATCAATATTTAGTATAATAGATTAATTCATAGCAGATTAACGTTCTATGTGTCCTGAACGGGCTTCTGTGAAAAATTAAGTAGTTTTTTTAACAAATTAAAAATTAAGCAGTGGATACTTTGAGTTACAAGACCATTTCTGCAAATGCGGCAACAGTACAAAAAGAATGGGTTGTAGTTGATGCAACCGATCAGGTACTGGGACGTTTGGGAGCCAAGGTGGCTAAATTGCTGAGAGGCAAATATAAACCAAGCTTTACCCCGCACGTTGACTGTGGTGACAATGTCATCATCATAAATGCAGATAAAGTAAAAATGACGGGCAACAAATGGAATGACCGTATTTATTTGAGCCACACAGGTTATCCTGGTGGACAACGTGAGATTACTCCTGCCAGACTTATGGCTAAGGACCCTCTGAAACTTTACAAGAAAGTTGTTTTAGGAATGCTTCCTAAAAACAAATTGAGTGATGCTATCATCGGCAATCTGTACGTATATGCAGGAAGTGAACATCCCCACGCAGCACAGACTCCGAAAGTCATTGATTTAAATTCTCTTAAATAAGCATTATGGAAGTAGTAAATGCAATAGGAAGAAGAAAGGCAGCGATTGCCCGCGTATTTGTAAAGGAAGGAACCGGAGTAATTACAATTAACAAACGTGATTTGAATAACTATTTTCCTTCAAGCATACTTCAGTATGTAGTGAAACAACCATTGAACAAACTTGGTACTGCTGAAAAGTACGATATCAACGTTAATCTTTCAGGTGGTGGTTTCAAAGGACAATCTGAAGCTTTGCGTCTTGCCATTGCCCGTGCATTGGTTAAGATCAATCCTGAAGACAAATCAGCTTTACGTTCAGAAGGTTTCATGACTCGTGATGCACGTGTTGTTGAACGCAAGAAACCGGGACGTCCAAAAGCAAGGAAGAGATTCCAGTTCAGTAAACGTTAATATTTTGATACCACTGCTTTTTAATTATAAAAGAAGCGTTTAGTATCTAAATGGCCAGGACTTCAGTCCTTAAGATATGAGCTACCTGGCGATTGACTTTAAAAAAGAATGTAAACGACAAAAAACAATTTAAAATGTCAAGAACAAATTTTGACCAATTATTAGAAGCCGGAGTGCATTTCGGACACCTGAAAAGAAAATGGAACCCAGCAATGGCACCATATATCTTCATGGAACGCAACGGCATACATATCATCGACCTGCACAAGACTGTTGTAATGCTTGATGATGCATCTGAAGCTATGAGAAGTATAGCTAAAGCTGGAAAGAAAATTCTTTTTGTAGCAACCAAGAAACAAGCTAAACAAGTAGTTGCTGATCTTGCTACTTCAGTTAATATGCCTTATGTCAGTGAACGCTGGCCGGGTGGTATGTTGACAAACTTCCCAACTATCAGGAAGGCTGTAAAGAAAATGTCAACTATTGACAAAATGATGGTTGACGGTACTTTTGACAATTTGTCAAAACGTGAACGTCTTCAGGTTACACGTCAGCGTGCTAAACTTGAAAAGAACCTTGGTTCAATAGCTGACCTGAATCGCCTTCCATCAGCACTTATGGTTGTTGATGTAATGAAAGAACAGATTGCAGTTATGGAAGCTCAGCGTCTCGGTATTCCTGTATTCGCTATGGTTGATACAAACTCAAATCCTGATAATGTTGATTTTATCATCCCTGCAAATGACGATGCTACGAAATCTGTTGAAATCGTTGTAGGTACTCTTTGCGCAGCTATCCAGGAAGGTCTTGAAGAACGTAAAATCGAAAAGGCTGATTCTGCAGCAGCATCTGAAAACGAAGAAAAGGGTGAAGCTTCTGTAAAGAGAGAACGTAAAGGAAAAGCTAAAAAAGAGCTTATCCATAAAGATGATGCTGAAGCTCTAAAAGCGAAGGTGGCGTCCAAATACATTAAAGAAGACGAAGAATAAACTTCAGACAATATAATTAATGTGCTGATGTGCTTTTCGGTTTTCGTTTGCATATTGGCACATTTTTATTTCAAAAAAATCTAACATTTAAAATATAAATACTATGGCAGTAACTATGGCAGAAATATCCAAACTCCGTACCATGACCGGTGCTGGTATGATGGACTGCAAAAATGCTTTGACAGAAGCTGAAAACGATATGGAAAAAGCTATCGAAATCATCCGCAAGAAAGGACAGGCGGTAGCTGCAAAACGTAGTGACAGAGAAGCATCTGAAGGTTGTGTATTGGCAGCTAATGAAGGTGGTTTCGGTGCTGTACTTGCTTTGAAATGTGAAACAGACTTTGTTGCAAAAAATGCTGATTTTGTTGCTTTGACAAAATCAATTCTTGATAAAGCTATGGCAAATAAGCCGGCTGATCTTGATGGACTTAAAGATATTACTATTGATAATAAAGCTATCAAGGATCTTGTGGTTGAACGCAGTGGTATTACAGGTGAAAAGATGGAACTGGATTATTATGAGTTTGTAAATGGGGCATTTGCAGTATCATATATCCATCCGGGAAACAAACTTGCAACGTTGGTAGCATTCAACAAAGAAGTTGATTATCACGTTGCCCGTGAAGTTGCAATGCAGGTTGCAGCTATGAATCCTGTTTCTTTAGATCGCGACTCAGTTCCTGCTAAAATAATTGATACAGAGCTTGAAATCGGACGTGAAAAAGCAAGAGAAGAAGGCAAACCTGAAAATATGCTTGATAAAATTGCACAAGGACGTTTGAATAAGTTCTTTCAGGAATCAACACTTCTTGAACAGTCTTTCATTAAAGATGGAAAAATGACTGTACAACAGTATCTGAACTCTGTTGATAAAGATTTAAAAGTGGTTGAATTTAAACGAGTTACTCTAAATCTCGAGTAATAACCAAAATAGATGAAAATAAGCGATCCTCACAGGTCGCTTTTTTTTTACCTGTTTTACTGATTAATAATTAATATCTACTGAGCAAACAGTACTTTTTTTAAATATTTTTATAAATTTGTAAAAAGAATTAATGGTTGTACATTTGCAGTATATGCAAATGCATAAATAAAATGTATGAACAATTATGAACTAAATGTTTGTACAATAAGAAGCGTTACAAAAAAGAATATTTGGATTTAATATTAATAACAAAAATTATTGATTATGAAAAAGAGTTTTATGGTACTTGCATTCCTGGCAACTTTCTTAACAGTTGCTATGGCAGATACAAATGAGTCAAAAGCAACAAATGCTGCTGATTTGTCTCATTGGTCAATCGGAGTTAAAGGAGGGACCAACTATTACGATATCTTTGACAATCCTATGATGAGGGATGACCAATGGCATCTTTTGGGTGGAGCAGTACTTGAATATACACTTACACCAAAATTCGGAATTGGTGCTGAATACGAGTACAATCCTTATTGCAGCGCAATCCTTCATAATGGTACAGACCTGATTACTCCTCATGCTGAAGCTGTCACTCATGATGCTTCTTTGTATGCATCTTTCAATCTTTCCAATATAATCAAGCCTGTTCGCGAAGGTATTTGGAAAAATACAAATATTTATGCTAACCTCGGTGGTGGTGCAGGTTTTTATAATTATGATACAGATGGAAAAGCAAATCTTTTAGGTAGTGGTATTACTCCATTGGCTTATGCCGGTCTTAATGCAGAATACAATCTGAGTAAATCATGGGCTGTAGGACTGGAAGGTCAGTATCGTTACTATTTCAGTGACGAAATGGGTGGTATATACTCTAAAGCAGACCCAAATCAGGGAGGTACTTTAACTCTTGGTCTTCGTTACAAATTTGGTGCAAACAAAAAACAACATGTAAGAAACGCAGCTGAACCTGTTAAGATTTCTGTTGCTGATGTTAAGACAGAAACCAAACCTGAACCTGTAGCTGTTACACCAAAGGTTGAACCTAAAGCTGAACCTGTAGCTGTTAAACCTGAAGTTAAACCTGAACCTAAGAAAGAAGAACCTGTAATCAACTTCTCTTTTGAAAACATTCAGTTTAAGTTTGATTCTGATCAGTTGACAGACCCATCTGTCGTAATTGTAGATAATCTTGTTAATACTCTCACAAAATACAACGAATACTGGAAAAGCTTGAAAATTAATGGCCACACTGACAGTATGGGAGATGCAGCTTACAACAAAAATCTTTCACAGAGACGTGTTGACACTGTAAAGAAATATATAGTTGGCAAAGGCATTTCTGAATCAAGAATTACATCACAGGGTTATGGTGAAGAACAACCAAAAGCTACAAATGATACAAAAGAAGGTCGTCAGATCAATCGTCGCGTAGAATTTGAAGTTTCAAAATAAAGACAGGGTATAAAACTCTGATTTAAATTATGGGGGTTTCCTGATTTCAGGAAGCCCCCAATAGTTTTTATTTAAAAACGTCTTTTACCTTATACCAGGCACTTACCCAATACTTTTATTTAAAATCGCCTTTCACCTTGTGTCCTGCACTTTTTAAATACTGAGCAATCTTCTGTCTGAAATCTCCCTGAATAAGTATTTCATCATCTTTTGCAGACCCTCCTGAGCCACATATAGTTTTAAGATTTCTGGCAAGATCTTTCAGTTCCGGCTCAGAACCCTGAAAATTGCTTATTATTGTCACGGGTTTACCGTTACGCCTTTCAAATCTTATTATAAGATCTTGTTTATTAACTTTTTTCTCAGGTGCAGAAACAAGATTAGTTATTTCAATTTGTAGCTCATCAGAGTTTTCTGATTTGAGATTATCAAGGACGCTTTTCCAGTCAGTATTTGCCATTATTGTAATAATTTGTGATTTCAACATCAAAAATATGGTAGTTTTACTATTAATGCAATATTGTATCATCCTGATTTTTTATATATTTGTGAAAAAGAAAGACATAAATATAAGATGCCACAAAAAATTTTAGTTTCCGATAGTATCCCTGAACCTACATTAAGAAGATTGCCATGGTATCTTGCGTATCTCAGGCTGGAATCTAATAAAGGTGTCGCATATGTATCTTCAACTCAGATTTCGCGTGCGATTAATGTTGGTGCTTCTCAAATAGCCAAGGATTTATCACTGATTAATGTTTCCGGTAAGACCAGAGTCGGTTATGACGTGAAAGAATTGATTGATGTGCTTGAGAATTCTCTTGGTTTCAGAAATTCTCATAAGGCCGTTATTTTTGGTGTTGGAAGTTTAGGGGGAGCATTGCTGAGAGATAAAGGTTTATCGCAATATGGACTTGAAATAGTAGCCGGATTTGATGTAAATCCTGATATTCGGGGAGAGATTTACGGAATACCAGTATATAATAAAAGTCAGTTTATGAATATTCAGAAAGATCTGGATGTTTCTATAGGTATACTTACTGTTCCAATTGATTCTGCTCAGGGTGTAGCTGAATTGATGATTAAGGGTGGCATTAAAGCTATCTGGAATTTTACCCCTTTCAGGATTACTGTACCTGATAATATTGTAGTACAGAATACTTCAATATATGCTCACCTGGCATTGATGTTCAACAGGTTAAATAACCTATAGTAACAAAATTCCTTATTATGAAGATTTTAGCAGTCGGTATGAATTACCGCGAACATTTATTGGAACTGAACAATCCGGTACCAGAAGAGCCCGTATTATTCAGTAAACCGGATTCATCCATAACTCATGCACCTGCATCAACCCCTACTTTAAACATGCCGTTTTTCATACCTGATTTTTCAGGAGAGATTCACTATGAAACCGAAATTGTTGTAAGAATAAACAAGTTGGGGAAGAGTATTAATCAAAAATTCGCTAACAGATACTATAAAGAAATTACTGTCGGACTAGACCTCACAGCCAGAGATTTGCAACGAAAATTGCGTTCTGAGGGGAAACCATGGGAAATATGCAAAGGTTTTGATCAATCTGCAGTACTTGGAGAGTTTGTTCCTTTGTCTGATTATGATGATATACAGAAATTAAATTTCTGGCTTGATATTAACGGTAAAAGAGTTCAGACCGGTTTCACCGCAGATATGATATTTACTGTCGATAAAGTTATTGAATATGCTTCGTCGTTTTTTACTCTTAAAACCGGAGATCTTATTTTTACCGGTACACCTTCAGGGATTGGACCTTTAAAAATCGGGGATCATCTTGAAGGATATCTGGAAAACAAAAAATTACTTGATTTACGTGTGAAATAAAATACGAAAAGCACCTAAACGGCGTTTTTATTTTATCACAGCAAATAAACATGAGATTTAAACTTATCCTGATTTTTTTAATTTTCTCCATAACTACGATACTTGCAGCAAACTCAAGGTCTCTGGAATGGTTTTATAATGCAGATTCATCTCCTGCTTGTTACGATTTTAAAGGATCTGTAAGGAGTGGTGAAACCGTATTGCCAAATTATTCAGAGATGATAACGCCTGAAGTTCAGGGAGATAATTATAAAGTTGAAATTGCATTTCCTGTATATGAGAAACTTAAGAAAAAGGAAATTGAACAATGTAAACTTCAATCGACAGAGTTAAAAGATAACATAGAGGTTGCAGTAAATACCGTAACCATCAGGAAGAAAACTGCACTTGAACTAATGTTCATTCCATATATTAAAAAGGATGGTGACTATTACCGGCTTACAGCATTTGACTGGAAAATTACACCAATAACTTCAGAAGCTGCACAAAAAAAAGCCCCTGCATTTCTTAAGAAAACTACATCTTCAGGTTCTGTACTGAAGACCGGTAAGTGGAAAAAGATCAGTGTCACCCAATCAGGCATGTACAAAATCACATGGGAAGAAATTACCGGTATGGGTTTCAATCCTGAAAAAGTACAGATTTACGGATATGGTGGTGCTCTTCTCGAAGAAAACTTCACTGTAGGGCAGTATTATGATGATCTCCCTGAAGTAGCTGTTTGGAAAAACACCGGAAGTGATGGCATATTCAACAAGGGAGATTTCATTCTGTTCTATGCTCAGGGACCGGTTTCATGGAAATATGATAAAACAAGTAACTTATTTAATAGGGTAAGAAACCACTATTCAGATAAGGCATATTATTTCATTAGTGAAAAAGAATCTGGCTCATTAATCGCTGAAACCATTGATAATAAAAGTACAGCCAATGTTCAGGTGACAACATACACCGATTGCCTGCTGCATGAGTATGAAAAGGTAAATATCGGAGAATCTGTATCCGGGAGCGGAACAGGACGTGAGTTGTATGGCGAAGATTTTACAACAAATCCGATTCAGACCAAAACATTTAATGTAAGCGACATTGATATGTCGCAAAAGTCCGTAATTCAGACACAGTTTGTAGCCCATAACACAGCGACTTCGTCTTGTGATGTTTATGTAAACGACAAATACATGCATACTTTGTCCATGTATGCTGTCTTTACAACCAACCTTTACACTTATGCTACATCTTCAACGATGTTGTCGTCTTTTACGCCTGAGTCTGAAACCCTCAATGTAAAACTTTCATATAATAAAAAAGGTAATTCGTCTACTCCCAGAGCGTTTCTCAATTACATTATCCTGAACGTAAGAAAGTTTTTAAAGGCCGGTGAAACCCCGTTTATATTCAGAGATCCTGTCAGTGTAGGATCAGGTAAAGTTGCCGGATTTACTATTAAGGAGTCAAATGCCAATACAATGGTTTTTGATATTACGGATCCCGTCAACATGAAGCAAATAAAAGGAAGTCTTAATGGTACAGATTATAAATTCAGTGCTGATGCTTCATCGCTTAAAGACTATGTATGTTTGAATCTCGACGGTAAAATACCTGAACCTGTTGTAGAGGGTGATGTGCTTAATCAGGATATTCACGCCCATAATAATGTTGATATGGTTATCATAGCAGCAAAGGACTTTCTGGAACAAAGCAAAAGGCTTGCAAATGCTCATACTTCTATTGATGGATTAAATGTATTGGTTGTAACTCCTGAGCAGGTTTACAATGAATTTTCATCCGGTACACCTGACGCAACTGCTTACAGGCTGATGATGAAGTATTTTTATGACAAGGCAACAACAAATGATGAACTTCCTAAATATCTGCTTTTATTTGGTGGTGGTGTCTATGATAACAGAATGGTTTCAACAATGTTTACAAATGATCCTGTAAAAAAGAATCATATTCTGACATATCAATCTGTTGAAAGTAATGAGGGAACACAATCTTTTGTAACAGATGATTATTTTGGATTTCTTGATGATACCGAAGGTTCAGATCTCTCAGGAGCCAGACTTGATATCGGAATAGGTCGTTTTCCGGTAAATACTGTCGAAGATGCCACTGCCACTGTCGATAAGACGATTGGTTATATGGAAAACAAACGTAAAGGGGTCTGGAAAAACAAATTATTATATGTTGCAGATGATGGTGATGATAATATTCATACTTCTCAGGCAGAGTCTCTTGCCAATAAAGTTGAATCCAAATATCCTGAATTTATGGTCAACAGGATTTATGTTGATGCTTATAAAAAGGTTACAACAGCATCAGGAGCGACAATTCCTGATGGCAGAAACAGATTTGCCGAACTTATAAATTCCGGACTTTTATTGTTAAACTACACCGGTCATGGCTCTACAACGGAATGGACTGCCGAAAAAGTACTGACTTCTGCAGATGTAAAACTGATGACAAACAAGTGTTTGCCTCTTTGGGTTACTGCTACATGTGATTTTACAAGATACGATAGTCCCGAGATAACCGGTGGAGAACTGGCTTTTCTGAATAAAAACGGAGGAAGTATAGCCCTGTTTACTACAACAAGAATAGTATATTCAACTAACAATAATATTATAAATCAGAGTTTTACTGATAATATTTTCTCAAGGAACAATGGTAAGAGAAACTCACTTGGCGAGATAATGCATCTTACTAAAATAAGTGAATCGCTCAGAAATGACAGAAATAAACTGAGTTTCACCCTTATTGGTGATCCGGCTTTGAAACTGGCATATCCCGAGTATTCACTTAGGATTACTCAAATCAACGGAAAAGACATTTCATTATCATTGGATACTTTCAGGGCACTTGACAAGGTCGTGATAAAAGGCAAAGTATATCGTGAAGATGGAACTTTTGCTGATAATTTCAACGGACTTATTTTTCCTACAGTGCTTGATTCAAGAGAGCTGGTTAAAACTCTCGGAAGCAACGGGGCTGAAATATTCTCATACTATGATCAAAGTAAAGTACTGTTTTCAGGAAAAGACAGTGTTTCGTCAGGTGAGTTCAGTTTTACATTTATAGTACCTAAAGATATTGCATATTCATATGAAACAGGTAAAATAAATTTGTATGCATATGATGAAAGTGGTAAAAATGAAGCGCAGGGATATTTTGATAAATTTATTGTTGGTGGTACAAATCCGAATGCAATATCAGATACTGATGGTCCTGAAATAAAACTTTACCTGAACGATAAAACTTTTTCTGACGGGGGTAATGTTAATGAGGCTCCAACTTTAATAGCAAAAATATCGGATGTAAACGGTCTGAATACATCAGGTAATGGTATCGGGCATGACCTTCAGGTTGTTGTTGATGGCGATCCGGATAAAACATATGTTGTAAACAATTATTATCTGGCTGATATAGGCAGTTATAACTCAGGTGTTGTCAGATATGTTCTTCCTGAAATGAGTGAAGGTGCTCACAATCTGACTTTCAAAGCCTGGGATGTCCAGAATAATTCCTCAACCGCAAAAATTAATTTCATTGTTAAACCTGGACTGGATCCGGTACTGACACAACTCAAAATTGCACAGCAATCTGATAAAACAACTTTCAGGTTTACTCACAACAGACCTGAAGTGGCTGTAAATGTAAAGATTGACATCTTTGATGTTGTTGGCAGATTGGTATGGAGCAGTACAGAGAATATGCTTTCATCTGATAATCACAGCGAAAAATTCGAATGGGATATGAGATACAGCAATGGTAAGGATGCACCTTCGGGTATCTATGTATGTAAAGTAACGGTTACTGATTCAAACGGATCTTTTTGTTTGATAACCGAAAAATTGAGACTCTTCAGACAATAATTCAGAGTTTCATCAGTTATTATTACTAAGTTTGTCTATTAATTTTTTCCTTAAAATATGAAGAAGTATATAAGTATATTGTTGGCTAGTCTGATTCTTTGCAGTAATTTCAGTTATGCAGATGATCAGAATTATAATCCTATATCAAGTTCAGTATATTCTTTAGGTATCTCCCCTGATGCTGTGGCCAGTGGTATGGGTGATGTTGGTGCAGCCACAAATCCTGACGTCTACTCACAATACTGGAATCCATCCAAATATGCATTTATTCAGAATCAGGCCGGTGTAGCTCTTGGTTATACTCCATGGCTATCCCAGTTGGCTAGCGACATTGACCTGGCTTATTTATCAGGTTATTATAAACTTGGTGACAGACAGGCATTCAGTGGCTCTTTAAGATACTTCTCACTTGGAGAAGTTATTTTAAGACAAATGCTTGATGATGAAGGTTATTCGATACAACCATATGAAATGGAAGTTGATCTTGGATACTCAAGATTACTGTCAGAAAAGTTTTCAATGGGTGTTTCATTGAGATATATTCTTTCAGACCTTATGAGTGGAGATGATCCTGCCGGTAATGCTTTTTCTGCTGATATATCTGCATTTTACAAGACTCCTGTTTACTTCGGCAGAGAAAGAGGCTCATTATCTTTAGGTGCAAATATCTCAAATGTCGGTACTAAGATTTCCTATGACGACGGGAATACCAATATGTTTCTTCCTGCCAATTTAAGGATTGGTACCTCAGTGTATTATCCGATTGATAATTTTAACTCTCTCAGTGTTTCTTTTGATTTAAACAAAATGCTGGTTCCGACTCCTAAGGATTCAACCGATTATGGAGAAGGAATATCCCCTATAGAAGCTGTATTTACTTCTTTTGGAGATGCTCCCAGAGGCTTTAAAGAAGAGCTTGAAGAAATTTACTGGTCATTAGGTCTTGAGTATGCTTATAACAATCAGTTCTTCGTCAGAAGTGGTTATTATTTTGAACACGAAAATAAGGGAAACCGTAAGTATTTCACTTTTGGAGCCGGTTTCAAAATGAGTATGTTCCGTCTTGATGCATCATATCTTGTATCACAGTCACAAAGTAATC
This sequence comes from uncultured Bacteroidales bacterium, assembly GCA_964502355.1. GTDB lineage: Bacteria > Bacteroidota > Bacteroidia > Bacteroidales > UBA1402 > UBA8389. The sequence goes on from CAZCWK010000010.1 coordinate 32,619, forward strand.
CTCTTGACAAGACTTTGCGTTTCTCACTTGCATTTGATCTGGAAGGTATAAAAATGCTGACAGGCAGATAATATCGATGGAAATTCGTGTTGGTTACGGCTATGATGTCCACGCACTTGTAGAAAACAGGGAGCTTTGGATGGGAGGTATCAAAATTGATTATCGCCTGGGACTTCTTGGCCATTCAGATGCTGATGTCCTGATACATGCCATTTGTGATGCGTTGCTTGGTGCTGCAGGTATGAGAGATATCGGTTTCAACTTCCCGGATACTTCTTCTGAATACAAGGATATTGACAGCAAAATCATTTTAAAAAGAACTATTGACCTGATTTCCCGGAAATCATGGAAAGTTTGCAATATTGATGCTACTGTTTGTGCCGAAAAACCAAAATTTAATCCATTTATACCTCAGATGCGTGATTGCCTTGCTCCAATACTGGGTATTGAAGCAGATGCAGTTTCGATAAAAGCAACTACAAGCGAAAAACTTGGATTTACAGGCAGGGAAGAAGGTATTTCTGCTTCAGCCGTCGTTCTGATAAGCAGATAAAGTCTATCCGGGATTTCATTCAGGGTATATTATTGTTCTGTAAGCTTTTTCTGATTCCTGCAGGTTTCCTCAGTTTATTGTAAAAAAGATAACGTGATTTTAGTTATTTTTGTGTAGACACAAAAAATAGAATTACTGTTATTTATGCGGCTTCCACTTTTAATTATTTCATTGCTGATATGCTTACAATCATTTGGGCTAAATGATATGTACAGATATCGCGTGTATTTGCGGGATAAAGGGAGCAACGTCGATAATAACCAGCAAACACCATCTCTGTCACAAAGAGCATTAAACCGGCGCTTAAAACAATCAGTGGATTTAGATTCCATGGATTATCCTGTCTGTAAAGATTATGTAATGGATTTACAGAAGGATAGTTTCCCTGTGGTTTCAACATCAAGATGGATGAATACTGTTGTGGTTTCATCTCCTGATACTATCATTATAAATTCAGTCAGGCAGAAACCATACGTAAGTAAAGTAGAACTTGTATGGATTAATACTAGTAAATCAAACAGGATTTCTAAGAAAAATGTTGTGAAAAACAGAAAATTCGGGGTTGACAGTGCCGAATACTTTGGAAAAGCGACAAACCAGAATAGCATGATAGGTCTTGAACCTCTTCACAGGAATGGTTTCAGAGGAGAAGGCATAAGAATTGCTGTTTTGGATGGTGGTTTCAAGAATGTTGATACAATACATTGGTTCAACAAAACCAAAATATATACTTATAAAGATTTCATTTATCCCCCATCATCGGTTTTTTCAGGTCATTTTCACGGGACAGCTGTACTTTCAATCATGGGTGTAAATGACGGTCAGATTTATACAGGTACTGCACCTGATGCCGAATATTGCCTTTTAAGGACAGAAGATGTATTATCTGAATTTCCGATTGAAGAAGACTACTGGGCTGCTGGTGCTGAATATGCAGATAGCATCGGGGCGGATATAATATCGAGTTCGCTTGGTTATACAAGATATGATGGTGGAGTAAAATCATATACTGTCAATGAACTCGATGGTAAGACTGCATTCATTAGTAAGGTAGCATCAATTGCTGCAAAAAAAGGTATATTAGTGGTGAATAGTGCCGGCAATGATGGTGAAACCGATTGGAAAAAGATCAGTTTTCCGGCAGACGCTGATGGAATTCTCAGTGTGGGCTCTGTCAGTAGTTTAAATAAATACAGCAGTTTTAGTTCTGTTGGACCGGCCTCAGACTCCAGGATAAAACCTGATATTGTAGCGTTGGGCGAAGGGGTAAATGTTGTGTTGGGAGACGGTACTTTAAGATCAGGCTCAGGCACATCTTATTCAGCTCCGATTATAACCGGTATGGCAGCATGCTTATGGCAGGCATTGCCTGATTTGAAGGTTTATGAGCTGATAAAAACAGTGTTGTTGAATTCAGACAAATGTAATTCACCTGATAGTTTATTTGGCTATGGGCTACCAAATGCCTATAAAATGTGGCTTGCAATGGATAACAGAAATGAAGCTGAAGTTAATCCTGTTTATAGTTGCCGTCCGGATGGTAATACTAAGTCTATTCATATAGCTGTGTTTAATGCTGATGCGGGTAAAATCAAATATGTTCTCAATGATATCTCGGGAAGAAAAGTTACGGAAGGGACAATCACAGGTAATTATAAATGTGTTGATGTCTCATCTTTCACACCCTCGATTTATATAATCAGTCTTTATAAAAAGGATGTTTTACTTTACAATGAAAAAGTTTTGATAAGATGACAGATAACATTCTTTCTTTACAGGATTTGAATCTTCTCATTAAAAAGAGATTACAAGAGTCATTTCGTGATACTTACTGGATACAGGCAGAAGTCAGTGAGTGTAAGGAGCATTATACCGGGCATTGTTATCTGGATTTGATTCAAAAGAAAGAAGGTAAAGACACCATTTGTGCAAGGGCCAGAGCTACCGTTTGGGCTTCAGTCTGGTCAGAACTATCATTGATATTTGAAAGACAGACAGGTTCCAGATTGAGACCGGGACACAATATTTTAATTGAGGTTTCTGTAGAGTTTCATGAGGTATATGGTATGAATCTGATCGTAAGATCTATTGATCCGACTTATACTTTGGGAGATCAGGCTGCAAGGAGAATGGAAATTTTGAAGAAACTTGAGATTGAAGGAGTAATTGATCAAAATAAAGAGCTTGAAATTCCGGTACTGCCCCTGAAAGTCGCAGTGGTTTCATCCCCACAGGCAGCAGGGCTTCAGGATTTTAATAATCAGCTTTGCGACAATGGATATGGATTTGTCTTTTATACAAGTCTTTTTCCTGCTATCATGCAGGGCGAAAATGCAGCTAATTCAGTTATTGATGCTCTGGACAGGGTTATTGAAAGCGGTATTGATTTTGATGTTGTTGTCATAATAAGAGGGGGAGGGGCTGTTGCAGATCTGAGCTGTTTTGACAATTATGATTTGTGTTATTATTGTACTCAATTTCCTGTTCCGGTTATAACAGGTCTGGGACATGACAAAGATTATTCCGTACTTGACAGAGTTGCTAATGTAACCGTGAAGACTCCCACTGCTGCTGCAGAATATCTGCTTGATCTGGTACTGAGACAGTCTTTCAGGATTGAAAGCTGTTTTGACTCATTGATGAAGCGTACATCAGCAATCCTTGAAAACAATAAGCTTAAACTGATGACGTATCCCGGTAAACTCTCTTTACTTGTTAAAGACACATTGGAAAAAGAGAAAATGCTGAATGAAAGGCGTACTGCATTTCTTGACAGACTTACCGGGCAAAACCTGTTGCGTGAAAAGCAAAGACTTGAGATGCTTGTTCTGAATATCCTGCTTAAGAAGGATGCTCTGATTAATAATAATAAGCATAAACTGGAACTTCTGGAGAGATTGATAATTTCAAATTCTCCTCAAAGAATTCTTGAAAAAGGTTTCACCATGACCAGTTACAAAAACAAGATAGTGAAATCTGTTAATGATGTCAGGTCAGGTAATATTTTAAAAACTACATTCAAAGATGGTTCTGTAGAAAGTGTAGTGGTGGAAGACAAGAAATAAAAACTAATAATATGGAAGAAAAAAGATTGTCCTATAATGAATCAATGCAGGAAGTTGAAAAAATACTTTCCTCTCTGGAAAAAGAAAATCCTGATATCGATGATTTAAGTAAAGATGTTAAAAGAGCTGTTGAATTGCTGCAGGAATGCAAGAAAAAACTTTTTGATACTGATGAGGAGATAAAAAAGGTATTTGAAGATCTGAAAATTAAATAATTGAGCATGGACTTGAATAAAAAAAGATATGCAATAATTCTGGCCGGTGGCAGAGGACTCAGGATGGGTAGTTATCTTCCGAAACAATTTCTCCTTCTCGACGGGAGGCCGGTACTTATGAGAACTATGGATGCCTTTTATGAGTATGATCCTGAAATCTCGATTATTCTGGTTTTACCTGAAGATCAAATGGAGTTTTGGGGAGATTTATGCAGACTTCACAAATTTTCAATTCCTTACAGACTTACCCGGGGAGGTCAGACAAGGTTTGATTCCGTTTTAAACGGACTGGCTGAAACCGGTGACGAAGGATTAATTGCAGTACATGACGGAGTGAGACCACTCATAACATCTAATCTTATAGACCGTTGCTATCAAGCGGCTTCGATTTTTGGTGCTGTTGTACCCGTGACAGGTGTTGTTGAAAGTATCCGAAAAGTTGACGGAGATTCGAGCGTGGCTGTTTCAAGAGAAGACTTCTGGTTGGTTCAGACACCTCAGGTTTTTAATGCAGAGATATTACACGAATCATATAATAATGCGCCTCACAAAAACTTTACTGACGATGCATCTGTTGTGGAATATGCAGGAAAAAATATCAGGCTTGTTGAAGGTATATACGAAAACATCAAGATTACGACACCTTCAGATTTGATTTTTGCCGAGGCCTTATGGGCGGCAAGAAAAAAAGACCTTGCAAAGCAAAGTGAAACAGAGGAAGAATAATCTTAATATTTAATATCAGATTGGATTTATCAGGCAAAGAAATAAAGTTTGTTCCGGGTGTTGGTCCTGCAAGAGCTGAACTACTTAAAAAGGAACTCCAAATCTTCAACCAGGAAGATTTACTTTATTATTTTCCTTATAAATATATTGACAGATCAAGATTTTATAAAATCTCAGAGTTGACATCTGATGTCTCATACGTGCAGCTAAAAGGGCATTTCAGTAATTTTGAATTAGTAGGATCGGGACGTGCCAAAAGGATAGTATCAATGTTTTCAGATGGTACAGGCACAGTTGAAGTGGTATGGTTCAGAGGATTGAAGTACATTGTTGACAAATATACTCCCGGCGTTGACTACGTTATTTTTGGTAAACCTTCCATTTATAATCATAAACTTTCATTGGCTCACCCTGATGTTGAAACCGTAAGTGAAAATTCGTCTACAAAGACTTTCAGGCTTCAGCCATTTTATAATACAACCGAGAAAATGAAATCTCATTTTCTCAACTCAAAGGCTTTGCAGGTACTAATCCTGAATCTCATCTCAACAATAAGCGAAAGGATTCCTGAGACTTTACCTGAATATATCCTGAGTGCACACAAGCTTATGCCCCTTCATGAAGCCCTGATGCAGATGCATATACCCACCGATCAGGATAAGCTCAAACGGGCACGTTACAGACTTACATTTGAAGAGCTCTTCTTTATTCAGCTACAGGTGTTGAAATATGCCCGTGAAAGAGATAAAAAATATAAGGGCTATGCATTTAAATCCATAGGAGAGCATTTTAATACTTTTTATTACAAATATCTGCCTTTCCAATTGACTGAAGCTCAAAAAAGAGTAATCAAAGAGATAAGAAACGATATGGCTAAGGAAAGGCAAATGAACAGATTGTTACAGGGTGACGTCGGGAGTGGTAAAACCCTTGTTGCTCTGATGTCAATGCTTATGGCCGCTGACAACGGGTTTCAGGCAACAATCATGGCACCTACAGAAATACTTGCCAACCAGCATTATGAAACGATCAAATCCCTGATTGGTAATATGAATCTGAGGGCTGAATTACTCACAGGCTCTACAAAAGCCAAAGACAGAAAGATCTTGCATGAAGGATTAAAATCAGGAGATATAAATTTTCTGATTGGTACTCACGCTTTGATAGAAGATACGGTTAAGTTTAAAAATCTGGGATTAGCAGTTATAGATGAACAGCACCGTTTTGGTGTAGCGCAGCGATCAAAGATGTGGCTTAAAAACGAAAATCCTCCTCACGTATTGGTAATGACAGCAACTCCCATACCACGGACACTCGCAATGACATTATATGGCGATCTGGATGTTTCAGTTATTGACGAGCTGCCACCCGGAAGGAAACCAATCAAAACAGAACATCGGTATGATAACAAAAAAGGACCTGTTTACCAGTTTGTAAAGGATCAAATCAAACAAGGTCGTCAGATTTATATAGTTTATCCTCTTATACAGGAGTCTGAAAAATCCGATTACAAAAATCTTGAAGAAGGTTTTGTGCATATAAATGAAGTATTTCCTGATATTGCAGTTGGTATGGTTCATGGTAAGCTGAAACCGGCCGAAAAAGATAAAGCAATGCAGGATTTCATCAGCGGTAAAACCCGGATACTTGTTGCGACAACAGTAATTGAAGTAGGAGTTAATGTGCCAAATGCCAGTGTAATGATAATTGAAAGTGCCGAGAGATTCGGATTGTCACAACTTCATCAATTAAGAGGAAGAGTAGGCAGAGGGTCTGACCAGTCTTATTGTATTTTATCAACTTCATACAAGCTTTCGGAAGACGGCAGGAAGAGGATGGAAATATTGACATCCACCAATGACGGATTTGAAATTGCAGAGGCTGATCTGAAATTAAGAGGCCCCGGTGACCTTGAGGGAACCCAGCAAAGTGGCATACCATTTGACTTAAAAATTGCTAATTTGGGCAGGGATGTTCAAATTTTAGAATTTGCAAGATCTGTCGCCCGATCAATACTTGAAAAAGATTCCGAACTGACTGGTAATGAAAACAGTGTGTTGCGTGTTAAACTTAGAAAACTCTTCTCGAAAAAGGTTAATTGGGGCTCAATAAGCTGATTTCTTTTCCAAAAAAACATTAAAATGTTGTTGGTTATCCGATTAAAAATCTTATATTTGAAAATCGAGTAAAAATTTTACATATAAATTATAGAGAAAATTCAACAGGATGCGTTTAAAAAATACCTTATTTCTACTACTTCTTTTACAAATATTTCCATTAGCAGCCCAGGACAGGTATGCGGCAAACATTTCTTATGACAGAAGACATGCAGCTCTTGATTCGGTAATAATGAAAGAATTAATGGAAGAGGAAGAAGAAGAAGGAGACTTGTATGAAGGACTTTATGAAAAATGGAGTGACACCAAGGTAAATCCTTACGGTGTTAATCTCAAAAATCTGAAAGATAGTTTTGCTATAGATTGCAGGGAGTATTATCCTCCTTGTTTAGGCTATGTAACTTCAAATTTTGGTCCCCGCAGAAGGCGGTTTCATAATGGCATCGACCTTAAGGTTCATGTCGGAGATACTATTCGCGCTTCATTTTCAGGAAAAGTAAGGATCAGACAATATAACAGAGGTGGTTACGGATATTATGTTGTATTGAGACATAAAGACGGACTTGAAACCATTTATGCTCACTTGTCAAAATTCCTTGTGTTCCCTAATCAGGAAGTCAGCGCCGGAGACCCCATTGCTTTAGGTGGTAGCACAGGTCGTTCTACAGGACCACATTTGCATTTTGAAGTACGTATACTCGGTAATCCGATTAATCCGGCGAAGATGTTCAGTTTCACAGACTATTTGCCTCTGAAGAATAATTATTATGTTGTTAAGGACAAGACTTTTGAAGAACGTCTGAGATACATGGGAGTTTACACAGGGCATTCAAGTGTTGCAAAGGATTTCTCTGAAGTAAGGTATTATACTGTTAGAAAAGGCGATGTCCTTGGTAAAATTGCTACAAGAAATGGCATCACAGTCAGCAAACTTTGCAAATTGAACAACATCAGGACAAGTTCTACATTAAGACCCGGACAACGTTTAAGATTGTCTTGATATTCCACGGGATTTTAGCTAATTTTGTTGCCTGAACCAGAAAAATTCATGCTTCATGGCAGATACAGGTACACAGTTTGATTCTATTGTAACCAATTGCAGATCTCTTTTTAAAAAGAAACTCCACGATTATGGAGCTGCATGGAGGATTATGAGACCTGAATCAATCACAGATCAGATTTTTATAAAGGCTAAACGTATACGAAGCCTTGAAGTCAAGGGCGTTTCGAAGATAGATGAGGATATTCAATCAGGATTTGCCGCAATAATCAACTATGGAATTATTGGTTTAATACAATGTGAGTTTGGATTTACTGAACAAATTGACATGTCATCAGAAGAAGTACTTAAGCTATATGATGAAAAAATAGCTCTGACAAAAAGTCTGATGTTTGACAAAAATCATGATTATGACGAAGCATGGAGAAATATGAGGATTTCGTCATTTACAGATATTATTCTTCAAAAGATTCTGAGAACAAAACAAATTGAAGATAACGAAGGATTGACTCTTGCTTCTGAAGGTGTTGATGCGAATTATCAGGATATGATTAATTACTCAATTTTCGCATTAATCAGACTAAATACTGAAAATTGACAGCCATATACATTATTGAGTACAACCGGTTTTAATGAAAAAGCAGCTTAAAATCTTTTTGATAGTTATCCAGGTAATACTTGGAACAACATTTATCATTTCAGGTTTTTCCAAAGCTATTGATCCTGTTGGTGGTGTTTATAAACTTGAAGATTATTTCCTGATATTCAATTGGACATTACCATGGAATGTCAATTTAATACTATCCATTGCGCAGGCAGCTATCGAATTTATTCTGGGAGTCTTGCTGGTCTTCGGAGTATGGGAAAAAAATACCCGGATATTTGTTTTGCTGTTCATGCTGATTATGACTCCGTTCACACTCTATCTTGCCATGGTTAATCCCTTTTTAGACTGTGGATGTTTTGGAGATGCTATAAAACTTACTAACTGGGAGACCTTTGGCAAAAATGTAGTTTTATTGAGTTTTTCCCTAATATTGGTAATATCTGGTAAACATCTTTATGGATTATATGGCATAAGGTCTTGCATCTTGTGTTTCTTATGGACATTATTATTTCCTGTATTGCTAAGCTTATATGCGACAATACATGGTCCTGCAATTGATTTCAGACCTTTCAAAACCGGTGGTGATTTAAGGGCTTTGACAAGATTACCAGAAACAGCTGTAACTGATTCTTTCACCTACGATTTTATCTACCAAAAAGATGGTAAAACTAAATCATTTACAATAGATGAAATCGCTGAAATGGATACAGGCTGGCATTATGTAGAACGAAAAAGCATTCAGGTCAGGGTAGGAGATAAACCCAAAATTGACAATCTGGAGATTCTTAATAACTCCGGTAATAAAATGACCGATATTGTTATTGATGACACTTCTTATGTTTTTCTGTTTATTTCTCCGGATCTATCAAAGTCTGACAGAAACGATATAGAAAAAATTAATGAAGTTTATTCATATTGTGAAGAGTTTGGCTATTCTTTGTTTGGCATCACTTCTTCAGATAAAATGACAATAGATGAATGGACTTATGAATATGATGCAAAGTATGAATTCTATTCATTAGACAGTAAGGTTTCAGCCACAATCACACGAACTAATCCCGGTCTGGTATTGCTAAAAAACGGAATTATAATGAATAAATGGGCCATGGCAGATGTCCCTGATTTTTCAAAAATCGAAACTCCGCTTAGTGAAACCCAATACAGGTTTACTGACAAAAACAGTCCTGTAAAAATCTTTGGATTATTATTAATAATCTTCATAGCCCCGCTTGTGATTTTAAAATCATTTCACATTGGTAATAAAGGCAAAAAGAAAGGTAAAAAAGTCTCTGAACCAGATGAAATAATGCAAATTGACAAATAAATATAAATATCAAATTTTAAATTAATCTTATGAGAAAAAACATTGTAGCAGGTAACTGGAAAATGAACAAGACCCTGCAGGAAGGTGTGGAACTGGCAAAAAGTCTTAATGATACTCTGGCCGCAAAAGCTGTAAATTGTGATGTGGTTATTGGTACACCATTCATTCATTTAGCAACCGTAGCTGCGTTGGTAGATACAACCAAACTTGGAGTAGCTGCTCAAAACTGTGCAGACCATACATCAGGAGCATATACAGGAGAGGTTTCAGCATCAATGGTTAAATCAACAGGTGCAAACTACGTAATCCTCGGACATTCAGAACGTCGTGCATATTACGGAGAAACCAATGAAATGTTGAAAACCAAAGTTGGTTTAGCATTATCCAACGGACTTACCCCGATATTCTGTATCGGAGAAGTTCTTGAAGAACGTGAAGCAGGCAAGCAATTTGAAGTAGTTGAAACCCAGATAAAGGAATCATTGTTTGATTTATCAGCAGAAGATTTCGGCAAAATTATTTTAGCTTACGAACCTGTTTGGGCTATCGGTACAGGTAAAACTGCTACTGCAGAACAAGCTCAGGAAATACATGCATACATCCGTAGCGTAATTGTAAAACAATTTGGTCAGGAACTTGCAGATAATTGCTCAATCCTTTACGGAGGTAGCTGCAAAGCATCAAATGCAAAAGAATTATTTGCTAATCCGGATGTTGACGGTGGACTTATTGGTGGCGCAGCTTTGGCTGTTGCAGACTTCATGGGCATCGTTGAAGCTTTCTGATTTTAAAATCAATTTTTACAAAGAGGCAATCTTTAGAAAAAAAGATTGTCTCTTTGCTTTTTATAAAAAATAATCATTATTGCAACTATCATCCGGATCCATGCAACTCATCCTTTGTTAGTCCATACTTCTCAATACTCACTCCGGCTCTTTTTTTATTTTTAACGATTGCAAAATGAAACAAAAATCTATATTTGTAATATAATAGAGGAAAATCCGATTTACTGTAAATCCTGTAAATATGATAAAATTGTTGCCTGAAGATTTGTTAGTGCTTTCCAGTATTAAATTGAACCCGTCTAAAGAGGAGCTATCTAAAATTGACGGACTTCTGCTGCTGGTTAATGATTGGGACAGAGTTGCCGAAACCGCAATTAAAAATTACGCCGGACCCTATTTATACAAGAAACTGCCTTTACTTACTAATTCTTCAATTATTCCTAAACATGTAACTGAAGCACTTGAGCAATCTTCTAAAAAGACGCAGGAACATAATAAAAAGATTATCGAGGAATTTAAAGTTCTGACAAATGCCTTTAAAGCCGAAAATGTAGATTTTATCAGCTTAAAAGGTATCTATCTTTCTGATTGGTTGTATGGCGATGCAAGTCTCAGGTATTTCAGCGATATAGACATACTTGTTAGCAGTGATGACGGAAAGAAAAGTTTGAGAATCCTGGACAGTCTGGGCTACACATCTGAAGAATATGATTTTCCGGAATTTATTATAAAAAATTCCGAAATCGTCAGTTATCCCCTAAGGTTTAAAAACGGTGTTGCTGTAGATGTAAGTATAAAGGTACATTCTGATACTGAACATTATCATCTTGATGAGGCTGTTTTATGGTCAAGGACCGACAAACAATATATTCACGGATGTGAAACCACGGTATTTGATGTTACCGACCTTCTGATGTACACTTGTCTGAATCTTGACAAGCACTTCAAATCAGGTTCAGTTAAATTTACCGGTTTCTACGACCTTGTAAATATACTTGACCAGCACTCAAATATAATTGACTGGAACAGATTTAAATCTGATTGTCGCAAATATGAAACCGTCAGACAAACTTACCCTTACATTTATCTGGCATCAAAGTTTATGGGAGCACCTGTCCATGAATCAATCAGACAGGAAGTTGTTATTTTCCAGAGTGCGCTTAAATCAAGAAAGCTTGTAAAATATCTCAAAGGAAAAACATTTAATACCGAAGCCAGGAAAGTATGCCGGGCAGCTTCAAGATTAAAAAATCCATTCTTGTCTTTCAGATACATATTTCATATTGTATTCCCTACTAAAAAATACATACTGCAGAAGTATAAACCCAAAAAAGAAAAATGGTTTTTCCTTTATTATCCATACAGATTATGCCTGGCTTGCAAATACCTGTGTCAGGGCATAACAAATTATTTCAGGTATTAATTGGATTATATCTTCGTTTTACTATTTTTGCAGTATAAATAAAAATTAAATGAGCAATCTAAGAGTGAATATCGTAGTAGTCGTGGTCACACTAGTGGTCGTGGGAGACGTGTATATTCACCGGAGGTAAGGACTTTATATATAATAAAAGATATTTATAACCCTGTCGGTGACATACCGGCAGGGTTTTTTTAATTTAATAAATAACCTTTATGAAAAAGACCGGGGCAGAAATCATTATTCAATTACTTGAACAAAGAGGAATAGAAATCATTTCAGGTATTCCTGGTAGTGCAAATCTACCATTGTATGATGCTTTAAACAATAGTAGCATCAGACATGTGCTTGCCCGTCATGAACAAGGTGCAGGATTCCTTGCGCAAGGTATGGCACGCAGTACAGGCAAGACCGCAGTCTGTTTCGCCACATCAGGACCCGGCACAACCAATCTGCTTACAGCCATTGCCGATGCCAAGCTTGACTCAGTACCAGTAGTAGCTATAACCGGACAGGTTCCAACATCTATGATAGGCAAAGATGCTTTTCAGGAGATTGATACATACGGACTGACGATACCGATTACGAAATATAATTTTTTAGTCAGATCAGCAGAAGAGCTGCTTCATGTTATCCCTGAAGCTTTTCATATTGCCGAATCCGGCAGACCCGGACCCGTTGTTGTGGATGTACCAAAAGACGTTCAACTGCAGTCCTGTGAATTTCCTGAAGAGCTTTTCCCACTTTTTATCGAAGGTTCTATAGTGGAAACCCCGGAGTTGCCTTCGGAATGTATTAAATATCAGGCGTTTTATAAAGAGAATATTCAAAAAGACGGATGGCCGGAAACCAAAACAAAGCTTAATGATTTATCAGGAGATTTAACCGCCCTGGAGCAAATCATGGATCAATTGAACAATTCGCTACGCCCCGTTATCTTATATGGAGCCGGTATCATCGAGTCAAATTCAGAATCTGAACTTCTTGTGTTTGCTGAAAAAAACAACATACCAGTCATTTCAACATTGAGAGGTATTGGTGCTTTCCCGTATTCAAATCCATTATATCTTGGAATGATAGGAATGCATGGCACCAGACATGCAAATCAATTGATTGAGGAAGCTGATGTTGTACTTGCACTTGGCATCAGATTTGATGACAGAGCTACAGGTAAGATTACAGAGTTTTGTTCGAAAGCAAAAATTATACACATAGATATTGATATAGCTGAAATTGACAAGATAATGACTTCATACAAAAATATGTGTATTGACCTGAAATCATTTTTTATCAATGCGCTTCCTCTATTAAAAAGTGATAATCGAGAAGAATGGTTAAATATCGTTGAAACCATGAAAAAGCTGCATTCTGAAGTTAGTTGTCAGGAAAATGATATTTTTCACCCAGTCAGTATTATTAATAAGGTCGCAGCAAATGTCCCTGAGGACACAATAATAACAACCGATGTCGGTCAGCATCAAATGTGGGTAGCAATGCATTATCCATTTAAAAGATCAAGGACATTTCTCACTTCAGCAGGATTAGGTACCATGGGCTTTGGTCTGCCTGCAGCAATAGGAGCCTCACTGGCAAATCCGGATAAAAAGGTGGTTTGTTTCACAGGAGACGGCTCAATACACATGAACATTCAGGAGTTGGCGACTTTGGCTGAGGTTTCAGCAAATGTGACAATAATAATATTCAACAACGGCTTTCTGGGATTGGTAAGGCAGCAACAGGAGCTCTTTTATGGCAAGCGTTACATAGCATCACAATTTAATGTCCGACCGGATCTTGTGATGGTAGCCAGAGGTTTCGGCATAAAATCTTTTGATCTTGAAAAAGTTGAAAATCCTGCCGAAACCCTTGCTGAAGCATTGTCTATTGATGGACCGGTACTGATAAATGTACCAGTCAGATCGGAAGAAAACGTATTCCCAATGGTTCCTCCCGGAGCCGCAAACAGAATTATGATCGGATAAAAAAATAAGTATATGCAAAACAATAATCACACAGTAATTGAATTGATTGTCAATAATCACCCCGGAGTGATGTCTCATATTACAGGCTTGTTTGCCAGGCGAGGTTATAATCTTGAAGGAATACTTTGCAACTCCATAGGAACAGGCAAGACCAGCGTCATTTATCTTATGGTTGAGATGAATGATCAGTACTCACAGGTGATACGCCAGCTTGAAAAACTTTATGATGTAATTGATGTTAATGAGCGACCGGAGTACGATCAGAAAATATTTGAGCTTAAATTAACGGACTGATCTAATAAATAATGCCGGTGGACATATTCCATTTATTTGCCGCAAGCAAATGGAACTATTAAAAAACAGTCGAAGATCCCCGGCCTTTACCCCCGGGAACCTTCGAACTGAGATGAACAAAAAATCAAAAAATCAAAAATCAAAAAAATCTAACTGTTTGAGAAACGACATCGTTACAACAAAGTAGCTGTGATTATAAATCTGATAAAGTTATTTACATTGTCTTTGTCCCTGTAACCAACACTGATAGTGAGTTTAGTACCTGCAGCAAGAGCAGGAGCTCTTCCTATGTACAACATCTGATCAGTATTCTTTGTATTAGCATAAAAAGAGAAACCGGCAGCATTCCAGTTACAAACAGCACCCTTGTCATTCAACCAGTAGCCGGGAGCTTCAGCGGTATATCCGCTTGTTTCATCCCATACACCTGAAACAGGATCGATTGCATACATGTGGATAGTTCCTGTAGTAGGAGCACCGGTATCACCATTATAATCAAGATTTGCAAGAAAATCTTTAACACTATATCCCATACAAGTCTGAATTGTTGAAGCATAATCATTGAAATCAATACCAAAGGCATTGTAATCACCTGCAGGAATGCTAATGCTTGTTATAATCAGTGATGGATCAGTAATTGAAACATTAAATGCAAAACGTACATAATTATCATAATCAGGACCTTTAACGGCGAAACCAACATTAAAGTCAAGGATGGTTCCTGCCTGAGCTGAATTGTTTACATTAACTGTCAAAGTTTTAGCATTAGTATCAATATCAAGACTTGCAGTTTGGGCAGCATCACTGGCAGAGCAAACGCCACCGGCAGTGTTGTAATACCAACCAGTCGTGCCTTTATTCATAGCAACTTTGTTCCAGATATTTCTGGTTGTATTAATATTGTAAAATACAACTGTACCGTTTTTCAAACCACTGATAACCTGATCAACAGTCATATTCATGTTTTCCTGAAATTTTGCAGCATAGTCAGTCAATTTAATTGTCTGCGCTTCAAAATGGCCTACTGCAAACTCCAGTGCAGAGCTTACTATCGCATTTGAATTTGATTTCAGATACGGGCTTTCGTCTTCACTATAAACATGTTTTGATGTTGCATCTTCGATACTGTCACTGCATGACGTTATTGCAAACAGACAGCATCCTAATAAAGCAAATATTATTTTTTTCATATGTCTTAGTATTTATTTTTATTAATTGGCAGCATAACCCGGGTTTTGAACCAGCTTCATATTTCCGTCCATGAAATCTTTTGGAATCGGGAAAATATTGCAGTGAACATCAGAAACATCAGTTTTGGCATCTTTGCAGAACCATGATTTTCCATTGTAAACATTCTGGTTTGTACCTTTTATACGGAAACGTATAAGGTCCTGACGACGGTGATGTTCAGCTACAAACTCCCATGCAAGATCGTCCAGCAAACCACCAAGTTCGATATCAGCACCACCTTCAATAGTTTTAACCCAGTTATCAGATTCTCCCATTTTACCCTTATTCTCAAGATGTCCGTAAGCATAAACGCTACCTCCTATGAGTTGGGCAACAGTGCGTACAGCTTTTGAAGGATCACTCTTGAATGCTCTCTGGCGAACCTGAGTAACAAGATTAGCTGCTTCCTGTTCGGTTTCACCCTTATATCCACCCATACGGAGTAAGCATTCAGCCTTGATCATCAAAGCATCAGCATAACGGAAGAAAGGTATATCATCATATTTTGAACCAAAGTCACCTGAAAGGATTTCATATTTAATCAGACGACCGCCTTCAAACGGATAACAACCGGGATCGTCGATGCTATGTAAAGTTCTCGTATAGATCAAAGGATTACCATCAGCCATGATAGGAGAACCGCTCTTATCATATTGCTGACCTAAAGTCCAGCATGAAGTAAATCTTGAGTCATCTTTATCATAAGTATCAAGGAATTGAGGTAATACTGTGCTACCACCTGTTGCCCAGCCATTAAAGTTCCAAACAATTCTTCCTGCAGTGTGAATCCATTTATTTGCATAGTAATTACCGCTGGCATATTTTTCAGCAAAAGGAATACCAAAAATAACCTCCTTGTTACTTGAAATATCTTCCTTGAAACAATCAGAGTAATTTGAAGCCAAAGTAAATTTGCCACTTTTAATAATCTCGTTTACCTCATCAATAGCTTTGCCGTACCATGAATTATCTGAAAATTCATTGAACCATGCATTGTGATTAATATACATTTTAGCAAGCATCATGTTTACTGCATAGTCATTTATCTGTCCCATGCCATTGTCAGGACCGCATTTGCCCTTGATGGCATTTAACTCATCGATTATAAAATCCCATGTCTGTTGTGGAGCTGACTGTTCAGGTAACCATCCTTCAGGATGGTTGTAAGTCGTATCAAGAGGAATGTTACGGAACAAATCAAATAATACATAATAATAAAGAGCACGATATCCTCTTAGCTGAGCAACAGCAGGTTCAGATTTTTGAACAGCTTCATTGGCAAGTAGCTTATTACAAGCATTAATACCGGCATAAGAATAATTCCATTCAGTCCATAAGTGGCCGATCTGAGCATGAAACTCGTGTTTATGCATTGATACATAGAGGTCACCCCATCCTATACCTATACGATAAGGAGTACACCAAAGGTCTGAGGATTCATCCTGTATATCACAATAACCGTTCCATCCCCAATAGAGATTACGAAGATTACTGTAAACAGGCGCGAACATACTTGCTGCATCTTCAGGAGTAAATTCATATTTCTCTGAAGCGATAGTATCATAAATTGTTTCATCCAGATTGGTACAACTTCCCAAAAAGATTAATGTTGCTCCAAACATTGAAACCAATATTGATTTATATAGTTTTGTTTTCATATGCTTAATAATTAAAAGGTTACATTAACACCAAATGTGAATGATCTTATCACAGGATATTTATCTCTGAAGTCGATACCTGAATTCAATACATTGCTGTTTGAAAGTTCAGGATCCAAGCCACTGTAACCTGTTATGCACAATAAATTATCACCACTTACGTATGCTCTGACTTTATTAACATATTTGTTACCCTTGACAGGTACATTATATCCTAATGACAGATTGGTCAGTTTTACAAAATCACCTTTTTCCAGATAATAACTTACAATAGTTTGCTTTTGTGCAGTAGAAAGAGTGTTGGTGCCACCGTAAGGAGCATCAAGAACTGATTTCAAACGGTTGAATGTAATTGAGTTGTTTTCGTAAAATGCTCTTGGCTCATTAAGTATGAGGAAACCAAGCTGACTTGTCAGCTGGAAGCCAAGATCAAAGTTTTTATAACGGAAAGAATTATTAAAACCTAACTGGATTTTTGGCAGACAATTACCAAGATACTGACGATAAGTATCATTATTAAGCATGTTGTCATTAAACTCTTCAGCTGCACCGGTTTCGGGATTTTCAATCAGCCATAATCCATTATCAGAAACACCTACAGATTTCAAACCGAAGAAATTACCCAGAGATTCACCCACTTCAAGACGTTGAGTCGGTATAGTAATAGGCTCACCCAACCATGCTTCGTCTATCTGATTAGCAGATTCATACAAATCATTTGACAAACTCAAAAGCTTATTTGTATTATGAGAAGCTGTCAAAGTCGCTTTCCATTCAAAATCTTTAGTAACCACAGGAGTACCTGAAACAGTAACTTCAATACCTGAATTTCTCATTTTACCAACGTTAGCCAGAGTCTGACTGTACAAGTTCGGAGGAGTAGGTACGTCATACCACCACAACATATCCGAAGTATTCTTCATATAAACATCGATAGTAGCACTAAGACGTTCTTTAAGTACACTTAAATCCAAACCAATATTGTATTCAGTTGATTTTTCCCATTTCAGATCAGGATTAGGATTTGAAGCAATTTCCAGGCCTGGTTTCCACTCACCATTTACATAATAATATGAGCTGCCAAGAGAATATCTTGTCAGAGACTGGTAAGAATCGTTAGGAATAACACCGGTTACACCGACGCCCGGACGAAGTTTAAGATTATCCAACCATGTGAAACCTTTCATAAACTCTTCATTGCTGATAGTCCATCCAAGAGAAGCTGACGGGAAAGAACCCCATTTGTTGTTTTGACCAAACTTTGATGAACCCTCACGGCGAATACTTATCAAGGCATTATATTTATTGGCGAAACCATAGCTTACACGACCAAAGAAACCAATGAGCTTGTTGTCGTTCTTGTAGCTGCTCATACCAGCCTTACCATCTTTCAAAGCAGAACCAATATTAATATTATTGTATTCGAAAAAGTCATTCTGGAAGTCATAGTTATTAGCACTGAAACCTTCATTTACATTATACTGATAACTGTATCCAACCAAAGCCTCAAGACGGTGATTGTTGGTCTGCATATTGTATTTTGAAGTGATTTCCATATTGTCGGTACGGCTGTCAGCTTGTGAATGATAAGCATAACCGGTATGGTTTTCCATCTTCTGGCTGTAATATTCTGAAGTGTAATAACCCTTGTTATGACTGTTTGAACGCCTGGTTGCAAGCATCAAATTGGTCTGCCATCCTTTTATCGGTTCCAGAGTGATATTTCCGGTAAGACGTGTCCATTCAGACTCATATTCACCTTTACGTTCCTTGATCATACCTACAGGATTGTAGTAATAGTTTACAGCAAAGTTTTCGTAGTATGTGCCATCTTCGTTCCAGATTGGTTCGGTAGGATTATGAATGATAGCCTGTCTGTAAATATTGGATTCACCACCATTACTTGCATTCGTTGCACTGTTATTGTGCAACCCTTTTACCATGTTGAAATTTACCTTCAACATATCATCCAGCATCCAGTGAGAAACGTCAAAAGTCATCTTCATCTCATCATTGTAGCTGTCGATAATCACACCCTGTTCATTACGGTAGGTGAAATCAGCAGAATAAGTTGTCTTGTCTGTACCACCGGTAATGTTGAAATTGTGATTGTGAGTGAAAGCTTTTCTGGAGATAGCATCAAGCCAGTCAGTATCATAACCCTTGTCATTAAAGTTGGTCATTCCCTGACGGATTTCAGCAGGACTCATAAACTCAAGTCTGTTGGAAAATTGAGACATAGACATGTAGCCTGAGTATGAAGCCTGAGCTTTTGTGTTTCTCTTACCAGTGTTTGTGGTAATAAGGATTACGCCGTTAGCACCACGGGTACCATATATAGCTGCAGCAGATGCATCTTTAAGTACATCAATTGAAGCAATGTTTTCGGGAGCAACTGTTCCGAGGTTTCCTTCTATACCATCAATGAGTACAAGGGGAGTGGAACTTCCTTCAAGGGAAATAATACCACGCAAGCGTATGGTAGAACTCGTGTTCGGATCCCCACTACCCTTTGTAATTGTTAACCCTGCAATCTTTCCCTTAACAAGCTCGGCAGCATCACCGATCTTTCCGATCGTAAAATCTTCTTTTTTAACACTTGAAACGGCACTGGTCACATCTCCCTTACGCTGAGTACCATAACCAATCACGATAACTTCGTCAAACATTTTGACATTTTCTTTCAGGTTTACAGATATCTGAGTTTTATTACCCACTGACTGTTCCTGTGTGATGTATCCGATATATGAAAAGGTAAGCACGGCATTCGTATTGCTGACGTTGATTTTGTAGTTGCCATTGGCATCTGTTGAAACACCTCTGGAAGTACCCTTTTCTGCGACAGTAACACCTATTAAAGCATTACCTTTTTCGTCTGTAACCCGACCGCTGAGAGCAATCGATCTTTGTTGAGTCACAGCCGTAGTGCTAGCTACACTGTTTTCTGCAGCCCGGGAATGACCGATGCTTAATGAAGCGGTCACGATAAAGCAAGCGACAAGTTTTGTCAGGCCTTTATTTAAAAAGCCACTTTGTTTTCGAACTAGATTCATGTTTTTATTAGATTAAAGGTTCTCATATATAGTTTTTTAAAACCATTTCCGTTCATGCGCGCATCAGTCACGGACTTTACCCGTAAATGATAATACTTTCGTGTTTCTCAATAGCAGAGCTGTCTGCTTACGAAACAAAATAAGCTATTTATAAAATCAACGGATGAAACAATCGTCCAATTTTCTAGCAAAAAAGTATAATGGGCGTTATATTTGTATGAATATTTAAAAAGTATTAGTTAGTTTTAATCAATAATTTTAAGTGATAATTTGATCGGGCTAAAAAAACATATATTTTCTGTATTCCTGATAAGTTTACTCCTGGCTCCATCTGTAATAAAGATTGTGCATCATCATGATCATGCTGCATGTTGTAAAGGAACAGATAACAAACATCAGGTAATAGGAGAGGAATGTCTTATTTGTGATTTTGTCTTTTCTTCTTTTTCTGAAAGTAAAACGGAGCCGCAAATAGATAAAATTGTTTTTTTATTTTGCTTTTGTGACAAACCTTATTCCTCTTTATACTTCACTTTCCCGGATTATTCTTTTCAGTTGAGGGCACCACCCACGTGCTAAAAGGATTGAAACAGTCTTTCTGATAATAATTTTATTCTTTTTAAAGCGACGCACGACCGTAAATAGTTGGGCAACAATTCCACACTGGATTAAACCATATTGCACTTATGTCACTGCAAAGCAGCCCGGCGTTTGTGCGCATCTACATCATAAAGTAGTGTGGCGTTCCATGTGGTCCTGATATATAAATTTAAATAAAATATGAAAAAAATAAAAATACTGAGCATTATGCTATTGCTTTGCAGTATCATCAATGCTCAAAACCGGATCACAGGAAAAGTGACCGACAGTGACAGCCTGCCTTTGCCTGGCGCAACAGTTTATATCCATGAGCTGAATAAGGGCACAATAACTGACATAAACGGTGATTACATAATTAATAATGTACCTGACGGTAAGCTGAATATCCAGTACTCATTTATGGGATACGGCAATGTTATTCAAACCATAGTATTAAACAAGTCAGACAAAGTCTTAAATGCAGTACTAAATCAGACATCAATTGAGGCAGAGGAAATAGTTGTGAGCGGAGGCTATAACTCAACACAACACGAAAATGCAGTCAAGATAGATGTTCTGAAATTAGGCGAACTATTTGCCGGTCAAACGCCCAATTTCACTAAAGTTTTGACCAGAGTGCCGGGAGTTGATATGATTTCAAAAGGAAGCGGGGTTTCAAAACCAGTGATAAGAGGACTGTCAATGAATGATATACTGGTGCTTAACAATGGTTTCAGATTTGAGAATTATCAGTATTCAAGCCATCACCCGTTAGGAATAGATGAATTTGGCATATCAGATGTAGAAATCATTAAAGGACCGGCTTCATTGATATATGGATCTGATGCCATAGGAGGCGTAATCAATTTTATCAAAGAAAAACCCGCACCGGTAGGTAAGATTGCAGGCGATTACAACCTGCAATTATTTTCCAATACATCAGGTATGACAAATAATATCGGTCTGAAAGGAACTTCAAAAAACTTCTTCGGAGGAGTACGTATCGGTCAAAAAACCAATGCAGATTATCTTCAGGGAGGAGGTAGTTATGCACCAAACTCCAGATTTAACGAGTATTCAATCAAAGCTAACGCTGGTTATGCCGGTGAAACCGGGACTTTCAGAATATTTTTTGACCACAATACTCAGAAGTTGGGTCTGGTTGAAGAAGAAGCAATAGAAATCATTACAAACAGAGGTCGTGCAAATGAAATCTTCTATCAGCAACTCAATACAAATATGTTTTCGCTACAAAACAAGATATATCTCGGTAAATACAAACTGGATTTGAATTCTTCATATCAGAATACAGAGTTGATACATTTTGCAGAAGCCGGGGTTTACGAGATCCAGATGAATCTTGCCACCCTGACTTACGAAACCAAACTGTACCTGCCATCTGATGAAAAGTCAGAGTATATACTGGGATTTCAGGGGCTGAATCAAAAAAATACCAACCTCAATGACCGTGAAACCATTCTCCTTCCAGATGCATTAACCAATAATTATTCGGCATTTTGTCTGTTGCAACGTACTTTTTTTGATAAACTAAAACTACAGACAGGTATTCGCTACGATTACAAGACAATATCCACCGATGAAACCGGACTGCAGGCAATCCCCGAATCATACAGACCATCAATAAATAAAAATTTCAACAGCTTTAGCGGATCAATCGGCAGCACGTACAACATATCAGACTACCTTTTTTTGAGAGCAAATTTTGCAACGGCATTCCGCACACCCAATCTTGCCGAACTAACATCAAATGGTCAGCATGAAACCCGTTATGAAGTAGGCGATAACAACCTTGTGCCCGAAAACTCTTACGAGTCAGATTTGAGCCTGCACTACCATCGTAAAAATATCTCAGTTGATTTAGCCGGTTTCTACAATAGTGTTAATAATTATATTTACATATCACCTACAGGTGAAACCACCTCATCCGGACTGGGTATCTATAAATACAGACAGAATAATTCAGTACTTTATGGTTGTGAAGCGGGTATTCATATACATCCTGAGATTATGCCCTGGCTTCATTTCCAGACGACATATGCAAATGTGACTGGCTGGCAACGTAATGGCGAATATCTGCCCTTTGTCCCTGCAGATAAACTCAACTTCGAGTTACGCGCCGAAAGCAAGAAGATGTCAATCCTGAGCGATGCCTTTATCAGTCTGCGTTCGGGCACAGCATTTGATAAAAATGATGTTGCACCTGAAGAAACCACGACTCCCGGATATACATTATTTGATTTTGGAGTAGGAGGCAATCTGAAGATTAATAAACAAGACCTGATAGTATGCCTGAATATCGACAATATACTCGATACAAAATATGTCGATCATTTATCCACACTTAAAGAAGTCGGCTTGCTTGAACCCGGAAGAAACGTTGTAATTTCAGTTAAAGTACCATTCTGAACCGAGCATGCTTAGAATGAAAACATTAATTTTTACATATCTTCTTACTTATTTTTTAATGGCTTTCTGATACCTGTAACTAATATATATCCGATGTATAGCCGGACATATAGTTTGAAATATTTTATGGTAGCACGACCTTTCTTGATATTACGCCGTTTTCGGTCTTGAACAAAACCAGGTAAAGACCCCGGCTATATTGAGAAACATCCAGCGTAAAATTAGGACTATCCAGTTTGTAAACTTTCAGTAATCGGCCGGACTCATCAAACAAACGAGCAGTTTGAATGGTTTCAGCACTTTGACAGGTGAGCAATCCAGTCGTAGGATCCTGATAGATTGTTAGCCGATCCTCGCTCTTCTCGACAGGTAATAAGCCGGCTGTTGACAAATCAAGGGCATAAAAACCCGCATTACGTGTATATATTATCAGACTGTTTTCATACAGATAAAGTGCCATCACCCCTTTCATATCAGCAATATTGTCTTTATAAAATAGACTCCAGGTATTGCCACTATCGAGAGATCTAAAAAGTCTTATGGAATCCGAACCTAAAATGGAATACCCAGCTGCATATAATGTTTGAGTATTCGACGGATCATAAATTATACTGTATGTAAATGTATAATCGGTTACGGTAACGGAATCCCATGAGAAACCTTTATCTCCTGATTTAAAAATAAACACACCACATCCCATAAAAATTACGTTTGGGTTTGTGGGGTGAAAGGTTATTGTATAATAATTCACCAAGGGCATTCCTACAGATAAATCATTCCATGATTTTCCGTAATCATAACTAGCTCTGAATGATTGTGTTCCGTCGGCATAGCTAACAATTTGACGATATAGGTTTGTTGTATCGTTTGGATTAATTTTGAAAAGACCGACAGCGTTTATGCCTGATTCTGACCAGCTTTTTCCAAAATCATAGGAGCGTGCTATCCCGTCCTGATGCGACATCAGTATTGAATGGGTATTCATGGGGTTTTGAAATAATGCCGACAAGTTATTAGTAGTCTGATTTTCAATAAAGAAATTGGAAGTCTGGTCCACGTAACTCCGTCCATTGTCCGTCGATAGCACCATCAGGCTGTCTGTCGTTTTGGTCGTAATCGCTAAGATTGAATCGTTGTGTCTGATAAAATCCCTGATCCCAACCCCACCAAACGCATATAGTTTCCACGCTGTATTAGTAAGAGATTTTAGACTTTTGCGATAAATCCCGTTTTTTGTCGGTACATATAGACTGTCACCGATTACTTGTGATTCCGGCCAATCAAGCGTTAGTGGTGAATTCTCACTTTTCAAGCCCAGGTAAGTCAATTGCCCGTTTACAAAAACCACCGGCAGTAAGAACAAGCAACAAAGTAGAAAATAGATATATTTATGTTTCATTTTTCGGAAATATATACATCAGGGGTTTGTTCACTCTTTGTAGCCTTATCTGTGGCAATTATAGTATGCTTTGTATAGCTATGCTGTTGTTTTTCTAATTTTACATCGTCAACCGAAAGTCTATTTTTTATTTCATCTATGGTCAGTTTTCCGTTCGAGGCTATAAATAACCTTGAAGAATCAACATCCATGAAAATCTTTTCTCCCTTGTAATAGTAGTAGGCTGATTCTTTCGCATTGAGCCAATAACAAGTTGACAACGCTAAAAGACATAATATGTATCTATGTTTGTTTTTCATAGTCTTATCGAAATTATTCGGTTAAAATCATTCTTTTGGTGCTTATTACCTTGCCGTCGGTCACCAGGCTATAGGTGTACATCCCGGCTTTTAATTCAGAGGCCGTCACCGTTATTGAGCCATCACCCTTATTGTTTACTTTAAAGGTCTTCAGCAACGCCCCCTGTAAATTGAAAAGATAAATAACAGCACTTTGAGTTGATTCTGGCACGTAATATTTTATTTCAGTACTGATATTGAATGGATTAGGCACATTTTGATACAAAACTGCTTTTTCCGCAGTTATTTCTGTTGATTGTTGTTCTTCAGACGATTTCAGCAATTCTACTTCTGATTCTAGTGCTTTTATAAGGTGTTGCTGTTTTTTAATGATACTATCCTGCTTATTGATTGCTTCAACTATCATTGGGATGAATCCAGTGTAATCAATGGATAAGATGCCTTCTTTATCTTCATAAACCAATTCAGGATATACTGTCTGAACTTCCTGAGCTATAAAGCCTTTATGCTTCCTACTATAAAACTGGCTATTGCAAACAGAATCAGTTGTTGATACATATATTGAATCGGCCGAGGTGGTTCTTGATAAATACTTTTTATTTTCGGGAAATTTCAACGTGTATGTAACTCCTCTTAATTGCTTCAAGTTATAAATTTCGCTTTCATCAAGAGTGATTATATTATCTTTTAAACGCGAATCTGAAGATGTCATGAAAGTAGTAGCACGGGCTATTCCAGTAACATCCAATGGATAAGTTTGGTTTTTATTCCCAATAGATACATAACTGTCCATATATACTCGACCCTTGAAATAGCCTGCAAAAAAACCATCGGTATATTCTTCAATATCGTTATCCGACCCAAAAATCGCTGCTCCCTGGTTACTTCCGGTTAATTTCCCAAACACCCCGTAATTATAACCATTTGTTGCGTTACCAGCATCGCCATATATGCCAAAAGCCCGGCCATTAGATTGGGGTGTTGAATTGAAGCTTGTACCATAAACGCCTTTCGATGATCCATATCCAGCATTTATTATAGCACCTAAAGAAGTGTATTCAGCGGCAGAGGCATAAGCTGGCGATGGAGTTGAGGTAATTGCCGTTAAAGAGTAAGAATAATTTTCAAGACTTGAATTTCTAACATAAACCGTGCTTTTTGTATTACCCGAATCATTTACTGCAAATTTTGATATAGGATTCGAAACTCCTATTCCAACATTTCCACTTTCTACCACCCTTACCTGCGAATAGGAAACAAGACTGGCACATCCTATCAATAACGGAAAAAATAACTTTGTAATAAGCGTTGTGGTTTTCATAATAAGAAGCTTAAATTATTAATAAATACTAAACTATTTATCTCAGTGAATGTACTATTAATATCATATAAATTAAACTATAAAAATTTCACAATTTACATCTTTAATCTTTATTAACACTTATATGGTTGGAAAAAAGATATTTTTAATTTATTGTTGTCCGACGAAACAGGTTGTTAGTAATTTAATCTCAGTCCACAGGGGTTTTAAGACCTCTTTTTCATTAATGCTCAAAAGTAAGCTCCTGGGAGCTTGACACAAGGTTATGATAAAAAATATTGCAATTAACTGATAGCACTTCGGGAAACGCTGAAAGGTAAAGACCCGAAAAAATAAGGCAATTTTGGTACGCAGAGTTTAATCTGTCATTAGTGTAAAACCCAAAAAGAAGTATTAAAACTAAGCTTTATTGTCAGGCTCAAAGAAAATCCATTTGATTTCAGGTATTTCCTTTTTCAGTAAAGACTCACAGTTATTGATGTTTTCAATAAGCTGATCAGTGGTTTCAGTTTTAGCCATCCCGGCTTTAACTGAAACCATTATATCGGCACCCAGCTGAAGAGTAATCAAGCTGAATATTTCGTCGATTTCAGGTCTGTTTATAAGCAAGCTTCTGATTTTAACATCGGTTTCATTATCGGTACTTTGACCTATTAGCAGACTTTTGACTTTGTATGCAATAAATACTGAAACCAGGATCAGTAATACACCAATAAATATGCTGCCTAAGGAGTCATAAACCGGATTATTTGTGATAATCGACAAAACAACAGATAACAGGGCAAAAGTAAGTCCCAACAAAGCAGCAGTGTCTTCACCCAGTACGACAATCAACTCACTTTTCCTGCTGTTTTTGATCCATGACCACAGCTTTTCATGTCTGATTTTATTGATTTGTTTTAGGCAGCCAATAAGTGAAGCCCCTTCGAGAATGATGCTTACAGACAAGACGGCAATAGCTATAAAAGGGCTTTTTAAACCTTCATGAGAGCTCATTTTGTGAATCCCTTCATATATCGAAAACAGACCGCCCATGCTGAACAAAATGATAGCCACCATAAAAGACCAGAAGTAAATCTCTTTACCATGGCCAAGTGGGTGTTTGGCATCAGGTGCCTTTTTAGCAGCCTTCAATCCCAGAAACAGCAGCCCCTGATTACCACAATCAGCAAAAGAGTGAATGGATTCAGCAAGCATAGCACCCGAACCGGTTATAACTGCAGCAACCGTTTTTGTGATAGCAATACCAAGATTGGCCAGTAATGCAAAAAGTATAGATTTGACAGAAGCGTCCTGATGTGACATAAATTTTTTAAATGAAATTAGAGTGCAAAGATATCAAATAACGTAGAAATTAACTCAGGCATGCATTATAAATAAACCAGACTGAGCTTCAAAACAAAGAAGATTGAGCCGCAGAAAAAACTTTTCACTGCGGCTTTTGTTTTACATTTGCAGTAACAAAAAATATCAAACAATCGAAAACAACAAATATGTACAACTTCACATTTCATAACCCGACGACCATTTTATTTGGTAAAGATCAATTGAATAGCATTGAACAACTTGTACCTGCTGACGCGAAAGTATTGATAACCTACGGTGGCGGAAGCGCAAAAAGAAGCGGACTTATCGATAAAGTAAAAGCCTTACTGAGCAAAAACATTGTTCTGGAGTTTGCAGGAATTGAGCCCAATCCACAATACAATACTTTAATGAAAGCCGTTGAAGTGGTTCGCAAGGAAAACATTGATTTTCTGATGGCAGTCGGAGGCGGTTCAGTTATCGATGGAACCAAATTTATTTCACTGGCATCATTTTATAAAGGCGATGCAACAGAATTGCTTAAGCATGGTTTCGCCAATATAGATAATACTATTGTTGAAAAAGTTTTGCCGATAGGAGTGGTGCTGACATTACCCGCCACAGGATCGGAAATGAATGACGGAGCGGTAATTAGTTACGAACACGGTAAATATCCGGTAATGAGTAGCATGGTGTACCCGAAATTCTCAATACTAGACCCGGTATATACATTTACATTACCACCGGTGCAGGTTGCCAACGGTATAGTCGATGCATTCATCCATACAACTGAGCAATACATAACGTATCCGGTCGATGCACGGGTGCAGGATCGTATGGCAGAAGGTATTTTGTTGACATTGATCGAAATTGGTCAGACCACAGTTGCAGAACCCGAAAATTATGATGCACGAGCCAATCACGTCTGGGCAGCCACGATGGCACTTAACGGCATGATAGGAGTGGGCGTACCTCAGGATTGGGCTACACACATGATAGGACATGAGCTGACAGCAAGATTCGGCATCGATCACGGTCAGACTCTTGCGATAGTTTATCCTGCACTGATGGAAGTAATGAAAGATCAAAAAAGAGCCAAACTGCTGCAATACGCTTCAAGAGTCTGGAATATTACTGAAGGCAACGATGACGCAAAGATTACCAAAGCTATCGGTGAAACCAGGAGATTTTTTGAAAGCCTGGGCATTAAAACCAGATTGTCTGAATATGGCGTGAAATTTGAACAAATCGCCGAAGTAGTCGATCAACTGAAAGCCCACGGTATGACCGCTCTTTCAGAAACCGGCCAAATCACCCCTGAAGTAGCTCAAAAGATACTTGAGATGGCATATTGAGATAGGTTTCAGTAAAAATAATATATGAAAACAAGAAAGTTAGGTAACAGCGGGCTGGAAGTATCAGCTATAGGATTTGGCTGTATGGGGATGAGCTCAGATTATGGTCCCGCTGGAGATATAAAAGAAATGATTGCTTTGGTGCACAAAGCAGTTGAAAACGGTGTTACCTTTTTTGATACAGCTCAGGTATATGGCCCATATACAAATGAAGAACTAGTTGGGCAGGCACTTGCACCATTCAGGAAAGATGTTGTAATCGCCACAAAATTCGGGTTTCATATAAAAAATGGTAAGACAATAGGTTTAAACAGCCGTCCTGAATATATCAGACAAACAGTAGAAGACTCACTCAAGCGACTGAAAATCGAAACAATTGATTTGCTTTATCAACATCGTGTAGATCCCGGGGTGCCTATCGAAGATGTCGCAGGCACTGTTAAAGACCTGATAAATGAAGGGAAAGTAAAATATTTCGGACTGTCAGAAGCCGGAGTCAAAACCATTCGTCGTGCACATGCAGAGCAGCCGGTTACCGCTTTGCAAAGTGAATATTCATTATTCTGGCGTGAACCTGAGACAGAGATTATGCCTGTCCTCGAAGATCTGGGCATTGGGCTGGTGCCATTCAGCCCACTTGGCAGGGGTTTCCTGACAGGTAAAATAAATGCTGAAACCGTTTTTGCCACTGATGATTTCAGAAATAAATTACCCCGCTTTGATTTACAAAACCGCATAGCCAATCAACCTCTTGTAGATCTGGTTGCCAATATAGCTACTCAGAAGCAAGTGACTCCGGCACAGATAGCATTGGCCTGGATATTAGCCCAAAAACCCTGGATTGTACCAATCCCTGGTACAACAAAAATTCACCGTTTGGAGGAAAATACCGGTGCAGCTAATGTCGAACTTACCACCGATGACTTAAACGAAATCAACGATGCCGTATCCAAAATCAAAATAGCAGGAAGCCGCTACAATGCAGAAATGCAGAAGATGATTGACAGGTAGGTGAAGAAACTGCAAACGCCTTCAACTAAAAAAACACTTTCTCCATTGCTAAAATTCGAAACCCGTGATAGCAACCATCCTTCGGGTCGGTATCTAGTGTAGAGAAACTTTACAGTTTCACAGCTGCTAATTCGCTTCCAAGACGATGCAAAGCCGATTCAATTTTTCGGGTTTGTGTTTCAGAAATATAAGTATCGCCTGCCTTATATTGTCTCATCAGCCCTGGATGTATTCCGGCAATTTTTGCAAATTGACTAACATTAATCCAATTGTAATAATTAAACAGAGATGCCAGATCATACTTGTACACAAAGGAAATACCTTTTAATTCCTTTGGAATAGGTTTGCCAATATCGGTATATGAAGCCAACATTTCTTTTACAGAATTCTCAAAATCAGCCTTAGCTTCAGATGCAGTAGCTCCGGATCCGATGATGGTATGATTAATATCTGGAGTAAATACACCATAGGTCCCGTCTTTACCTTTTTCAATCAATGCTGTAGTTTTCATTTTTCCCCTTGTTTCTCTTGTTTTCAGCAAATAAAAATTAAGTATGTTTTCGAAGTGCGGTTATTGCATGTAGCTTGGAGCTATTTTTTATTGTTGG
Source organism: uncultured Bacteroidales bacterium (assembly GCA_964502355.1). Lineage (GTDB taxonomy): Bacteria > Bacteroidota > Bacteroidia > Bacteroidales > UBA1402 > UBA8389. The sequence continues at coordinate 62,952 of CAZCWK010000010.1, forward strand.
ATGTTTTCATTACATAAATTTCTGTCTTTTAATTTTTTCAAATTCCTTTTGTAAAAAGTAAATGCAAACAGACACAATTAATATTGAGCCTATAATCGCTAATAACAAATACGACAACCCACCATACATTTCCAGCAAGGTTTCATCCTTCGAAAAATCATTGTCTATAAAAAATCTCATTAAGAAACCACTCAAATTCGCTGCAGCGTGTATTATAATAGAAAACGATAAACTTCTGGTTCTGTAATAAACCCATCCCGAAAAAATCCCTATAATTGATCCGGTTATAAATTGCCAAGGATTCAAGTGTACCAATCCAAAAAGCAAACTAGAAATCAAGATTGATTTTATTGGAGAATATTTTTTTAACAACCCGTCTAAGACAATTCCTCTAAATAATAATTCCTCTAAAATTGGAGCTGCAATTACCATTGTCAAAAAAGCAAAAATCCCGGTCTGGCTACCAAAATTCATCAATGCTTTTTCTATACTTTCTGGCATTGGTATTAATTTCCCAATTGGGGAGCTTATTCCAAAAAGCAAAACGATCGATCCAATAATTATCAATGGTATTATTCTCTTATTTTCAATAGTCAGATTAAACGAACGGCAATGGGTCTTCCTTTTTCTAATTGAATAAAAAATCCAGAAAGGGATTCCAATTGATAAAAGATAATAGATTAGCATTGAGGCTTCTTTTCCAATCAATTTATCTAACATAAAACATACCGGACTAAACAATAGCATTCCTAATATTAAAATTCCGGTAATCCCAAAGCTCTGAGCTACATTAGGATAATTTGTTGTCGTCTGTTCTGTCATTTGCTTCGTGTTTTTTATGGTTTCACACAACGCTTGCAGTATGAAAAGTTGCTGATTTTTATACTGCGTGTTGAACTAAATCCACCTTCGCGGATAGCTATTCTACGTTGTTTTTAAAAGTACCCGATTTTATCTATAA
>CAZCWK010000011.1:0-56652 GCA_964502355.1 uncultured Bacteroidales bacterium
GTCAACATATGAGTCTGGTGATTCAACTGGTGAAGTCAGTTTAAAAGCGCTGTTTAATGGAAAAACCGACATTGAAGGGTTGAGTAAGTTGACTATTGAACGTTTAGCATACCTTATATGTAGAGGTGGTTGGCCTGGTGCAATCAAGTTGGATGAAAAAGCGGCATTGCACGTGGCAACTTCCTATTTGGAAGCAATTGTCAATGCTGATATACAAAGAGTTGACGGCGTAGAAAAGAATCCGGATAGAGTGCGTTTGCTCCTTCGTTCGCTTGCACGTAATATGTGTACGTTAGCAACGGCAAAAACCATCATTGGCGATGTGGTTGCAAATGACGTAACCATGACCGAAAAGACATACGCTTCATATATGAATGCCTTGAAACGAATATTTGTTGTTGAGAATTCACAGGCATGGCAACCTTCGTTGCGTTCAAAAACAGCTATCCGATCGTCGGAGAAGCGAAATTTCGTGGACCCATCAATTGGTATTGCTGCTCTCCAGGCTTCACCTGATACGTTGTTGGGTGATTTTGAAACATTTGGCTTTTTTTTCGAATCGCTGTGCACAAGAGATCTTCGTGTCTATTCCCAAACTTTAGGTGGTGATGTCTATCACTATAGGGACAGAAGCGGATTGGAAGCGGATATAATAATCAGGCTCTACAATGGACAATGGGCGGCAATAGAGGTGAAGATGGGTTCAAAACAGATAGATGAAGCCGCCGGAAACCTTATTGCGCTTCGCGATCGCATTGACACATCAAAAGTTGGGGAGCCTGCCTTCCTGATGGTTCTTACCGGAGGTGATTATGCCTATAGGCGTAAAGATGGTGTGCTGAATGTGCCTATTGGATGTTTAAGAAATTAGTTCCTATAATGGGAATTTTTAAAACTGTAGCACATGAAATATAATTTTCCTTTTGATCTTGTTCCGGTTTCACCTTTGAGTCATATTTTATTGAATATGTGTACTAAGGATGAGATAATCGACTTACATGATGACTATCAGATAAAACATCTCAGCTCGATGAATAAATCTCAACTGGCCATGAATTTTGAAAAGGCGTTGATGTTTACTCCCTGGATATTAGCAGATCATTTGCCACTTGTTGAGCTGCGTGAATTGCAGAAGATTGTTAATTCCGGGGGACTGTTAAAATCAAAAGTACCTCTTGATACATTTATTCTGGAGTCCCAAAAGATTGTTCTTTTATATCAAAGCAAACAAACTAAATCTTCCAAACATGTTGATGATTGTTTCAATTATGTAATTGCCGGTAATTTACAAAAAGTGCTTAAGCCGCTTATTGATGGTTGGGTTTCTGATCCAAAAGTGATTGAAAGGGATAGGAAAGAGTGTATGTTTCTCGGAATGCTGCGTCTTTATGGTGTTTTACCGGAAAATAAAATTGCTGATTTATGGGACGCAACATATAATTCGAAGATTGACTTTATCGATCTTCTTCGTTTGTATAAACAAAGTATTAGCCTGAGACGTGAGTTTTTCCCTTCATTTATTGATAAGAAACTTATGTTCGTTAGTGATATTCTGGAAGATCCGGAGTCGTTTTATAATAAAATTAAAGAGCGTAACGATTTGGATTATGCAATTTACGATGAAAAGTTTGTTTTAAAATATGCTGAAACTCCTTTTAATACTGCAAATCAAAAAAGTGTAGAAAGTTTAGTTGAAGCTTTAATGATCAGTAATGGTGGGGATGGTATACTTACTCAGTTTATGTTGGGACTTATTTGGGATTCTATTCAGACTGATGAAGATTTTTCGTCATTAATTTCTGATCTTACTGAGTTTATACAATTTGAATCAATTGATAAATTGAATGATCTTATTAGGCTTGTGACAAATTTCTCAAACAATACTCCTCATTGGGTATTAAAAGGTCATTCTCCGGATGAATTATATAGTAAAAATCCTATAGACTTCACGAATCCCTTGTTCAGAAAGGATATTGATAATCAAGTATTGAGTCGTTTCCCTGAATATAAACCTGAAGAGATGTGGGATAGAATTGATAAAAAAGTAGGACGTAATGATCTTTGTCCCTGCGGCAGTGGTTTGAAATACAAAAAGTGTTGCGGTGCGAATTGAGATTTTGTATATTTGTTACTGGTACTTTTGTTTAAAGTAAATTTTTGAATTATGATAATTGAAACGACTTCTTATCCGCGTGCGGCGTTGATTGGTAATCCTTCTGATGGTTACTTTGGTAAGACTATTGCTTTTGTTTTCAGCAATTTTGAGGCGAGAGTGCAGCTTTATCATACTCCTGAGCTCGAGATTATTCCTGAGCCCAATGATATCGACAAGTTTGATAATATGGAAGCTTTGGCAACGAAGGTTGCCAATAATGGTTATTATGGTGGTGTGAGGTTGATAAAGGCCGCGATAAAGGTCTTTTACAATTATTGCAAGCAGAATGGTTTCAGGATTGATGACAGGAATTTTACTATCAGGTATTCTTCTAATATACCGCTTAGGCTTGGGCTTGCGGGGTCTTCTGCCATTATAACGGCTTGTTTTAAGGCTTTAACTTCTTTTTATGGTGTGGCTATTCCTAAACCTATCCTTGCTAACCTGATATTGAGTGTTGAGAATAAGGAGCTTGGGCTTGCTGCAGGTCTGCAGGACAGGGTAGCTCAGGTTTACGAGACTCCGGTGTTTATGGATTTCTCGAGAGATCTGATGGAGAGTCAGGGTTATGGTAAGTATGTGCCGCTCAAGGTCAATAATTTTCCTAAGATTTATATTGCTTTCAGACGATCGCTGAGTGAGGGTACTGAGGTGACTCATAATAATTTACGTGCCAGATATGAGATTGGTGAGCAGGCTGTGCTTGATGCTATGGCTGAGTGGTCCAGCCTGACTGTAAGTTTTAAGGATGCTCTGGAGTCTAATGATCAGGCTTTGATGAACAAGTTGATTAACAGGAATTTTGATTTGAGAAGGAGTCTGATCAGTATTGAGCCGGGTAATATAGAAATGGTTGAGCTGGCACGTTCTGTCGGGGCTTCTGCCAAGTTTACTGGCTCTGGTGGTGCCATCATCGGTACTTATGCGGATACTGCTATGTTTAATGCTCTCACCGCTGTCCTCGAACCTCATGGTATCGAGGTCATCAAGCCTGTGATTGTTAATAATAAAGATTGAGTATATGATTAAGAAAGCTGTAATACCTGCTGCGGGTTGGGGGACAAGATTCCTGCCGATTACCAAGAGTCAGCCTAAGGAGATGATACCTGTAGTGGATACTCCTGTGATACAATATGTTGTGGAAGAGGCTGTGGCTGCCGGTCTTACCGATATACTTATAATAGTGGGTCGTACCAAGCGTGCCATTGAGGAGCATTTCGACAGAAGTCCTCTGCTTGAGGCTTCACTTGAGGCTAAAAATATGAAGGAGGAGCTTGAAAAGCTTGTTAAGATATCCAATCTTGCCAATATTCATTTTGTCTGGCAAAAGGAGATGAATGGTCTGGGCGATGCAATAAGTTATGCTAAAGATCATGTAGGTAATGAGCCTTTTGCCGTGCTACTTGGTGATACTCTGATGGCAAGTAAGACTAAGCCTGTCATAAAGCAACTTATAGATGTATATAATCGTTATCATGGCTCTGTGGTTGCCCTGGAAAAGGTGCCTGCTGAAAAGGTGCAGAGATATGGTGTGATCGACGGCGAAGCTATGGACGATAATGTTTATCTCGCAAAGGATTTTGTGGAAAAGCCAAAGCCTGAGGATGCTCCGTCTGATTTGGCTGTGGCAAGCCGTTATATCTTTACTCCTGAGATATTTAAGTATCTTGAGAAGACCCCGAGGGGCAAAGGAAACGAGATTCAGATTACTGATGCTATGAGGTTGATGGTTAAGGAGCGTGCGATGTATGGTTATCAGTTTGACGGTATAAGATATGATGTGGGCAATAAGCTTGATTTTATAAAGACAAATGTTATCTTTGGTCTTGATCATGAGGATATTGGTCCTAAACTAAGAGAATGGCTTAAAGAGTTTGCTAAAGATTTATAATGCATATATGCGTTTAAGTAAGGATAAAATTCAGATTATAAATCTACTGGCTCAGAAATACTTTTCTTCTGATGTTCAGGTTTACCTTTTTGGATCACGTACCATCGATACGGCCAGAGGAGGTGATATTGATTTGTTTCTGCATTCTGAAATTGAATCAACTTTGACTTTAAAAAACAAGGCGCTTTTTTTGGTTGAACTTAAACGTTTAATTGGTGATCAAAAGATAGATCTTGTATTTGATAACGAGGTATCACGATCCAAAATAAATTTCTATCAATCAATTAAGGATAAGGCCGTAAAAATTTCTGAATGACTATGATACTTAGAGAACAAAACGACATATTAAAAGAATCTTATCTGGTTTGCCTTATTCATATTGAAAGGATGCAATATGCATACGGGAAGATCCATCATTTATTTCCTCTGAATATTGATAGTTTCAGTAAAACCGATGCGGATATTTTAAGCTATTTTGATCAGTTTATTTATAGGTTTTCAAAGCTTCAGGATTTTATAGGTGCTAAATTGTTTAGGTCGATTTTGGATAATCTTGGAGAGGAAACAAGAGGGCTTCCTTTTATAGATGTATTGAATAAACTGGAATCATTGAATATAATTGATGACGCAGATGATTGGTTTCTGCTTCGCGAAATAAGAAACATGATTTCTCATGAATATCCTTTTAAAAAGGAAGAAATAGTGGAGGGTTTAAATCTGCTGAATTCGAATTATGAGCTTTTATTGAGGATTTGGACAAAAATTGAAAGCTTTATCATTGAAAGATTTAATTTTCTGATTAAGTGATATTGTAAACTTTTTTTCCGATATTTGATACTATGCAAATCATTCATAAACAGTTGCTTGATCATGTGTCTGAGGTGGCTAAAGGCAATGCCCGCCTCAGGAAGAATTTTAATTTTCATGCGGGAGACGAGTCTGCGTCTCAGAGATTGCTTAATGCTCTTGAGCCCGGCACTGTGTTACCTGTGCACAGACACACATATACAGAAGAAACTTATGTTTTGCTAAGGGGTAGGCTGAAAGTGATTTTTTATGATGACAATAGGAATGTTACTGACTGTTGCACTCTTGATCCGCTGAAAGGTCTTTATGGTGTGAACATTCCTGCAGGCCAGTGGCATACGATAGAGGTGCTTGAGCCTGATACTGTCATTTTCGAATGTAAGGATGGTCCGTATGCTCCTTTGAATAAGGAAGATATTTTGTGATTTTTTACTGAAATTATCGGTTAATACTTAATTATATGAAGAACAGGAAGTTTTTTAGTTTTTTACCGGTGTTTTTGTTTTTTGTCAGCTTTATTGCTTTGAGCCTGAATACTGCTACTGCACAGGTCAGTACTGCCGGACAAAGTGTTGCTGAAAATCCTCAATATGTCACTTGCCGTGGTCTTGTGACAGATATGCTTAACGGACAGCCTCTTGCTTTTGCTTCTGTACAGGTGGAGGGTACCAATATTTCTACTGTAACTAATACTGAAGGTAGTTTTGTAATGAAAATACCTGTTGTTTATAAGAGTAGTAATCTTTTGGTTTCTTTCCTTGGGTATAAGAACAAGAGTATTCCTGTATCTGATTTCAATGGTGAATTTAACAGGCTGGATCTGGAGGTTTCTCCGATATCGTTGCCTGACGTAAACGTGGTTTTCAAGGATGCTGAATCTCTGATGAGGGCTGTGCTTGATAAACGTGATGAGAATTATGTCGGCAAGACTACTGAAGCTACGGCTTTTTATCGTGAAACTATCAAAAAGCGTAAGACTTATGTTGCTTTGCTTGAAGCTGTGGTTGATGTTTTTAAGTTTTCGTATGCTTCGGGAAGAAATGATATAGCGGCTTTATACAAGGTAAGGAAACAGACTGATTATGAGAAGCTTGATACTGTTGTGTTTAAACTGATGGGTGGCCCGTACAATACTTTGTTTACTGATGTGATGAAGGATCCTGAAAGGGTTTTTACTGACAAGGTTTTTGAAAACTATATTTTCAGTTATGACCGTTCAACAATGATTGACAACAGGATGGTTTATGTGCTTGATTTCAAACAGCGTCCTGCTGTTAAGGAGCCTTATTTCCATGGCAAGCTTTATATTGATGCTCAATCTCTGGCTTTGGTCAGTGCTGTTTATGATATGAATCTTGAGGATAAGCAGGCTGTCGCTGATCTTTTTATCAGACGCAAGCCTATGTATGCTAAGGTTGAAGTGAAGAAGGCACGTTATATGGTCAACTATATTCAGCGTGATGATAAGTGGTATATGGGTTATAACAGGATTGAGCTGAGTGTTGAGGTCAACTGGAAGCGTAAGTTGTTTAATACTTCTTATGAGTCTGTTATGGAGATGGCTATTACTGATTGGAAACAGTCTGAGAATGAAAGATGGGATAAGGCTGCTAACAGACTTCGTACGAATGTTGTCGTGGCTGATGCAACCAGGGGTTTCACCGATAATGACTTCTGGGGGTCTTCAAATGTTATTGAACCTGAAAAACCTATCGGATCTGCCATAAAGAAAATCCAGAAACAGCTGGAAAAAAAGAAATAGGAGAGGATTTAGACTCTGCATTTAGCATATTTTGAAAAAGATTGAAAAATAGGAGAGTGCTGTATAAAGCTTAAGCCCGGGTAATGAACTGCACCCCAAATGTTGTGTCCAACTTTTTGGGTACACATCAGTAACGCCGGGCTTTTTTTATTGATCTCCCCACATAGTATTTTTGGATTTTTTTTCAATATTCACAAGTCTGTAACCATTATTATTTCCCCATTTAGCTGCAGCTACTTCAAGAGGTCTATAATTGCAGTTTAGATAAAGAGTTGCTAATTCGATATCACCATATTTATCTAACAACTTTATTAGTATATTTTTCATCACAATATTTCCTTTTGCAATATTTTTCTTGCAAAAGGTTTTTATGTCTTCCCCTTTAATAGTTGGCGTTGAAACAAACATAGATGCTTCAATGATGTTATGTGCTGCCATTGTATCCAGATCTGCTAGTCTTAATTTTTCGTTCCAGTTTGATAAACCCAGACTTATCTCTGATGCAATATTAACTATTGGTTCTTCTTTTTGGTAATTCATAAGGGAAAGTGAATTCCAGTCGAGTAATCTGTATGCTTCAATCTGAAGCTTTTTATCTCCATTTCTGCTCAAAACAATATTTCTCAGGAGTCTTTGATTATTGTAGTTCTTAAGATTATTGGATTTCTTTTTTAATCGTGAAGCCCGGCAATAATATGCTTTATTGTCTGTATTTTTAATATTTCTGAAGTCAATATCCCAAAAAACACTTTCGCTTATGTTTTCGGATTTGGCAGAGTTATTATGATTTGCTTTATCCGAATTGTCATTATTCATGTATGTCTGATTATTAAAAGCATATATTTTAATACATTGATTGATGCCTTGCTCGGTTGATACTATTTTAAAATCATATGTTTGATCTGCATTTTCAAAATTCAGATTAAAATATTTGATTAAATCTATTTTAAATCGCCCGTTTTGGTCTGTTTCAATAAGACCGGATTTACCATTGCAAATAACTTCTACTTGTAAAACTTTCCTGATTTCCTTAGTTATGGGACAAACATCGGATAGTACTTTTGCCGGCTGTTTTTCAACATTTATCATTTTACCTGTAAATGTTTTTATGGGGTATATTAAAGGTGCTACACAAGCAATACCTGCAGGTATGCTTAAATAATACAATTTTCCTAATTGGGTGAAAGACAAATATGCATAACCAGCCATACCTAAGGCGCATAAACCGGAATAAATACCTGCCAAAAAAATTATATTTGAATTAATGTATTTTTTATAATATTCTTCGTTCCCTTTAATTAAATAAGTTAGATGGCTATGATTTTCAACTAATTGAAATTCCTGCAATCCTTTAATTCCGGCTGATAATGATATTAATTCAAATGAGTAATTTGGTATTAGTCTTTCGGTTATGTCGTGTTTGACTATTTCTTTTGCCGGTAAATACTTTTTTGTAGAACATCCGGTAATAAGTGAAATCAAAAATAGGATAAGAATTGTCTTTTTCATTTGAATTTGATTTGCTGTTTTAAAATCAGGAGTATCGTTCAGTGAATTTCAAGTGGGTTTCTCATCTGATTTCTATTCTGACTACCATATCTACAGGATGCCCGCCTGCATCTTCACCTTCCCACGTGAAAAATAAAGTACTGCCAATAAAAAAATTTCCGCTTGACCAATAATTATCAATAAAATAGTCTCCGGGATTAACAGAAACATCCCTTAAGTTGTAATTACCTTCTTTTGACCACCTACCACCGTCTTTGTCAATATAAACATAGCTGCCTTTTATTTTATATCCGATTTTACACCCGGTCTCATAAAACTTCATGGGCATGGAGAAGAAAGGATAACTAACATTTTGATAAGGACTCTTTTGAGCAATGCAAATAGGATTATACTCAACTCTAAATACTGCTTTTTGCGATTTTAACCATTCAATCCTTTCTCTTGCTTCTTTTACATGAATGCTATTTGGATAACTATTAATGAAACTTTGATAAACGCTGTACCAATCTGACTTAACAGCTTCTTTCCAATGTGCAATCTCGAGCCTTTCTTTAGCTTCAGTTACCCTAAAGCCTTTTGGATATAGTTTGAGATATTCAGAATATAGTACGGAAGTATCTTTTTTGACTGCATAATCCCAATCATCAATTTCTTTAAACTTTTTATCAATTTCTTTTTTGAAAAAAGTATTAGGATGGTTTGAAAGGTAATTAAAAAGTATGTCTTTTTCCCAATTGTCTTTAATTATTATAAAATCAAATCGTTCTATCTCTTTACGTACAGTTTCTGTATAATCACTAACCGGGAAGTTTATTAAATATTTTTTATATTCGTCAGGCTTATTTGATAACATAACTCTTTTAAATGCATAATAACTCAATATATCTCTGGCTCTCTCAGCATAATTACCATGGGGGTACTTTAAAAGGTAGTCTTCGAAGGCTTCATATTTATCAAGAAGAGATGCTTTTCTGAAAGCAGCTTGTTCTGAGTATTCAGAATCAGGGTATTTTTTTAGAAATTCATCAATAGCTAAAACTGTGTTTGCCTTTAAAGCTTTTTGGTATTGCTTTTCCTGAGAGTAGGTAAATACAGATATCAAAACGAGATTCAATAAAATAAGCAATTTAATTTTTTTCATAGATTCGCTTGTTTAATTCTTTGGAATCATTTGATATGTTTTTTTTTATTTTTTGCAAAGCATCTGACAGAGCGAGTGTGTTTACTATCCTTGGTAATCCCCATGGAGCTGTCTTGGTAAGTCCTCCGCCAAAAGTATAACCCCAGTACATGGCTGATGTTGCTTTACCTATGCCTTCTTCTGTGTATTCTTTTATAACGCGGCCTTCTTTGTTTTTAATTTTGGCATTAACTGTAATCGAGGTTTTTTGACTTATCATCGGGAAACCAAGAAGATTAATTGTGTACGCAGTAAAGCTTGACAAAATATAACAACCTATGTTATAGATTTTATGATAGTTCTTTTTTAGCGAAAGTTCAATTGTCCCTTTTGGTAATCCGCGATAATCAACGATGTTATTGTTGATAAAGTTTTTAGTCAGGGTTTCAGCATCAGAAATATAAGCTTTATTGCTTTTAAAAGCATTTATGATATTCGCAGAGTCTGTGGCGACGCTGAGATTGGGTAGTATTGCATTTACATCATCTTTGGGATCCAGCCATATATTCTGGTAGGATTGACAGGATGTGATAAACAAAACTAAAACAAATGAATATATGATCTTTTTCATTTGTGTCCGGTATTAGATTTATAATAAATACAAAAGTATTATTATTTCTGAATATTAAGCAATTAGACTCAAATGTTTTTGAAAATGGTTAATTTATTTATCAAATAAAACAGCTGATTTTATACCCTAAACCTGCATCTGTTTTTTTTATTTTTATTAACGAATTTAATCAATGGATATATTGTTTATTAGAAAATTAATTTGTACATTTGGTCATTGATTTAAAGGTTATTAGTTTTTATAGTATGGATAAAGCCGTTGGATTTCTGAAAAAGTATAAACTGATTATAATCGGTGTTGTTTTGGGTAGTATTGGCGGCTTTCTTTACTGGAGATTTATAGGTTGTTCAAGTGGTACTTGCCCGATTACTTCCAAATGGTACATGAGTACTTTGTGGGGGGCGTTAATAGGGGGCTCTTTCTTAGGGATTTTTGAGAACAAGAAAGATTAAGAGTATTTGGTGATAGCGTGCTGTTGAAGAATTTCAGATTATAGGTTTTTTAGTTGATGGTGTAAAGGCCGGTTGCGCGATGCTACCGGCCTTTCTTTGTGCGCCATTTAAGGAGCGTATATTTAAAAAGAGAGGAAAACCGTTTGATTTCCCTCTCTTAATTTAATTAATATCTTCTTCTGTTGAAGCCACCGCCGCCGCTGTTGCCACCGCGATTGTAACCACCACCATTGTTGCTTCTTTCAACTCTTGGGCGAGCTACATTAACTGAAATGGTTTTTCCTTCAAAATTGGTATCGTTTAATTCATCGATTGCTCTCTGTCCTTCAGTATCATCAGGCATTTCAACAAAACCGAAGCCACGTGATCTTCCGGTTTCTCTGTCAGTAATGATGTTTGCTGAAGATACTGTACCGTATTCTTCGAATAATGTCTGTAAGCTCTCATTTGTTGAGTTGTAGCTTAAATTTGAAACGTAAATGTTCATTTGTTTGTAAATTGTTTAATTATAACTGGTAAAATTTATTTTTGAGCGAAATTATATTCTGATTTTAATTTTGCTATCACATCTTTGACATGGCTGATTTTTTCAGCCATAAAAGCGTTTGCTCCGGCGAAAGCATAACCTTTTCTCATATTTCCTTTTGCTGCATTGTACAGCGCTTTAATGATGCAGTATGGACTTTTGGTATAATCGCAGGTCTTTATGCATTTGTAAGGGCATGCTTTTGGTTTCTCCTCACCTTTGTTTACGCTTTGTAAGAAATCGCCTGAAAAAGCTCTTCCGGGTAGTCCTACAGGACTCTGGATTATCATCATGTCTTTTTCTGACGAGTTTATATAGACTTGTTTGAATGATTCTGATGCATCGCACTCGTATGTTGGTACAAAAAGGCTTCCTAATTGTACTCCTTTGGCTCCGAGCTTCATCAGACGATCGACGTCTTCTCCTGTTGTGATACCTCCTGCTGCTATAACAGGTATGGTTTTTGTCTCTTTGTACTGGTCTGCAACTAAAATAACTTCAGGTACAATTTTTTCCAGCGTGTATTCCTGGTTTTCTATCTGATCTCTTTTGAAACCGAGATGTCCTCCGGCTTTTGGTCCTTCTACTACTATTGCATCGGGCAGATAGTTGTAATTGGAGAGCCACTTTTCGCAAATCAGCTTTGCAGCACGTGCTGAGGATACAATTGGTACCAACTTCGTTTTGCTGTCTGATTTCAGATAGGAGGGCAGGTCTAACGGTAGTCCGGCGCCTGCAAATATAATGTCTGCTTTTTCTGCTATGGTTGTTTTGACCATGTCTGCAAAATTTGAAAGGGCTACCATTATATTTACTCCAATAACACCGTTGGTTTTTTCTCTTGTTTTTCTGATTTCTTCTTTAAGTCCCCAGATAGAGTTTTTTATATAGTCTCCAGGTGTCTGTTTGTATAATAAGCCTAATCCTGCGCAGGAAATTACTCCGACTCCGCCTTCGTTTGCTACTGCTGAAGCCAGTCCCGAGAGTGAAATCCCAACACCCATGCCTCCTTGTATTATAGGCAGTCTGATTTCTTTGTCTCCGATAAAAAATGATTTCATATAATATAATATGTATAGCGATAGTATATACTACTGTCACTACAGTTAATTTTTAAACAAAAAAGCTGATTTTGATTTCTATTTTAACGTTGAGAAGTTCCGCCGTGGAGTCGCGAATCAAAGCAATGCGTAGAAAGAGTCAATAATAACCCTGTTGTTTGTGGTACAAAGGTAATATTTATTTTTAAATAAAAACAAGAGGGGAATTTTTTTTGGGATTACGGCACAAAGTGGCGTGGGTGGGATGGGGATTACGTCGCTAAAGCGCCGTGATCCCTGAAAGGGGACCTGCAGGGGATAATAAAAAACAAAGGTCTTACAGACTATAGTAAAAGAAAATAGTCTTAGAATTAAGCAAGCTTTTTCTAAGACTATTTTCTTTTACTATCACGAGCTAAAGCTCGCTTTGTTTTTTATATTACTTGCGGAGAGAAAGGGATTCGAACCCCTGGTACCTCGCAGTACAACGGTTTTCAAGACCGCCGCAATCGACCACTCTGCCATCTCTCCTTGTTGGAGCTCCACTGAGCTCCGGATATTTTTTTGCTGTATTACAGCTTTTTTTTCTTATTCTGCTGCAGGAGTTTCTTCAACTGCAGGAGCTTCTTCTGCTGGTGCTTCTGCTTCAGCGGCTTCAGCTTTTAGTGCAGCTTGTTTCTTAGCTATTGCTTCTGCTCTGGCTTTGTTTTTAGCTGTTTCTTCTTCAAGACGTTTCTTGTAATCTTCGCGTGCTGCATCTTTGCCAGCAACTAAGATTGAGTTGATTTTTGAAGTCTTTGCTGATTTCCAGGCTGCGAATTTTTCTTCTACCTGTTCAGGAGTTAAAGCTCCTTTTTTTACTCCACCTAAAAGGTGTTTTTTCATCATCACGCCTTCTGTTGAAAGAATATTGCGTGTTGTGTCTGTTGGTTGAGCTCCGCACTCTACCCAATACAAAGCGCGTTCGAAATTCAAATCTATTGTAGCAGGATTAGTGTTTGGATTGTATGAACCTAATCTCTCAATAAATTTACCATCTCGTGGTGCCCTGCTGTCTGCGACTACAATGTGGTAATATGCATACCCTTTGTGTCCGTGTCTTTGCAATCTGATTTTAGTTGCCATTCGTTTGAATTAGTTTTATTATGCTGCTTGTATTAAGCGGCTGCAAAGGTAGGAAAAATTTTCATTCAGCAAAATGCTGTAAACGTTTTTTTTCAATTTTTTACGCTTAGAAGCCATGCATCCTTGTGATCCGGATGGTTTGACCTGAAAGTTTCGAGCCATTGGTCTGCTTCTTCTCTTTGAGTGAATTGCTTTATATATATGCGTGAACGCCCGTCACGCTCAATTATGCCGGTGCTGCTGTATATGCCTTTTTTATTGGCTTTGAGCCATTTATCTGCTATTGAACGTTCAGGACAACTGCTTATAATAATATAATAGGTCCTGAGACTGACAGGTTTTGATGCTATTGCTTCAGTTTTGGTTGGAGCCGAAGCAACAGGATTTACTACAGTCTTTATTTGTTTGCTTACAGGTACCGCGTTGGCTTGTAAAGCTGCGGTTTCAACCTTTTGTTCAGGTAAAGCTACGGTTTCTGACTGTGTATCAAGAGTTGATTCCGATAGTTTCGCGGCAGAATTTTCTGCATTCGGCTGTATTTGTTTAGCCTGAGCAGTTGGTGCTGTTGATGATGAAGACGATGGTAATTCCTCAAAATATTCCTGCAGCAAAAATGCTTTTTGGTTTTCTACTTCTTCAAGGCCTCCGACCGGTTTAGACAATAATAATATAAACAGACTGACAACGGCTCCCGTCAAAAGATTTTGAACAGCCTTTTTGGGTATTCTGATGTGAATATATGACTCGCGTACTGGCTTTTGTTTGTTTTTCTTTACAGGATTTTCAGCTATTTTCCTGACAGGTGTGTGTAGTCTGTGTTCAATGCTGGTAAATACAAAAGGGCTCAAACCATAAGATTCGGGATAAAAGAGGTTCCTGTGATCCGGATGAAATTGTATTTTACCGTCTTCAGTCTTGTGAACAGATCCTATACGGCCTAATCTGATAAATTTACCTTCTTCAAGCTTTTCTTTAAGCTCAGCTACATCTTTTTTTACTCTTTCGGTTGCATCTTCAAAGCTCAAATCATATGACTCCTGATAAGATTGAACCAGTATCCCGTCATTGAAATTCAGTCTCGGATTAAAGCTGATTTCCTTCCTGCGGGGATAAAAAGTTTCTTTTTCATGAATGATCTTTGCTTCTGTTTCGTTTTGGACGAAACCACCAAGGCCGGGCACAACTATACAGTCATGCTCCGGCATCAGGTTTTCTATTTGAAGTATAAGATCTTTCATGATAATTATTGCATTTTTTCAACTTCTTCAAGAGTCTTATCTATTGACTCCTGACTCAGAGAATAGTTTTCAAGATTACCTGCAAGGTAACTGTCATATGCAGTCATATCTATTAGTCCGTGACCGGAAAGGTTGAAAAGAATGGTTTTTTGTGTGCCTTCTTCTTTGCATTTTAAAGCTTCGCGAACAGTTGATGCTATAGCATGTGCTGATTCTGGTGCAGGTATTATGCCTTCAGCTTTTGAGAACAATAATGCTGCTTCAAAACTTTCAAGTTGTGGTATATCCACTGCTTCCATTAGTTGGTCAATCATAAGCTGGCTTACAATTGTGCCTGCTCCGTGGTAACGTAGTCCTCCTGCATGAATGTGGGCAGGTGCAAACTTGTGACCTAGTGTGTACATCTTTAATAGTGGTGTATAACCTGCTTCGTCACCGAAGTCATAAAGGAATTTTCCTCTGGTAAGTTTAGGGCATGATGCCGGCTCTGCAGCGATAAATCTGGTTTTCTTACCGTTGTTTAAGTTGTCACTCATGAATGGGAAGGAGATTCCGCTGAAATTTGAACCGCCACCAAAGCAACCGATTACTATGTCAGGATATTCTCCTGCCATTTCCATTTGTTTTTTTGCTTCCTGACCGATTACAGTCTGGTGTAATGAAACATGGTTAAGCACACTGCCTAAAGTGTATTTACAGTTTGGTGTGGTAGTTGCAAGCTCAATAGCTTCTGAAATTGCTGTACCAAGGCTTCCCTGATAATTTGGATTTTTTGTAATTATGTCTTTACCTGCTCTGGTTGACATTGATGGCGATGCAATCACTGTTGCACCATAACTCTGCATTATCGAACGACGGTAAGGTTTTTGTTCATAACTGATTTTTACCATATAGACGGCAAGATCAAGACCAAAAAATTTACATGCATATGACATCGCTGCTCCCCATTGACCTGCTCCGGTTTCTGTGGTAATGTTTGTAATGCCTTGTATCTTGTTATAATATGCCTGAGCTACAGCTGAATTAAGTTTGTGTGATCCAACCGGGCTTACACTTTCGTTTTTGAAATATATATGTGCAGGTGTATCAAGTGCTTTTTCAAGTCCGTATGCTCTGACCAGCGGGGTCGGGCGATAGTTTTTGTATATATCCCTTACCTGTTCAGGTATTTCAATGAGTCTGTCTGTAAAATTGAGTTCTTGTTTACAAAGTTCTTCTGCAAAAATAGGGTAGAGGTCTTCTGCTTTAAGCGGCTGTCTCGTTCCAGGATGCAACGGCACTGATGGTTTGTTTTTCATATCTGCACAGATATTGTACCAGTGTGTCGGAATCTCTTTTTCTTCAAGAAGGAATTTTTTTGTTTCCATTTTTCAATCTTTTTGGCCTGCCTGTCAATAAAGCAGGTGTAAGGTTTTTTTGTTAATTGATAGTCTTTATTATATCTCTACAGGCCACTGAAGTTGATTTCCAGTAGCAGGTTTTGATTAAATTACTGTAATATAAATTGTTAGCTTAACGGCTCAGGTTTGAAAACATGGCAGATGTCAAGGCCTAAATTTGCTGCAAGGTAAACAAAATTATTTGAATTCAACCTTTTTAGTCTTTACCTTTTTATGTTATATTTGTGTTTTACGGGCATTTTTTTTAGAATTTAAATTATTATCATATGCAAATCCGACAATTTATTTTAATTGTTTGTGCTACTGTTATGACTTCAGTGGCAGTAAATGCGCAGGTCCCTTTTTACGGTGAGTATAAAAGTCCCTCTAAAAAGTTAACTGTAAAGCTTTTGCAGGAAGACAGCCGGTCATATTTTATGGTTTACTTCAATGGTAAAATGGTCCTGGATCATTCACTACTTGGTATAGAGACTTCAACAGGTAGTTTTTCTTATGATCTTAATCTCAAATCTTCTGTTTCAAGCAAGGTGAAATCACTGAAGTATACTTTGAACTCTGGCAAAAAGGCATTGGTTTCAAAAAGATATCGTGAAGTTATTTATCCCCTTGTCAATCTGCAGGGTAAAGAAATCGACCTTATTTTCAGGATTTTTGATGATGGTGTTGCATACAGATACGGATTAAAGGGCCGTGGTCAGTGTGTTGTGATGAAAGAGCAGGGTAATTTTGCTTTTCCGGAAAATACAAGGTGTTACATGACACCTCTTGCCACACCTAAATCGGGCTGGGCTAAAACTAATCCGAGTAATGAGGAGCATTATATATATGGTGAGCGTGTTGGTAAATCATCTAATTTTGGCGCAGGATGGTCTTTTCCTGCACTTTATAATGTGCCTGATGCAGGTTGGGTCCTTATAAGTGAAACCGGTGTCGACGGTAATTATGCCGGTTCTCATTTGGCTGATAATTCAGAAAACGGCGTTTATAAGCTTGAATTCCCCGGCATTGAAGAAGGTTTATTGTCTCAGAACGTTTACCCTACGTTTAATTTGCCTTTTCAGACTCCATGGAGAATGCTTGTTATAAATAATAATCCTCTGAGGGTTGCTGAATCTACTTTATCGACTGATTTGGTTGAACCACTTTACAAAGCTAAAGCTGAATATAAGCCTGGTAAGGCTTCATGGAGCTGGCTGGTTTTGAAGGATGATAGTGTAACTTATGATGTGACAAAGAGTTTTATCGATATGGCTGCTCATCTGGACTTTGCATACTGCCTGGTGGATGCTCCGTGGGATGTTAATATCGGAAGAGACAAAATCGCCGAACTGGCTGCTTACGGGAAAACCAGAAATGTAGGTCTTATATTATGGTATAACTCAAATGGTAACTGGAATGATGCTCCTCAGACTCCTAAAGGTTTCATGAATGATCCTGATATCAGAAAGAAGGAAATGAAATGGATGCAGCAGACTGGTATTAAGGGTATTAAAGTGGACTTTTTCGGTGGTGACAAGCAGTTTTATATGCAGTACTATCAGGATATTCTGAAGGATGCAAATGATTATGGTTTGTCTGTCAATTTCCATGGTACTACTATTCCAAGGGGCTGGGAGAGGATGTTTCCTAATTTTATAACCTGTGAGTCTGTAAAAGGTATGGAATATTGTACATTCGGACAGGCTGATGCTGATATGCAACCAAAGCATTGTGCTACGCTGCCTTTCACAAGAAACGTGGTTGGCCCTATGGATTTCACTCCTGTGGTGTTAAATACAAGATTGGGTGCAAACAGGATTTCCGGTCCTGAAAGAAGGACTACAGCTGCATTTGAACTGGCTTTGCCTGTGGTTTTACAGTCAGGTATCCAGCATCTTGGTATTATTCCTGAAAATATCAAACAGCAGGATTTTGTGGTAGCTGATTACCTCAGAGCTGTTCCTGCTACATGGGATGACACCAGGTTTATTTCAGGTATGCCCGGTGAGGATTGCGTCGTTGCAAGGCGTAAAGCAGGCGTATGGTACGTTGCCGGTATCAATGGTGAAAGTAAGACCAAGGTTTTTAAATTGAACCTTGCTGATATTATCAAACCGGGTATTGCGGGTTTGGCAATACTTGACAGTGACAACAATACGAATCTCGTAAGGAAAACTGATGTTGTGGCTCCGTCTAAAAAGTCACCTCTTGAAATAAGCGTTCCTGCTTATGGCGGTTTCGTCATTAAGTTTGTTACTGCAAAGAAGTAATTGGTAATATTTAGCGCACCGAAGTGAAACGTCTTACCCGAAGACGACTTGACTGACCGTCGAAGTCAGTGCAAAGAGGCTTGCAAGCATTTCTGTAAACAATGCATGGTGCGCAAACAAAATGAGGTTGGATATTGTCCAACCTCTTTTTGTATTATAATCCGGATTTCAGGAATTTAATGTACTTGTCAATGTCTTCGTTGTAAGAATAACTTGGAGCTAGCGGTTGTCCCTGAGCATTTAAAAGAATGTAATAGGGCTGGGCGTTTGCTCCGAATTTATGACGTTGCAGATAGCTCCATTTGTCGCCGACAGTACGAAGTTTTCTGGTTTTGCCATTTTCCTGTATCTCAATGGTTTCTTTTAATGGAGTTTTGTCATCAACCATCAGTGTAATCAGGATATATTTGTTTTCAAGCAGGTCCTTAACTTCAGGATCTTGCCAAACTGAATTCTCCATTTTGCGGCAATTGACACAACCGTAACCCGAAAAGTCAATCATAACAGGTTTGCCTGACATAGCTGCTGCGGCCATACCACTTTCATAATCTGTAAATGCAGGATGTACTTCATTGTCATATAGATTGAAATCCTGTGTGCTTGCAGGTGGTGAGAATGCACTGATTGCTTTCAGAGGTGCTCCCCATAGTCCCGGTATCATATAAATGGCAAATGCCAGCGAAATCATGGCCATAATCAGTCTTGTAACAGAAACATGTTTCAAATCACTGTCATGTGGAAGTTTGATTTTACCAAGCAGATATAAACCTAAGAGCCCGAATATTACAATCCACAAAGCCAGGAATGTTTCTCTGTCGAGTAATCCCCAACCGTATGCAAGATCGGCAACCGAGAAAAACTTTAGTGCAAATGCAAGCTCCAGAAATCCAAGTACCACTTTAACTGTGTTTAGCCAACCTCCTGATTTTGGCAATTTTTGCAGCCAGTTAGGGAATATTGCAAACAGAGTAAATGGTATTGCCAGTGCCAGGGCGAAACCAAACATGCCAATAGCCGGTCCGACCAGCGAATTCATGCTTGCAGCCTGTACAAGTAATGTGCCTATAATAGGTCCTGTGCACGAGAATGATACCAGTGACAGAGTGAATGCCATGAAAAAGATACTCAGCAAACCTGATGTACTGTCGGCTTTGCTGTCTATCTTGTTTGTCCAGGATGATGGTAATACAAGTTCGAATGCTCCGAAAAATGAGATGGCGAACACCACAAGCAGGGCAAAAAATAAAAGGTTGAATACGGCGTTAGTTGCCAGACTGTTAAGTGAGCTGGCTCCGAATATCAGCGTAATACCCAGTCCCAGTATCAGATAAATTACTATAATCGATAAACCGTATTGGACGGCTTCTTTAATGGCTTTTTTGGAATTTTTGTTTCTCTTGAGGAAAAAGCTTACTGTCATTGGTATTATAGGCCATACACATGGGGTCAATAAGGCAAGTAAACCTCCGATAAATCCTGAAATAAGCAAGAACCACCATGATGTATCTGCAACATTGTTGATGCTGCCCATTTGTTTGAGTTCGTCAATGACAGGTTTCCACAATGGATTCTTGTCTGACATTGATTCTGTGACTACCTGCACAGGGCTATTATTTGCTATTGATGTATCTACCGCAATCTGGTTGGCTGTGACTGCATCTTTAGTTTCAAGAGTCTTGATTTGACCTGCTATATTCGAAGTTTCTGCAGGTTTCTTATCGACTGCAGCCCCTGCGGTTTCACCTTTACCTTTAAAAGAAAATTCATAATCAGTAGGAGGGAGACAACTTTCATCATTGCAACCCATATAATTAATGTATCCTTCGATGAGATATCCTGACTTGTCTGTAATCTTTATCTTTTGGACGAATTTCGCCTGTTTTTCATACCAGGTTAGTACCAGACCGAATGTTTCATCTTTTTTGGTAATCGCAGCCGATTTGGATTCGGGAGTACCTGTAAGGCTGATTCCCTTTAATTTATCGAATTTGAATGTTGTGGAGACCGGACCTCCTTCGGGCAGATTCATGCCGTAAAGATGCCAGCCGCTCTCGATGCTTGCCGTGAAAACTATTTGTTGCTCTGCTTCTTTAATTTCTGCTTTCCACTTGATTGGCTCAAGTATTTGTGAAAATGCATTAACTGTGAAAATTGTAATTGCTAAAAGGAGTGAAGCGATCTGTTTCATATTAACCATCTTTTAAGTTTATTTTCCACTAGCAAATATAAATATTTTCAACTAATATTGCTCCATGTCGCTTGGAAAATCAAGACTTTTAACATCGTTTATATAATTTTCGACCGCTGTGATTATAGTTTCCTGAAGATTAGTGTATCTGCGTAAAAATCTTGGTGAGAAGCCCTGGGTTATGCCAAGCATATCGTGCATTACCAAAACCTGTCCGTCAACTCCGTTGCCAGCTCCGATGCCTATGATCGGGATTTTTAGTTCTGAAGCTATTTTTTTACCTACTATAGCAGGGATTTTTTCAAGAACAATGCCAAAACAACCTAATTCTTCAAGCAATTTGGCATCTTCAAAGAGTTTTTTGGCTTCTTCTTCCTCTTTTGCTCTTACGGTATATGTACCATATTTATTGATTGATTGCGGCATCAATCCCAGATGTCCCATCACAGGTAGTCCTGCATCTATGATTTTTTTGATATCAGCTGCAATTTCTTTGCCTCCTTCGATCTTAAGTGCATCTGCTCCTGTTTCTTTCATTATGCGTATTGCAGCTTCAAGTGATTTGGCAGGATTGCCGGAACAAGTTCCAAATGGCATATCGACTACAACAAGCGCTCTTTTTACGGCTCTTGTAACCGAATTTCCGTGATAAATCATCTGGTCAAGTGTAATCGGCAGCGTAGTTACGTTGCCTGCCATAACGTTTGAGGCTGAATCTCCGACAAGGATTACATCCATGCCTGCCTGATCTATAAGTTTAGCCATTGAATAATCATAGGCTGTCAACATTGATATTTTTTCGCCTCTTTCTTTCATTTCTCTGAGGCGATGTGTGGTAACCTTTCTGCTGTCTTCCTGATGTACTGACATATAGTTGATTTTTGAGGTTTCTTACTGTGTTTACAGGCTGCAAAGTTACAATTTTTTTGATTCTGTGCCCTTTTTATGAGGTTTTATGCGAAATCGTTTGATAAAAGTTGGTTATATTTGCAAAACCTAAAACATGTGAGAACACATTCATGAAAAAAATCACAAAAGTCTGGTCTTTTTATATCTGGATGCTGTTGATATTTGGCGCTTTGATTTATGTTGTTGTCGCCAAAGGTGATATGCTGAGTTTAGCTCCCGGTTTCTCTCAAAATCATGTTGTTGCAAACGGTGATGGTGGCTTTTTAAGCACATTTATCAGAAATATCGCTGAACCGGGAGGAATACTTCTCTTGCAAATGATTGCCATTCTGATGGTTGCCAGATTTTTTGGTCAGCTTTTTGCACGATTTGGCCAGCCTACTGTGGTTGGTGAGATTCTGGCGGGCATTATTTTGGGGCCTTCTGTTTTGGGTAAATATTTCCCTGATACTTTTAACTTCATTTTCTCGCCTGCTTCTCTGGGCAGCATAAATGTTCTTAGCCAGATTGGTCTGATATTGTTTATGTTTGTCATAGGCATGGAGCTAAATATAGGTGCGCTTAAGGGTAAAATGAAAGAGGTCCTTGTGATAAGTCATGCAGGCATAATCATTCCGTTTTTTCTGGGTTTGCTTTTAGCTTTTTTCATTTATCTGGAATTTGCCTCTGATCATACCGGTTTCCTCCCATTTGCTTTGTTTGTAGGTATTTCCATGAGTATCACGGCATTTCCTGTACTGGCAAGGATCATTCAGGAAAAAGACCTTACAAGATCTCATATTGGGACAATGTCTCTTGCTATAGCAGCCATAGGGGATGTCACGGCATGGTGTCTGCTTGCTGCCGTGATTGCTGTATCCGGCTCGGGTAACGTCCTTGATTCTGTAGTAACAATCGTATTTACAATGGCTTATGTTGCCATAATGATGTTGGTGGTGAAACCTTTCCTGAGAAAAGTGGGAGAGGTGTATAAGACAAATGAGCTGGTTAATAAGAAGATGGTGGCTTTTATTTTTCTGCTTTTGCTGGTTTCTTCATTTACAACCCAGGTACTTGGTATCCACGCACTTTTTGGAGCTTTTATGGCCGGAGTCGTTATGCCGCCTCTTACTAATTTCAGGAAGATTATTACGGAAAAAATTGAGGATGTTTCGGTTTCTCTGTTATTGCCTTTATTCTTCGTTTTCATTGGTTTGAGGACTGAAATCGGACTTGTAAACACTCCTCATCTGTGGTTGATTTGCGGTATGATTATACTTGTAGCTATTGCCGGCAAGTTTGGCGGTACTGCAATCGTCTCAAAACTACTTGGTGAAACCTGGAGAGACAGTGTAATAATGGGTGTACTGATGAATACCAGGGGTTTGATGGAACTTATCGTTCTGAATATTGGTTATGAAATGGGTATACTGCCTCCTGTTGTCTTTGTAATGCTCGTTATTATGACTCTGGTCACGACTTTCATGACTACGCCTTTAATGACTTTGATTGAAAAAGTATTGCCTAAACGCAATAAGCTTGATGAATTGGTTGAACGTCAGTCTCTTGGTATTTTTAAGGCTCTCGTAGCCGTGGGTAATCCTGACAATGGAAAACCTTTGATAAATGTCGCAAAGACTGTACTGGATGGCTTTAAGAACACTCTGAATGTTACTGTGCTTCACATTACTGTTGGTACAGACATGAATCCTTTTAGTGAGGATGAATTTAATGAGGAGAGTTTCAAAAGTGTAAGGGCTGAAGCTCTTAGCCTTAATATCCCCATTGAAACCGAATATAAGGTCACTGACAATATTGGTAAGGAAATAGTCGATACTACTAATGATGATGAGTATGACTTTTTGCTGGTTGGTGCCGGAGCTGCTATTTCTAAAGATCTTGGCAGGAGAAAAAATATTCTGGATAATATTCCTGTTATGGGCAGGCTTGTGAGGGCATTTAAAAACGATTCTTCTATAATTTACCCCGGTACATTAATTAAGGATAAGACGAAGATGTTCGTTGAAAGTTGTCATTGCAGCGTTGGCGTTTTCTTTAACAGGGGTTTCACAGGTGTTAATAAGGTTATGATACTTCTGAATGAGGAAAATGATGTTTTCCTGTTGCGCTATGGCAGAAGAATTTTAAGAAACAAACCATCGGTCAGGATCAGGATAATGGATTTGAACGGACTTGCAAATAGTTCTAAACTTATTGGGCAGGGGATGGTTAGCCTTATGACTGAATTTCCTGATTCTGTCAAGATTGCAAGTTCCTCGATGAAAAATCAGTATTATATGAAGGATTTCAGCCTGATGCTTATAAGCTATCAAAGCTGGAATCGTCTTTGCACTATTGATAACAGTGATTTTGAAAATGTGCCTTCATCTCTGATAATCAATAAGAAACGTAGTCGTTTCCATAGTGATGCTTCAGATAATAATGAAGAGTAAATCTATTTTCTTTCCAGAACAAAAAACATGTATTTCTTTTCTTTAACGAAGAAATCCGGATCTAAGACATGTCTTTCTTTTTCAATCTTTTTGTCAATCTTTTTCCTGAAGTTCTTTGAAAGATAAAACAGACCTGCTTTCTTATATCTGAATTTCTCGTATATATAATGCCTTAATGGCACCACAAGACGTTCAGCAAGAATATTTATAAGCCCAATAGTAGGCAATACGTTCATTGTAATGTCTTTTTCGGTTTCAATAGTCCATCCGTATTTTTCCAAATATTTTTTGAAATCACTTACTGAATGTGGGCGTTTATCCTTTTTCTCTTCGTCTCTTTTGAAATAATCAACCACTATCCAGCGGCTCCCCGGCTGAGTAATGGTTTCAATCTTTGCAAATGCCTGATCTAATGGAATATATTGCAGTGACTCTGAGTTAATTACAGTTGTGTATTTTTTTGTTGGATTGAAATCTTCAAAACGGCTGCAGTGACAAGTTATATCGGGCAAAGTCTTTTTCAGGAAATTTACCTGATTGATGTTTGGCGTAAGAGCTTCAACATTCATTGATTCATTCTTTAACATCTCAGTCAAACCTCCCATGCCGCATCCAACGTCCAGAATCAGTCCTTCACGATTTGTGATATTGTCAATGATGTTTTGTGCATATTTTATCTGAGCTTCTTCGATCTTTTTAAGAGAAATTGTGACGGGGTCTGTTGAAGGATCTTCAAAGTATCCCCAGTGAAGCATTTTGTTGTTCAGTATTTTTGAATACAAATGCAACTCCATGTCATACAAGGATTTATCGAATTTTGAGTTTTGTCTTTTAAATCTGTATGCCTTAATCCATTCAACAGGGTTTATAAAGGGTACAATCAACTTAAATCTGGCATTTGACATAGGTCACTGAATATTTAAACTGTAAATGTCTTACAGGTACGTTTAGTAATGATTTGATTCTTTTTCGGGAGCCAAATATAATAAATGTTTATTTAAGCAGGTATATTGCAGGTTTTATTTTCTTAATTCAATGCCGGTGCGCGTTAACTCCGCAGCTCTGTAACGAGAGTATTCAATTGATATAAAAAGCAAGGGCAATTCTGTTTGAACTGCCCTTGTTATATTAAAAAAGAAAAGATCTTTTTATTTCATTGATTCTTCGACAGCTACTGCAACAGCAACTGTGGCTCCAACCATAGGATTGTTACCCATACCAAGGAATCCCATCATTTCAACGTGAGCAGGTACAGATGATGAACCTGCAAACTGTGCGTCTGAATGCATGCGACCCATTGTGTCTGTCATACCGTAGGAAGCAGGACCTGCAGCCATGTTGTCAGGGTGAAGTGTACGACCAGTACCACCACCTGAAGCAACTGAGAAGTATTTCTTGCCTTGTTCATTACATTCTTTCTTGTATGTACCTGCAACAGGATGCTGGAAACGTGTAGGGTTGGTTGAGTTACCTGTGATAGATACGTCAACGCCTTCTTTGTGCATGATGGCAACGCCTTCACGTACATCGTCTGCACCGTAGCATTTTACTTTTGCACGAAGTCCTGTTGAATAAGGTATTTCCTTTACAGTTTTAACTTCTCCTGAATAGTAATCAAATTCTGTCTGTACGTATGTGAAACCGTTGATGCGTGAGATAATCATCGCTGCATCTTTGCCTAATCCGTTAAGGATAACGCGTAGTGGCTCTTTACGTACTTTATTTGCTTTTTCTGCAATCTTAATTGCGCCTTCAGCAGCTGCAAAAGATTCGTGACCTGCAAGGAACGCGAAACATTTGGTTTCGTCACGTAAAAGCATTGCTGCGAGATTACCGTGACCAATACCTACTTTACGGTCGTCTGCTACTGAACCTTTGATACAGAATGCCTGCAGGCCGATACCGATTGCTTCTGCTGCTTCAGCTGCATTCTTGCAATTCTTCTTGATAGCGATAGCTGCACCCATTACATATGCCCATTTCGCGTTTTCAAATGCAATAGTCTGGGTTTCTTCACAAATCTTGTAAGGATCGATACCCCTGGCAGCGCAAATGGCTTTAGCTTCTTCGAGGCTTGAAATGCCATTTTCATTTAATACAGCATTGATCGTATCAATCCTGCGTTCATAACTTTCAAATAATGCCATAGTTTTTACCTCCTTATTTTATTCGTGACGTGGATCTATATATTTAACTCCTTCAGCAAAGCGACCATATGATGAAGTCACTTTCTTGATTGCTTCATTGGCGTCTGTGCCTTTCTTAATCTCGTCCATCAGTTTGCCTAAATGGATGAATTCGTAACCAATTACCTGGTCTTCAGCGTCAAGTGCCATTCTGCTGCAATAGCCTTCAGCCATCTCAAGATAACGTGTGCCTTTTGCAACAGTACCGTACATGGTTCCTACCTGGCTTCTCAATCCTTTGCCAAGGTCTTCAAGTCCGGCTCCGATTGGTAATCCGCCTTCTGAGAATGCAGACTGGGTACGTCCGTAAACTATTTGCAGGAAGAGTTCGCGCATTGCAGTGTTTATTGCATCGCAAACAAGGTCAGTGTTGAGTGCTTCGAGAAGCGTCTTGCCAGGCAGGATTTCTGATGCCATAGCCGCTGAATGAGTCATACCTGAACATCCTATGGTTTCCACTAAAGCTTCCTGAATGATGCCATCCTTAACATTGAGTGTTAGTTTGCAAGCTCCTTGTTGTGGTGCACACCAGCCTACTCCGTGGGTGAGACCTGAGATGTCTTTAACTTCCTTTGCTCTGACCCATTTTCCTTCTTCGGGAATCGGAGCTGAGGGATGATTGGCTCCTTTTTTGACACAACACATTTGTTGTACTTCGTGTGAATAAATCATCGTTTTTGCTTTTTTGTTGTTAAATATAGTCTTTATATATCAATTATCTATATATCAATTTGTTAACCTTGAAGTCAGCGAATACGCCTTAAAACGGTGCAAAAGTACTTAAAAATTTCAATTTTACTTACTTGAAGGCTTGCATTTGTTTCTATATTCAAAAAAAATGACGAAATTTGCGCCATTAACAATCAAATATATGAAACCAACAAAAAGTGCATTGCAGATAGCTCGTGCTGCTTATAAACCTAAAATGCCTGAAGCTCTCAACGGAGTGGTAAGGATAGTTGAAGGCGAAAAGACTCAATCAGTTGCTAATCAGGAAGAAATTAAGGCTTTGTTTCCTAATACATATGGTCTTCCGATAATCAAATTTGAACCCGGTACTGAAAAACATAATTATGCTCCGATGAATATTGGTGTTATATTGTCAGGTGGACAGGCTCCCGGTGGTCATAATGTTATCGCAGGTATTTTTGACGGTGTCAAAGAGCTTAATCCTGCTTCAAAGCTTTATGGTTTTATACTCGGTCCCGGAGGACTTGTTGATCATAATTATATGGAGCTTACTGCTGATATTATTGATGAATACCGTAATACCGGTGGTTTTGATATTATTGGTTCAGGTCGTACCAAGCTGGAAGCCAAAGAACAGTTTGACAAAGGTCTTGAAATTTTGAAGGCTCTTGATATTAAGGCTTTGATTATAATCGGAGGTGATGATTCAAATACAAATGCTTGTGTGCTTGCGGAATACTATGCTTCAATTAATTCAGGAGTACAGGTATTGGGTTGTCCTAAAACTATCGACGGTGACCTTAAAAATGAAATGATCGAGACTTCTTTTGGTTTCGACACAGCTTGTAAGGTTTATTCTGAAATGATTGGTAATATTCAGAGAGACTGTAATTCTGCAAGAAAATACTGGCATTTCATTAAACTTATGGGTCGCTCGGCTTCTCATATAACTCTTGAATGTGCTCTTCAGGTTCAGCCTAATTATTGTATTGTTTCTGAAGAAGTTGAAACCAAAAATATGTCTTTGGATGACCTGATTACAGATATTGCAAGGGTAGTGGCAAGCCGCGCTGAACAGGGTAACAATTTTGGTACTGTTCTGATACCTGAAGGTGTAATCGAGTTTATTCCTGCAATGAAAAAACTTATTGCTGAGCTTAATGACTTCCTGGCTTCACGTAAGGATGAGTTTGAGCTGATCCGTCAGTCTGAAAAGAGGAACTACATTATCAAGATGTTGAGCAGGGAAAATTCTGAAATTTATGCTTCTCTTCCTGAAGGTGTTGCTAAACAGCTTACTCTTGACCGTGATCCTCACGGAAATGTACAGGTTTCATTGATTGAAACTGAAAAACTTCTTGCTGAAATGGTTGGTGTTAAACTGGATGCATGGAAGAAAGAAGGTAAGTACGTTGGTAAGTTTGCTACTCAGACTCACTTCTTCGGATATGAAGGTCGTTGCGCTGCTCCATCTAATTATGATGCTGATTATTGCTACTCTTTAGGTTATACAGCTGCCGGTCTTGCTGGTTTTGGTAAGACAGGTTATATGTCATCTGTAAGAAACACAACAGCTCCTGCTTCTGAATGGATTGCCGGTGGTGTACCTATTACAATGATGATGAATATGGAGCGCAGACATGGTGAAATGAAACCTGTTATTCAAAAGGCCCTTGTTGACCTGAATGGTGCTCCTTTTAAAACTTTTGCTTCAAAACGTGCTGCCTGGGCTATTCATACAAGTTATGTTTATCCGGGTCCTATCCAGTATTTTGGTCCTACTGAAGTTTGCGATCAGCCTACTAAAACTTTGTTGCTTGAACAGGGTAAGTAATCGTATTTAGCGAAAACCTATAATAATTAAACCGGCAATATTCTTTGCCGGTTTTTTGGTTGTATTTACGTCTGTTAAATAAATATAAACAAAGTCAATTACAGTAAACTATTTTGGTTTTATTTTATCTTTGTAATAAAGATTAATAAAAAATTCAACGGCTATGAAAACAAGGTTGATTTTGCTGACAGGTTTCGCACTGTTTTTTTCATTGAATTCTGGTGCGGATTCTTCGTATTTCGAGGATGACCTCTATTTCAATCCAAGAACTGATAAAGTTGTCAGGAATGAAAAAGTGAAAGTCAATGAAACGGAAAAAGTCTATAATGACAATAATGGTTCTGTCCGTATTTATGATCGTACCGGCAATCTGAAAGTCAATGATCTTCGTGATGTTGACGAGTATAACAGACATTATACATATAATAATGATAATATTGCTTTAGCTGATACTTTAAATGACAGTTTGTTTTTTGAAGATGAAGCTGAACAGCAGCCTTTTGAATATTCTGAAAGGATCAGAAGGTTTCATAATCCTAAATTCACTACCCACATTACTGATGATGATTATCTGAATATCTATATTTCTGATGGAACAGACGTTGATATTTATTATGTTGATGATTATTCATCCGGCTGGATGAGTCCATGGTATTATGATAATTACTATTATCCATATTATGGCGGTTACTGGTCACGCTGGTCAAACTGGGGTTATTATAACCCTTATGGCTATAATTCATGGTATAGTCCATGGGGCAATTACGGATGGAGTGGTTATTACGGACACGGTGGCTATTACGGATGGGGCTGGGATCCCTGGTATTATGGTGGTTATGGCTATTATGATCCATGGTATAATCCTTATTATCATAATGGATGGTATGGCGGTGGTTATTATGGTAATCATGGTAATAATTCTCATTGGTGGGATTATTCAAATAACAGAAACAGACTTGATCGCCAACACAGAGAATTTCTTTCAAATAACAGCACAGGCAGACCTGCATCAGATCGCCGGACAGGCAGCATTGGCTCAAGAGCAGGCGGCGGTGCCTCTGTAACTAACAGAAGTGGCGGTTATTATAATGGTACAAGATCAACTACAAGACCGGGTAATGAAGTTGCAGGCAGAAGTTCCGGTAATTCTTCACGTGTTTCATCAGGTGAATATACACGTTCAGGGGATGTTTCAGGTCGTTCAGGTCGTCAGAGTGTTAATAATAACAATACAGGAACGAGATCATCTTCATCCGGTTCAAGATATGGTACAAGTTCCGGCACTGGTTCATCTTCAAGATCTTCTTCTACAACCAGATCATATAACGGTAGTACCGTAAGAAGTTCGGGTAATTCGTCCGGAAATAATTATTCAGGCACAAGATCTTCTTCAAGTGGGAATTCGACTGTAAGGTCTTATTCCGGAAATAACAATTCTGCTGTCAGATCTTCCGGTGACAATTCTTCAAGAAGTTATCAGAGTACAAGCAGCGGTACCGGTTCCAGTACCAGGGCTACTGAAAGTTCGGTTTCAACGAGAAGCAGCTCATCAAGTTCTTCTTCAAGATCAAATTACAGCACAAGTTCAAGCTCTTCAAGCAACTATACACCTAGTTCAAGTAGTTCAAGTTCATCAGGTAGTTATACGCCTAGTTCTAGTTCAGGTTCAAGCTCATCCGGTGGTTCTTATGGTGGAGGCAGTAGCAGCGGTGGCGGACATTCATCCTCAGGTGGAGGTGGTGGCGGCCGCAGATAAAAATAATTTGATTGTCGGATTTGTTTTGCAAATAAGGACTTTTTGAATACAAAATATAATATTAAGGGTATGAAAAAATATATATTTACATCGGTATTGGCTCTTTTATCAGTAACAGTGATTAATGCTCAGTATGAGTATGATGCTTTGAGGCTTTCACAATCTGATATAACGGGTAGTGCCAGATATGTGGGTATGGCAGGTGCTTTTGGTGCATTGGGTGGTGATATGTCTTCGATAGGTATTAATCCTGCCGGTATAGCCGTTTACAGAAGTTCTGAGCTTGCTTTTACTCCTGTTTTTACTAATACAAGAACGTCTTCGGATTTTGATGGTGTTACTTCCGGTGATTCCAGACTAAAATTGCAAATGAATAATTTTGGTTATATCGGATCATTCAGAACAGGGGAGAAGGCTACTATTTCAAATTTCAATTTTGGTATCTCATATAATAAACTTAAAGATTTTAATCGTAATGTTTCTGTAGTCGGTAAAAACAGATCTGCCTCATTACTGGATAATGTTTGTTCAGGAATACCGGCAAATACGTCTGAAAATGATCTTTATGGTTTGGGTTGGATGGCATATCAGACTTATCTGATTAATCCTGGAAGTAACGGATCTTACTCTTCGGTACTTTATCCTGATGAAAAACTAAATTCGAGCATGTACCTTGATGAAAAAGGTGAAATCAATGAATGGAGTTTTACTCTTGGTGCAAACTGGGCACATTTCCTTTATATAGGAGCTTCTGTCAATTTCCTTGACATGAATTATGAATTAATGTCTGTTTATAAGGAAGAGTCTTTGGATAATCTTTTTAATTATGATCTAAGAAATGTTCTCATAACTGACGGAGGTGGTATAAATGCAAAAATCGGAGCCATATTGAGACCTATTCCTAATCTGAGATTTGGTTTCGCTATTCATACACCTACATATTATTCTCTTACTGATACTTATGGTGCTTCAATGTCTTCTGATGGTGTTTCCGGTGGCGGATATGATGATCATAGTGCTCAGATTGAAGAAGATTATTCGGATTATCAGCTGATAACTCCCGGCAAGTTAATGTATAGTGCTGCATATCAGATTGGTAAAAAGGCTATTATCAGCATGGACTTTGATATTATAGACTATCGTGAAACCAAACTCAAAAATGATGTCGGTGTTCCCTGGGATGATACAAATTCGGATATGCAGAAACATTTCCGTTCCACAACCAATTTCAGATTGGGTGGCGAATATCGTCTTAATGAGAATGTTAGTTTAAGGGCAGGTACTGCGTGGTACAGCTCTGCAAACAGGACTGATAATTCTATCAGAAATGTTGAAGTTATTACTGCCGGCACTACACCAAACTATTCTTTTGATAAAGGTTCAAGATATACCTCATTAGGTATTGGCTACAGGACAGGTTCATTTTTCTTAGATGTAGCGACTATTAATCAGAGAGTTGCAGAGAACTTCTTTAATTTCTTTGATTCAGGTGCATCTCCTGACACCAAATATGCTGATTTAAAAACCAGTAAATCAAATATAAATGTCTCTTTAGGATTTAGATTCTAAGATCTCTGTTAATCTTAATAATTCATCACGATACTGGGCGGCTTCAAGAAAATTGAGCCGCCTTGCTTCTTCATACATGGCCTTTCTTGTCTTCTCTATGGCTTTTTCAAGCTGTTGCTTTGTCATGTGATCGATAACGGGATCAGCTACTTTACTGAATCTTTCAGTTTCAATATATGCCAACGGTTCTGCAGCAGCCATCGGTCTTCCGAGAACAGAGCTTTTTCCTTTGGTAATTGCAGTTGGTGTTATACCATGTTTTTCGTTGTATTCCTGTTGTTTTTTTCTCCTGCGATAGGTTTCTTCAATTGTCATTTTCATACTCGCAGTAATTTTGTCGGCATACATTATAACCTTACCATTAAGGTTTCTTGCCGCTCTTCCTGCAGTCTGCGTGAGTGATCTGTGGTTTCTCAGGAATCCTTCTTTATCTGCATCAAGTATGGCTACCAGGGATACCTCGGGCAGGTCAAGACCTTCTCTTAAAAGATTTACACCAACCAGCACGTCATAAATGCCGCTTCTGAGGTCGTCCATAATCCTGACTCTTTCAAGTGTATCAACATCAGAGTGGATATAATTACATCTTACTCCTGCATTTTCAAGATAGCTTGTAAGCTCTTCTGCCATTTTTTTGGTAAGAGTAGTAATCAGTATTCTTTCATCTCTTTCTGACCTGATGCGGATTTCTTCCATAAGGTCATCGATCTGATTTTTACTGCTTCTTACTTCAATTTCAGGATCCAGAAGGCCTGTAGGCCTGATTACCTGATCGACATATACGCCTTCGGTCTTTTCAAGTTCATAATCTCCGGGAGTGGCACTTACATAAATGGTCTGTTTCCTTATCTTCTCAAATTCTTCAAAACTAAGCGGTCTGTTGTCAATAGCTGCAGGTAGTCTGAAACCGTATTCGACAAGATTCATCTTTCTTGCATGATCTCCGCCCCACATTGCTCTTAACTGCGGGAGTGAAACATGACTTTCGTCAATTATCATCATAAAATCTTCAGGGAAAAAATCCAGCAGGCAATAAGGCCTGTCACCCGGGTTTCTTCCATCAAAGTATCTTGAATAGTTTTCAATGCCTGAACAGTGACCCAGCTCTCTGATCATCTCTACGTCATAATTAACCCTTTCACTGAGTCTGTTTGCTTCGTATTCTTTTCCTGTTGAATTAAAGAATTCAACCTGTTTATTTAAGTCCGCGAGTATCTGACTGATTGCTATATTTATCTTTTCTTTACTGGTTACAAAAAGATTGGCCGGATAAATCCTGTATTCCTGATGATTCTCAATCTTTTTGCCGCTCAGAGGATCAATTGTTTCAATGCCGTCTATCTCATTGCCCCAGAATGTAACTCTGAGTATTATCTCTGAATAAGCCAGAAATATATCAACTGTATCTCCCTTAACGCGAAAAGTACCATACGTGAGTTCCAAATCATTTCTTGAGTAAATGATATCAACCAACATTCTAAGGAATACATTTCTGTCGAGCATCTTTCCTTTGTGGATATCTATAACAGTTTTATTAAAGTCCTCAGGGTTTCCTATACCATATATACATGAAACCGATGAAACCACAATTACATCCTGTCTGCCCGATAATAGTGCTGATGTTGCAGATAGTCTGAGCTTTTCTATTTCCTGATTTATTGCAAGGTCTTTTTCAATATATGTATCACTAATGGGAAGGTATGCCTCGGGCTGATAATAATCATAATATGAAACGTAATATTCGACAGCGTTATTGGGAAAGAAGCTTTTAAACTCACTGTAAAGTTGCGCTGCCAGTGTTTTATTGTGGCTTAAAACCAATGTGGGTCTGTTAATTTCCTTTATTACATTTGCTACGGTAAATGTTTTGCCTGATCCGGTGACTCCCAGAAGAGTCTGGAAAGGCATTCCTGATTCAACTCCTTCAATGAGTTGTTTTATTGCTTCCGGTTGGTCGCCTGTCGGTTTGAAAGGT
The DNA here is from genome assembly GCA_964502355.1 of uncultured Bacteroidales bacterium. Taxonomy (GTDB): domain Bacteria; phylum Bacteroidota; class Bacteroidia; order Bacteroidales; family UBA1402; genus UBA8389. The sequence goes on from CAZCWK010000011.1 coordinate 33,445, forward strand.
GATACTAGGTCAAACATTGTTTATTATTAAATAAATTGACAATAATTACAAATTTACCGTTTTTTAGGCTTATTTATTGCAGAATAATTTTTTTCTTTGCGTTTTTAAAATAATATGCATTATGATATGGAATGAGAGCAATGAATGTATGAGGCGTGAAGAAATGAGAGATCTTCAAAATAAACGTCTCAGAACTACTGTGGAAAGAGTGTTTCATAACTCACCTTTTTACAGGAACAAAATGCAGGAATTGGGAGTAACACCAATGGATATTGAAACCGTTGATGATATCGTTAAGCTTCCTTTTACAGTGAAGACTGATCTCAGGGATAATTATCCTTTTGGTTTGTTCTCATCTCCAATGTCTGAAATCGTGAGGCTTCATGCTTCTTCCGGTACTACAGGTAAGCCTATCGTTGCCGGATATACAAGAAAAGATCTTGGTACATGGTCAGATGTGATGGCAAGAACCTTTGCTTCGGGTGGTTGTACAAGAAATGATATTTTTCAGGTTGCTTATGGATATGGTTTGTTTACAGGAGGTCTTGGCGCACATTATGGTGCTGAAATGCTTGGAGCATCTGTAATCCCCATTTCTTCAGGAAATACCGAAAAACAGATACAGCTTATGACTGATTTTGGCTCTACTGCTCTGTGTAGTACTCCTTCTTATGCTTTATATCTTGCAGAAGCTGTGCATGATATGGGCGTCCAGGATAAACTTAAGCTTAAAGTCGGTTTCTTTGGTGCAGAGCCATGGACTGAAGAAATGCGTCGTGAAATCGAAGATAAACTAAGGATAAAGGCATTTGATATTTTTGGTTTGACTGAAATAATTGGCCCGGGTGTTGCCAGTGAATGTTCTGAACAAAGGGGTATGCATATCAATGAAGATCATTTTTACCCTGAAATAGTTGACCCTGTTACACTTAAACCTCTTCCTGAAGGTGAAATAGGAGAGTTGGTATTTACTACTATTACTAAAGAGGGTATGCCTGTACTAAGATATCGTACGAAGGACCTCACAAGTTTATTCAGGGAGGAGTGTTCTTGTGGCAGAACTACAGTCAGAATGAACAAAATAATGGGTCGTAGTGATGATATGCTTATAATAAGAGGTGTAAATGTATTTCCTACCCAAATCGAAAGTGTATTGCTCGAATTTAATGAAACTGCACCACATTACCATCTTTTTGTCGACAGGATCAATAATACTGATACATTTGATATTCATGTAGAAATGAGACCTGAGAACTTTACGGATGATATGACGTCCATGCTTAATCTTAAGAAAAAGATTGAATCCAGATTACAATCTGTGATTGGTATTCATGCTCATGTTAAGCTGGTTGAGCCAAGATCTATCGAACGTTCTATAGGTAAAGCTAAGAGAGTAACAGATAAAAGAAAATTATATTAATTATACAGCCATGATAATCAAACAATTGTCTGTTTTTTTGGAAAACAGAACCGGTACGCTTACTGAAGTTACGCAATTGCTTGGCAAAGCAGGCATTAATCTTTCAGCTTTCAGTCTTGCCGAATCTGCTGACTTCGGTATTATGAGGGTAGTGCTTTCAGACCCTGAATCTGCCAGAAAGCTCCTGATAGATAATGGTTTCACTGTACATTTAAGTGACGTTATCTGTCTTTATGTGCCTAATACTCCTGGTACATTGTCTGAAGCACTGACGATTTTGTCTGAAAACAATGTTGCAATCGACTATATGTATGCTTTTGCATGGAAAGATGATGTTGCGAGAGTTGTAATCAAGCCTGACAATATCAACCGCTGTATTGATGCTTTGCAAAAGTCAAATCTGCGCCTGGCAAGTGCAGATGAAATGTACAGTTTTTGATTTTTTTTATGTTTTGATTGACTTAATGTCCAAAATCAGTTAAAAAATCTTGATTCTCTTCGTTGTATAAAAGGGAAATGTTACCTTTGTGCGACTTTTTAAAAGATGTAAGATGAAACGGAATTTTATTATTTCCTTGTTGTTGGGCTGCCTTTTGGTTTCCTGTTCTGATTATCAGAAATTGCTCAAGAGCACGGATTATGAAATGAAGTGGACTAAGGCAAATGAATATTATGAGCAAAAGAAGTATCAGAGGGTAATTGATTTACTTGAAGAGCTTCAGGCTATTCATAAGGGCACGGACAGGGCAGAACAAACCTTATATATGCTTGCCAACTCTTATTTCAACAGAAAAGATTACATTTCGGCCTCGAGTTATTTTGAAACTTATTACAAGACTTATCCTAAAGGTACTTTTACTGAAGATTGCAGATTTTTGTCGGGTAAGGCTGCTTATCTGAATTCTCCTGATCCAAGACTGACTCAGGAAGAAACTTACAAAGCTATTGAAGATCTTTCGGTTTTTCTCGAGTTTTATCCGAATACCGATAAAAAGGACCAGGTAGTAAAAATGCTTAATGAGTTACAGGATAAACTTGTTTATAAACAGTTGTTAAATTGCAGGCTTTATTATAATCTTGGCAACTATATGGCAAAGAATAATTATTTGTCATGTATTGTAACGGCAAATAACGCTCTGGTAGACTATCCGGTTTCGCAATACAGAGAAGAGCTATTTTTTCTGATTCTCAAATCGAGATATATGATTGCTCTGCAAAGTGTGGACAATCTCAAAATAGAACGCTACAGAGCAACTATAGACGAATATTTCAGCTTTAAGAATGAGTTTCCTGAAAGCAAATTCAAGGGCGAGGCTGAAAAGATATTGAAAGATTGCAGAAAGATTGTTAAAGATTAATATAAAAAAAATGGATTACAAGAAAGCGACTATTCCAACATCAACGGTTACAAGAGACATGAATGCTTTGTGTCATGACACTGGCAATACTTACGAAACCGTGAAAATCATTGCTAAACGTTCTAATCAAATCAGTGTGGAAATGAAATCTGAGCTTGAAAAAAAGCTTCAGGAATTTGCTTCTTACAATGATAATCTGGAAGAAGTTTTTGAAAATCGCGAACAAATCGAAATTTCGAGGTTTTATGAAAAACTTCCTAAAGCTACATTAATTGCTACTCAGGAGTATATCGAAGGTAAAATACATCATGTAAACCCGTTAAGGGAAAAATTAAAAAAATGATTTTATGATACAGCGTATTCAAACTTTATTTTTACTATTGGTCACGGTTTTGATGACTGTAGCTATTCTATCGCCAATCGGCTGTTTTGTTGGAAATCTTGGTGGCTGGCATTATGCCTTAATGACAATAAAGGATATTCATCCTCTGTTGTTAATCAAATTTCCATTGTGGATAATCCTTGCTCTGAGTATTATTACTGTACTTGGTTCATTGGTTACTGCACTACTTTACAAAAACCGCAAACTGCAGATGAAACTAAGCATCGCCGGCATTGCTGTTTTGGCAGTTATTTATGCGATTGTTATTGCTTACATTTCTGTAGTAAATGGTCAGGTGGGTTCTGAATTTCATCCTTCGTTTATTATGTCTTTCCCCGGCATCAGTATGGGTTCATACCTGCTTGCAATAATTTTTATCAGGAAAGATGAGAAGTTGGTTAAATCCACTGACAGGATCAGATAAAAAATAAAGATTTTAAAAAAAAAGAACCGATTCGGGTAATACCGTTTCGGTTCTTTTTTTTGTACTCCTGAGATGGAATACTGAATATTTATTTCAGTCGGAAAAGGAGATGAGCATTAATCGATATTGCCTGAATGCTTGATGTATTGAAATATGATCCTATTTCATCATTAAAAATATTGGAAAACTGGTAACAGTACCTTCCTTCAACTCCTAAGACCGTCTTCCACAGGTGAAATTCAAGACCGGCTCCGGCAACAATACCATACTGGAAATTATTCTCCACACTTTTACCATGTTGTTCAAAAACTTTACTGTTGTCTATAATATTTTCACTTTCACCTATAAGAAATCCTAATTGAGGACCTATATTAAGGAAATATCTGGTGTTTTTGGATCCGGCAAATGCATGGAGCAATAGTGGGACCTGTACCAGATTTAGTTTTCTTTCATAACTGTAGGTAAGACCTGTGCCTGATAAATCTTCTTTCCATCCTGACTGGAAATAATTTGCTTCTGCCTGTAATCCAAAATGTTCTTCACTGATATATCTTATTGTAAATCCTGCATCGTTGTTTAATGCAAATACTTTATCAACAAGTTTTGGTACAAGTGTTAAGGTTGATACTGTTTTACCTCCTGAAAAGCCTATATACCACTCGCTGAGTGTATTGTATTGGGCAGAAACCAACAGAGAAGCTAATAAAAAGGAAAGTGCGGTTATAGTTTTTTTGATATACATAATCATTTCATACGTTTTACTTCGATAGTATTGTCCGGAGTGTAATTAATCAGATAGAAATTCTGGTTAACGGAACCACTGTTGGCATCGGCATTTTTAAATACAAAATCATGTTGTATCTGATCAGGACCTTTTTTCATTGGTGTTGTTGTTTTTTCATAAACCATTCTTGGTATAAACCATGATGCTATGTCAAAACCCATCATACCATACTTAGGATATGTGCTGATCATCTCTTTGCCAAATAATTTATTGAAATTTACGGGGAATTTTTTTACATTTTCTTTCTGGTAATCTGCAAAAAAATTGCTGTAAATCATGGTGTTTAGTTCGTGCATATATGGCTGAACTCTTCTTGGCAAAGCCTGCCACTCAGGGTATCCCAACAGATTTATAATTTTAGTGGAATCTTTTTTGGCTATAGCTCTTAGTTTGGTTATAAAAGATGCTGATTCGTTAAGGCTTAGCTGATCAGGTACTATCAGGTTTTGCCTTTTATCACTAAGGAACTTTGAAACTTCTGTAAGTTCTTCATCTTCACTGACTACAGTATATTTTAAACCAACTTTTGTGAAACCGGCCTTCAGAAAAGTCTGGAGTTCTGATCTGTCATTTTCTGCTTTATCGGATTTTTCTACAAATATTATATTTCTACCGGCAAATCTTATTGATAAGTAGTCTGAAAGCCTTTTGTAAATGTACGAGTATGGAGTTGTTGTCTGATAAATAAAAGGATTGGTTTCAACAGATGCAGTTTTGGAACTGAAAGGAAGTATCAGATATTTGTTTTTTTCCTTAGACCATGCCGAGAGCATATTAATCTGATCATTTGAAACGCCCCCTATAATATAGTCAGATTGGCTTAAATCGTCAGATTCAATGAGTTTCCTGATTTCTAAAGCATCAAAGCCAACTTCAAATGCTTGTACTTCAAATGACAAACCATCTGTTTTGAGGGAATCGACTGCCATAAGAAATCCTTCATAAAACTCTAAATATTTTTCACTTGCACCTACTTTATCTGATGGTTCAAAAGGAAGTAATACTGCTATGCGGGGTGACCTTGCCGGTGCAGTAGTCAGATCATTTTCGGTTTTGAGTTCAATACCTTCATCGACAGGTTTTTTATCGTTTTTATCTTTTTCGCCGTTTACAAAAGGTATCAATAATGATTGACCAACGGTTAATCCGTTTACAATAAATGGATTAAGGGATAATAACTCTTCCTGAGTAACTTTAAATTTTTTACAAATCGAGAAAACACTTTCTTTTTTGGTGATTTCATATTTGTAATATTCCTTATCAAACAATTTGATTACGGGAACACCTTTGATTGGCTGAGAATAGGAAGCCAGAGGCAATATCAGGCAAAGAATCCAGATTATCAGAAACTTTTTTTTGCTTATCTCCATCTTTTATGGCTGTTAGTAGACAACAAATTTACATGATTTTTCGTTAAGAAACCGTATCTTTGCCTGAATTTTCAATACTGAATTAATGATGAGGTTTTTAATTGTAACATTATTTCTGGTTTCACTGTTTAATACTTATAGTTTTGCAGGATTTACTGCAAATGGTGGATTAAGTGGTAAACCTTATACTTTACAGCCTCCTGTAAGCTCAGGACTTGATAAAGTTTTTGTTTTTAATGGTAAACAGAATGCTTCTGTAACTTTTGAAACGTCATCTCCGGAAAAATGGGTTTGGCATAAATTTATAACTGACCCTGCCGTATCTACAGTGGTCAATCCTGCTGATATTTCTATAAATGCGAATTCTTCTACTTTAACCAATATTGATTTGGATTGTGGTTATTATCTGGAAAATGAAGGTGGTTTAAGACAATATATTTATGTAACCGGATATTCTTTAATGACACTCAAGGATATTCAGTTTTTAGATGAAGGAGATAAATGCAGTCAGGTTACTCTTAAAGCCAAGGTGGATGAACCTGAGTTGTTTTATTACAATACCTCCGGAATTAAAAAAAACATTCAAAGAGTTTATTCTGTTTCATGGAATACTTCTGAATGGAATCAGACGAATGAAATATTTGAATCAAAAATTGTTAATGATAAAATTGAAGATATTTCCATTAACTGGTCTGCTCCGGCACCACTTTCTGATACATATTTCACGGTTTCAGGAGATCAGTTTGCCGGGTTTTTTGGTATTGTAAAATCAGTTAAAAGCCAGCTATACAAGGCTGTTGCCGTTAAGGCATATCCTAAAGCTGTCATGAAAGAAAGAACTGCTCAGAATGAAATTGATAAATCAACTGGTGAGCTTACGGGTTCGGCACCTGTGGAAATCAGCTTTAAAAGTAATCCGAGTGAAGCTGTAAGATTGGTTGAATGGCTGATTTATAAGCCAAACGATACAAGCGGGGATTATATCCGTTTCACTGATGTAGATCTGGATTATACTTTTAAGGAGTTTGGGAAATATACTGTAAAACTGATGGTTAGCAGTAGTGCTTCTTGTGTGGATTCTGCATTGTTCTATCCTCAGGTCAATGAATTTTTTCTTGATTGCCCCAACTTTTTTACTCCGCGTTCGACTCCCGGTGAAAATGACGAATTCAGGGTTGCTTACCGTTCGGTTGTAACTTTCAAAGGTGTAATCGTCAACCGTTGGGGAAATGTAATGTTTGAATGGAATGACCCTGCAATAGGTTGGGATGGCAAGTATAAAGGTAAACATGTTTCTCCCGGAGTATATTTTTATGTTATAGAAGCTACCGGTTCAGATGGTAAGAAACATACTTTTAAAGGTGATATTAATTTGTTGGAATAATATGGGAATTAAAATAAAATACTTGTCTTATATACTGGTTTTTTCTTTGTTGTGCAATAATACTTATGCTTTAACTTTAAAAAAGAAAAAAGCTGTAAAACAAGATGTTACAATTATTAAAAAAGAGCCGGTCGCAACGAAACAAATACTGAATCCTTTTGATTATACAATATCTCCTGAGATTCCGGAGCAGGTAGAGTTTTGTGGTAAAACCATTAAACTCGACAGGTATGATATGAAAGAGAGGTATGACAGAGAATTTCTGGCCATGCTTTATATGCATTCATCATCTTTGTTGCTTATTAAGAGGGCAAACAGGTACTTCCCTGTTATTGAGCCTATACTAAAGGCAAATGGCGTTCCTGATGATATGAAATATCTGGCTTGCATTGAAAGTCATCTTGATTATAAAGCTGTTTCTTCTGCTAAAGCTTTAGGAATGTGGCAGTTTATGCCGGAGACGGCAAGAGAATATGGCCTTGTTGTAAATGATGAAGTTGATGAAAGGTATAATGTAGAGAAATCGACTGAAGCTGCATGCAAATATCTTAAGTATGCTTATTCGTTATACGGAGATTGGGCTACAGCAGCGGTTTCATATAATACCGGCTATGCCAGGGTATCAAGGGAACTATTGCGTCAACGTGCTGCAACAGGGCTTGATTTATGGCTGGTAGATGAAACCATGAGATATTTTTTCAGGATAGTAACCTGTAAAGATTTTATGAATGATCCGAAAAAGTATGGTTTCATGATAAAGAAGGAGACTTTATACCCGCCTTTTATTACTAAAGATACTGTAGTGAACGGGAAAATTCCTAACTGGATTGATTTTGCTGATAGTATCGGCGTTACATTCTACGATCTGAAGTATTTTAATACATGGATAAGAAGTGATAGTCTTATAAATGCTGAAGGGAAGTCATTTAAAGTGTCTTATCCTGTAATTGAATCTAAGTTTTATAATAAAAAAAATACCCCGGTTCACCAGAAAAGCTGGGTTTCTGATGTTGACTGATAATGGAACAAACCGGAAGTCTTTGTGTTTACGGAGCTCGTGTACACAACTTAAAAAATATTGATGTTGAAATACCGCGTAATGCACTGGTTGTTGTAACCGGTCTTAGCGGAAGCGGAAAGTCCTCGCTGGCTTTCGGCACTATATATGCTGAAGGTCAGAGGAGATATGTTGATACTTTTTCTTCTTATGCAAGGTACTATCTTGGTAACCTTGAAAGACCTGATGTTGATAATATTACCGGGTTAAGCCCTGTCATATCTATTGAACAGAAAACCACAAACAAGAATCCCCGTTCTACGGTAGGGACTACAACTGAGATATATGATTTTCTCAGACTTCTTTATGCAAGAGCTTCTGAGGCATTTTCATACGTGACCGGTGAAAAGATGGTCAAATATACTGAACAACAGATTTTAGAGCTGATCCTTAAAGAATTTGAAGGAAAGAGATTGTATTTGCTGGCTCCTGTGGTCCGTTCCCGAAAAGGTCATTACAAAGAGCTTTTTGAGAGTTTGAGAAAGAAAGGTTTCCTCAATGTAAGGATAGATGGTGAGCTTCGTGAAATTATTCCGGGTCTGAGGCTCGACCGTTACAAAAATCATGATGTTGAGGTTGTCATAGATAAACTGGTGGTTTCTGAAAAGGATACCAAAAGGTTGACAAACAGCCTGAAAATTGGCATGGATAAAGGTGATGGCATCGTTATGTTGATTGAAAAAGATGGTAATAATCCAAGATACTTCAGCCGCAGATTGATGTGTCCTACTTCTGGTATTTCATATAATGAACCTGCTCCGAATAACTTTTCATTTAATTCTCCGCAGGGTATGTGTCCCCGATGTAAAGGACTTGGTATGGTTAATCTGGTTGATATTGACAAGATCATACCTGACAGAAGCCTGACTATTGCCGGTGGTGGAATTGTTCCGATTGGTAAACAAAGGGAGTCTTTGATTTTCTGGCAGCTTGAAGCCATAGCCTTAAAATATGGTTTTGATTTGAAAACTCCTATTGTAAATATTCCTGAAGATGCTTTGGATGAAATACTAAATGGCTCTGAGGAAAGTCTCAACATCAAAAATCATTCTTTGGGTAATTCCAATTATTTTGTTGATTTTGATGGTGTTGTTAAATATATTGTTTCACAGCAGGATGAGGATTCTCCGACTGAATCTCAGAAATGGGCTGCTCAGTTTATTAAAACTGATGTGTGTCCGGAATGTCATGGTACAAGACTTAACAAGGAGGCTTTAAATTTCAGGCTGGATGGCAAAACTATTGCTGAACTTTCTGCTATGGATCTTTCTGAACTTAAGCTTTGGCTGGAAAATGCAGAGGACAGGTTAAGCAGTAAGCAGAAAGCTATCGCCTCTGAGATTTTAAAAGAAATCAGATCAAGACTGGTATTTTTACTTAATGTGGGTCTGGACTATCTTTCATTGGAGAGGGCTTCTGCATCACTTTCAGGTGGTGAAAGTCAACGAATAAGGCTGGCTACACAGATCGGATCACAGTTGGTAAATGTATTATACATACTTGATGAACCAAGCATAGGACTGCATCAGAGAGATAATTTCAGACTCATAAAATCACTGACCTCGTTGAGGGATAACGGTAACTCTGTGATTGTTGTAGAGCATGATAAAGAAATGATGCTTTCTTCTGATTATATAGTTGATTTAGGTCCAAGGGCAGGAGTAAATGGTGGTGAAATAGTTTTTGCGGGTAAAACAGAAGAGATGTTTTATTCTGATACTCTGACTGCAAAATATCTTACGGGTAAACTGAATATTGATACCCCTTCGGTAAGAAGAGCCGGAAAAGGACTTGAACTAACGCTAAAGGGATGCACTGGTAACAATCTGAAAAACATTGATGTAACTTTTCCTTTAGGTGAGTTAATAGTTATCACCGGTGTTTCAGGAAGCGGAAAATCAACATTGGTTAATGAAACATTACAACCGATATTGAGCAAAAAGTTTTACAGATCTCTTCAGGAACCTTTACCATATGTTTCGATAGAGGGAGATGAAAATATTGACAAGATAATAAGTGTTGATCAATCACCTTTAGGCAGGACCCCGAGATCAAATCCGGCAACATATACCGGAGTCTTTTCTGATATCAGAAATCTTTACGTCAATTTGCCTGAAGCTAAAATAAGAGGATATAAGCCCGGAAGATTTTCATTTAATGTAACCGGAGGTCGTTGTGAAGTTTGCAAGGGAAATGGTTATAAAACCATTGAAATGAACTTCTTGCCTGATGTACTGGTGCCTTGTGAAGTATGCCATGGCAAACATTATAATCGTGAAACCCTTGAAGTAAGATTCAAGGGAAAATCAATTGCTGATGTTCTGGATATGACGATTAATATGGCTGTTGAGTTTTTTGAAAATCAGCCGTTGATACTTCACAAAATCAAAACTCTTCAGGATGTCGGTTTAGGTTATATTAAACTGGGACAGCCTTCGACTACTCTTTCTGGTGGTGAAAACCAGAGGGTTAAGCTTGCTGCAGAACTTGCTAAAAGAGATACGGGTAAAACCTTGTATGTACTCGATGAACCAACTACAGGCTTGCATTTTGAAGATATCAAGGTTTTAATGGGCGTATTAAATCATATTGTAGACAAAGGGAATACAGTGATATTGATTGAACACAATATGGATGTTATCAGACTTGCAGACCATATCATAGATATCGGGCCCGAAGGTGGAAAAGGAGGGGGTAAACTGGTTTTCAGCGGTACTCCTGAAGATTTGGTTTCAAAGTCAGACAGCTGGACTGCAAGATTTCTTAAAAGAGAGCTTTGTCCTGAATCCTGATATATGCGAATACATTACATCGTATCGAATCTCCTCGCCACAAGCAGCGGGAAATGCGCGCACCGGAATTAAAAACAATGCATTAGCTTTGATGCCTTTTTAAGAAATCTCGTTTTATTTTTGATTTTATTTACAACATTTTATGGCAAATCCTGTTAGTTATCTCCAGATTGAGAATATTAGTAAATCGTTTGGTAATCTGTTGCTTTTTAAAGATTTATCTTTTGGCATCTCTGAAGGTCAAAGGGTATCGATTATTGCAAAAAACGGAACAGGTAAAACGACTTTACTGAATATAATTGCAGGAAAAGAGTATCAGGACTCCGGGAATGTGGTTTTCAGAAAAGATCTCAGGGTGAGTTTCCTTGAGCAGGAGCCGGGATATCCTGAATACCTGACCGTTATGGAGGCTTGTTTTTTGTCAGATAATGAAATACTTAAGACTATTTCCAGGTATGAATCCTTTATGTTACGTGAATCTTCCGGTATAAGTCAGCCTGAGGGTGAGACACTTGAGGAAGTGATGCATCTTATGGATTATCATAACGCATGGGATTATGAAACCAGGGTCAAGCAGATACTGTCACAACTTAAAATAAAAGATTTTGATCAGAAAATCAGCCATTTGTCCGGTGGACAACTTAAAAGAGTTGCTCTTGCCAATGCTTTAATTACTGAGCCTGACCTGCTGATACTTGATGAGCCGACCAATCATCTTGATCTTGATATGATTGAATGGCTTGAATCTTATCTGACCAAATCAAATGTTACTTTACTTATGGTAACCCACGACAGGTATTTCCTTGATCGTGTGTGCAATATAATATTTGAAATAGATCATGGTAAGTTGTTTACTTACAATGGTAATTATTCGTATTACCTTGAGAAACATCAGGAGAGAGTTGAGAATTTCAATGCTGAGCTGGACAGGGCTAACAATATTTTCAGGACTGAGCTTGAATGGATGAGAAGAATGCCTCAGGCAAGGGCGACAAAAGCAAAATCAAGGATTGATTCTTTTTATGAGCTTGAAGAAAAGGTTTCAAATAAACGGATTGAAAGCTCGATTAAGCTTGATGTGAAATCTACTTACCTTGGGTCAAAGATATTTGAAGCTAAATATGTAAGTAAAGCCTATGGCAATCTTAAACTTCTGGATAATTTCTATTATAATTTTGCCAGATTTGAAAAGGTGGGTATTGTCGGCAAAAATGGTACCGGTAAATCTACTTTTCTGAAAATGCTAATGGGTGAAATTAAGCCTGACAGTGGTTCTTTTGATATTGGTGAAACCGTTGTATTTGCTTATTACAGCCAGTCCGGTCTTGTTTTTGATGAAAATACCAAGGTTATTGATGTGGTCAGGGAAATCGCTGAGGAAATTAGTCTGGGAGATGGTAAGAAGTTGTCGGCTTCACAGTTTCTACAGCATTTTCTTTTTACTCCTGAATCTCAGCACAACTATGTTTATAAGCTTTCAGGTGGTGAAAAAAGGAGGTTATATCTCTGCACTGTCCTGTTGAAGAATCCGAATTTCCTTGTTTTGGATGAGCCTACAAATGATCTGGATATATTATCACTAAATATTCTGGAGGAGTATCTGAGAAATTTCAAAGGTTGTGTGCTTGTGGTTTCACACGACAGATATTTTATGGATAAGATTGTGGACCATCTTCTTGTATTTGAGGGTGATGCCAAAGTGAGGGATTACCCCGGTAACTATACTCAGTACAGGGATTGGCGTGATATAAATGAAGATATTCAAAGGCAAAAGAAACTTTCGGAAAAGTCGTCTTCGCCTGCAGCTGCTACGGATAAATTCCGTAATAACTCTGAGGTTAAACCCCGCAAATTAACTTATAAGGAACAGAAGGAGCTGGAATCGCTTGAATCTGAAATTGACAAGCTGGAAAGTGAAAAAAATGATCTTGAAACCCGGCTGGCTTCGGGAAATTGTGTGGTTGCTGATATTGAAACTTTTGCAAAAAGACTTGCAGTCATCTCCTCACAAGTAGAAGAGATGACTTTAAGGTGGATGGAATTAAGTGAAATCGGATAAGTTTATTTTCTTGGAGCGTCAACTCTTTTCCAGACAGCAGTTCTGCCTAAACCCATCCAGGCTTTACCTATAAATCCGCGAATTTTTAAATCGTTACCTTCGCCAAATTTGATGAAACAATTGTATGTTTTACCGTTGTCAGGATCATAAATCGTGCCACCTGTCCATTCATTGTTTTTCTCATCAAAGCTGAAGCTTTTAAGTAATTGAAGTCCTATAATAGGCTTATCCCTCAATGACTTGTCAGGGTTTTCATCATCAACTTTAGGTTTACCGTTCTCGTTGGGCTCTTTGAGCCAGATAATTTTACCGTAATACTTACCGTTTGTTGATTTGAAAATCTGAATCTGAGAACTTTCGTCCTTAGTTTCATCATCGTATGTAATGTAATATCCACAAACTTTATCAGCTTTGTTTTGTGCATTTACATACAATACAGACAGCAATAAAAACATGATTGTGATTGAACAAAACTTTGTTTTCATACGTTCTAAGTTTATTATCTGACAAATATAAACAATTATATAAATAATTTACATGTGTTTGGTTTTAACTAAAATTACATATATTTGAAAAATGAATAAATCATATCTTATGAAGACACAAAACTTAATCAGAATTATTTTCTTATTTGTTTTTCTTGCAGGCTTCAGCCATGTCAACGCTAAGAAAGACAAAGATATGAATGAGTGGAAATACGAGCTTGAAACCGTAAGTACTGCTGTTCAGGGCAATGCCACACTTAAAGTCTGGACATATGCCAGATCTGAAAAAGCTGCAGCTGAACAGGCAAAAAAAGAAGCTGTTCATGGTGTTATTTTCAGAGGTACTCCTGATAATGGTCGTATCAGAGGTCAGAGAGCTTTGACACAGGATCCTAATCTGGAAGTTGAGCAACAGGCTTTTTTCTCGGATTTTTTTAAGGAAGGTGGCAAATATATGAAGTTTGTTACTCTTGTCAATGATGGTTCTATTTCTCCAAAAGACAAGGTTAGGGTAGGCTCTCAAATGAAAATCGGGGTAACTGTACAGGTAAATGTTATGTCTCTCAGAAAAGATCTTGAAGATGCCGGTGTCATCAGATCTCTGGGTAGTGGTTTCTAACTAAAAATTTACGGATATGAAGAAAGCTTTATTAGTGACGACTTTGTTTTTTGTTTTATCCCTGACTTCTTTCTCTCAAAGAAGAACGGCTCAGGAAGGGAAGTATTCCTATGAAACCGAATGTCTTGGCGTAGAGCTGGACGGCACACAGACCCTAAGAGTTTGGGGTACAGGCAGGAACCGTAAGGATGCTGTTGAACAGGCAAAGAAAAATGCTGTAAGAGAAGTACTTTTCAAAGGTATCCGTGGTGGTGAATGTGAGATGAAACCATTGGTACCCGAAGTCAATGCGGAAGAAAAATATGAAAGCTATTTTAATAAATTCTTTAAGGATAACGGTCTGTATAAGTTTTTTGTCACGTTAAAAGATGAACGTATTCCCAACAGAATTTTCAGAGAAACCAAGGTTTCCTCTAATACTGTTACTATACCTGTTGTAGTGAGAGTTCAAAGACCTCAGTTGAAGGAACAGATGAAGCAGGATGGTATACTTGAATCCAACTATTAACCAAAATAAACGTTTTTATGAAACGCATTGTATTTACATTAATGGCATTGATATGCCTGACCACTATTGTTTATCCTCAGGCTAAAAAACCAACTCTTATGGTTGTTCCCAGTGATATCTGGTGTAATAAGAACGGCTATATGATGGAGTTTGACAATCAGGGAAGAAAAGTCAAGGTTCCTGACTACAGAAAAGCTCTGCAGGAGAACGTAGAATTAATGATGGTCATCAGTAAAATAAATGAACTTATGACTGAAAGAGGTTTTCCCTTGAAGAATCTTGAGTCATCACTCAAAACGCTGGAATCTGAGAGTGCCGAAGAAGCTATGATGTCCAGCAGAAGTGGTTCTGAAATTGGTGAGACTCCTGTTGATCAATTGAAAAAAGTTGCCAAAGCAGATATATGGATTCAGATGACATGGGTTGTAAATCAGTTAGGACCTAAAAGAACCATAACTTTCAATCTTCAGGGACTTGATGCTTATACTGATAAGCAAATTGCCGGTGCTTCAGGTACAGGTCAGCCTTCATTTACAGCTGAATTGCCGATTTTACTGGAAGAGTCTGTCTTGACATATCTTGATAATTTTAATGTTCAGTTACAGGCTCATTTTGATGATTTGTTTAAAAATGGCAGGGAAGTCATTCTCAGGATCAGAACATGGAGTAATTCGGATATTGATCTGGAGTCAGAATATAAAGGAAAAGAACTTGGTGAAATAATTGAAGAATGGGTTTCTCAAAACACTGTTGAAGGCAGATTTAATACATCTGACGCTACTGAAAGTATGATGTTGTTTGAACAGGTCAGGATTCCTCTTTATGACGCTAACGGTAGGGCAACTGATTCCAGAAATTGGGCAAGAGGATTACAGAAATACCTTAAATCTACTTATATGGTTGATTCCAAACTTACTATGAAAGGTCTGGGACAAGCTGCATTGGTTATTGGTGAGAAATAATAATGACATATAAAAAATATCATATGAAAAAGATCAGTTTGTTTTTCGGTTTCCTTTTGTGCATTATTGCTTTGAATGCTCAGAACAACCTTGGAAGTTCTGATGATTTGGGCAGGATTGCCTTGAATGCTTATATACCAGAACAGGTTGAAGGACTGACACCAATTGCCAGAACTAATCTGGAGAATAAGCTTCATCAGATTGCTGTAAAAAATGGAATGGGTGGTTTCGCCTTTGAGCCAAGATTTATAATTACGGCTAATGTTACTGTTCTTTCAAAGAATGTTACACCAACTGCACCTCCGATGCATGCATATACTATGGAAGTAACATTTTACATTGGTGATGCCATGGACGGAAAACTGTTTTCTACTGAATCTGTTACATTAAAAGGAGTAGGTGATACCGAGAGTAAGGCTTATATTTCTGCTTTCAAAAACCTGAATACAAATGATTCCAGATTTACTCAAATGATTGAAACCGGTAAGCGAGCCATAATAGAGTATTATAATTCTAAATGTGATTTTATAATCGGCGAAGCAAAAGGTCTGGCCAATATTCATGATTATGATGCTGCTATTTATAAGCTGATTACGGTTCCTGATGTTTGCAAGGATTGTTACATGAAATGCCAGAATATTCTTGGTCCTCTTTATCAGGAAAAAATAGATCACGATTGTCAGGTAAATCTTTTACAGGCTCAGAATTTCTGGACAGCTAATCAGGATGGTTACGGTGCTGACAAGGCTGGAGAGTGTCTTAACAAAATTGATCCTATGTCAAAATGTTATGGTGATGCATTTGCTCTTTCTGAAAGGATTGCAAAAAGGATTTATGAGCTTGACAAACGTGAGTGGCGTTTTGCTTTAAAACGCTGGCAGGATGTGGTTGATATTGAGAAGTTGAGGATTAAAGCAGCCAGAGACATTGGTGTTGCTTATGGTAATCATCAGCCAAGAAATATTTATAACGTAAGATTCATCAGAGGTTGGTGGTAAATATATATTTAGTTCCATTTATGAAGAAAAAAGCACTTACAATTTTATCTGTAAGTGCTTTTTTTGTGACCCCGGAGGGGCTCGAACCCTCGACCCATTGATTAAGAGTCAATTGCTCTACCAGCTGAGCTACGGAGTCATTTTTTATTTGACGGGTGCAAAAGTAAGTTTTTCAGTTCAAACACGAAAGTTTTTGCTGTAGTTTTTTATCATTAATTTGCAACTGACGGATTTACAACATATAATAAGCTTGTATGTGCATGTCTGTTTAGCCGGTTCTTTTGATATTAGCCGGGGGATTAACACTTCATCGATAACTGTATCCTTTTACGATTCAAATCTACACTTACTACCTTCACTTTAATATACTGATGTATTGAAACCACTTCTCCCGGATCTTTTATAAACTTATCTGCCATTTCAGAAATATGAACTAATCCGTTTTCTTTTATGCCAATATCGACAAAACATCCGAATGCAGTAATGTTAGTCACAATACCATTTAATACCCTTCCCGGAGTCAGATCTTCAATTTTTCTGATATCCTTGTCAAATTCAAATACTTCAATTGCTTTTCGGGGATCACGCCCCGGTTTGTTAAGTTCTTCCATTATGTCCTGCAAAGTGGGAAGACCTGCATTTTTGGTTATATAATCTTTTAATACAACTGAATTTCTGATTTCCTTGTTATTTATCAAATCCAGGACCGAACAATTTTTGTCTTTTGCCATTTTTTCGACAATCGGATAACTTTCAGGATGAACAGCGGAGTTATCCAATGGATTTTCAGCATCAGGAATGCGCAGGAATCCAGCGGCCTGTTCAAATGCTTTTGGTCCGAGACGAGCTACCTTAAGAAGTTCTGAACGGTTAGAAAAGGCTCCTTTTTCATTTCTGTAATCAACAATGTTTTGTGCCATTGCAGAATTTAATCCGGATACATACATCAAAAGAAATTTGCTTGCCGTATTTAAATTTACCCCAACCTGATTTACACAGCTGACGACAGTCTGATCCAATGATTTTTTAAGTTTAACAGCATCAACATCATGTTGATACTGACCGACTCCTATGGATTTAGGATCGATTTTAACAAGCTCAGCCAAAGGATCCATCAACCTTCTTCCTATTGATACTGACCCTCTTACAGTTACATCGTATTCAGGAAATTCGTCTCTTGCTATTTTTGAAGCTGAATATATTGAGGCTCCGTTCTCACTAACTACAAAAACCTGTACCTTCCTGTCATATCTTACGCTGGTTACAAACAGTTCGGTTTCTCTTGAAGCCGTACCGTTTCCTATTGCTATTGCCTGTATGTCATACATCTCAACCAGATGACTTAACTTTTTTGAGGCAATGCCGGTCTCATTTTGTGGTGCATGAGGATAAATTGTCTCGTTATGAAGCAATTTACCCTGGGCATCAAGACAAACTAATTTACATCCTGTCCTGAATCCGGGATCAATACCAAGTACTCTTTTTTGTCCTAAAGGAGGAGCCAATAGTAGTTGTCTGAGGTTTGCAGCAAATATTTTTATGGCTTCATCATCTGCTTTTTCTTTTGTAATGCCGCTGAATTCTGTCTCTATAGATGGTTTTAGCAATCTTTTGAATGAATCTTCAACTGATTGCTTAACTTGCTCTACTGCAATATTTTCACCTTTTACGAATAATCTATCAAGTTCTGTAATGCAATCATCTTCGCATGGAGAAATATCAATTCGGAGAAAGCCTTCATGCTCTCCCCTTGATAATGCAAGAAACTGGTGAGACGAAATGTACTTCAATGGTTTGGAAAACTCGAAATAGTCTTTAAAATTTAAAGCTTCAAGCTCTTTACCCTTTACAACACGTGAAGTAATAACTGCTTTTTTCCTGAAATGATAGCGTACAATATTTCTGGCCCTTTCATTTTCATTCACCCATTCGGCGATAATATCTCTGGCTCCTTTAAGGGCTTCCTCAATTGTTTCAACTCCTTCTTTCAAAAATTGAGATGCAAGCTTTTCGGGTGTTGATGAAATTGGTTTCATCAATATTTTTGCCAAAGGCTCAAGTCCTTTCTCTCTTGCAATTTCAGCTCTTGTACGTCTTTTTGGTTTAAACGGGAGATATATATCTTCCAGCTCATTTGATTGCCAGCATTCATCAATCCTTTTCTTTAATTCACCGGTTAAATTATCCTGAGTTATGAGCGTGGAAATAATTGTTTCTTTCCTTTTACCGATTTCTGTCAGTTTTTCATATTTTTCAGCTATGTCACCAATTGCTACTTCGTCCAGGCTGCCTGTTCTTTCTTTTCTGTACCTGCTTATAAAAGGTATGGTAGCACCTTCATCAAGTAATAATAAAGTGTTTCTTACTCCGTTTTCGGGTAAGTTCAGTTCTTTTGATATAATACCTACAAAAATGTCTGTCATATTAATGTTTTATCTATTACGAAGATACTAAAAAAGCAAAGCTGAAGAGTTGTTTGAAAAGCGTATATTTGTAAAAAAATTCATAAAATGGCCAAACTTCAGAAATCATCTTCAAAAGGACCGATAGATAAGTCAAAAGTAAAAACCTCAAAAGTTACTGATGATAAGGTGATTATAAAAAAGAAAAGACGTGATACTATTCTTGCGGTAAAAGAACAAAATACGTTGTTGCCCTTTTTAATTGAAAGTCTTAAGGACCAGAGCAGAACGACTGTAAAATCCTTATTAAGCCATAACCAGATAACTATAAAAAACAGAGTTATCAAAAAATTTGATCATTTGCTTGAACCGGGTGATGAGGTATGCATTAACTGGGAAACCGGCAAACAAACACTTGATAATCCGCTCTTAAAAATTGTTTTTGAAGATAAGCATCTTATTGTTGTTGAAAAATCAGCAGGTTTATTGTCTATCGCTACAAAAAAGGAAAGAATTAAAACTGCATATAGTATTTTAAGTGAATACGTTAAAAAGCTACACCCCGGTAATAAGATTTTTGTTGTTCACAGGCTGGACCGTGAAACTTCGGGACTTATGCTTTTTGCAAAAAATGAAGAAGTACAGTATCGTATGCAGAATAACTGGAAATTTGCTGTAAATCAAAGGAAATATATAGCTGTAGTTGAAGGTAAACTTGAAACCGGAGATGGTACCGGTATAGGTGTTGTGAAATCATATCTATGGGAAAGTAAAGCTCTTATAGTTTATTCAAGTAATAATCCTGAGGATGGTCAGTTGGCTGTTACTAAATACAGTGTTCTCAGAAATAATGATAATTACAGCCTCGTGGAATTTGAGCTTGAAACAGGCAGGAAAAATCAGATAAGGGTTCAGATGAACAGTATTGGTTATCCTCTTGTCGGAGATTTAAAATATGGAGGTCATGAGTCTAAGTTGAAGAGACTGGCATTGCATGCACATGTATTGTCCTTTACTCATCCTGTTACCGGTGAATACCACGCATTTGAAACCCCTGTACCTGCTTCTTTTGATAGTTTTGTAAAATAATTTTGTTTATGGGCATTTTTCCTGATTCCGGTGCATCTTATGGCCGTAATTATACATTCAATTATGTTAATGCAGGTTTGTTACCTGTAGACATCGTTTTAGCTCCTGAATGGTGGCATACCCATGAAAATATAGTATTTGACAGTGACTTCTTTTTTAATCCGTTAAAAAGGGTAGAAGCTGAAAAACAAATGGAAAAAGTACTTTATGACAGATGGGGTAACTATGGATTAGGTAAACACAGAAATGAAGACAGGCCTGAAATAGGTGCGGTTCATCTTGCTGCCGGTTTCCTGCTGTCTGAAATGCTTGGTTGTAAAGTTGATTATACAGGTGACAGACCTCCGCAGGTTTACCCTGCATATCAGGAATTGAGAAATATTAGTATTGAGGAAGCTTTTAAATCTGCAGCATTTAAAAAGTTGTTGAAACTTACTGATACATTGAAGTCAAAATACGGATATCTGACCGGAGATGTAAACTGGGGTGGTATTCTGAATATAGCTATGGACCTGAGAGGGGAGTCTGTTTTTATGGATATGATGCTTGATCAGGATAAAACAAATGAATATTTTCAGTCGATTTTTAATATTCTCGAACATTTCACATCGTTCATTATGTCCCTGACCGGTACTACTTCAATTTCTGTCAACAGATGTGTAGGACTGATTGATAAACCTGTTCTTTTGCATTCAGAATGTTCTCATACAATGATTTCAGCTGAAGATTATGAAACTTTTCTTTTGCCATTTGATATAAAATGGAGCAAAAAGAGACCATTTGGTATCCATTATTGCGGTTCAGACCCACATCGTATGGCTGAAAGTTTTGCTAAAATACCTCACCTTGATTATCTGGATCTTGGCTGGGGGGGAGATATTGAAATACTCAGAAGACACTTACCTAATACTTTTTTTAATATCAGACTTAGTCCGGTAGAAATTGCCGTAATGGATAAAGATTTGATTAAGTCGACTGTTGCTGACCTTATTCACAAGTCAGGAAATCCTTATCTGACAGGTGTTTGCTGTATAAATATGGATGATAAAATTTCTGATGACAGGATTGATGTTATTTTTAAAACTGTTGCTGAATTAAGGAAGGAATACACTGATTTTCTGAAAACAATTAATCTCATCTGACTTTTTTTATGAAGGATAGATTTGATATAAGCCTTGCTGATTCACAAGCTACTAAAGTCTTACCCGTCAGCCCTGAAAAATTTGATATTCAGAAGTATTCTGAATATTCATCTATTCTTGATGAAAGATGTGAATCATTCATTAAAAGTGACAGTGGTGTAGTAGTTTACAGAAGAATGAGGGTCGGGGAGTGTTTCTCTTTTGGTTGCAGTGATATGAAAAGTTCACTGGAATTACAACTGGGTGCTCTTGAAAAAAGTATGTTGTTCAAAGCTGATGTCCCGAATTTTCTGGAACCGTGGTATGGTATAGGAGTGGTTTCAAGTGCTTTTGGAGGAGATTATACCTGGCTGGAAGGTAATGCTCCTGCAATAAAACCTGTCTTTTCTGACATTGATGAAGTATTGTCTTATACTCCTTGCGAAGTTTCGGATACTGCGATTGGCCATCATGTACTTGACATGACCGAATACTTTATGGACAAAACTAAAGGCTTGCTACCGGTTTCACTTACAGATATGCAATCACCTTTGAATATGATTGGTAATCTGTATCCTCTGGATAATTTCTTCATGGATTTACTTATTCAGCCTGAGAAAGTTGATGAACTTTTTAATATTTTGTCCGGACTGACAATACGTTTCATAAACAAACAAAGGGATATTATAGGTGATGCTTTGGCATCACCGGGGCATGGTTTTGCTTCTTCCAGAAAGTGGAAAGGATTGGGAATGAGTGATGACAACGCGATAATGATTTCTCCCGGGCAATATCTCGAACTGGCAGCGCCTCATGTTACTAAAATTGCTGATTCTTTTGGTGGTGCTGCGTTTCATTCATGTGGTAACTGGACTGCCTGGATTGATGCTGTTTTAAACATAAAAGATTTAAAGATGGCCGACGGAGCTTTTTCGCCTCAGACTGATCCGGGTGCAATTGAAGATTTAGAAGTATTCCATAAGTTTGCAAATACAGGCAAGGTCCTGAATACCCGAATTGTTGGTGATGTAAGCACTTTAACTAATCAGGTTTCACGCTTATGGACAAACGGTATGAAGCTTGTGGTTGTTACTTATTGTGAGACTCCTGATGAGCAGGAAAAGGCTTATGATATTATACATAAAACATGCGCTTACAGATAATACTGTATTGCATAGATTATAAACATCATAAGCCCTTTATTTTAAGTTTTACTTCTTATAATTACTTACAATAAAGCCAAGCTTTCTGATAGAATTGGCAATCTTGCTTGTATCTGTTTTACCGGATTTGTATGTGACAGTCACTTTTTCTTTATTCAACTCTGTTTTTAAATCTGTTACGCCTTTTTCAAACCTGAGTTGCTCGGTTATTCTGTTTTCACAGTCTTTGCATTCCATATTTACGAAATATTCAACTGTAGTTTTATCAGACTTTCTTGTTGTTTTAATTTCTTTTTTAGCCGATAATTGTCCGACAACCATCAACGAGGCTATCAGAATGCTGATTTTAATTCTCTTCATGATTCTACTGTATTTTATAATTTATCATTGGATTTTCCTTTTATCGCATATCTTAATCCGAGATATAGTTTTCGGCCATGTACAGGGCCCCAGACCATTGTTGCATCAAAATCATTACCCCATGGTTCAAATGCTCCTGAAATTGGCTCTTTTTGACGAAATCCGGTAAGGTTCTCACTACCTCCATATATTGAACCCCATTTGAAATATTTAGTCAGCTGAGCATTAATAATTGTAAATGGGTCATGTCTGCGATTAATTTCTCCATTCAGATCCGGTAATCTGCCACCACCATTTAACTGGATATTTGTATCAAACTGCCAGCGTTTCATCGGTGTTTGCCAGGATGCCGTGAATAATCCTTTGTATTTGTTGGTTAAAGGTCTTTCACGTAATACTCCCTGATAAAAAGATCCTGATGCTGAGGGATTTTGATTATATGTACTTTTTGCATCAATATATCTTATTGCT
>CAZCWK010000011.1:56662-58895 GCA_964502355.1 uncultured Bacteroidales bacterium
GAAGTCCACGGAAAAGTTCATAATTTAACTCTGCCTGAAATGCATTTGAATAGGATTTACCTGAAAGTTCATAAAAATAAACTGCATTTTTATCGTAATCCATATCATTTATCATTTGCTTCATGAAATGTGTATTATAAGCTTCCAGAGTCAATGTCAAATCTTTTTCAGAGACAGGTATATAAAACATCGCGCTTAATCCTGCATTTAATGCTTCTTCCTGATAGAATAGTTTATTATCCTGCATTCTGAACACCCTGCTGCTTGCTAACATATAGCTGTTTTCTGAAATAAGATTGGTGGTACGATATCCCTTACCAACGTTACCCCTTAAATGAAACCAGTCTGCAACATCATATTTTACATGCAACCTTGGGGTGATAAATCCGCCAAACCAGTTACTGTGATCATATCTTAAACCGGCCATAATGTGTAACTTATCATTATAGTTGAATGAGTACTCTGCAAATATCCCGGGAGTTATTTCTGTTCTTTGAGAATCATAAACAAACGGATCATCCGGATTAAGATATAACAATCTGTTTGTCATGGTTTCATTTAAATTGTCAGCAAGCAAACTGGTACCAACTACAATTTTGTTTTTATCATTAATATTGGTTTGAAATATCAGGTTGCCATATAAGTTTGTCTGATTGGCATCGTATTCATTAAGACCATATCCTGATTCCTGCCCGTGAAATGAGCCTGAAAGTATTAGCCCCAGAGATGTATTTTTTTCAGAATCAAATACATATCCGTTTTTGGCAAATACTTCAAGTCTTTTGGTTCCTATCTCAATCCTGTAAGGATTTTCAATGTTGATATTATGTAGTTGTCCGCTTTGACGGTTTTCATCAAGGTATTTTATGCCAAACTGTGAAGTATAATTCTTTTTCTGATAATTCCATCTGTTGAATACCGATAATTGCTTTACGCCGGGCAAGTCCATGAAACCGTCTCCATTTGCATCATGTTCCATTGTCTCATTTTCATAATGCAAAAATGTAGATGTTGACAGATACGGAGTTAACTTAAGTGCAAAATCCCCATTTGCTTCTGTCCGCATATTGTCAGCCATGAAGAGGTTCAGAGATAGTAGATCTGATTTTGCAGGTTTTTTGTACTCAACATTTATTTGTCCTGTAATGGCTTCATAACCGTTTATCACTGAAGCTGCTCCTTTGGAAATCTGGATACTTTCCATCCATGGACCGGGCACATAACTCAGGCCGTATGGTGAAGCCAGACCTCTGATAAATGGCACATTTTCGCTTATCAGCTGTACGTAAGTTCCCATCAATCCCAATAGTCTTATCTGCTTTGCACCTGTTGCCGCGTCGCTGTATGATACATCAACAGAAGGATTGGTTTCAAAACTTTCGGAAAGGTTACAGCAGGCTGCTTTGCACAATTCACTTGAATTTATGGTTTCAACTTTTATTGGATTGATACGGGAGGAGTGAAGTCCTACAGTTCTGTCAACAAATTGTATTTCTTTCAGATTTATGATAGTATCTGTTTGTGCCGATACTATCAACGTTATTACCGACAATGATAAAATCATTGTCAATTTATAAATAAGTTTCATAAATGCTTAAATTTTAAGAAGTTTAAAAATTTTTGTTATTGCCTGACTTTTGATTAGGTAATTACAAAAATGAGTTAATTTTCCGCAGGTCGCGGAGAATGCACGCTCAGAGATTCAAATTCTTAAAATGCAATTGGATTTCAGTAATGACTTGCCTGTTTTTAAAGGTTGATAAGGTAAGTCTCTGAAATTATTTTGAGGATTCGTGTAAATGCTGAGATTATCAGCAATTATATGTGTAAAAAGGAGAGTATTTGAGAATATCTTTATATTGCTTTTACTGACGTAATCATCCAATTCTATTGTGACGCGGTCAATACGGCATTTATGATCATGTTTTTCTTTTGATACTGCCTGGTCTAACGGGCAGTTCCCGTTACAATGCAGAGAGTGATTATTATTTTCTGATTCAATGTTTTCGCAACATGCAATGTCAGACTCATCATGACAATGCATATCTTCCACTACTTCAAAACCTTGACTTCTGCACAGATCGCAACAGAAATGTATAATATTGACTGAATTGCCGAATAGGAACAGCAACGAAGCAAAAAATAGCAGTATGGTATTTTTAACTTTAGTCTTCAATTGGTTTTGTTTAATGAATGGTGCAAAGATAAAAAAAACTCTTTAAAAAAAGTCA
Source organism: uncultured Bacteroidales bacterium (assembly GCA_964502355.1). Taxonomy (GTDB): domain Bacteria; phylum Bacteroidota; class Bacteroidia; order Bacteroidales; family UBA1402; genus UBA8389. Next base: position 58,894 of record CAZCWK010000011.1, read on the forward strand.
GG
>CAZCWK010000012.1:0-30555 GCA_964502355.1 uncultured Bacteroidales bacterium
TAGTTAATTAGTTCTTGCTATGTTTCAACAAATAGAATTTACTTTGAAACCAAGGAGAAGAGGTTTCTATCTTATTAGTGATGAAATTACTAATAATCTGCCTGCTTTACCTGAAAAAGGCTTGCTGAATTTGTTTATTAAACATACTTCTGCGGGATTGTCAATAAATGAAAATGCTGATCCTGATGTACAAACAGACATGAATGCTATATTTGACAGGCTTGTGAAGGAAAGAGAATTATATTATGTTCATACTCTTGAAGGGGATGACGATATGCCTGCTCATGCGAAATCTTCAATTGTCGGAGTAAGTCTCAATATACCGATTACAAACAGGAAATTGAATCTTGGTGTCTGGCAGGGAATATATTTATGTGAATTCAGGAATCGTGCCTCAGGAAGGAATATTGTAGCAACAGTAATTGGTGAATAAATCCCCGGTTAAACTCTATTTGTTTTCTTCTATCATTCCAAGGAAATATCTGATTGCTTCCACAGGAGTGAAAGTTCTTCTGGATGTGGCTTCAATATCTTGTTTTTCCTCATCATAGACTCTTTTGAGGAAAACCTGCATGGATTCACCAACTTCAATAAGATGATTGTCGGGGTCGAAAAAACGTATGGTGCGTTGACCCCATATTTCTGTGTTTATTTCGTGCAAAAAACTTATACCATTCTTTTTTAAAAGCTTATAAACATCGTCAATATCTTCAGTCTCAAAACACAGTTCAAAGCGGTTAGCTGCATTTCTGTCTGTTATTACATCATATCCAAGCCTTTTTGGAATCTCATTATCCGTTGCTACCTGCCAAATCGCAAATCCTTCTTTAAAGAAGAAATTCAAATCACCATTACTCATTGCAACATTCATTCCTAAAACGTTAACAAAAAAATCACGGGATTTTGCGGCACTTTTTACGAACAAAACCGAAGTACAGTTTTTAAGATTCATGGTTTCATGGTTTTCGGCAAAGATATATTAAATAATCCTGATACATCAATAGCTAAATAAATATTTCCTGAACTCGTCAGATTATCTGCAAATTGGAGTAGTTGAACATAATATAACGCAATATTGTTATTACTGTAAGAGAATCAAATTGGCAGGTACTAACTAAAAACAATAGGATATCATGAAACTGAAGAAAAACGTCGGGAATATTGATCAATGGATCAGAATTGCAATTGGGATAATATTTATTATTCTGTATCAGTCAAATACTGCTAAGGGAGCATTTGGTATTGTTCTTCTTGTTTTAGCAGGAATTCTGTTTATAACAGCATTGGTGAATTTTTGCCCCATTTATATTTTACTGGGCATAAATACCTGTAAAAAAAATAAGGCAAAGAAATATTAAAAATGCTGCACTCTGATTTTAAACGTTTTCAGAGTGCAGCATAAGATGTTTTTTTAAGTACTAAAAGCAGGCAATGATTAATTGTATTCCTGCCAGCTCTTGATTTGTATATCAGTTTCCTTCATTTCGCAGAAAGCCTGAATAAATGCACTTGCAAGCCTTGAATTTGTTATAAGTGGTATGTTGTGGTCAATAGCACTGCGACGAATCTTGTATCCGTTTGTCAATTCACGTTTAGTCAGATTTTTAGGAATGTTAATGATCAGATCAAACTTATGATTTGAAATCATATTGAGTATATTTTCACCCTCTCCCTTTTCGTCAGGCCATGCAACCTTTATGGCTTTTACTCCGTTTTCTTCAAGAAACTTACATGTACCACCTGTGGCATATATTTTGTAAGCTTTTTCCTGAAGCAATTTTGCGCTTTCAAGCAAATCAACTTTAGATTTTACTGCACCTGATGATATCATAACTCCCTTTTCCGGTGTAGGTATGTTGAAACCGGTAGCCAGCATAGCTGAAAGCAGAGCTTCATTAAAGTCATCACCTATACAACCAACTTCTCCTGTTGAAGCCATATCAACTCCCGATACAGGGTCAGCTTTGTGAAGGCGTGAGAATGAAAATTGAGAAGCCTTAACACCTATCCTGTCAATTTCCATTTCTGAATTATCAGGTCTGCTGTATGGCGCGTCAAGCATAATCTTTGTCGCGGTTTCAATAAGATTACGTTTTAAAACCTTTGAAACAAACGGGAAACTTCTGGAAGCACGTAAGTTACATTCAATGACCTTAACATCATTATTTTTAGCAAGGAACTGAATATTAAACGGACCACTGATATTAAGCTCTTTAGCTATTTTATAGCTTATTTTCTTAATACGACGTGCGGTTTCGAAATATATTTTCTGTACCGGGAATACCAGTGTTGCATCTCCTGAGTGGACACCTGCGAATTCAACATGCTCAGAAATTGCGTATTCAACGACTTCACCATTATGTGCAACGGCATCAAATTCTATTTCCTTGGCATTCTGAAGGAACCTCGATACAACAACGGGATGCTCTTTTGAGACCTTTGCAGCTTTTTCAAGAAAATCCTTCAACTCTTCATCTTCATAACATACATTCATAGCTGCACCGGAAAGGACATAGGATGGACGAACCAAAACAGGATATCCCACTTTTTTTACAAATTCCTGAACATCAGACATGCTGGAAAGTTCTTTCCATTCAGGTTGGTCAATGCCAAGTATATCAAGCATGCTTGAAAACTTATGACGGTTTTCAGCACGGTCAATAGAAACAGGAGATGTGCCTAAAATCGGAACTGCCTGTCTGTGAAGTTTCATAGCAAGGTTATTTGGTATCTGCCCACCCATTGAAACTATCACTCCTCTGGCTTGTTCCAGATCAATAACATCAAGAACCCTTTCAAATGATAATTCGTCAAAATAAAGGCGATCACACATATCATAGTCAGTAGAAACGGTTTCAGGATTATAATTGATCATGATAGATTTATAACCAAGCTTCCTTGCTGTCAGGACTGCATTTACAGAGCACCAGTCAAATTCGACAGAACTACCAATACGATAAGCACCAGAACCAAGTACAATTACTGATTTTTCGTTTTTGTAAAAAGGTATGTCATGTTCACTACCGTCGTAAGTGAGGTAGAGATAATTAGTAAGTTCTGGATTTTCAGAAGCAACAGTGTTAATACGCTTTACAGAGGGTAAAACACCAAGTTTCTTCCTTTGCACACGAACTCTGAGTGTTTCCTTTTCCATATTACCTGAAGGATGTTCTACAAACCTGGCTATCTGAAAATCAGAAAATCCAAGTCTTTTAGCTTCAGTCATTACATCCATAGGAATATCTTCTATGCGATCGTATTTACCAAGGACCAGTGAATAATCATAAATATTTTTTAGTTTTCCAATGAACCATGGATCAATCTTACTAAGATTGTAAATTTTTTCAATGGAGAAACCGGCAGCAAAAGCATTTGCAATTGAAAAGATTCTTAGGTCTGTAGGATTTGACAGCTCTTTTTCGATATCATCAAATTCAAGACCATCATTACCAACGAAACCATGCATACCCTGACCAATCATTCTCAAACCTTTCTGAATAATTTCCTCAAAAGATTTTCCGATTGACATTATCTCACCTACAGATTTCATTGATGATCCAATCTCACGTGAAACCCCTGCAAATTTGGAAAGGTCCCAACGTGGAATTTTACAGATTATATAATCAAGTGATGGAGCAACATAAGCTGAATTAGATGTTCCCATTTCTCCGATTTCATCCAGTCCGTAACCCAACGCAAGCTTGGCAGCTACAAAAGCCAAAGGATAACCTGTAGCTTTTGATGCAAGGGCTGATGAACGGCTCATGCGGGCATTAACTTCAATTACGCGGTAATCATCGGTTTCAGAGTTGAAAGCAAACTGTATATTGCATTCTCCGACTATTCCCAAATGGCGTACTGTTTTGGTAGAAAGACCTACCAGCAGGTCAATTTCTGATTGATCAAGCGAGCAGGTAGGAGCGACCACAATCGACTCACCTGTATGTATGCCAAGAGGATCTACATTTTCCATATTGGCAACTGTGAAGCAATGGTCGTTTTTATCTCTGATTACTTCAAATTCAATTTCTTTCCAGCCTTTAAGAGATTCTTCCACGAGAATTTGTGGTGCAAAAGAAAACGAGTTTTCGGCAAGTTTCAGGAATTCTTCCATATTTTCCGAAATGCCACTGCCCATACCACCAAGAACATATGCTGAACGAACCATTATCGGGAAACCGATTTCTTCAGCAGCCTTGATTGCGTCTTCCATCGTGTTTACTGCACGACTGTTTGGGGTTTTTATGTTCCCTTCATTTAATTTCTTTACAAACAGGTCTCTGTCTTCTGTATACATGATAGCTTCAACAGAAGTGCCAAGTACCTTGACGCCATATTTTTGGAGAATACCGCTCAGATATAACTCGGTACCACAATTAAGTGATGTTTGACCACCAAAAGCAAGCAGAATACCGTCAGGTTTTTCTTTCTTGATAATTTCTTCTACAAAATAAGGAGTAATTGGTAAGAAATAGACTGTGTCGGCAATACCTTCAGATGTTTGAATGGTCGCAATGTTCGGATTAACCAGAACTGAACGAATGCCTTCTTCTCTAAGGGCTTTAAGTGCTTGTGAGCCGGAATAATCAAATTCACCAGCCTGCCCGATTTTAAGCGCGCCCGATCCTAGGACCAGGACTTTTTTGATGTCGGTCTGCATAATATTAAGAGGTCAGATTGTTATTACGAAAAGTAAGGCAGTTTTAAATGCAATAAATTTCTTTGGCACAAAAATAATACAAAAAGCTGAAAAAATTGACAAATAACGACTCAGCCTGTAACTAAAAAAAGAAAAAGAGTGTATAAAAAATGCATATTTATTTGATTCTGTATCCCAAAGCCCATTCGATATAATCAGCGTGTAATTTAAAGGTATGCAGAGAGATACCTGCATACATATTATTCCATATATTGCATTTTAACCCGAATCTGCCGTAAAAAGTTGGTTTTTTATACGTGGTTTCCTTTTTGAGTAAATAGAAACAAGGCTGCAGGAAAAATGAAACAGGCTTATATTCGATTTCGTATGAAGGGAAAACACTAATTATTACGTTATCAGTATTTAATGCTAAATCTGCAACCGGTAAACCATTTTCAGGATGTACAAATGCATTTCTTGCAGCATCATATCCCAGTGTTACCCCTATCCCTATAGTGGAAAGATACGATATTTGTCTGTTTAAAACAGCTGTAACACCAAATACAGGAAAAGGAAGAACATTGAAATTTGTGGTCGTATCAATATCGCACTCCGGGTATGTTACACTTCTTACCCCACCATAAGTACTGATATCAAGATATGTATTTTTGAGATATTCCGGGATTTCTGTCCGCGTTTCCGGTTTCTTAAAACGATTTGGAACGTATGACAATCTTAAATGGGGAGAAACCGTATTCAGACCCATTACGTTAGGTAGTTTTATTGCTCCGTTTGAAAAGTGTGTCAGTCCGTAACCGAGGCCGATATCAATATTTTTAGTTATCATACAATCCATATAAATCATAAACTGAGAATAGCATGACCGGCTTGATCCGAATGAAGTATTAAAGTTTCCCTTAGTGGGATCGTATTTTTTCCAGTTTTCGGCTATTCCAAAACTCAGATTGTAGTCAATTTTAAAAATGCTTTTTTGTAAGATAGTACTTTCGAAAATACCATAAAACATAACCGGCCATGACTCGTAAACATCGTCAAAAAAATTACCAACTTTAATGCCTAATCCATACCTTGGATAATTAAATAATTGGTTGTAGGCATCGGACCGAGACGTTTGTTTCAGGATATTAAAAGATATGGTTCTTAAATCATCAAACTCACCGTTACTTAACAGTGACATCTGTCTTTGGAAGTTGTTATTGTGAGCAATTATTCCGGCATTAAGGTCTATATTGTAGATTAATATGTCTTTTTTTAGACTATCTGTGGCTGACTTATAATCTATTGAATGTGCTTTTTGGCATATAAAAACGAATATTCCTATCAGGAAAAGCAAAGAATGATACTTTCGTATTTCCATACTCTTGATGTTAATCAGGTACTATTATGATTTTGTGTAAAAATACTTTAACAAAATATACCTTAAAAGGTTCATTGAATAAAAATAAAAAACCACTTTTTATCCTGAGATAAAAAGTGGTTTTTATAATTTTAAGTGGAGATGGAGGGAGTCGAACCCTCGTCCAAACAGTGAACCAATACGCTTTCTACATGCTTATCTTCGCCTGAATTTTCGTGCCCGGACCGGACCGAAGCCACCTATCCAGACCTTATTCCGTTTAGTTTCAAAAATTGTACCGGAATTACAATTTTCTATTCCCGATATTGCTGCACCACCGGTTCCATTCAGCTTCGGGAAAAAAGCTTGGGGTGATGTGACGTCCCTACCTATTGGCAGGGATTAAGCTTAGATCTACTATGATTCGATTAAGCAGCGAGAGCGTAATTATTTTCGCCAGTTATAGTTTTGGCATTGAGATTAAAGTGAGCACTACCAAGTCACTGCATGCTTACATACCTGTCCTGACCGCTGTCAAAACCAAACATCCCCAATTAATTATTTCGCATAGCTTACGGCTCTGGTTTCCCTGATAACCGTAATTTTAACCTGACCGGGATAAGTCATTTCATCCTGGATTTTCTTTGCTATATCTGCAGAAAGTCTTTCTGTTGATACATCATCAATCTTGTCTGCTCCTACAATTACACGCAATTCTCGTCCTGCCTGTATTGCATAGGTTTTTATTACGCCGGGATAAGATAGGGCAAGCTGTTCAAGATCATTCAAACGTTTAATATATGCTTCTACAATCTCGCGTCTTGCTCCCGGTCTTGCACCTGATATCGCATCACATACCTGAACTATCGGAGCAAGTAAACTTTGCATTTCACATTCATCGTGATGGGCTCCGATTGCATTGCATATCTCAGGTTTCTCTTTGTATTTCTCGGCAAGTTTCATGCCAAGAAGAGCGTGTGGTAATTCCGGTTCATCATCAGGCACTTTACCAATATCATGCAGCAATCCTGCACGGCGTGCTTTCTTAGGATTCAATCCTAATTCAGAAGCCATTGTAGCACAAAGATTTGCGGTTTCACGAGCATGTTGCAGAAGGTTCTGACCATATGATGAACGATATTTCATCCTTCCAATCATACGGATAAGTTCAGGATGCAATCCATGTATACCGAGGTCAATGGTTGTACGTTTACCTGTTTCAAGTATTTCTTCTTCGACCTGTTTGCGAACTTTAGTAACAACTTCTTCAATTCTTGCAGGGTGTATACGACCGTCAGTAACAAGTTGATGCAATGCCAGTCGGGCAATCTCGCGTCTTACAGGATCGAAACCGGATAATACAATAGCTTCAGGAGTATCATCAACTATGATTTCTATGCCGGTTGCTGCCTCAAGAGCACGTATATTTCTTCCTTCACGACCTATAATACGACCCTTAATTTCATCTGATTCAATATGAAAAACTGTAACAGCATTTTCAATTGCTGTTTCAGTTGCAACTCGCTGAATGGTCTGAACAACGATACGTTTGGCTTCTTTATTTGCCTGCATCTTGGCTTCTTCCATTATATCGTTAATGAAAGACGATGCCTGAGTTTTGGCTTCTTCTTTAAGAGTCTCAACCAGGCGTTCTTTTGCATCTTCTGCTGATAATCCTGATAAAGCTTCAAGTCTGTCAATTTCCATTTTGTGGATCTTGTCTAACTCTCCTTTTTTCTTCTCAAGTATTTCAATCTGAGTGTCAAGATTTTCTTTTGAAGCTATAGCCTCATTCTTTTTTCTTTGTACCTCCTCAAGACGCTGATTAATCTGCAACTCCCGCTGTTTTAGTTTGGATTCCATTGCCTGAATCCTGGCATTTTTCTGATTGACCTGTTTTTCCAGATCTGTCTTCAGGGAAAGAAATTTTTCTTTCACCTCAAGCATTTTGTTTTTCTTGATTACTTCTGCCTGAGCTTCAGCATCAGTCAACATTTTCTTGTAATTTGAGTTGAAAACCAGTCTCAGTCCAACCCACATCAGGATGCCGCCGACCAGAATTCCACCTATTAAAAATAATATCTGCATAATCATCAAAATTTTTGTTTAAAAAAATCGCACCACAACAACATAGTTTACCTATGTTGAAAGCAGTGCGGTATATCAATCTCAAAAAGATATTACTTCAGAAAATCTTCCAACTCCTTATTCAACTGAATCACACTTTTATAAAAAGCTGTATCATCAGTTTTTTCTGAGTTTTTTATGGCTTCTATTGCTATCTGGCAAGCTGCCATAGCAAGGAGATCCCTAAGTTCCAGACCGGATTCTTCAACATTGTAAAGACTCCTGTACTGTGCTATCTTATCGTTAATCAACTTAGCTGCTTTGCGAACAAGTTCCTCTTCACTTCTCTTTATTTTAAGAGGGTAATGTTTTTCAGCAACATATAAGTTGATTGTGAATGTTTCATCCATTGCCATTATTCATTTATAAGCGCAATGCATTTATCAATTTCCCGCACTAATCCTGACAACTTTTGTTTCGCACCTTTAATATCCGTTTTGCCAAATGAAATCATGGTTGCTACTTTCAGGTTGTCATATTTGGAATTTAAATCACGGATTAATTCTTCTGATTTTCTGAGAGCTTCTTCTTTTATTTCAAGAGCATTTTCAAGCTCTGTCTTCTCACGCTTCAGAGAATCACAAAACAACATCAATTGCCTGACTCTGGTTTCAAAACCGGTCAGTATTTTTTGTTGCTCCTCCGTCATAATAATTCCAATTTGTACACAAATGTACAGTTTAGTTCTACTAATTGCAAATTTTGTATTTTATTTTTAAAAGTACTTATAAAAAAAGAGGATGTCAATAATCTGACATCCTCAATCCTGATGTTTGTTAATATAAATTTATTGTACTGATACTTTCACCTTTCCATTATCTGTCAAAACAAGGTAAATACCTTTTTTTACATGAATACCGTTTTCGGCTTCTGATGGTGTAAAGATTCCTGTCGTTCTGCCTAAAGCATCATAAATAGAGACTTGCCCTTTTAATCCATAAACATGTATGGATTGATTTGAAGATACTACGTCAAAATTTGAGGCTTTATTATCAATAATCTTGTTAGGTTTAAGATTATCAATCGAGCAGGTTTGTACATCCCACCAGAAACGTACGCCGTTATCAATCTCTAGTCTTTCAATGGTTTCAGATGATTGTTTAGGTTTAAAAGTCATCATAACCATAATGTCATCATTTGTTGATTTTCCTGATTCAGGTGCCGCAATTGCAATATAACTATCAGAATAATTACCGGTTTCAGCATTTAAGACTGACGGGTGAAATTTGTATGAAACCGGGACTGTGTATTTGCCGCTTCCGTCATTAGCAAAAACACCAAGTGTATCCTTAAACTGGAATAAACTGGGTGGAAACTCTACGTCATTAATAATCTTAAGTTCTCCGACTCTGCCTGCATCTTTCAGGTATAATTTAGCCGTACCTGTTGTGCCGTCCAGAGTATATTCAGTGTAATTACCTTTACCACCTTCATTATACATCGTACCGGCAGCAACAGCTGGTGAAATCCATCTTGGAGAACCCCAGGCAACTTTCATATCATCAAATACTATAATAGGATCATATTTACCTTCTTCAATTGGTGTATCAGTTCCCTTTGTTTTAAGTAAAAAGAATACCTTTTTTGTGCTGAAGTCAGAGAATTTAATCCCAAGAGCTTCAGCAAGCTTTACTTCTTTTAAGCCTGAACCGGTAACATAAAAGTCTTTGATAGTCTTTGTTAAAGTTGAAGTATCTACTTTTCCAAAATAGACATACAAATCGTAGGATGCAGTTTTGCCGGTATTTCCCGCATCATAAGTATTGATGGTAAATGTCAGATCTGTGGCTACGTTCTTGCCTGTAAAATCAAATTGAAAACCATACTCAACTCTTTTATACTTACCCGGGTATGTGCCAAATGCAAGATTTGTTGTGTCACCTTTTACTACATCAAAAAGACAGGCTCCTGGTTTCCAGTAAAGATTTTTAGTAGAATCGGCAGTTGCAATATTCAGCTGAGTAAATTTATTCATCAAAGCAATCAATGAGTCAACACTTGCTACATGAACAGGATTTCCATTGCTACCGTAATTCTCACATTTAAAATCTCCTGCTTTGATATTTGCTGTGGCTGCTGAATCGGGATATACATTAACCTGTAAACCTCTCTGAGTCTGGCATTTCTTAAAAACAACAGTTGAAGCTGTGTAATAGCTGTTACCTAATAACGAATTGAAGTCAACGGTAAAGTGTTCAATTCCGGTGGGTTGACCATCGATGCTGTCAATTACATATTTCTGACCGATGTTAGTGTTGGTTACATATTTAAACTGAGCCATACCCGAAAATGATATGGATGTCAATAATGCAATCAGTAGTAAATGTTTCTTCATATGATTTAATTTTAATTAAAGGGCGGCCTTTTATTGACCGCCCTTATTTGAAAGGTTTATTTTATCATTATCCTGGTCATTTGACCATTACATTTAACAACAATCATTCCTTTATCCTTCAATGTAATTCCGTTTCCGGCTTCATCAGCAGAATAAGTTCCGATATTTTGTCCCAAAGCATTATAAAGAGTAACAGGAGTATCTATTGATTTAACATAAAGAGTCCTGTCAGATGTATATACATTAGGTTTATCAGAGCCTGCCAGTTTATTTGCAAGAGGGAATGAAGAAAGTGCAGGCGGTACGGTTTCATCTGTATACCAGCGTGGATCTCCAATACAAGCACCTTCGAAACCTAATGTATAAAGAGCTGATTGTTTGTACATTGTCAGGTCTAAAGTCGTATCTGCTTTAGCTTCGTCAACAAAGATTTTTGTCTTAGGCATTCCCGGGAAGTTTGCTGTATATGCTCTGTATCCTCTGTATTTCAATGTTGTAGAACCAACAATCGGAAGATTGCAAGCATATGTTGAAGTAGGACTAGGTATCATTACAGAATCAGAATAGAAATAATTGCAATATGCTACTATGCTGTAATCGGCAATCATTTGAGGATCTGTTTCTTCATAAAGTTTGATAATACCGCTTCTGTTGTTCTTATCATCCCAGTTCTTATAGAACAGGTTGTTATTGATAGTTATGTTTGCAACTTTAAGGTTAGTCATCTTGTTTGCCCATTCAATAAAGTTACGTGAACTATTTGCATTACCTCCAAATTTGTACAATGTGTTGTTTTCGAAAGTTACACTCATCTTACCTTCAGGATTTGATGTGATTTTCCTGTTAATATTCAGGAACTGATTTCCATGCCAGTTGTGGATAGTGTTATTCCTCAAAATGATATTGTCAAATTCGTATGAACCGCTGTTTCTCCATTGCATGAATGTCTGACCTGTTGCGCCAGGTAAAGCATCATAACCAAAGTTTTCAACAATGTTGTTTTCAAAGATGAACTTCCTGACCATAGATTTGTCACAGCTGTTTGCATCTACGATTCGACCACCACCTGCTTTACCCAAATTGATAAATGAGCAGTTCTTAATGTTCAGTAATGTTGAGATCGAGTCGCTTCCAAGCATGTAAATAGGAGCACAACCTTCAGCATCAGTCTTACCTGTAGCATCAAAAGTCAAACCATCAATAGTAAAAGTTTTTAGTTTCATTTTTGAAGTCTTTGACTTGAATGTACCAAATACAATCGGTTTTTTATCAGGAGCAGGCTTGATTGTCAAATCAATGAATCTGCCAGGATAATCAAATCCGGTTGATCCGAGATTATAATAACCTACAGCGTCGTTACACTCATTAAGATATATTATATCACCGTCAGCGGCTGATAATACAGCTTCTTTTAATTCATCAAGATTGTTTACATATACTTCAGATCCATTATCTCTAATGTTGTATGTCATTTTTGCACCGACAAATGTTCCGTTTAATCCTGCTTTAAATAGAGCATTGGTTTGTGAAATCTGTATTACATGAGTTGAGTCTGCATTTGCTTCATTCTTAATAGGAGATACAGTTAATCCCATTGAAGACATTGTAAGAGCGCTAAAACTTGCGTAAGTCAGATTTGTGTTGTTCAAAGGAAGATTGCTTGTATAAGTCGTCTTAGGTGAAGGTTGCATTACAGAATCACTTTCAAAGAAGTTTTTATCAGCTTTAATAATGAAATTGGCTTTTACAGCTTCATCAGATTCTGTGTAAAGTTTAACAAGTCCCATTCTGTGACCGGTAACGTCCCAGTTCTTGTAGAACAGATTATTGTTGATGTTAATATTAGCTGCCTTAACACCTGTCATTTTGGTTGTCCATTCGATAAAGTTTCTTGCACTTGTACCGTTACCTCCAAATTTGTAAAGAGTATTGTTTACAAAATTGATAGTCATGGTAGAATCAGGATTTGAAGTTTTCTTTCTGCCATTGTTTATGAACTGGTTTCCATGCCAGTTGTGGAAAACGTTGTTGCTAAAAGTAATGTCGTCAAATTCAAATGCTTTTGAATCATCCTGCCACTGCATAAATGTCTGACCATGTGCCTTCAAACCGGTATTGCCGCCGAAGTTTTCAATAATATTACTATCAAAAACAAATTTCTTTACAACAGCATTACCTGATGCTTTTGCGTGTAAAATACGACCGCCTCCGCTCTTACCCAGATCCTCAAAATGACAATTGTTGATATTTAGTAATGAAGTGATTGAGTCGTTTGCTACTATATACATCGGAGCTAAATCTTCAGCATCAAGAGCATAATCAGGAACCTTCCACATTAAACCACTGATTGTATAATTTTTCAGTTTCATCTTACCATTAGCAGTTGATCTTAAGCTTCCAAACATCCATGGTTGGTTGTCTTTAGCTGCTTTAACAGTCAGGTTAACAAATTTTGAAGGATAGTCAATACCTGTTTTTCCGAGTTTATAATATCCTTCAGGATCAGTGCAATTAAGTAATTCGATTACATCTCCGTCTACAGCATTTTTAATTGCATATTTTAAGCCGGCAAGATTACTTGTCTGAATAGTTTCAGGTTGTCTTTGTATCGGTTCCGGTGCAATATACCTGCCTTCAGGTCCTAAATACGTACCTGTAGATGAAGCAGTGAAAACAGGGTGCTGATTGCTGAGAAGACCTTCCTGTTCATTTGCAAAAATAGACAGGTTTGTACCAAGATCTTTTTTGGTAAGAGCTTTGTAATTAGTATATGTCAAAGTTCCATTGGAAATCGGCAGATTTTGAGTGAAAGGAGTCATGTAAGCTACATCATCTTCTTCAAAATAATTATCAACTACATTTAATACAACTTTACTTCTCTGAATGCTGTCTTTTGGTGTGAAAAGATGCAGTCTGAAGTTTTTAAAGTGTTTATATTCCCAGTTTTTATAAAAAATATTTTTGTTGATGTTAATGTTGGCAGCATATCCACCCATATTATTTGTCCATTCAACAAAATTTCTGGCACTTGTACCATTTCCTCCGAATTTGTAGAAAATATTATTTTCAATTGTTATGCTTATCAAAGAGTCTTTACTTGTACCTCTTTGACGTCCCCAATTAAAAAACTGATTTCCATGCCATCCGTTGAATGAGTTTTCGCTGATTACAATATTGTCAAATTCATAACCGGGGTTTACATCATTAAACTGGAAGCATGTTTGACCATGGACACCTTCAGCAAGGTTTCCTCCAAAGTTCTCTACATAGTTGTTTACAAACATGAAATTTTTAACAACTGCTCCCTGTGAAGCATTTGCTCTCAAAATTCTACATTTTTGTCCAAGATTTACAAATTTGCAACCAGTTACAATAAATGCATTCATTACAGAGTCATTTTTTGAAATGTAAAACGGATTGTTCATTTCGTCATTGTCCATGCCCAGTTCAGCCTTAAATTGTATGTCCTTAAATTTAAGGTTTGTCAGTTTCATTCTTGCGTTGTCAGCTTTTGAAGCAAAAGAACCATAGATGTAGATATACCTGTTTGCTTGAGTAATTTGCAGGTTAATGAATTTCTGAGGGTATTCAAAACCTGTTTTGCCGATAGAATAATATCCGATAGGATCTTCACAGAACTCAAGGATGATGACTCTGTCCCTGGTTGCATCCTTGACAGCCGATCTTAGTCCATCGGCTGTTGTAATTCTTACAGTATCTGCAGCAGCCCAAATAGGGTCCAGATTCTGTGGTGGTGTTAATGCCATTAACGAGAATGTAAATGACATCAATAAAGAAATTAATAAAATCTTTTTCTTCATAATTATTATATTAAGGTTTTTGGTTAAGCTACTTGCAGTACTGTGCTGTACTGTTCTGAACTATTAATGCAAAGTACGCAAATTTTTATATATTTATATAAAATATAAGCTATGTTTTACAACATGATTTAGTCGGTTTTCAGGTCCGGGAAAACCTAAAAAAGCAGTGTATAAAGTAACAGTTAATCTTCTTTGATTATTTTAACTAATACTTTATCTATTCGCGCAGCATCCATATCCAGAATTTCCATCTCAAAGTTTTTCCATCGTACGATTTCTGCCGTAGTTGGAATACGTTCAAGTATGTCAAGAATAAGACCGCTCAGAGTATTATAGTCATGCTCAGGGTACAAATCTTCAAGGTCAAAATATGCAAGAAAATCGTAAAAAGAATACTGACCGTCAACGAGCCAGGTGCCGTCTTCACGTTCGATAATTTGTTCGTCATGCTCATCAGGTTCAACCATATTTCCGACCAAAGCATCCATAAGGTCGTTAATAGTAACAATACCCTGAACATTACCGAATTCATCTGTCACAATCGCATAAAATTGCTGACTCGTCCTGAAAAGCTCAAGTACATTGTACCCGTTCATGGTTTCAGGTACAAACTGAGCGGGCTTGACATATTCTCTCAGATTGAAGTCCTGATTTCCGAAATCAGCAAAGAAGTCTTTAAGGAAAACAACTCCAATGATATTATCAACCTGCTCGCTTGCAACAGGATAAACATTATGTACATTTTTCTGGATTTCACTTCGGATTTCATCAAGAGATTCTTCTACATCCAGCCATATTAGGTCATTTCGGTGAGACATTAAAGAATTTACATCTCTGTCACCCAGATTAAAAACCCTTTCAACAATGTCATGTTCAACTTCCTGAATTTCACCATCTTCGGTACCCTCCTGTAAAATAGCCTTAATTTCCTCTTCAGTGACTCTCGAAGAGCTTGATTCCTTTATTCCCAAAAGTTTCATTGTTCCTCTGGTGCTTACAGACAGAAACCATACAAACGGAGATCCGATCTTTGAAATAAAGTTCATTGGTCCGGCAATATATTTTGCCACTTTTTCAGGATTGTTCATTGCTATCCTTTTAGGGAGCAATTCACCGACAATCAGAGTCAGATAAGTAACAATTATAACTATGATGACGACTGCAATACTATATGCAGTTGCGGGCTCAAGTCCGGGGATTTTCTCAATTATTTTGCTTAGCCATATAGAAATACTACTTCCTGAAAAGAAACCGGTTAAAATGCCAATGGTAGTAATACCTATTTGTACCGTAGACAGAAATTTATCAGGTACTCCTGCAAGTTTTATAGCTTGTATTGCTTTTTTATCACCTCTTTTGGCATCATTATCAAGTCTGGATTTCTTTAGTGAAACCAAAGACATTTCAGACATTGAGAACCAACCGTTCAACAGGATAAGTCCCAGAATAATCAAAACTTCCATTCAATATATGGTTTTAACGAATTACAACAAATTTCGTAATATTTTTTGATATTGCAAAAGTTTGTTGTAAAGCAGTATAAAAGGTATTAAGATTATATTCCTTTCGAAAACCATCACTAAAACAGTCAGCTTATAAAAACTCAAAGTGTCTTATCTGTTCACAAAAAGCTTTCCGCTTACAATCTGACCATTGTAATTTATCTTAAAGATGTACATTCTGTTTCCTCCCGCTGGCATGAATTCTGATTTGTTCTGACCTGCATTCAGATATCCGTTTTGTATTGTCGAAACCAATCTGCCATCTGTCGAATAAATGTCAATCCTTACATAACCATTATCAGGTATAGTGTAATAGATATTTGAGTTAACACAGTAAACATCACCAATAAATTTTCCGTCATGCAGATTTACATTAGGATTTGAGGTTATGAAATTTGTTGTGTCCTTGCCTATGAATGAAACTTCGGCAAGCGGAGACCATTCAGCTCCGTTTTTGGCTCTGGCTTTTACAGTTCCGCTACCTACAACATGCAGTGGGCTGCCATAAATCTTTGCAAACGGAGATACAGTTGAAGTAATGCTCGTCCTTGGATCATTGCCATCGGTTGTGTAATAAATCGTTCCTGAGTTTGCGCTGATAGTCAGATCAAAAGGTTCATTCAGCTCACCACCCAAAGAGTTGTAAACAGGTGCTTTAGTTGTCGGTATATATCCTGCTGATTTAAACTGGTTATATACCATATCTGTTCTTTGAGTAAAATAAGTACTCATTAAGTATTCTTTTCTTGGTGCCCAATGATTATTGTAAGTATAAGTTATATTGCCATCAAGTGCAAAATCTTTTCTGTAATCACCCCAACGTGCTGATTCAGCTATCATTGCAGTATCAATTTTGGAAGACAGCAAGTCATACAATTCAGATGTCTTTTCTTTAGTTAGTGCACCTCCATTAAAAAAGTGTTTTTGAATTCTGTCTGCAACCAGCAATTTAAAATCTGCATTTTTGGAAAGATTTGCAAACATAGTAGTCAACTCTTTATCTTTAATCGAAACCAGATTGTAGTTGACATCTCTCAGACAATTTTCTGCATCCCAGCTGAAGTATCTGAAACCGTTTTCGGGTGTGACACGATTTCTGGCGGCGAACCAGTTATTGCCATCCCAGTCCTGATTTCCGATATAATAATTCATAAGCATATAGTCAATATAATTGACGCAATCCAAAAGCTTTTCTGAAACCAGTTTTGAATAATCAGAGGAACCTGCATAACTTTTCATGGACTTAAATGCTGTTATATTTCCGTCAACAGTGTTTGATGGATACCAATCGTCATTTATAACATCAAATTGCTCATCATCTCCAATAGTATATTCTGCAATAAAATCATTATTGATTTTCTCAGCAAAAGAATAAACACCCCAGTACAGGCCATTAATGTAAACATGTATGAATTTTTCGTGAGAACTAATATGCCCCATATTCAGTTGAAGATTTTTTGAAAAACGATCAAGGCAATTTTGAGCTTTAGTTCTTTGTTCAACATTATTGTGAAGCCATGAGCAATTCATTGGTGCCCTGACAACAAGGTGATCGAAACGTTTTGCAGCCTTCTTCTCTTCAAAAAGATCATAATTAAGCTTTGACATACCGTATTCACTTCTGAATGACAAGCGAAAAGAATGTTTAGGAGTGTTTACAGATTTCCTTCCGTTACCTCCATGTAGCCTTAATCCGCAATTAATCTGGAAACCATCATTATCAGGAGTGTTGAAATATTCCACTGAAGCCGACCTTTCCCAGTCGGCACCCATTTTTGAATTGTTTGAGTATAAACTATCTTTATTTACTACATCACCTGTATATATATATATTCCTCCTGTATCAGGATCTATTGAATACGAGAATAAATAACCCGGATTGGTGACAATTGACAAAGTTGGAATTGATTTAAGTGCATCATCCAACAGGTCTTTGTACTCAGTACTTTTTGTTATATCCGGGTCCATTGCATAATCGGCAGGAGCCCTTTTGCCGGCATCATAAATACCAAGTTTATTAGTCAGTTTTCCCCAACCCCCGGGATAGCCTTTAGGATTTGAAGGTTGATTTACTATATCTTTAATAAACAGGTATGTATTTGAAATAACGGGACTTGATATTCCCTCGATTATCGCAATTGCACTGAGAGGTGTTGTGGTAACTATTTGAACAGGAGAAGTATATTTTATCCCCTTAACTGCATCCGGTTTTGTGCCGTCTGTTGTATAGTAAATGATTGCATTTTGATCAGGCACTGATAAGCTTACCTCAAATGGATTATCATAAAAACCTCTGGGCTTACTGAATACAGGAGACATCACCTGTGTTCCAATATTGTTACCTGCACCCGGTGTAGGGATTTTGAAATATGTATGCTGGTTCATGTATATGCCATATGACATATCAGTCTGTTGTGCAGGGAAATAAGGTGCGTATTCATAAGATATGACATCTGAATCTGCTTCAACGAGTGCCAGATATTCACCTCCGCCGGAAAGTTTAAAGTTCGTATGAAGTTTGTCTTTTGCAGACTTCCTGTCCTTATCAGATGCAAAAATCACCATATATTCTCCGGCACCGATTGAAACCGAAGGGAATGACCATTTATGCAGATCGTTTACGTCATCTGTAAGGTACCATCCGGTCAGGTCAACCGTGGTTTCACCGGGATTATAAAGCTCAATCCAATCTGGATTATCTCCGTCTTCGTCTTTAAGACCCTCGCTGTTGAGTGCCAGAAATTCGTTGATTAAAACTTTTTTACTGACTGTACTGTTAATCTGAAAAATCGAAGTACATAAAAAAAGTAGTACAAAAACAGATTTTATATAAAAGGGTGTGCGGTTCATTTAAGGTAAAATTATATGACAAAGGAAATAAAAAATTGCAGTCTTCATTAGTCTGCCAGAAAATCATTGTTAGTGTTATTTGTGCTTTTATGGGGTATTTTTTGCTAAAAATCAGAATTATAAATAAACATATTAATAATGTGTGCCTTATTTTGATAAATTTGTTAAAAAAAACCATGAAAAGACCATTTCTGATACTGATACTACTTGTATTGTTCCTTTCCGGCAATTCTTATTCTTTTTCACAGATAGGTAAAAGATTTCCTTCTGAGAAAAAGGTTGTTATTGACCCTGTTACTAAAACAAAACTTGTATTTCTTACAACAAGTGATTACAATGACAGTAAAATTTATCAGACACACAATCAGTGGACTTCTGATTCAAAATGGATAATATTCCGTTCTGACAGAGTTCAGGGTGAAGCCCTGGCTGTTAATGAAGAAACCGGTGAAATTGTACAGGTAACAGAGGGTGGATATATAGGTATGCTTAATGTTGCAAGAAAATCCATGAAACTTTACTTTATGCGCAATGTTCTTACTGAAGGAGATAAAGCATTAAGAGAAATGCCTAGAGATAGTATGATTGCCCTGTTCAAAAGCGGAAGGTTTAACCGTATAAAACATGCTGTACAAATTATTGAAGTTGATCTGGCAAAGTTATTCAGTGACAGTAAATCAGGAAAACTTAAATCAGCTGATGAATATCAGAAAGTATGCGGAGTATTACCTGCAGAAATTGAGGCAGGAGGGGATATGGCTTTGGATGGTGATGAGAAGTGGGTGTATTTCAGAGTCGGTAAAGATGAAGCTCAAAAACATTTACCCGAAGGGACCGTAATTGAAAGTAATTATGGTCCACGAAATATGGGCGCAGGACCCTCGGGCATTGGTAGTATGAATATTGAAACCGGTGAGATAAAGTATGTTGTTTCGACTCCTTTCCAGATAGGTCATATTCAAACTAATCCCTGGGTTCCGGGAGAGATTGTTTTTTGTTGGGAAACCGGTGGCAAATCTCCACAACGCACCTGGATTGTCAGATCTGACGGAACTTGTTTGAGACCGCTTTATAAAGAAACTTCACATGACTGGGTCACTCATGAAGCGGTAATAACTAAAGATGAGGTTGCATTGGCAATACTTGGCCACAGAAAAATAAAAAGTGTTGCTGATGAAACCGGTGACTCATTACCTGAAATAATGAGGCTTGGTCAGGAACCTTTATGGGGTGATTGTGGCACCAGAGAATATGCTACAGGTTTAGGCATAGTCAATATCAGGACAAGGGAAATGACAATTGCAGGTCAGACTGAATCCGGTAGTGGTTTCTGGCATGTTAATGGATCTTCCGACGGACGATGGGCTGTGGGAGATGATTTTGCAAGAAATATTTATCTTATAGACCGAAAAAGCAGAGAAATGACTTTACTATCTTCGGGGCATAAGGCTACTGCTTCAGACCATCCTCACCCTACATTCAGTCCTGATTGTAAAAAAGTTGAAATTCAGTCTGCTATGCTTTCAACTAATGAAAAATCTATGGATATTTGTGTAATTCATCTTCCTGAAAAGTTATTTAAAAAATAATGAGCAATGAAGACGGTTTTAAGGAAATTTACTGTTTTTGCCGGTTTTTTCCTGGCATGTCTGATTCTGATTATGTTAGTTGTTCCCTTTTTTTTGAAAGGAAGGGTTTCTACGATTGTGCAAAACAAAGCCAACGAATATCTACTTGCTGATGTCTCATTTTCGGATTTAAAAATCAGTTTGTTCTCAGATTTCCCGAATGCCTCAGTTGCTATACCTGATTTGGTTGTTGCTGGTATTGATACATTTGCAAATGACACTCTTGTAAAAGCTTCTTCAATCAGAATTTCAGTTAATCTTAAAAGTCTTCTTTCAAAATCAGGTGTTACTATAAAAAAAGTTATTTTTGACAAACCGGTCATCAATGCAATTGTTCTGGAAGATGGTTCTGCAAACTGGGAAATAGTCAGACCAGACTCCAGCGAATATATTGTTGAAGATACATCTGCCGTAAATTTAGATTTAAAAATGATTAGAATAAAAGATGCTACAATCAGTTATTCTGATTTTAAGGGGGGAATGAAACTTTGTATTAAAAACTGGAATGGTTCAGTTAAAGGTAATTTTTCGTCTAAGAGAACGGTTTTAAAAACATTGTCTGAAATTGCTTCTTTATCCTTCACTTATGGCAAATTAGAGCTGCTAAAGGATGTGAGACTAAATACAAATATTTATATTGATGCTGATTTTGAAAATAATAAATACACATTCGGAAAAAATAATATTGGGATAAATGATATGAAATTATCATTTGAAGGATCCATTGCTTTACCCGACACGTCAACAACAAGATTTAATATTAAACTTAATACTTCTGATCTTAATCTGAAAAGTTTATTGTCACTTGTTCCTGTAGTTTATAAAAAGGATTTCGAAAAGATTGATGCTACAGGTGATGTTAAAATGGATGCCTTCATTAAAGGCGATATGAAAAATGATGAGTTTCCTTCATTTGATCTTGATCTGCATGTAGTTGACGGAAAATTCAAATATTCACAGCTGCCCGGTGCTATTACAGATATTAATGTAAATGCAAGACTATTTAACCCGGGAGGACCTGCAGACAGTATCCAGTTATATATACCTACTTTAAATTTAATTATGGAAGGAAACCCTGTCCTGGCATCTCTCAGGCTGGTTACTCCTTATAGTGATCCGGATTTTAATGTAAAAATAAAAGGTAAGATTGATCTTGATAAGATTAAAAGAGTTTATCCTCTGGAAAAATCAGTCAGTATGAAAGGTTTGGTTTCAGCTGATGCTGAAGTCGCAGGTAAAATGTCTTATTTCGATAATAAACAATTTGATAAATTTTCAGCAAAAGGTGTTGTTAGTGCAAAGAACTGTAATTATAAAAAAGGAAGTAATAAGGATTTGATTTTGTACAATGCTGTTGTTAAATTAAGTCCTGAAAAATTTGAATTAAGTGATTTCTCAGCTAAAACAGGAAAAAACGATATTAAGGCTGATGGCTCGCTGGAAAATGTAATAACATGGTTACTGCATGACGATATCCTGACCGGTAATCTTAATTTGAGTTCTGATTATTTTGATATTAATGAGTTGCTTGTTAAAGACACAACTGTAAAAACTGCAAGCAAGGATTCATTACCATCACTTGCATTCAGGATACCTGAAAATATAAATTTCAATATAAATGTTGTTGCCGGTGACGTAAGATATTTTGATTTGAACCTTAAGAATGTTCAATCTGTTATAGCATTAAAAGAAAGTCAATTGTCTATAGATAAACTCAATGCTGATGCTCTTGGAGGAAGTATATCGATGAAAGGTTTCTACATAAGTTCAGATCCGTCAAAACCAACAGCTTCTCTTGGTTTAAAACTTAATAATGTTGCTTTTGCTGAAACATTTAAGTCGATAACCCTGGTCAGGTCACTTGCTCCTGTATTTGAGAAAATTCAGGGTCAGTATTCAATGACTTTTGATTTTAAAACAGATATGGACAAATATATGAATCCATTACCCGGTAGTATTACAGGTAATGGCCTTATATCTTCAAGAAATCTGAAGTTGTCCGGTTTAAAAGTTCTTGATTTGTTTGCCGGCACAATTAAAAATGAGTCTTTAAAAAACTTATCTGCAAAAGATCTTAATCTGAAATTTGGTATTGAAAACGGAAAGGTTAAAACTTTACCATTTACACTCAGTTTAGGTCAGGCAAAAATTAAACTTGAAGGTAGTACCGGTATTGACAAGACCATTGATTATGTTTTTGACTTATCATTACCTGCTTCCATGAGTTATCAGGGGCTTTCTAAAATTAATGGCACTATAGGAGGTAGTTTTGACAAACCAATTATTAAAATTGATACAAAAAGTCTTGTAAAACAGGCAGTTTCGAGCCTGGCAGATGATGTTTTAAAGAAGACAACCGGTAAGAATGTTGAGGAATCTATCAGAGCTGCAAGGGAAGAACTTAACAGGAAAGCTGCAGAGGTAAGATCTGCAGCAAAAGCAAAAGGAGATTCTTTGATTTCTGCCGCTGAACGTGAAGGAAATAAACTGATACAAAAGGCAAATAATCCTGTATTAAAAGCAGCAGCAAAAGTTTCAGCTGAAAAGATAAAGCAGGCAGCTCAGAAGAAAGCTGCTGAGATTGAAGCAAAAGCTGAAGAAGAAGTGCGGAAACTTGGTCAATCCGGAGGAATATCATTTTAATAAGTGTTGCTATAAGGAACCAACTTAAAACATAACCTGAATATGACTAATGGTCTGATTGGAAAATTAAAAAAGCTTTTGGGTAATAATGATAAGGTCCTGCTGTTTTTATTGATGCAAATTATTGCAGTAATTATAATTATTGTGCTGAATATCATTATAAACAAACCCAGAATGATTCTTATCATACTGATTTTGATTGCACTTAACTCTTTAAACTATATTTATTTTATAAAAAAGCAGAAATATGAGCTTTGGGCTGATATTACATTATTGATATTAGCGGTTGATATGGCCTTTTTGTTTTATACAGGTGGTAATCAGGGTTCAGGAGCTGTTTGGTCGATTACATTTCCATTCATTGCCTTTTATCTTAGATCATACAAGATTGCAATTAAATTCAACATAATTTTCTATTTATCATTATTAGCGATTTTTATCAGCTCATTATTTGGTTTGGCTCCAAAATATTTGCCCTTGAATTTCATGATAATACTATTTGTAATATTCTTTTGTGTTTATTGTTTCATGTTTGCAATGGAAAAATACAGGTTTTCGATTGAAGAGAATCTGAGAAGAGCAAACAATATTTTCAATTATGCAAAAGATTTGTTGTGTATCGGAGATGTTAACGGCCATTTTAATTATTTGAGTCCTTCATTTACTGATTTGCTGGGATGGAATTATGATGAGCTGAAATCAAAACCTTTTCTTGAATTTATCCATCCTGATGATTTGTCTTTAACTTTTAATGAATATGAACGTTTAATTACCAAAAGTTCTGAAATAGTTGTTGAAAACCGGTTCAGATGTAAGACAGGTGACTACAAATGGCTTTCATGGAAAGCCGTGTTCGATCCGAAAAAGAATGAGGTCTATATGGTTGCCAGGGATATTACGATAGAAAAGGAATTTAAAGTTAATCTTGAAATTAAAAGTGAGTTTAAAAGGTTGTTGGTTAATCTTTCGTCTGAAATAATTAATATAAAACCAGAACAGACTGAATCCTGGATAAGGAAAATGGTAAAAATGATTGGTGAATTTCTGGAAGTCGACAGGTGTTATGTAGTACTTGTGGGTAATCTGCACAAAATAACTGATTATTATGAATGGTACGGGAATGGTGTTATACCATCTGAGAATTTTTATAAAGACTTTTCGTTTGATGATTTTCCGGAATTAAAAAAGTTTGCAAAAAGTTTTGACATTCTGTATATACCTGACATTAACAAGTTCGAAGATGATACATCATGGATGAAGGATGAATTTTTAAAGGAAGGAATTAAAACAACTTTATTACTGCCTATATCCGGTAATGATGGCATTAAAGGAATTTTTGGCATAGATACGGTTAATGATAACAAAGATTTGGATGAAGGTATAATAGAACTCCTGAAAATAGTGTCACATATACTCAGTGAGGTTATTGAAAAGAAAAAAATAGATTTATTGTTGAGAGAAAAGACCATTGAAATGCAACAGGTCAATCAAACCAAAGATAAACTCTTTTCAATAATAGCTCATGATTTGAGAAGTCCCTTTAATTCATTTATTGGTTTTACGGAACTAATGTGTGATGAAGAGAGAAAGCTTTCTCTTGATGAAATGAGAGGATATTCAAAAATGCTGAACCAACTGGCTCAATCTTCATTTGAACTTTTGGAAAATCTGCTTGAATGGTCAAGACTTCAAAGGGAAATGATTAAGGTCGAAACCGAAACCATGATTATTTATGACCTTGTAAGAGATGCAATAAGTAATTACAGTGATAAAGTAAACATGAATAATCAATTACTGAGAAATCATGTAAGCGAAGATCTTGTTGCTGTTGTAGATAAGAGAATTGTAGGCACAATTATTCGCAATCTGTTTTCTAATGCCATAAAGTTTACTCCTCAAGGCGGAATAATAACAATACAGGCAAAGATAATGCCTGATAAAAGTTTGAGAATAAGTGTTGCTGATACAGGTATAGGAATACCGGAGAATATTTTGCCTGAAATCTTCTCATTTAATGAAGATAAGGGAAGGCCCGGTTTGAAAGGCGAAAAGAGCTCTGGTCTGGGTCTGATGTTATGTAAGGAATTTGTAGAGTTACATAATGGCAAAATATGGGTTCAGAGTAAAGAGTTTATGGGTACAACCTTTACTTTTGAAATTCCGCAAGGCTGATTTTTAATACTTTCAAGGCTATCCCCGTTGCTGGCAAGCGGGGTTAGCACTTCAAATTCAGGATATTATAACATTTTTTTTAGCAAACCAAAATTTTTGTAAGGTGGGTACTTTATACTGAAATCCACTTTGTTTGAAGAAATCAACAATGATCTGTGATTACTGAAAAGATTGAAGCTTTCCTTTCCATGATATTTACCCATCCCGCTGTTACCAACTCCGCCAAATGGAAGATGTTTATTTGCTACATGCAGTATTGTATCATTTATGCATGCACCACCTGAAGAAGTATTATTCAACACATTAAAACCATCTTTGTTTTTACCAAAATAGTAAAGAGCCAGAGGTTTTTCACGTGAGTTTATAAAATTAACAGCTTCTTCAATAGATTTTACAGAGATTACCGGCAACAAAGGACCAAAAATCTCATACTTCATAATGCTTTCATCAATTGAAGGATTGTCAAAAATTGCAGGCGAAATAAATTTAATTTCCTTATCGTTTTCTCCACCGAAAATCAGACTTCTACCAGATTCCTCAATAATATTCTTCAGGCGTATAAATGCTCTGTCAGTAACTATTCTGCCGTAATGTAAACTGTTTACAGGTTTCTCGCCATAAAAACCTGTTATTGCATCTTTTAGTGCTGATATAAGTTTATCCTTGATTTTTTCATCAACCAGAATGTAGTCAGGCGCAATGCAGGTTTGACCGGCATTAATAAATTTGCCAAAAACAATTCGTTTAGCGGCAAGTTGTAAATCTATGCCCTCAAATACCAGACACGGACTCTTGCCTCCAAGTTCAAGGGTAACAGGGCAAAGTAATCTTGAAGCTTTTTCTAAAATATTTTTTCCACCTTCTGTACCACCGGTAAAGAATATATGATCAAACCTGAAACCAAATATCCAGTCAATTTCTTCATGGTTTCCATCAATAAGCATAATATATTCACTATTGAAGTATTTGGCAAAAAGTTCTTTTAATACAGTCGTTACATTTGGTGTCTGAGCAGAGGGTTTTAATACAGCACAGTTCCCTGCTGAAATAGCTCCAACCAACGGATTTATTAATAATTGAAAAGGATAGTTCCATGGGGACATTATTAGCACAACACCTAAGGGCTCATAGATGATTCTGCTTTTTGACGGAAACAACGCTATACCACTTGAAACTTTACCCGGTTTCATCCATTTTTTAAGATTCCGTGAATGGTAATCAATTTCATCCAGAACTAATCCGATTTCGGTAAGATATGCTTCTTCAGGTGATTTACCCAGATCAAGCTTAAGAGCATTTTCAATTTGTGGCAAAAATTCAATTATAGCCTTTTTAAGGATTTCCAACTGATTTATTCTGAAAGATGGATTTTTTGTAATACCTGAGTTGAAATAGTTACGTATACAGACTAATCTTTCCATTTTATCGATTTTTTTGTTTGTGACGTTTTGTTTGAAAAAAATAAAAAATAATTAACAACAAAGACAAAAATCGTCATTTTAATTACACTTTTTTCATTTTTGACAAAAAAAGTTTTTATTTCGGCATATATCTTGTTATATATTTTATAATTTTGTCGCCAGTTTAACAAAAAAAATGTCATAATGGCCTCTAAATCACAAAAATCGCTGGTTAAGTTTTATTCCGGCGAAGAAATTCCACTAGAATTGCACAAAGTCCGTATTGTTCAAAAACTAAATCTTGTACCAATTGAAAGAAGACTTGAAGCTT
The DNA here is from genome assembly GCA_964502355.1 of uncultured Bacteroidales bacterium. Classification (GTDB taxonomy): domain Bacteria; phylum Bacteroidota; class Bacteroidia; order Bacteroidales; family UBA1402; genus UBA8389. The sequence continues at coordinate 26,806 of CAZCWK010000012.1, forward strand.
TGAATGAAGGTGGATACAATACTTTTCAACTAAGTACAAAGGATGTTTTCCTTGATATGTTGACTGATAGCGGAACTAATGCAATGAGTGATCAGCAATTAGCTGCAATGATGCAGGCTGATGACGCATATGCAGGATCCCAAAGTTTTTACAGATTAAAACAAGCAGTAGAGGATGTTCTTGGCAAATCCTATTATCTTCCGGTTCATCAGGGTCGTGCTGCAGAAAATATTCTTGGAGCAGCATATGTCAGTAAGACCAGCCTTGTTCCAATGAATTATCACTTTACAACAGCTATGGCCCATATTACACAATATGGTGGCAGAATAGTTGAATTGTTGTATCCTGAAGCATATGTAATAAACTCTTCACATCCATTTAAGGGCAATATGAACCTTGAAGCACTCGAAGATTGCATTTTACGTACCGGTAAAGAACATATACCATACATTCGTATGGAAGCTTCCACTAACCTGATTGGTGGTCAGCCGTTTTCAGTACAAAATCTGAGAGATGTAAGAGCAATAGCTGATAAATATGGTATAAGACTTGTTCTTGATGCCAGCCTCCTTGGAGAAAATGCTTATCTGGTGATGAAACGCGAGAAAGAATTTTTCAATAAGTCTATGGCTGAAATCATCAAGACTATGACTGATCTTGCTGATATCGTTTATTTCTCAGCCCGTAAATTGAGCTCTTCGCGTGGTGGAGGTATTTGTACAAATGACGAGTCAATATATAAAGAATTAGAGGCTTTGGTTCCGCTTTATGAAGGATTCTTAACTTATGGTGGTATATCTATTCGTGAAATCGAAGCTATGGCAGTAGGTCTTTATGAAACTCTTGATGAAACCATGATTTCTCAAAGCCCTGCTTTCATTAAGTATCTTGTTGAAGAAGCTATGAAGAATGGTATACCGATGATAACACCTCCTGGAGTTTTAGGTGCCCATGTTGATGCTATGAGTTTCTGTTCACATATTCCTCAGACTCAATATCCTGCCGGATCTCTTGCTGCTGCATTCTTTTTGATTTCAGGTGTAAGAGGTATGGAGAGAGGTTCTGTTTCAAATCAAAGAGATGAAGAAGGTAACGAAACATATGCTGATATGGAATTACTTCGTCTTGCGGTTCCCCGCAGGGTTTTTACGCTTTCTCAAATCAAATACGTGGTTGACCGTTTAACATGGTTATATCAAAACAGGGAAATGATCGGAGGTCTTAAATTTACTTATGAACCTACTGTACTTCGTTTCTTTATGGGTAAACTTGCCCCTGTTTCTGACTGGCCAGAAAAATTAATGGCTAAGTTCCGCCAGGATTTTGGTGACAGCCTTTAATTTTTATATAACATTAATATTTGAAACGCCCGGAAACCTAATCCGGGCGTTTCGCATTTATTCTAACTTGTTTATATTTGTACATCAAATAATTAATGAATGAGAAGAACGGTCTCTGTTTTATTATGTATTTCAATTTTTTTTATTTTTATCACCTGTAAAGAAAAGAAGAAGGATGTTACAGATCAGGAAAATGAATCTGTAGAATCTACTGATGAGACTATTTTTGAAAAACAAACTAATTCTGAAACACCAACCGAATGGTTGGCTTATAAAGGCGATGGTTTCAGCGTGAATTATTTGTCAGTTCTTGATGTAGATAGTTCAGGATATGCCGGGACAAAAGTCATATTTAATACTAAACCGGGAGATGGCGATGTTTTTATAGAGAATGTCAGAATCAACATAGCTGATCTTGAAGATAAAAAAATGAAACTTGATGACTATCTGAAGCTTGCAGAAAGTCAGATTAAGCAATATGTAGATGGCTCAGAGATACTGGAATGTTACAGGCAGGACAATTGTGGGATAGTCAGGTACTCAGAAAAGCAAAATAAAATCAATATTATCAGAGTTCAGAACATTTACATTAAAAATGGCGTAGTCTATGCTCTGACGATATCATATCAGGAAAACAAGGGAGAATATTTTATGGAAACCGGTCAAAAAATAATGTCCGGCTTTCGTCTTAAATAAAAACTGTTTAAACTGTATTTAAAATCTGGTTTTATTCTGTAACAGATTGGCTGTTTGTTCGTCATTAATTTAAATCTCCTAATACACCCTAAATGAAGAACTTCGTTACAATCATCATTGTCTTGCTTTATTCCGGTATATTGTTTTCACAGGTAAGTACATCACCGGATTCGACACTTAAAGAGAAAAAAAGTGTAAAAGCCCTTCGTATTACTACACCAATAACTATAGATGCTGTACTTGATGAATCCGCCTATAAGGAAGTTCAACCTGCCAAAGATTTTGTACAGTTGCAGCCATATAATGGGCAACCTTCATATCAACCTACAAAAGCATGGTTTCTCTATGATGAAAACGCTGTTTACGTAGGAGCGATGCTTTATGACAGTCATCCTGACAGCATCATCAATTATTTTACTGAAAGAGATAATACAGGGACATCAGATTATTTCGGAGTATATATTGACCCCTACAACCAGGGGCAACTGGCCTATGGTTTTTTTATAACTCCTGCAGGAGTTCAGGTAGATATAAAAGCTATTAAAAATTCAGACGGCGATAACGAAAGTTCTTCATGGGATGCTGTATGGGAAAGTAAAACAAGAATTACCAAAGAAGGCTGGATAGTGGAAATGAAAATACCATATTCAGCCCTGAGATTTTCTGAAAAAGCAGGAGATACCTGGGGCCTGAATATGTTCAGGAATATCAGAAGGTACAATTCAAATAATTCCTGGAGTTTTATTGACAGGAACAAATCAGGATTTATACATCAACAGGGGACTCTTGAAGGTATAAAAAATGTGAAGCCACCTTTAAGGCTATCTCTGTCGCCTTATTTGTCAACTTACTATGAAACCAAATCTTCAGGATCAGACTTTTTATACAAAGGAGGACTTGATTTGAAATATGGTATCAATGAGAGTTTTACACTCGATATGATGTTAATACCTGATTTTGGGCAGGTGCAATCTGATGATCAGGAGCTTAATCTTTCACCATATGAGCTGTATTTCAGTGAGAAACGTCAGTTTTTTACCGAAGGAACCGAGTTGTTCGACAGAGGAGGAGTATTTTATTCCCGTCGCATAGGAGCGTCTCCAAAGTTTGCTTCATCGGTTTCGCTTAATGAAGGTGAAACTCTTACATCATTAAAAAGTGAAACCCAGCTTATTAATGCGACAAAGATTTCAGGACGTAACGGAAAAGGGTGGGGAGTAGGATTTTTAAATGCTATGACCATGCCATCTTATGCAACTATAACTGATTCAACGGGAGCCACCAGAGATGTTTCAGTCCAGCCTTTTACAAACTATAATGTTTCAGTAGTTGACAAGTCTCTGAAAAATAACTCTTATATAAGCCTTTTAAATACAAATGTTCTGATATATGACAATCCTTTCAGGGCTAACGTTACTGCAACTGAATTCGTACTGAGGAATAAAAAGCTGACCTGGTCGCTTACCGGAAAGGGTGGTATAAGCATGAGGGGTAACGAAGATTTAGAGACAGGTTTTGGTGGATCTCTTGGCCTTAGTAAGGATAAAGGTAAACTTCATATGGGTATAACCCAGAGTGTGCTTTCAGATAAACTTAACTATAATGACCTGGGTTATATGGAGCATAACAACGAAGTTGTGACAAATCCATGGATTTATTATCAGGAGGTGAAACCTTTCTGGATTATCAGGGAGATAAATGGAAATATCTGGTC
>CAZCWK010000012.1:30565-54278 GCA_964502355.1 uncultured Bacteroidales bacterium
TTTCAAATTGTGAAGCCGGATATAATCTGAACATAAATTTTAAAAACAACTATGACATTAATCTGAACGGAGGTTTCGAAGGTAATGCACATAATTATTATGAAACCAGAGTCCTCGGGAGATATTATGCCGAACCACGACATTGGTGGAACAATTATAACATTCAATCAGACTGGCGTAAACCTGTAACTGTTTATTTCCATCTCGGACATTCGGATTACATTGATACTGATCAACATTCAATTTTTACTGATCTTGACGCTGTATGGAAAATTGGTCAGCATGTGACACTTGAGTTTTATAACGGATTAAATTATTCATTTAATGACAGAGGATATGTTTGCCGGAACGGGTCTGATATAATTTTCGCCAAAAGAGACGTAAAAACAATTTCCAATGTTTTATCAGCTTCTTATGTTATAAACAACAAGACCAGCATAAGCTTGCGTGCACGTCATTACTGGTCAGGAGCCGATAATAAATCATACTATGATCTTCTCGAAAACGGTGCTCTTCAACTGAAGAACGGCTATCAGGATAATCAGGATATCAACTATAATGCTCTTACTGTCGATATGAATTTCAGATGGATATTTGCACCAGGCTCAGAATTTGTCTTTAACTGGAAGAATGCAGCATACTCATTTGTCAATACTGTAACTACAAACTATTTTGACAATCTTGAAAAAAGCCTGGAGAATCAGTCTAACAGTTTTTCAGTTAAAGTCCTCTACTATTTAGATGTAAATAAGATCTTAAAAAAAGGTGGCTCCCGGAAATCCTGAAGCCACCACTTATCCAAACAATTGTCATCCGCAAATAATCAATTAACCTGAGAGAAATTATAACTCCGGTTTTTATTTTACCTGAAACTCATAAGCTGCACAGGATTCTTTTTCAGGAAGCTGAAATACAATCCTTACTTTTTTTGATGTGACTGATTCGAAAGATGCAGTATTAAGCGCATCTTTTTTGGAGATATATGGTTCTTTGTTTTTAACATCAATCCACTCTTCTTTTTCGTTTGCATACTGGACTTTCCAGGACAAAGGGATTCTGCATCCGCCCCATGGACCATCATCAAACCAGTAAACTTCTGCCGTTGAGAATGTTTCAGGTTTCTCAAAAGTATATTCTATCCATTCGCTCGTGTTGCTTTTAGGCCAGATTGAGTAGAAAGGAACCTTTCTGTCATTAGAGTGTTTAGGAAGGTAACCGTCATTTATACTGCTCAGTGATCTGTTTGGGGTAGAAGCTTTAACTTTAGCATTTGTGCAAATAGTCGGCAGAGGCATAGGTTTGCTTGATTCGACAAATCTTGGGATCCATACTGTCATTTCACCTGATCCTCTGTTAGCCCATGTGTAATAAGGTGTAGCCGTCAGTAATTTATCTTCAGTTTTAGTTTTCATATCTTTATCAACAAGAGTTGCTTTTGCCTTAGCCTCAAGACGAACTATTCCGTTAAGATCAGAAACATATTTGAAGTTGATTTCAGTTGCATCATCGAGAACTGAATTTATTACTTTCTCATTATTATCAGGCCATTCAAGGCAGTAAACGATAGGTCCTCTTTCAAGTGAAACCTTACCACGATCTTCTTCGACCTTGTCATTGGCAATTACTCTCTTTACATCCATAGGCAAAGACAACGTAACCTCATCACCTTTTTTCCATTTACGGTCTATTGCAACATATCCGTTCTGATCAATGCTGTAATTGTAGTCTTTACCATTCAGCTTAATTTTTACAGCAGAATCTTTTGCATTTAAATAGGAGTAAAGATCACTAGGTACAGGTTTGTTTTTTGCCCATCCGGGTATGCGTATCATCAAACCAAATTGACTTGTTTTGGATGGCTCAATTTTAATTTTTACATCACCACACCATGGATATCCGGTTTCCTGAATAATTTTAACCGGCTTTTTACCAACCTGAACATCGGTTTCACTTTGAGCAAATAAATTTATGTAGATATTGTTGTCCTTATGAGCGTACATATAACCCGGGACTGAAGCAATGAAACGACACATATTGCTTGGGCAACATGCACATCCGAACCATTCACTTCTGCCATGCTGACCTACTGATTCAAGTGGATTAGGATAGAAGAAACGGTCTCCAGCCAGGCTTATTCCTGACAACACTCCATTATATAATGTTCTTTCCAATACGTCGTAGTACTTTGAATCACCGTGAAGAAGGAAAAGTCTGTAATTCCAGTAAACATTTGCAATAGCTGCGCAGGTTTCACAATATGCAGACATATTTGGCAAGTCATAATTTTCACCATAAGCTTCTCCGCTGCCGGTAGCTCCGCAACCTCCGGTTATATATAGTTTTTTCCCGACTACATTTTCCCAGATTCTGTCAATAGCTTTCAGGTAACTATTGTCGCCTGTTAATGCAGCAACATCAGCCATACCTGAATACATGTAGTTAGCTCTTACAGCATGTCCGACTGCTTCATCCTGTTCAATTACAGGCTTGTGAGTCTGGCTGTACTCTCCGCTTTGTCCTTTACCTCGTAAGTCAAGGAAATATTTTGCAAGATCCAGGTACTCTTTTTTATGTGTTATCCTGTACATTTTTACAAGACCCATTTCTACTATCTGATGACCTGGTTCAAAAGCCAGTTTGCCGGGACCAAAATCCTTAACAAGCAAATCTGCGTTTTTTATAGCAACATCAAGCAAAGTGCGCTTGCCGGTTGACAAATAATGAGCAGAAGCAGCTTCAAACAAATGTCCGCAGTTGTAAAGTTCATGACTCAAATCAGGATCTTTTTCCCATCTTTTCTGACCAACCCATTCATGAAGCTTGCCCGGTTCTCCGGCAGTTCTGGCAGTGTAAAGATAACCATCAGATTCCTGTGCCTTGGCAATATAACCGATCAGAGTATCCATTTTAGCATCAAGCTCTTTATTTGGGTACATCTGTATTGAGTATGAAGCGCCCTCGATTATTTTATAGATGTCTGTATCATCAAAAGTGAACTGGGTATTGAAATATCCGGGCATCAATCCCGCTGCCTTTTTAAAGTTGTCAACTCTTCCGGTGATATAACATTGTTTCAAAGCAATCGGAATTGTTGTTTCCTGATTTGTTTTGATACGAGGAGCCCAGAAGCTGTCATTCATTTTTACTGATACAAATGAAACCGGTTCTATTGGGTAATCATTTGTTATGGCTTTTTCAGCACCGTTAACAAGTGTGGAAGAAAGCATCAATAAAGCTGTAAAGATTAAATTGTTTTTTCTCATGCGATATAAATAATTATGGTTCATTATTGTCTGAGTAAATCCTTAAGTTCCAGATAGCAGGTATAAGGCTGTTTTTTTCACTTCCTGTGAATTTCAATCTTACATATCTTGCAACAGCGTCACCACAATCTGTCATGGGGCTTCCGGCAAGAGTGTTATTTTGCCTGTCTGCAAAAACTTTCCAGTTTTTTTCATCTGAGGAAGTCTCAATAATATATTGATACGGGATAGTAGCAAATTCAAATTGTGTTAGGACGCGTTTAACAGGTACATCCTGAGTGAAATCAACCGTAACCCACTCTCCGTTTTTGAAACCGGAAGCACGCCACATGGTAGCATTGTTATCGTCAGTTATCAGCATCGGGCGGTATTCCTTACTCATGGATGATGAGGCTTTAACCCTCTTTAAATAGGCCTGATCCAGATAAAACTTTGTTTTTGTCTTTATGAATCCGACTCCCTTATGTGTTGATTTGGTTGTTAGTAAACTACCATCTTTATCAAAATACAGTTTGTCTGCACAAATCTGTCTGAAACCTTTTTCTGAACCCGGTATGCTTTGGCGGTTATAAACTATGAAGTAGTCCTTACCTTCATTAAATACCGAGTGCTTTCCGGGTCCGATGACATTACCGTCGTTATCAGCTGCCAGAATAGTATTATTTTTTGGGAATTTATATGGACCGGTTTCACCATTATTACTGACAGCATATTTTACCGAGTATGCTTTATTATCAGATTGTTCTGATGAATACGTCAGATAATACAGATTGTTTCTTTTAAATATGAATGGGTACTTTATAGTATCATTTATCAGATCAGCTGGTATTTTTATCATTTCGCTGTATACTTTGCCGATTATTGTTTCGGGCTGGTCTGCAATTTTAATTGACCAGTTTACAAAATCTTTTGAGTTCCAAACCTGAGAGCTAAAGTTATCACCTTCAGTTGTTGAAAATAAATAATAAGTATCGTCAATTTTTTTAACTGTGGGGTCTGCAAAATATCCGGGAATTATCGGATTAAATACTCCCGGACTGTTAAAGTAAACAGGAGCATCAGCTGAGTTGTTGCATAATGTCAGATCTTTTTCATCAAAAAACTCCAACAATAAATTATAAATTTCAGGATCATATTGTTTGAGTTTTTCTCTTGTACTAACAGGCCCATGTACTCCATTTGGCATTTCAGAATACCTGTTCGTGTTAAAAAAACTTTGTACTGCTTCAGCAAAATATTCCGCAAAGTCAGTCATTGCATAAGTATTAGCCCATAACCCCTTTTCCTTAGCTTTCAAATACATTCTCTGAAGCTTTGCGTTGAAACCGGGATCAACACCGGCAATGCCAACAAGGTGAAATGTATGAGCAAATTCGTGGACAAGTATACTTTCCCCTTCATATCTGTCACCCGGCAAACACAGCACATTTTCTTCACCACAGCTTGCTCCGCAATCACCTTCAGGATCACTGCCGAAACCTCTTGCTCTCCAGTTCCAGAATTTTATATTTTCAGGAGTATTACAAATAGGAGCATATTCAGGAAGTTCACAGACTTCTTCATTTTCACCGATTATCATTATTCTGAACTTCTTGGCTATCAGAGCCTTTCTGATATCATCTCTTTTAGCCATTAGTTCAAGTACAGTGATTCTTGCAGACAAAAGAGCGGCTTCCCTCACTTTTTCGGATGAAACAATAGGAATACCGTTTGCATCAACGAATTTTTTATAAAAATCAGGTAAGCCCAAACTTTCGGGTACATCCGTTACAATAACAGATTCCGGCGATTTATTATTGTTGCTGTTGTCTGCAAAAATAAATGAGGTATAAACCGGAAGAAGTAATACCGCGAAAATTAAGAGTGATTTTTTATGATTCATCATGATATTCCAATTATTTTCTGCTTTGAAAATTATTATTTCAATGTTTTGGATTGACTTAATTTAAACTCGTTTAGCTGGCTTGTTTTTGACAAAAGTCGAAAAATTCCGGGTAATTAAATGCAAGGATTATCCAAAAGCATGAAATTATAATCCATGCAATAAAAAATCTTATCTTGGCAAACTGATATAACGCATTTGCCTTAATATTTGTGCCTGACGTCGATATACATATCCGGAAGGATTCTTTGAGCTGAATCTTACAGGATTAGGAAGTGTAGCAGCAATAAGTGCAGATTCGCTTTTAGTGAGTTTTGATGCAGATTTATTGAAATTATTTCTGGCAACTGCCTCTGCCCCGTATATACCTCTGCCCATTTCTATAGAGTTCAAATAAACTACCAGAATTCTGTCCTTGCTCCAGAAAATTTCAATCAGAGCAGTAAAATAAACTTCAAATCCTTTTCTTACCCATGAAGATTTTGGCCAAAGAAATACATTTTTAGCAGTTTGCTGAGATATTGTACTTGCACCTCTCGGTCTTCTTCTTCTCTGATTTTCTTTTGTTGCCTTTTTAATTTGCTCAACATCAAATCCCCAGTGATCATAAAAAGTCTGATCCTCAGAGGCTATTACAGCTCTCTTAAGATTATCTGAAATTTTATCGGATGAAACCCATCTGTGACGTAACTCAGGATAAAGTCCCTGATTATTTTGTTCAAATTTCTTGATTATCATAAAGGGCGTTACCGGCACCGGAACAAACCTGAAAACAATGACCGAAAAAATGCTTAAAAAAAAGAAAGCAAGTATAATTTTCTTCAGAATCTTAAGGACTTTTTTGATAACCATATAATCTAAGTTGTGTTTAATACAAATGTATATTTTTTTCTACTTACTGCTTGGATTTCACAAAATAAAAAGTTATTTTAGTGTGGAAAATATTATTGATAAAAAATAAATACAAATATAATGAAACACATAGTAGAAACTACCTGGAAAGGTAATATGAAATTTGAGTCGGATCTTGATGGTCATAAAGTTTTGATGGATGCATTACCTGAAAATGGGGGTGAAGATTTAGGTGCAAGACCTAAAAAACTTATGCTTGCAGCATTAGCAGGATGCACTGGTATGGATGTTGTTTCACTTTTAAAAAAAATGAGAGTGGACTTTAATGATCTGGAAATAGTAGTTGAAGGAGATGTTACTGAAGAACACCCGAAACACTATAACGGCATGCATATCATTTATAAAATTATTGGTGGTAATGCTGATCCTGAAAAGGTCAGAAAAGCTATCGAAATGTCACAGGAAAGATATTGCGGAGTTTCAGCAGCTTACAGGAAGGCCATGGAAGTCACTTATGAAATCAAAATAATCAATAAGTGATTTGGCGGATTGTTCCAATAGTCCCGACAATTTGATTATGAAAAGGTTATTAATACCTCTTTGAGAAAGGTATTAACAATCCGAACCTCAGACCAAAAGATCTCAAACAGACTTTTGATGCAGATTCGTTAACTGACTGTAGTGGATAATGTTTATCGAAAACATTAAAACTCTTGCTGTTACTTGTCAGGCTTTGAGTGTAGTAAGCTGATACCCGGAAACAATTATATCCGGTCTTTATGTCACAACCAATTTCTGCCAGCATTGAAATAGCTGTTCTTGTTGACATTTCCCCTGATAATCCTTTCAAATCAATAGTTTCAAAGCCATGATTTGGCATATCAGACAATTCTACATTGTATTTTTCATAATAACCTGTGGTCCTAACGATTCCTTCTGAGCAATTATATCTGGTTTTTGAAGGAATAGATGCTTTAATTCCAATCTGTAAAAGTGGATTCAACAGTAATTCTTTTTGCATCTGCAGGGTAATTATTAAAGGTATTTCAAACATTTCAATTAACTGATCACCTGCAATTTTACTTCCATATATGCGATATAAATAATTATCATTTTCATCGTCAATCAAGGGTTTCTCAAAGTATGTTTCATTAACAGACATACTTGATGAAAAATTTGAAAATCCGAATCCGGTTGAAACCGAAAGCAGACTATTTACCGAATAATTTAAATACATATTTGCAGAATAACCGTTTTCCCATGACTGCTCATTATCAAGGATTTTATTCTTTAATGAAGTTATGCTTGGTCCATAGTTGACAGTCAGGTTTAACTTGTCAATTTGTCCAAAGCATTCAGTCAGATAAAGTGACAGAACCAGGATTGCTAATATTTTTGCCTTTATCCTCATCAGTCGGGTTTTACTATAATTTTTACAGAATCTTTCAACTTGTTTGCTTTAGTCTTTAATGCAATAATGTAAGTACCTTTTTCTTTAACCCCAATACTCATTGAGCTTGTTAACTCTTCAAAAGTCTGCAATGCTAATCCATTAATACCCATTACAGTAAGTCTGTAGTTTTTTAGATCTTCGCCGGCTATATCAATATTTATTGTTATTATCCTGTCAAAGCCAACAGGATTCGGATAAACTTTAAGGATTTCACTTTTTGATACCATTTCAACAGCAATAGTATTAGAGATTCCTTTAAGCCCGTCATTTCCGGAAACCTCAACATAATATCTGCCTTTTAATCTATTTGACTCAAAGAGATATTGTCCGATTGCACCCTCGATTATATTATCATCCAGATACCATTGGTATGAAGTCAGGTCCCCGGCGCTATTGTCACAAATCAGAACATCATTCCATTTTTTGTATATCTGTGGTTTCAGAATGTATGGAGTTGCCTGAATTACCGTTATATACCTGGGAGCGATTTCTTCACCTGAAAACGTTATTGTAGCTAATCGTGCATTTCTGTTATTGTTTGCAGATGCTTTAATTATAATACTACCGTTGCCGGAATATTCAGCTGGTGCTATTGAAAGCCATGAAACATCAGATTTTGCTGTCCAAAGTATATTTGAATTAACTGTTAATGTATCAGAACTGCCTTCTTTAAAGGATAATACTGATGTGTCCTTGTCGATTTCAAGGGTATAATTGCCGGCATCCTGGATTACTATAATGTTTATTACTGCAGCATCCGCAGGTGTAACAGTAACATTTGCTATCCTTTCTTCCGAAGAAAAATTTCTGTTTGCAGTTAAAACTATAGTATCATTGCCAAATCCGTCATCAGGATTTAAACTAAGCCAGGATTTATCAGAAGCAATAGTCCAGCTGGTATTTGATGATATTATCAGTTTTGCCCTGCTTGATTCCGCATTAGAAACCCTCACTGCATCAGGTGTAATGCTGATACTTTTCATTTCTTTGATTCTTTTGAAGTCTTTCCAATGACTGGCATTTGAATATTTTTCAAGAGAACCTTCAGGTATATAAAGAGTGCAGATATTTTTATTTACAAGATAAAAAGCATTGTTAGTCTGGCTTAAGTCAACAGGCTCAACCATAAAAACATAAAGAAATCTAAGGTTTACACATCCTGAAAATGCTGATTCACCGATGGATTTCAAAACTTTAGAAGAAATAATTATTTTACGCAGATCTGAACAACCTGAAAATGCGGAGCTACCAATATCAGTGACCGAATCGGGGATGGAGAATGAACCGCTTAATCTTTTAAGTCCTGTAAAAGCATTATTTCCAATTATTTTGAGGGATTTTGGCAGAAGTATCTCTGTAAGTTCATTACATCCTGTGAAAGAATAATTACCTATTACCGTGACATTCTGAGGTACTTTAAATGAACCTTTCATTGTATTTGGACTCTGTATTAACATGGTTTTCTTCTTATTGTAAAGAACTCCGTCAACAGATGCAAAATTTGGATTGGTTTCATCCACCAAAAATAACCCGCCGAAATTTGAAAAAGCCAGACTTCCGATTGAAGTAACTGTATTTGGAATAATTACCGAGTTTACATTATTACAACCGTTAAAAGCCGAGTTGCCAATAATATTGACGGAAGACGGTATTATGATGTTGCCTTTAATGTTACTGCATCCCTGGAATGCGGATTGATTGATTGTTGTAAGATATGGAGGCAGTTGCAGACTGTTTAAACCGGCACACCCCGAAAATGCATAATTGTTTATAACCTTTACAGAGCCGGGCATCAGGATTTCGTTTAAATAAGTACAACCCGAAAATGCCGAGTTTCCAATATTTACTACAGTTTGAGTGATTGCGTAGGTGCCTTTTTTTGAAACCGGACATTGTATCAAAGTCGTCTGATCCTTATTATACAAGACACCGTCAGAACTTGAATAATATACATTTTGTTTAGAAACATTTATTTCTCCGCTGAAATCAAGGAAAGCAGAGCTCTCGATTAATTGAACATTTTGTGGGATAAATGCAAATGTAAATCCTGCACAACCATAAAAGGCCGAAGATCCTATCGACGTGACATTGTCAGGAATTACCAAATTACCCTTCATGCCATAACATTCAAAAAAACAGGAACTTTCAATTCTTGTCAAGCTATCAGGCAAAATCAGCCCCGTAATCTTGTTACAGTTGGAAAATGCAGATGTTCCGATGCTTTTTACAGAAGACGGCACAATCAGAATATCAGTCATACTGCTACATTCAGAGAAAGCCATATTTCCTATAGAAATTAAAGACTTTGGTAAATCAATTTTCAACAGATTCCTGCAATAATGGAATGCAAAATCACCAATTGCAGTTACTGACTGAGGAAGAATAATATTTTTTAAGGTACTTTTCCCGACAGAAGACTTTTGGTTAAAAAAAGCATATTGAGGTATAGTGTTTGCCGGATGTTCGGTCGGAACAGTGTTTTTAGTCCCTTCAGTGCCAAAATATCTTTCGATTACAACTTCTTTCAAATCAATAATGGACAAGGATGGCATACTATCACGCAGGATCTTAAAATCCCTGGCATCCATTCTGCCCTTAATCTTTATGTATGTAAGATTTTTCTTTTCATCCTGAGTAAGTGAAGTGTTGAGATTTCCCGGAGCTGATAATTGAACAGTCTGATTATCAAAAATATGGATATTAAAAAACTTCATCCATTCTCCTTCATCAGATTTTAATGACAGCTTTAATTTAATGTCCTTGTCCTTGCAATAATCTTTTACTGCTATCCTGAAATTGCTGATTATCAGTAATGAGTCTTTTTCAATTTTACTCAGTGAAACAGAGTCATTAAGGATATTAATATCATTATCCTCACTTGATAATCTAAGTACAATGTTATTGGCATTGCCTGATCCTGAGTTTTTTATTGTTAAAGGCATTACAAAATTTTCTCCGGGTTCTGCAATACCATTTGAAGAAACCGTACCGGAAGAGTCTGTATCATATAATATTTCATACTTTTGAAATTCAATGACTGGTATATCAAATTTTGTTATACCTGTTATTGCTGTCTGTCCGTTATTGAAATCATAGTTTTCCGGGGTTAATAAGTCCAAAACATAATAGCCATCATTATTTCCTCCCCAACCCCAGTTGAAATGATAATAAAAAACATTTTGATATCCATCACAAATAAATGCATGACTACCAATACCATTTCCGCTATAATAAACGGGTCTGTTATTTTTGAGCTCATTTTTAAGCATTAAGTGCCATTCATCTGAACTATAATCCTTTCTTTCTCTGTATTTTACAGACCGGGGATATTTGAAAGTATTTACCAAAGCCTGACTGGCATTTACAGAGCTTGTGCTGGATTCATCATGGCCATAATCCATTTTTGTTGAAACTCCGCAATGATAAAGTAGCTCTGCCAGAGAATTTACAACAGTAGAATTTGACTCCTTGTTCAAGGATTCAGGCATTATTGACCAGTTATAAACCGATGATTTTATAGTGGAAATCCATCCGTAATCTGTAGAATAACCAGGAATATCATTGAAGGATTCAGGGTATTTCCAGTAATTCATAATCTGCCCCATGACAACAGCAACACAACCTACAAGCACATGTTCGCACGGGCCTTCGGCATCATAAGGACAAAAACTGTTGTAATAGCAACCCTGTTCCCATTTTGTTTTAATCAGAGGTAATATCTCTGTTGATTCTTTTACCTCTTTCCCGGGATTAACATCCGAAAAAGACATTTCTGTGCAGACTGCTGAATTAAACCTGCCATCACGCAATAACTGAATTTGGTTTCTATAGTGTTGAAACCATTCTTTTAATGACGGAGGGATATTTGCCGGATCAAAAGCCGATTTAACTGAATAACCAAGTACAGGAGTAGTTTCGCTTTCGGCAGAAACTATAACGAAACCATTTTCAGGCTCATTGTTGAAAACATAGAAAACCGGTTTCTTCAGAGCTGAGCCTTCTGGAACTTCATTTTCCTGATAGATAAGTTTGAAATCAGGATTTTTAATACTTCCGCTCCTTAATAGACTTTCAGGGTAGGGGCAAACTTTTTTATTATAAAATCCTGTAGCGATATCTTTAGCCTTTGACGCATCTATAACTTCGCCAAAAGCCGTACTGATGAAACCTAATTCTGCCAATACAACCAGTAAAAGCTTTCCTGCTAAACGGATTCGCATAAATAAATCTATAATAATCAATAAGGTAATAACCCTAAAAACCTGATTTTTGTTTATACGAATATATGCATTTAGATTGTTTTTTCTTCTGTTTTCAGATTTTCAAATAAGGTTTTTATCAGAATTTAAAAACAAGTTTTCACAGCTGCTTTGCAACCAGCTGGTTAATTAAATTAATAAAGAAGTGAACCATTTGAACCTAACTGTGGCCCAAACGATTCACTTCACTCACTTAATACTTTAGTTTTTTGTGACGGTGACTGCTACTTTACCGGTATTGCCTGATTTTGCCTTGACTGTGACGATGGCATTACCTTCTTTGATACCACTCAGAGTAATTTCTTTAGCTGCAATAGTGGCCTTTGCAATAGTTGTATCAGAAGATACTGCTGTATAGGAAGCTTCTGTTCCGTTTATTGTAACTTTAGAAGTTTTACCTACAACAACACTGACGCTGCTTTTGTCAAATTTCACACTATTATCTTCGTTTTTGTCGCAGCTGTATAACGCAGGAATTAAAGCCAATGAACACAAAAGATACTTAAAATTTTTCATAAATTAATAAAATAAAAATTAGTTAATTAAATAATTTAGTTGTACTAGTACTAAAAGTCATATCTAAATCCGGAGTTTATTCCTATTATTGTCCGTTTTTCTGTACGGATACTTGTTGGTTGGTTATTGTCGAAATAGTAAGAAATTTTTGGTTCCAGATAAAAATTCCATTTATCATAAAACTTATAAGATATGCCAATTGATGCATTAGCAGACAACTGAACCCCATTGATTATTCCGACATCCCTCACCGATTGCCTGATAATAGCGTTGCGTTCGTTAAATTCTGACTTTATGCCTTTTTCAATCATCGGCCCCGCACTTGCGTAAATTTTCAGAATATTTTTGACGCTAAAAATATCAGCAATAAGGTTTACGGGTACTCCCAGGTAATGCAGAGTCAGATTTGCACTATAATGGTGATTGTTCTTGTCAGTAAAACTTGTTGATAAGTAACTATATACCAGCCCGGTTTCGAAACCTAACATCGGGTTAATTCTTTTTCTGGCCAAAATTCCAATTGATACAGGAGGAGCGTATTCGGCAACTTCAGGATTATTGCTAACGCCCATCAATAAATTATCCGGATTAACAATAGAACTTTCGGCAAGCATTATCCTTCCATCGTAATATTGTGATTCAGATTTCAATTTGCTGATACCCATTTCTGCACTTATTTCCCATTTATTATTGTTCTCAGGCACATATGCCAGCACTATGTCATCATATTTTTTGTATAATTCACCTGAGCCATAATGAGATGTAGCTTTTTTTACTGAGTCTGCAGAATTATTGTTTACTGCATCTTTAGTTGCTTCAGTATTCTCATTTGATACCTCAGCGTAAAGATTTTCATTTGCAACAACAGAATCTCCGGAGTTCTTTGTTTCCAAAGAGTTGTATTCATTTTCGCGACCTTTAAGCTTTAATTTTCTCAGCACATCAGCTTTATTTCTGATTCGGGTATTGTATTTACTATTGAGCAATGGGGCATCTGTCTTTGTGGTTTCTTCAAATTGAGATAATAGTTTTGATTGTGTTTTGCTACTTCCCGGAAGTAATGAATTATTTGTTTGTGATTGATTACTGTTTATTTCGGTTTCGACATTATTATTAATATTGCCAGACAATTTTGTGTCTGTATTTTTATTATTCAGACCGGTACCGAAAAGTATAAATAACAGAATTACAGCAGCCGCAGCACTTGAAATCATTGTTATCCACAGACCTTTTTTCTTACGTGGATTGAAACCTGCATTTATAATATCCCAGCTCTGATCGTCAACAGGCATCTGATGATCTTTCAGACTATCTTTAAAATAATCGTAGAACAGATCATTACCTTTGTCTTCCGGCTTATTGGTTTTGCTGTCTCGCATATTCTTTTCCTACTATTGACATTATATTTTTTTGTAAAATCTTTCTGGCTCTCACTAATTGTGACTGCGATGAGTTTTCTTTAATTTTCAACATCTTAGCAATCTCGTTATGTGAGTAGCCTTCTATCGCATACATGTTAAAAACTGTCCTGCATCCCGAAGGTAATTTTGATATCTGGTCCATCAGGTCATCTGCCGACAATTGACTCAAAACCGAAGGATTTATTTCATCTTCAACATTTATATATTCATCCAGAGGAACCGTAAATTTCATAGAATCATTGTGTCTGAGATATTCCAGTGCAGTTGTGACAAATATGCGTTTCACCCACCCTGCAAAAGATCCTTCGCCGGTATAAGTTCCGATTTTGGTGAAAACCTTTATGAAACCATCCTGTAAAATATCCTTTGCAGTATCCCTGTCATTTAAATACCTGCAGCAAACACTCATCATTTTTGGTGCGTATGCCGTATATAACATTCTTTGGGAAATCGGATCCTTTTTTTTACATCCTGCTATTAATTCCTGTTCATTCATTAATCAATGTAAAAGTTCTGGACCATGAAATAAGATTTTTGTGCATAGCTATTTTCCCAACTTCCCAGGTATGTAACTTCTGATTTTGTGGCAGAAACATATTTATGATATCTGAATTGTATAAAAATAATTTTATAATAACGACCATACTTGTCTTTCGTGACATCCAGACTATTTTCCGGATTTAATGCAAAGTCTCTCAGATATCTCATATTTCCCACGTATGAGAAACTTTTTGTTTTAACAGTACTGGTGCTGTCCGGGGTTCCGTTTCTTCTGAAATAGACATCAATGATGATTTTATCACTACCCTTTACATTTATGCCATTCTTATCTATCTGATTATCTACATTGTAATAAAATTCAGCAGTGATTTTTTCATTGTTCTTTACAGATGCAACATAATTAAAGACCCATCTGTCATCCATGTAATCCGTTGATGCATAAAAAGGAATATAAAAATCATTTACTGCAACAGAAGTACTGTCAGCAGGTTTTCCGGTTTTTAATGCCGTCTGAGGTAACGGATTCTCAGAAATATTAAACACTCTGCTTGCATTATAAACACCATCAACAGCAGCCTCTGTAATCTGATAACCTAATATGTAACATTCTCCGGATTGAAGATTCTTAATTTCAGGTGAAGTTACCAGACCGTAGCTTGTAGCAGCACACTTAATATTATTAACGGTCTTTATAAAACCAATATCCTGACCGCATTCGATGTAATCATCGTCTAAACCATTCAGACAGGAAGTCAGAGAAATGGCGACTGTTAAGATTAATGATAATGTAGATATACGTTTCATGTTTTTTATCTTTTACAAATACAAGATGCAAAAGCACTGCAAAAGACTGCAAAGTGTTGTGATTATTAACAGATATTAACAATGCGATGTCAGAAATGCATTCATATCCAGTTTATAAAATCCAATTACAGATGAAACTAATTTTTTCGGGTAAATTATGATATTTTATTTTGAAACCATTACATTTGTGAACCAAAACTATTGGATGTTTAAATTTACTTTGGATATTGTATTATAAATAACCTTTGACATTCTTACAAAGGTTATAATATTTTGAGAGCTGGCATATTCGTGTCGGGCTTATTACTATTATATTTCCATAAATAATAATTTGAAGCTTTGCGGTAACTAATATTTATACGCGAAACCTTCAATCAAATTTTAAACATCATGAGTAACGAAAATAACTCAATTCACGATTTCGATTTCAGTTTAATCTGCGAATACTTTTCAAATATTGAGCGTCAGGGACCCGGAAGTCCTGAAGCAACACTTAAAGCATTGAGCTTTATAGACAATCTTAACGATACATCAAAAATTGCTGATATAGGATGTGGCACCGGTGGGCAGACTATGACCCTTGCCCAAAATACAACAGGTAATATCAAAGGTGTAGATTTGTTCCCTTATTTTATTGAGAAATTCAATAATAATGCCGTCAGCTTAAATCTGCAGGACAGAGTCAAAGGCATTGTCGGCACAATGGCAGATCTGCCATTTGAGCAGGAATCTCTTGATCTTATATGGTCAGAAGGTGCAATTTATAATATTGGTTTTGATAATGGCTTGAAAGAATGGCATAAGTTTTTAAAACAAGGTGCTTATATTGCTGTTTCAGAGGCTTCATGGTTTACGGTTGAGCGACCTGACGAAATAAACAAATTCTGGCAGGATGCATATCCTGAGATTGATTTGATTTCTAACAAGGTTGCACAAATGGAGAGAGCCGGTTATGTCCCGGTTTCAACATTTATATTACCCGAAAACTGCTGGCTTGAGAATTTCTACGATTTGCAGGCCGGTATTCAGGATAGATTTCTTGAAAAATATGCAGGCAATACAGCTGCTGAAGATCTCGTAGCTAACGAAAGGCACGAAGCTTTGTTGTACAAAAAATACAAGGAGTATTACGGTTATGTATTTTATATCGGCAGGAAGCTATGAATAATTTGACACAATATGGCTGGAACAATGATTTGTTCCAGCTTAAACAAAAGTCAGAATTCAGGGATTTTGACCATGGAAGGATTTCTGTAACTCATAAAACCTGTTATGAAGTGGTTTCAGAGACGGGACATTACTTATGTGAACTAACAGGAAATCTATTGTTTGGGATGACGGGCTCAGAGTATCCTTGTACCGGTGACTGGGTTATTTTTCAGACGATGGATAAGGATAAAGGTATCATTTACGATATTTTACCTCGTGAAAAAACTCTTTACCGTCTGAAAAGCGGCACAGTAAATGAAAAACAAGCTATTGCTTCTTATGTGGATAAAGCCTTTATTGTACAGAGTCTTGACGATAATTTCAATGTGCGTCGTATCGAACGTTTTATGCTACAACTGGCTGAACAAGATATCATGCCTGAACTAATCCTGACAAAGACTGATCTGGGTTACAAGACAGATGATGCCCGGAAAGCATTACAACATTTATCAGATAAATTACCTGTATTTTTTACGAGCATTAATCAACCGGAAAGTATTGATAGTTTGCGTGTTTTTATTTTAGAAGGTGAAACCGTGGTTTTCACAGGTTCTTCCGGAGTAGGTAAAAGCACGCTGATCAATAATCTATGTCGTCAGGATCTGTTCAGGACTTCAGAAATCAGCACTTCAACGGGAAAAGGACGACATACTACGACAAGACGTGAGATGGTTTTGCTGGAAAGCTGTGGTGTGCTTATTGATACTCCGGGAGTTAAGCTTTTCGGAGTGACAAATGATAATGAAGGCTCTTTATCAGACATGCTGGATATCAGCAACTTTAAAGATCAGTGTCTTTATAAAGATTGCAGTCATGTCAACGAAAAAGGATGTGCTGTAATCGCTGCGGTCAAAGAAGGACTTATTGATAGGGGAGTCTATGAAAGTTATCTTAAACTCAGGAAAGAAGCCTGGCATTATACAGCTTCGGTCTATGAAAAAAGAAAACAAGAAAAATCATTTTCGAAGATTGTAAAAAACTTCAAAAACAACTCATATAAGAAGTTCTGATCCGACATAAATGAATTTTTACAATTGAAACACACTTTCCGGAAGAATATCAAACTAAATATCCGAAAAGTGTGTTTCTTCACCTGTGCATCTACACTGGCATTCAAAATGTCATTTGTGATTATTTACTGAGGTACTCTTTTATTTGTATTTTTCTATTGTCAATCTTGCCATAAGGTAGCTTATTGTAGATTCTGCACCTTGATTCAAATTTACGTGATCATCTTCAAGTCCATCATAACAACCACCTGTACAAGGGTTGTATATAATTTGATGAAGGCGGTTTTTACCTAAGAACCAGTCAAATGCTGTTTCCATTTTAACCCGGTATCTGTTCAGATGTAATGCTTCATAAAATTTATCGAGAGCAATAATGGTGTAAGCAACGTCTATAGGTTGCTCACCATAATGTTCGGGTTGTTCCCCCTTATGAAACCAGTTTCTATTGGAAATGACTTCAATGCCGTTCTCATTAAAAATTTGAGATATCAAAAAATCAAATGTTGTGATTGCAATATCTTTATATTCATCTTTTTTGGTCAATTGCCAGGCACAGAGCATGGCTTCAGGTAATATACTGTTTGCATATGTAAGATAACTTTCAAACCATTTCCAGTTACCGTCTTTTTCGTGTCTGAACATGGCAGCTAAACGTTCAGCGAGAGTTGTAAGTAATGTAAGGTTTTCGAGAGAATTTGTGCCTGTATGATGAAAGTAAATTCCTTTAATGGCAAAAGCCATTGCGCGTGTAGAATGTACATTTTCAAAATGCAGTAATGCTTTTTTAAACACAACTTCTGCTTCTTCGACAATATTTACTGGCAGTTGTTCGGATATTGATAATAAGTAACCAAGTGCCCAGATGGCTCTACCATTTGCGTCATCCAGATTTACTGTATTATTTTGCTCAGTAAAGTGCATATGTTTATCTGCATAATTTAAAAACTCTCCGTTTGGCAGCATACATGCTTTTATGAAACGGAAATACTTTTTAATATTATAAATGCTGTTTTTTGAAGGAGTTATTTTATGAAGCATACATGTTGCAACCAAAGCCCTGGCATTATCATCAAGAGTATATCCACTTGAAATATCCGGTTGATTGTTTTTTGCAAACTGAATAATCCCGATTTGCGTGGTCATTTGTTTCATATGACTGAGATTTATGACCGGACGGTTGTAGCTTAAGGTGCTGTTTCCATTACTCATTTTGGTAAACAACACTGCATGCCCAACTGCAGAATTTTCCCATGCTGTAGATACTATGGTCTGTAGTGTGCTAAGGCTCATGCTTTTACGCAATGTTTCGTTTTTGAATAGTTTTACTACTCCTGCAGCAAGTGCAGCGGAATCACGGAAATCAAATATTATACCGTTATTTTCAGTTAGGACTTCCCTGGCATGAGGGATGGGCGTGGAGATTATTGGACAAGAGCAACTCATAGCATATACAAAAGTACCACTTACTGCCTGATTAGGGTCGTTGGTTGTAAATATATAAATATCTGTCAACTGGAGGTATTCCAACAATTCGGATAAATCAAGGTATTTATTAATGAAAATGACATGATCTTGAAGTTTGTATTCTTTAACCTTCATTTCAAGGCTATTACGATAGGTTTCACCTTCATTTCTTACAACTTCAGGATGTGTTTTGCCTATAATTAAAAAAACAACTTCAGGACATTTTTCTACAATAGCCGGCAGCGCTTCGAGTGTTGTTTCAATACTTTTTCCGGAACTCAGTAAACCAAATGTCGTCAATACTTTTCTGTTCGATAAATCGTACTTCTGTTTTAATGTCTTTACATTTAAGTGAGAGACAAGATGTGTTCCATGTGGTATTACTGATATTTTTTGTGCAGGCAAGGAATAATCATCAACAAGTATTTTTTCTGAAATATGAGTCATTACAATCACTGATTGACACACCGATGTGATTTCCCTGATTTTATTTTTCAAAAATTCGTCGGGATGTGGCAAAACTGTATGGAAGACTATTGCTACAGGTTTGGTAAGTCCTGATAGCAACTGAAGGAAAGATTCATCCTGTTTTTTAAAAAATCCAAATTCATGTTGAACCAAAACAATTTTGACATCCGGATCTTTATTTATTTTCAGGCAAATCGATTTGTATTCAGCAGCGCAGGATGTATCAAGAGTATATTTTACTTCCTGAGGGTAATTATAAGTGGAAATCCCTGATTCTAAGGCGCATACTTTGATTGTCAATGAATTGCTGAATTTATTGTTCAGTGCTTTTATTAAATCTTGTGAATATGTTGCAATCCCGCATTCTCTTGGAGGATAGGATGTGATGAATAAGATTTCAACAGGTGAATCAGATGTTCCTTTTTCAAGATAATTATGTATGCTTTTGTGAGTTGCATTGAAGCGTAACGTTTTTCTCGTTTCAAAAGTATTGGGTATTGATATGAATCCGTTTTTAGTTTGACCGGATATTGTTTCTGTTTTCATAAGTTATTTTTTTATGTATTTCATTAATTCACTTAATAGATCAGGTAAACTTACCGAAGCACAGGCTATGCATGTATCGGCTGCTCCGTAATAAATAAACAGAGTTGTACCGAACTGTGTTGTTCCGGTTGGGAAAACAACGTTATTGACATCTCCATTTAATTCCCAGTTATACTCGGGAACAAACAATGGGTACGGGAGTCGTGCCAACTCTTTTGATGGATTATTCAAATCTAAAAGTGCAGCACATGCACAATAAACCAATCCGTTTTCGGAATCACTTACACCATGATATATCATTAGCCATCCGTTTTCAGTTTCAATCGGAGGACAACCCCCGCCAATATAGCTTGATTCATGAGGGTAGACGGGGTCCAGAACAATATAATTATGCATATTTAATATGTATTCATCCCAATATTCATGGGTTAATTCATGCATATTATTTACTGAAACAATCTGAATGCCAGGACGTATACGGTGTAGAAACACCAATTTACCGGCAATCCTTCTCGGGAAAAAGATGACGTCTTTGTCCCAAAGCATTATTTTTAATTCCGGATCATTCTCCTGATAATAAAATTGGTGATTGTGGTAATAATTTTTGTCAATTTTGCCTTCTTTTTCAGCCAGATAAACAAATTCAGCATACGATACAGGAGGTACAATGAGTCCCCTTTTCTTTAGATTCATTAAATCGTCCGACATAGCAAGTGCACCTCTTGCATTTGTGCCATCATATGCTGTATAGGTGAGATAGTATTTATTTTTGATCTGGACAATCCTTGCATCTTCTACTCCTTGTGATTCATAGTCGTATTCAGGAATCATAAATGGTTCATTCCATCGTTCTGCAACAGTTAATGGCCCGTCCAGTCGGCAGTATCCTATTGTCGAATAATTTCCTTTTTTTACAGCACGGTATAAAAGGTGCACGCTATCACCCTGTCTTATTACAGCAGGATTTAATACTCCGGAATTTTCAAATTCATAGTGGGTTTTTTGCAATAGAATTCCTTCTTTCTTAACTTTAATCATTGAAAAAATATTAGTAAAATTGTTTTTTGTAGAAAATCTGAATAATTATTAGTCATTCTAAGGAATGGCTATAATAATTATTCAAACATTGCGATTTCCAGAGGTTAGGGGGCAGGCTTTCGTTGAAAAAGGAATTCTCAGAAACCTTTTTCAACAAACAGGTAAGTAAACTTTTTATTGATATTTCCGAAGATAGTCATTAATAATGAGATTGTTGATACAAATCTCATATATTTTGATATATTAATGCCAAAAAACTTAATAAACGTATGAAACAAACTTTTGAAGATGCATTACATTCCCATATCCTTGAGAAACCGGATGAATACAGAATCGTTGGTACGAGATTTTATGAAGAAGTCAGAGAAATAACTTTATAAATCCGGAAGAGTGTTAAAATAACTCTCTTGAGTAGTAATCTTATTAGCCAATGCTCTGAATTTATAAGCTGTTCCCGGTTTCAAAGGCATAATCATAATGTCTTTAGTCACCCAATCATATCCGACTGCTTTTTCCTCAAAAATAAAGGAACTCCAGTTTTGGCTATTTTTCTCAGCATATTGAATGGTGACAATCACTTCATTGCCATAAGGAAAAACCTTGGCATACAATGTGGCCGAAGTTTTAGTAACATTATCATAACTGATTACTATGCTGGGATCCCCTTTTTCTAAAACCGGATGTTCAGTTTCGTCAGGTTTACAGCTATTCATCAGTAATAATGAAGTGAAAATACAAGTAGATATTAATAAAAATGATTTTACTGTTTTCATTATTTTCAACATTTATAGTTTTAACTATCACAAATGAATTAAAAAATCATATTGTTAAATAATCCTTTTTATTAGGTTGGATTTTTTAACATGTCAAAGTTAATAATTTAATTTAAATTTCCTCATCATTGGCAGCATTAGTTAATATCCAAAGATTTATAGGTAAACAGTTTAGAAGGCCAAGTGGATTATGCGGCATGATAGTGTCTAAAATAATGAAAAAAGGTAATCTTTGTGAATATGATAAACTACTTCCTGCAATACTAATACAGCTATAAATTGAACAGAAAAAGAAGATTAAATTCTTTTATTGTTCAAAATATTACTATATTTGCTTCATGAATAGATTATTGAATAACATAGGTAATGTGCCAATAACGACTTCAATCATTGAGTCATTTTATCCGGAACTCAAGTCTGCTGAGAAAAAAGTAGTGTGGCTTGAGAAGCAGGGTTATATATTAAGAATAAAGCGAGGACTTTATGTGGTCAATCCTGAACATTCAGGAAAGACTCTTTCGAGCGAATTGATTGCTAACCATCTTTATGCCCCTTCTTATATTTCAATGTCAACAGCTTTGAGATATTATGGACTAATTCCGGAGGCTGTTTATGTACATCAATCTATGACCATAAAGCATTCGCGCAGTTTTCAAACTCCAATCGGCAATTATGACTATAAGTATATATCAAGAGAAGCATTCTCTGTGGGAGTGAGGAGTTTGGATAAAAGAGAATATGCATTCCTGATTGCTTCTCCGGAAAAAGCTCTTTGTGATTTGATTGCCAACTCTTCCATGGTAAACCTGCGTTATCTTAAGGATGTTGAAAACTATCTGGAACATGATATCAGAATGGACATGGAAGAATTTTATAAGTTTGATCCAACTATTTTAGAGG
Source organism: uncultured Bacteroidales bacterium (assembly GCA_964502355.1). GTDB lineage: Bacteria > Bacteroidota > Bacteroidia > Bacteroidales > UBA1402 > UBA8389. Next base: position 52,925 of record CAZCWK010000012.1, read on the forward strand.
AATATATTAAAGTTGGCAAGAAGGCTGACTCTATTTCCACTGTATTAAAGTTTTTGAGACGATGAAGAATGAAATTTATGACAACATGTTGTCACACTATGATTTGACCACAGATCAAAATAAAAAAAATGCCATTTTTGAAGTAAACCAGCAGGTTATTCTATCTGGTTTGTATAATGGTAGCTTTTTTGAATCAGCTGCATTCTATGGTGGCACTTGTTTGAGAATTTTCCATGGTTTGCAGCGTTTCAGCGAGGATATGGACTTTTCCTTGCTTACACAGGATGAAAATTTTGATTTCTCTAAATATTTCCAGGCGATAGTTGATGCTTTCTCACTGGTTGGTCGTGAAGTAGAAATAAAGAAAAATAATAAGAAAAGTTTTGGAAAAGTTGAGTCTGCATTCTTGAAAGACAACACTGATGTGTACGATGTAATGTTCCAGACTGAGAAGTCTATCAAAATAAAGATAGAGGTGGACACCTGCCCGCCATTGAATTTTACTACAGAACAGAAGCTACTTTTGCAGCCACATTCTTTTATGACACGTTGTTACACTTTGCCAGATCTTTTCGCAGGTAAGATGCATGCCCTTGTCTATCGTGCCTGGAAAAACAGAGTTAAGGGACGTGATTGGTACGACTTCGAATGGTATTTGCGCCATAACGTTCCGCTTGACTTTACTCATCTAACTGAAAGATGCAGGCAATTTAATAATGAGGAAATAACTCCGGAATTATTTAAGGAGAAACTCAAAGATCGCCTTTCGTCTGCTGATATCAAGCAAGTGAAAAATGATGTACTTCCATTTGTACGCAATCAGAAAGAACTTGATATATGGTCAAATGACTATTTTGTCCAGTTGGCGGATATGGTTAGAATGGAATAGTATGAGGATATTGATTTTAATCAATACCTGAGTTTCGAGGCAAAGGTTTTGCTCAGTTAGTGTGCTCAGCATTAATTGATTATTGCAATGAAAATGGTTTTGAACCGGTATGGGCATGTGAAAAGAAAACACCGGCTCGTTTAACTTAGCGCAGAAACTTGGTTTCGAGGTTTGTAATGAGATACCCTATTACAGATTGAGTAAGTCATAGATAGCTGGATTGTCATCGACCAGATTCTTGCCAAATTTAATCCTACATATCTTCAAGCGACAAGCAAATCAACTCTATTTGATATTTGGGTAACAGCTTATTTTTAAGATGCTCCACTTTTGCAGCCAGTAGATCTGGCTTGTAATTTTTCTTTTGCCTTTTTACTTCGATTGCAACAGCTTGATTTTTTTGCAACTTCAGAGCGACAATATCAATCTCATTTTGGTTACTTTTTGGCTCCCACCACGAACCGA